>NZ_CP091067.1:6042500-6876563 GCF_021560055.1 Pseudomonas sp. BC42
TGTTCCTTCCTATATCTACGCATTTCACCGCTACACAGGAAATTCCACCACCCTCTACCATACTCTAGCTTGCCAGTTTTGGATGCAGTTCCCAGGTTGAGCCCGGGGCTTTCACATCCAACTTAACAAACCACCTACGCGCGCTTTACGCCCAGTAATTCCGATTAACGCTTGCACCCTCTGTATTACCGCGGCTGCTGGCACAGAGTTAGCCGGTGCTTATTCTGTCGGTAACGTCAAAATACTCACGTATTAGGTAAGTACCCTTCCTCCCAACTTAAAGTGCTTTACAATCCGAAGACCTTCTTCACACACGCGGCATGGCTGGATCAGGCTTTCGCCCATTGTCCAATATTCCCCACTGCTGCCTCCCGTAGGAGTCTGGACCGTGTCTCAGTTCCAGTGTGACTGATCATCCTCTCAGACCAGTTACGGATCGTAGCCTTGGTGAGCCATTACCTCACCAACTAGCTAATCCGACCTAGGCTCATCTGATAGCGTGAGGTCCGAAGATCCCCCACTTTCTCCCGTAGGACGTATGCGGTATTAGCGCCCGTTTCCGGACGTTATCCCCCACTACCAGGCAGATTCCTAGGCATTACTCACCCGTCCGCCGCTCGCCACCAGGTACAAGTACCCGTGCTGCCGCTCGACTTGCATGTGTTAGGCCTGCCGCCAGCGTTCAATCTGAGCCATGATCAAACTCTTCAGTTCAAACATCTTTGGGTTTTGAGAAAACCCTAAACTTGGCTCAGCAATCGTTGGTTACATCTTTGATTTCTCGCGGAGTAACTTGTGATGCTGATAATCTTTTTGACTATCAGTCTGACTCCACAAGCACCCACACGAATTGCTTGATTCAGTTGTTAAAGAGCGGTTGGTTAAGATCTTTCGTCTCAACCGAGGCGCGCATTCTACAGCAGCCTCATTTGCTGTCAAGCGATTTTTTAAGAAGTTTTTGAAGATTTCCTCAACAACTTCAACCACTTGCGCTTTCGATCTCTCGTTAGCGGGAGGCGAATTCTACAGCGTTACACGCTGCTGTCAACACCTCTTTTTAACCGCTTTCGACCGAGATGATCGAATCGTTAACAAGGCGAAAACACACTGCCTTACTAACTGCTTCTGGCTTCGATAAACTGAAGCGTAACCGCTGCCGAAAACTGCGTAACTCGTTGAATCTCAAGGAGTTTTCCGTTTCGACTGCGCCGGAAGTGGGGCGAATTATAGACCTGTAGAATCTGCCGTCAACACATATTTTCATAAATCTGTCATATCGGTCAGAAAGCCCATAAAAGCAAAGGCCGGCCCATGAGGGCCGGCCTTTGCTGCTTCACAACTTACAGGCTTGGGAAGGCGAACTGCGAGGCTTCATGGCTGGCACGTTGCGGCCAACGCTGGGTGATAGCCTTGCGGCGCGTGTAGAAACGCACCCCATCAGGACCATAAGCATGCAGGTCACCAAACAACGAGCGCTTCCAACCACCGAAGCTGTGATAGGCCACCGGCACCGGCAGCGGTACGTTGACGCCCACCATGCCCACTTCGATCTCGTCGCAGAACAGGCGCGCCGCTTCACCGTCACGGGTAAAGATGCAGGTGCCGTTGCCGTACTCGTGATCGTTGATCAGTTGCATGGCCTCTTCCAGGCTGTTGACCCGGACGACGCACAGCACCGGCCCAAAGATCTCTTCCTTATAAATGCGCATTTCTGGGGTGACACGGTCGAACAGGCAGCCACCGAGGAAGAAACCGTCTTCGTGACCGGCCACGCTCAGGCCACGACCATCCACCACCAGTTGCGCGCCCGCGGCAACACCGTCTTCTACATAGCCACTGACCTTGTCACGCGCTTGCGCGGTAACCAGCGGTCCCATGTCCAGGCCGCAGGAAGTGCCGGCACCAATCTTCAGCGCCTTGATCTGAGGCACCAGCTTGGCAACCAGAGCATCAGCCACTTGATCCCCTACGCACACGGCTACCGAAATCGCCATGCAACGCTCACCACAGGAACCATAGGCTGCGCCCATCAAAGCACTGACGGCGTTATCCAGATCGGCATCGGGCATCAGGACCGCGTGGTTCTTCGCCCCGCCCAGCGCCTGAACGCGTTTGCCGCGCTTGGTGCCTTCGGCGTAGATGTACTCGGCAATCGGCGTCGACCCTACAAAACTCAGCGCCTTGACTTCCGGCGCCTCGATCAGCGCATCCACTGCGGTCTTGTCACCGTGCACCACGTTCAGCACGCCCTTGGGCAGACCGGCTTCATGCAGCAGCTCGGCGATCAACAGGGTGGAACTTGGATCGCGCTCGGATGGCTTGAGGATGAAACAGTTGCCGCAAACGATGGCCAGCGGGTACATCCACAGCGGAACCATGGCCGGGAAGTTGAACGGAGTGATACCGGCCACCACGCCCAGTGGCTGGAAATCGGACCAGGCATCGATGTTCGGCCCCACGTTGCGGCTGTACTCGCCTTTGAGAACTTCCGGCGCGGCACAGGCATATTCGACGTTCTCGATACCGCGCTTCAGTTCACCAGCCGCGTCCTCCAGCGTCTTGCCGTGCTCCTCGCTGATCAGCTGGGCAATGCGAGCCTCGTTCTGCTCCAGCAGTTGCTTGAAGCGGAACATCACCTGGGCGCGCTTGGCCGGTGGCGTATTGCGCCAGGCCGGGAACGCGGATTTGGCAGAATCGATGGCTTGCTGGATGGTTTCACGGCTGGCCAGCGGCACTTTATGAATCGCCTTGCCAGTGGACGGGTTGAACACGTCGCTGCTACGGCCGTTGTCGCTGACCAGCTCGCCGTGGATCAGGTGTTGAATCAGACTCATGCGGGGACTCCTGAAAGGGGGGAAGGCGCAGGCACGAAACGCTTCATGCCTGCTTCTATATAAGAGGGATCGAATCAGTCGAGCTTGTTCAGCACTTCGCCAACCGCGTCGAACAGACGATCGAGGTCTTGCGGCTTGCTATTGAAGGTTGGGCCGAACTGCAGGGTGTCGCCGCCGAAGCGCACGTAGAAACCGGCTTTCCACAGGGCCATGCCGGCCTCGAACGGACGCACGATCGCATCGCCGTCACGGGCCGCGATCTGGATCGCGCCGGCCAGGCCGAAGTTACGGATGTCGATCACGTTCTTCGCCCCCTTGATGCCGTGCAGCGCATTCTCGAAATGCGGAGCGACTTCAGCCACGCTCTGCACCAGGTTTTCCTTCTGCAGCAGATCCAGTGCCGCCAGGCCCGCCGCACAAGCCACCGGGTGCGCCGAGTAGGTGTAGCCGTGAGGGAATTCCACGGCGTACTCGGGAGTCGCCTGGTTCATGAAGGTCTGATAGATCTCGGAGCTGGCAATCACCGCGCCCATGGGAATGGCGCCGTTGGTGACCTGCTTGGCCACGCACATCAGGTCCGGGGTCACGCCGAAGCTGTCGGCACCGAACATCGAACCGGTGCGACCAAAGCCGGTGATCACTTCGTCGAACACCAGCAGGATATTGTGCTGGTCGCAGATTTCCCGCAGACGCTTGAGGTAGCCCTGTGGAGGCACCAGTACCCCAGCGGAACCGGCCATCGGCTCGACGAAGACCGCTGCAATGTTGGAAGCGTCGTGCAACTCGATCAGTTTCAGCAGCTCGTCGGCCAGGGCGATGCCGCCCTGCTCCGGCATGCCCCGGGAAAACGCGTTACTGGCCAACAGGGTGTGCGGCAGATGGTCGACATCCATCATCGCCTGGCCGAACAGCTTACGGTTGCCGTTGACGCCGCCCAGGCTGGTGCCGGCGATGTTCACCCCGTGGTAGCCACGGGCACGGCCGATCATCTTGGTCTTGGTCGACTGGCCTTTCAGGCGCCAGTAGGCACGCACCATCTTCACCGCGGTATCGGCGCACTCGGAGCCGGAGTCGGTAAAGAACACATGGTTCAGGTTGCCCGGAGTCAGGTCAGTGATCTTCTCCGCCAGCTGGAACGACAGCGGATGGCCGAACTGGAAGCCTGGCGAGTAATCCAGGGTGCCCAGCTGCTTGGATACCGCTTCCTGAATCTCCTTGCGCGAGTGACCGGCGCCACAGGTCCACAGACCGGACAGCGAGTCATAGACCTTGCGCCCCTTGTCATCCACCAGCCAGCTGCCTTCGGCGCCGACGATCAGCCGCGGGTCACGCTGGAAGTTGCGGTTGGCGGTGTAGGGCATCCAGTGAGCGTCAAGCTTGAGCTGACTGGCCAGGGACTGAGGAGCGGTTTCCGGCATGTTCATGAGCAAAACCTCGCGAGGCAATGAAGCGGCATAGGAACAAAAGCGTTGTTGCGACTAAGTTGCCACGGCTATAAAGTCGGTGAAATCCAACTTTAATAACCTTCAGTCTGGCCCCCACTAAACTATGAGTAGCCGTCGAGCCGACCCGCTGGCGCAAGTCAGCGACTTTGATATCCGCCTGCTGCGGATCTTTCGCAGCGTGGTGGAGTGCGGCGGCTTCTCGGCCGCAGAAACCGTACTCGGCATCGGCCGCTCGGCCATCAGCCAACAGATGAGCGACCTGGAACAGCGCGTCGGCCTGCGCCTGTGCCAACGCGGACGCGCCGGTTTTTCCCTCACCGAGGAAGGCCGCGAGGTCTATCAGTCGACCCTGCAACTGCTCAGTGCCCTGGAAAGCTTTCGCACCGAGGTCAACGGCCTGCACCACCATCTGCGGGGCGAATTGATCATCGGCCTCACCGACAACTTGGTGACCCTGCCCCACATGCGCATCACCCACGCCCTGGCGCAACTGAAGGAGCGCGGGCCGGATGTGCAGATCCAGATCCGCATGATCGCCCCCAGCGAGGTCGAGCAAGGGGTACTCGACGGCCGCCTGCACGTCGGCGTCGTGCCCCAGGCCAGCGCCCTGTCCGGGCTGGAGTATCAGCCGCTGTACGACGAACGCTCATTGCTGTACTGCGCGGTGGGCCACCCGCTGTTCTATGTCGACGACAGGCAACTGGACGACCAGCGCCTCAACGACCAGGACGCCATTGCCCCGACCTTCCGCCTGCCGGCGGAGATCCAGGCCCATTACCAGGCGCTGAACTGCACCGCCAGTGCATCCGACCGCGAAGGCATGGCGTTCCTGATCCTCACCGGACGCTACATCGGCTACCTGCCCGACCACTACGCCGCTCTCTGGGTCCAACAGGGCCGGTTGCGCGCCCTCAAGCCCAAGTCGCGCTTCTATGACCTGAGCCTGTCTTCGGTCACTCGCAAGGGACGGCGCCCCCACTTGGTGCTGGAGAGCTTTCTGGAGAGCCTGGCGGCGACTCGCTGAATCCCCGTCCGGCCCCGGCAAAGCCGCGCATTCAAAGGCCCGGAGCGACATTTTCGACAATAAACTGATCACTTGGACAGCTTTTTGCACAGACCCGGGCATCCAGAACCCTCAGCCCGAGTTCCATGCCATGTCGTCCGACCCTTCCCGCCCCACTGAACTGATCTACGGCCTCAACGACCGCCCGCGTCCCCCGGCCGCGCTGCTTGCCGCCCTGCAGCATGTGCTGGCCAGCTTTGTCGGCATCATTACCCCGCCGCTGGTCATAGGCTCGGCCCTGGGCCTGTCCACCCACCTGCCCTACCTGATCAGCATGGCGCTGATGGTGTCCGGGGTCGGCACCTTTATCCAGGCACGTCGCCCCTGGGGCATCGGCGCCGGAATGATCTGCCTGCAAGGCACCAGTTTCGCCTTCCTGGGCGCGGTGCTGGCGGCAGGGTTCCTGGTCAAGCACAGGGGCGGCAGCCCGGAAGACATCCTGGCGATGATCTTCGGCGTGTGCTTCTTCGGCGCCCTGGTACAGATCGTCCTCAGCCGCTTTATCGGGCAACTGCGAAGGGTCATCACCCCGCTGGTCACCGGCATCGTCATCACCCTGATCGGCATCAGCCTGATCA
The DNA here is from genome assembly GCF_021560055.1 of Pseudomonas sp. BC42. NCBI lineage: Bacteria > Pseudomonadati > Pseudomonadota > Gammaproteobacteria > Pseudomonadales > Pseudomonadaceae > Pseudomonas > Pseudomonas sp. BC42. The sequence goes on from NZ_CP091067.1 coordinate 6,048,421, forward strand.
AGGTCGGCATCACCGATCTGGGAGGCGGCTTCAATGCCCCGGACTTCGGCGCCCCGGGCAATCTCGGCCTGGGCCTGCTGGTGCTGCTGACCATCATTGTGCTCAACCGCAGCGACACCCCGTGGATTCGCCTCAGCGCCATCATCATCGGCCTGGCCCTGGGCAGCCTGGTGGCCTGGTTCAGCGGCAAGCTGGTGCCCCAGCCCCTGCCCGACCTGCCGTTGATCAGCCTGCCGCAACCCTTCAAGTACGGTTTCAGTTTCGATTGGAGCGCCTTCGTCCCCGTCGCCCTGATCTACCTGATCAGCACCCTGGAAACCGTCGGCGACCTCACCGCCAACTGCATGCTGGCGCGCCAGCCCATCAGCGGTCCTTCCTATATAAGTCGGCTCAAGGGCGGGGTCCTGGGGGACGGCGTCAGCTGCCTGATCGCCGCCACCTTCAGCGCCTTTCCCAACACCACCTTCGCCCAGAACAACGGCGTGATTCAGCTGACCGGCGTGGCCAGCCGCTTCGTCGGCCTGTACATCGGCCTGATCCTGTTCTGCCTGGGGCTGTTCCCGCTGATCGGCGCGTTGCTGCAACAGATCCCCAAACCGGTACTCGGTGGCGCCACCCTGGTGATGTTCGGCAGTGTCGCCGCCGCCGGGGTACGCATTCTCGCCCAGGCGCCCCTGGACCGGCGCAGCATGCTGATCATCGCCACGTCCTTCGGCGTCGGCCTGGGCATCGCCGCACAACCGAACCTGCTGCACCTGCTGCCCCAGGTGGTGCAGACCCTGTTCGACTCGGCAATCACCAGCGGCGGCCTCACTGCACTGCTCATGTGCCTGCTGCTGCCGGAGGGCAAAAGCCTGCCGAACGACATAAATCCGGCGCCGGAAAAACCCGGCCTGAACGCCCGCTGAAGCTTTTGTCGCACCAAGGCTTGTCTGATCCACGTGGGTGCGCTATCAACGCACAGGTTGCACCCACAGACTTGCTCGGAAACCTCCATGACCTTTGAAGTCCCCGCCCACAGCACTCCTCACCCCGGCAAACCCGCCAGCCGCATTCGGCAGAAGAATGAAGAGGCCATCATCCAGGCCGCCGAGGACGAGTTCGCCCGTCACGGCTTCAAAGGCACCAGCATGAACACCATTGCGCAGAACGCCGGGCTGCCCAAGGCCAACCTGCACTACTACTTCACCAACAAGCTGGGGCTGTACATCGCGGTGCTGAGCAACATCCTCGAACTCTGGGACAGCACCTTCAACACCCTCACCGCCGAGGACGATCCGGCCGAGGCCCTGACCCGCTACATTCGCGCCAAGATGGAGTTTTCCCGGCGCCAGCCCCAGGCCTCGCGGATCTTCGCCATGGAAATCATCAGCGGCGGCGAATGCCTCAGCGAATACTTCAGCCAGGACTACCGCGCCTGGTTCCAGGGCCGCGCCGCGGTGTTCCAGGCCTGGATCGACGCCGGCAAGATGGACCCGGTCGATCCGGTGCACCTGATCTTCCTGCTCTGGGGCAGCACCCAGCACTACGCCGACTTCGCCACCCAGATCTGCCGCGTCACCGGCCGCAGCCGCCTGACCAAGCAGGACTTCGAAGCGGCCGGCAACAACCTGATCCGCATCATTCTCAAAGGCTGTGGCCTGACTCCCGCCCAGAAAGACTGACGCCCATGCCCTTTACCCTGGCCGGCCTTTGCGAATACCGCGAGGAGATTCGCAAAAGCCGCTTCATCACCTTCGCCGCGCCCATCAGCAGCGCGGCCGAGGCCCAAGCCTTCATCCAGCAGCACAGTGACCTCAACGCCTCCCATAACTGCTGGGCGTGGAAACTGGGCGACCAGTACCGCAGCAACGACGACGGCGAACCCGGCGGCACCGCCGGCAGACCGATCCTCGCGGCCATCGAAGCCCAGGACTGCGATCAGGTGGCAGTACTGGTGATCCGCTGGTACGGCGGCATTCAGTTGGGCACCGGCGGCCTGGCCCGAGCCTACGGCGGCGGCGCCAACAAATGCCTGCAGAGCGCCGAACGCATTGCCCTGGTCAACCGTGTGCCACTGCGCTGCGCCTGCAGCTTCAGCGAGCTGGCCCTGGTCAAACTGCGCATCGCCGAACTGGGCGGATTACTGGTGGATGAAGCGTTCACCGCCAACGGCGTGGAGCTGCAACTGGCCCTGGGTGAAGCCCTGATCGATACCCTGCAACAGCAACTGGCCGACCTCAGCCGCGGACGCATCCTCTTGCAGCGCTGAACGCACCAAGCCGGCCCGGCCACCTTGTGCATAACCTGGGCACCCCGGGCGCAGTTGCCCACATCGGCTGTGCACCCGCCTGTGGATAACCTGAGCACATAGCGCTGCAACCCTTCTGCAACGTGGCTTTGCGGGCTTTGCTCAGTTTTTATCCAAAAATCCCAGGGCCGAGCTTTTTGTACTGAAAAACAGCAGCTTAGGGCGCTTTATCGCGGTTCGGAAACAACCGCCCCCGGCTTATGCCCAAGCCGGCTGCTTGCACACAATTACTGTGGAGCAAGCTGTGGATAACCCGTGCAAGGCTGCTTCAGCCCCTGACGCCACAGGGCCTGCAGGCAACTGATCATTTTTCGCTCACCGGCTGGCGGACAAAAAAGGAGCCGTTTCAAGCACTTTGCCCCGAACTGGTGCTCGTCCGGGGTCGTGGCTCATCGCTCAAGGTGCATGCCTGAGGGACCTCCCGGTTTTTCTGACCCACTGGCCAGGAAATTGCTTTATCCACAGGCACACCGCCCAGCCGTCGAGCCAGCCATGCCCAATTCCGCCGTGCCCGTTGTCCCCACACCGCGCCTGCAACTGCGCCAGATCAGCAAACGCTACCCCGGCTGCCTGGCCAACGACGCCATCGACCTGAGCATCGCCCCCGGGGAAATCCATGCCTTGCTGGGGGAAAACGGCGCCGGCAAAAGCACCTTGATGAAGATCATCTACGGGGTGGTCCAGGCCGATTCCGGAGAGCTGCTCTGGCAAGGGCGCCGTCAGTCCATCGCCAACCCGGCCCAGGCCCGGAGCCTGGGCATCGGCATGGTGTTCCAGCATTTCTCGTTGTTCGAAACCCTCAGCGTGGCGCAGAACATCGCCCTGGCCATGGGCCGCGGCGCGGGCACGCCGAACCAGCTGGAAGCCAGGATCCGCGAGGTTTCCCAGCGCTATGGCATGCCCCTGGAACCCCAGCGCCTGGTGCACAGCCTGTCCATCGGCGAGCGCCAGCGGGTGGAGATCGTGCGCTGCCTGATGCAGGACATCCGTCTGCTGATCCTCGACGAACCGACCTCGGTCCTGACGCCCCGGGAGGCCGACGATCTGTTCATGACCCTGCGCCGGCTGGCCGACGAGGGCTGCAGCATCCTGTTCATCAGCCACAAGCTCGGCGAGGTGCGCGCCCTGTGCCACAGCGCCACCGTGCTGCGCGCGGGCCGGGTGGCCGGGCACTGTATTCCTGCGCAGTGCTCGGACCCGGAACTGGCGCGGCTGATGGTCGGCGACGCCGCGGCGATGATCACCGAGCACCCCAAAGCCCGGGGCAGCCATGACTTCCTGCGCATCGACCACCTCAGCTGGCACAGCCCCGATCCCTTTGGCTGCTCGCTCAAGGCCATCGACCTGACCCTGCGCAGCGGCGAGATCGTCGGCATCGCCGGGGTCGCCGGCAATGGCCAGGACGAGCTGCTGGCGCTGCTCAGCGGCGAGCAGCGCCTGGCAGCCGACGAGGCCCGACGCATCTGCTTTGCCGGCCAGGCGGTGGGCCACCTGTACCCCGATGCGCGGCGCCGGAAGGGCCTGGCCTTCGTCCCCGCCGAACGCCTGGGGCACGGCGCCGTGCCGGAGCTGAGCCTGGAAGACAACGCCCTGCTCAGCGCCTTCGAGCAGGGACTGGTGCGCCACGGCCTGATTCGACGATCCCGGGTCCGGGCCCTGGCCGAGCGCATCATCCAGCGCTTCGGGGTCAAGACCGGCGACGCCCAAAGCCCGGCCCGTAGCCTGTCCGGCGGCAACCTGCAGAAATTCATCCTCGGGCGCGAAATCCTCCAGCAGCCACGCCTGCTGATCGCCGCACACCCGACCTGGGGCGTGGACGTGGGCGCTGCCGCCACCATTCACCAGGCACTGATCGCCCTGCGCGACGCCGGGGCGGCGATCCTGGTGATCTCCGAAGACCTGGATGAACTGCTGCAGATCAGCGATCGCATCGGCGCCCTGTGCAGCGGTCGCCTGTCGGCGTTGAAGGACTGCGCCGACACCTCCCTGGTGGAAATCGGCGGCTGGATGGCCGGCGATTTCACCCCGTCCCCTTCAGCCCCCGCCTTAGCGGTGTAACGGAGTCGTCCATGCTGCTTTCACTCGAACCCCGCGGACGGCAATCGCGCCTGATGCTCGGCTGCTCGCCCCTGCTGGCCGCGCTGCTGACCCTGGGCTGTGGCGCCCTGCTGTTCATGGCCCTGGGACAGGACCCGATACTGACCTTGCACACCTTGCTGATCGCGCCGCTCAGCGACCTGTATGGCGTCTCCGAACTGCTGGTCAAGGCGCTGCCGATCCTGCTTTGCGCCCTGGGCCTGGCGGTGGCCTACCGGGCCCGCATCTGGAACATCGGCGCCGAAGGCCAACTGCTGCTCGGGGCCCTGGCCGGCAGTGCCCTGGCGGTCAACCTCATCGAGTTGCAAAGCCGCTGGGCGCTGGTGCTGATCCTGCTCACCGGCACCCTGGCCGGGGCCGCCTGGGCCGGGCTCACCGCCTGGTTGCGCACCCGCTTCAACGCCAATGAAATCCTCACCAGCATCATGCTCAACTACATCGCCCTGAACCTGTTGCTGTATTGCGTGCACGGCCCCTTGAAGGACCCCGCCGGGTTCAACTTTCCCGAGTCGGCGATGTTCGGCGACTTCAGCCGCCTGCCGCTGTTGATGGACGACGGCCGGGTTCACGCCGGGGTGTACTTTGCCCTGCTGGCCCTGGTGGCGGTCTGGGTGCTGTTACAGAAAAGCTTTGTCGGCTTCCAGATCAAGGTGCTGGGCCTGGACGCGCGCGCCGCCGGTTTCGTCGGCTTCCGCCAAAAGCGCCTGATCTGGCTGGCGCTGTTGATCAGCGGCGCCCTGGCCGGGTTGGCCGGGGTCTGCGAAGTCAGCGGCCCTATCGGCCAGCTGGTGCCGCAAGTCTCCCCCGGCTATGGCTATGCCGCGATCACCGTGGCCTTTCTCGGGCGCCTGAACCCGATCGGCATCCTGTTCTCCAGCCTGCTCATGGCGCTGCTGTACATCGGTGGCGAAAGCGCGCAGATGACCCTCAACCTGCCCCAGGCCATCACCCAGCTGTTCCAGGGAATGATGCTGTTCTTCCTCCTGGCCTGCGACGTACTGATCCTCTACCGGCCGCGCCTGAACCTGCGCTGGGCACGCCGCGACACTCCCCTCAGCGCAACCGCCGGAGCCCTGTGATGGACATCGATCTGCTGAGCAACATCTTCTACGCCATGGTCCGCTGCGGCACGCCCTTGCTGCTGGTGGCCCTGGGGGAGCTGATCTGTGAAAAAAGCGGGGTTCTCAACCTCGGCCAGGAAGGCATGATGCTGTTCGGCGCGGTGGTGGGGTTTATCGTCGCCCTCAACAGCGGGCAGCTGTGGCTCGGGGTACTGCTGGCGATGGCGGCGGGCATGCTGCTGTCGGCGCTGTTCGCCCTGGTGGCCCTGGTGTTCAACGCCAATCAGGTGGCCACCGGACTGGCCCTGAGCATTTTCGGCGTCGGCCTGTCGAGCTTTGTCGGCGCGGCCTGGGTCGGCAAGCCCCTGGCCGGGTTCGAGCCCCTGGCACTGCCGTTGCTCAGCGACATCCCGCTGATCGGCCGCATGCTGTTCGCCCAGGACCCGCTGGTGTACCTGTCCTTCGTCCTGTTCGCCCTGGTGGCCTGGGTCATCCTCAAGAGCCGGATCGGCCTGATCATCCAGGCCGTCGGCGAAAATCCCGACGCCGCCAGTGCCATGGGCCTGCCAGTGCTGCGGGTGCGGACGCTCGCAGTGCTGTTCGGCGGCGCCATGGCCGGGCTGGCCGGGGCCTACCTGTCCCTGGCCTACACGCCGATGTGGGCCGAGAACATGAGCGCCGGTCGCGGCTGGATCGCCCTGGCCCTGGTGGTGTTCGCCAGCTGGCGCGTGTGGCGCCTGTTGCTCGGCGCCTACCTGTTCGGCCTGGCCAGCATCCTGCACCTGGTAGCCCAGGGCCTGGGGCTGGCGATTCCGGCCAACCTGCTGGCGATGCTGCCCTATGCCGCGACCATCCTGGTGCTGGTGCTGCTGTCCAGGGACGCCTTGCGCACTCGCCTGTACGCACCGGTGTCCCTGGGCCAGCCATGGCAGGCGGGCCATTAGATGACCGGCACGCGCCCCGCTGCAGCCGGCTTGCCGACGACGCCTTTGACCGGCAGCAACTGCGCCACGCACCAGGCCAGCTCGAACAACAGGATCCCCCAGAGCAGCGCCGTGGCGCCGTGCATCAGGGCATAAAGCTGCCAGCTGGCGAAAAGGATGCGTCCCACCGCGTCATATCGGCCAAACGCCTGCTGCGGATCGCGAATCCGCAGCACCGCCCACACACAGACAATCGAGCCCATCAGGTTGGCCATCAACAGGTGGGTCGGTTCGAAAGGCGGCAGACTGCCCGCCAGGTGCAAGGCCTGGGCCGTGTCCTGCAGCAACCCGTGCAGGGCCATGAAACTCCAGGGGGTGACAAAGGCCAGGGTCATCAGCAAGTCATACCAGCCGCTGGCCCGGACCAATGTCCGATACTGCTCGGTCGTCCACATAGATGTCGCTCCATCGATTCAAGGAGCGCGCAGGCTAAAGCCTGGAGTATGCTCCAGGGTCAAGCCCTTTCGAGCCCCACGCATGCGCATTGCAGAACTGGCCGCCTGCGCCGTCAGCCACCACACCCTGAGCTTCGACCCGCAACGCGGGCTGGCCGCGTCCCCGCGCGGCGCCAAAAGGTGTCGCGACTGTCCGCCCGAGAGGCGGTCATTGCGGCTCTGCATCAAGACCGCGCAAGCGAACCGGGGCACTTGCGCCAGGCGCTGCAACCGCGGCTCGGCCAAGCCTGTCCATTGAATCCGTGATCCTCATTTTTCAAGGAGCCTCCTCATGTCCACGGCAAAAACCGCTCTGATCATCGGCGCTTCCCGGGGCCTGGGCCTCGGCCTGGTCCAGCGCCTGCTCGAAGACGGCTGGCAGGTCACTGCCACCGTGCGCAACCCGCACAAGGCCGAGGCCCTGCAAGCGTTGGGCAAGGTGCAGATCGAGCAGCTGGACATGGACGATCAGCAAGCCGTGATCGCCCTCAGCCACAAGCTCAAGGATCAGGTGTTCGACCTGCTGTTCGTCAACGCCGGGGTCAAGGGCCCGGACAACCAGTTGCCGGGCCACGCGACCCTGGCCGAAGTCGGCCAGCTGTTCTTCACCAACGCCGTGGCGCCGATCAACCTGGCCCAGCGCTTTGTCGGGCAGATCCGCAAGGACAGCGGCGTGCTGGCGTTCATGAGTTCGGTGCTGGGCAGCGTGACCATGCCGGATGCTCCGGAACTGGCGCTGTACAAGGCCAGCAAGGCGGCGCTGAACTCCATGACCAACAGCTTCGTCACCCAGCTGCAACAGAAGCTGACCGTGCTCTCGCTGCACCCTGGCTGGGTGAAGACCGACATGGGCGGCGAAGGCGCCGACATCGACGTGGAAACCAGCACCCGCGGGCTGATCGCCCAGGTCAATGCCTACACCGGCAAGGGCGGGCATCACTTCGTCAACTACAAGGGCGAAACCATCCCCTGGTAAGCCCGCAACCCCTGCAACCAGTGTCCCAGGTAGTGCTTGCACAGCGCTGCCAAGGCGCTGCAACGGGGGGGCAAACCGCAAGTTTTGTCCCCCGGCAAATCTTTCGCTAGACTGCGCACCTCGCCCCTTGCGGCGACCCTGGATCAGCAGACAGGGCAACACTGAGCTGGCTAACCTGAACCCACTTTCAGAGGAGCCGGCCACCATGCCTGCGACCCGTACCTGGTTAAAAAATCCCCTGGCCATCTTCACCGGCAATGCCCTCGACGCCCGTGGCGGCCTGGTCGTGCAAGACGGTCTGATCGTTGAAGTGCTGGGCCAGGGCCAACAGCCTGCGAGCCCTTGCCAGCAGGTCTTCGATGCCCGCGAGCACGTGTTGCTGCCGGGCCTGATCAACACCCACCATCACTTCTACCAAACCCTGACCCGGGCCTGGGCGCCGGTGGTCAACCAGCCGCTGTTCCCCTGGCTCAAGACCCTGTATCCGGTCTGGGCCCGGCTGACCCCGGAAAAACTCGCCCTGGCGACCAAAGTGGCGCTGGCCGAACTGCTGCTCTCCGGTTGCACCACCGCCGCCGACCATCACTACCTGTTTCCCGACGGCCTGGAAAACGCCATCGACGTGCAAGTCGAAAGCGTGCGTGAGCTGGGCATGCGCGCCATGCTCACCCGCGGTTCCATGAGCCTGGGCGAAAAGGACGGCGGCCTGCCACCGCAACAGACCGTGCAGGAAGGCCAGGTGATTCTCGACGACAGTCAGCGCCTGATTCGCCAATACCACGAGCGTGGCGACGGCGCGCAAATCCAGATCGCCCTGGCGCCGTGCTCGCCGTTCTCGGTGACCCCGGAAATCATGTCGGCCAGCGCCGAACTGGCCAACGGACTCGATGTGCGCCTGCACACTCACCTCGCCGAAACCCTCGACGAAGAAGACTTCTGCCTGCAGCGCTTCGGCCTGCGCACCGTGGATTACCTGGACAGCGTCGGCTGGCTCGGTCCGCGTACCTGGCTGGCCCACGGCATCCACTTCAACCCGGATGAAATCGCCCGCCTGGGCGCTGCCGGCACCGGCATCTGCCATTGCCCGAGTTCGAACATGCGCCTGGCCTCCGGCATCTGCCCCAGCATCGAGCTGACCGACGCCGGCGCGCCCCTGGGCTTGGGCGTGGACGGTTCGGCGTCCAACGATGCGTCGAACATGATCCTCGAAGCGCGGCAGGCGCTGTACATCCAGCGCCTGCGCTACGGCGCCGAGAAGATCACCCCGGAGCGGGTATTGGGCTGGGCGACCCGGGGTTCGGCGAGCCTGCTGGGCCGCACCGACATCGGCGAGCTGGCGGTGGGCAAGCAGGCGGACCTGGCGTTGTTCAAGCTCGATGAACTGCGTTTCTCGGGCAGCCATGATCCGGTTTCGGCGCTGCTGTTGTGCGGCGCGGATCGGGCGGATCGGGTCATGATCGGCGGCCAGTGGCGGGTGATTGATGGCCAGGTCGAAGGCCTGGACCTGAAAAACCTGATCGCCGATCACAGCCAGGCGGCCCGGCAGTTGATCGCTGGTAGCTGATCCTTGACTCCAACGGCGAGGGCCCCGATCCCTCGCCTGCGCCTTAAGCGGAATCGGATTGAGGAAACATGTTAGTTTCCGCCCTCGAACGAACCGCTATAGGGACATTACGTGAAACCAAAGTACGGACTGGCGCTCTGCGTCGCGCTGCTGATTTCAGGCTGCGAGAAACAGGAGGTTGCTGGCCCGCCCAGCAACGTGCTGTCAGCTGAAAAAGTGGCAGAAATTGCGTCGACCATCAGCCGTAAATACCCGAATCTGTCCCCACAAAACCGCGAGGCCGTACTCAACACAGTGGTCCGCTCGCTGGACAACATGGTGCTGATTGAGGGGGGCGAATTCCAGATGGGTGATTTCGGCTGGCCCCGTGGCTTCGACCCACAGGCCTTGTGCCAATGGCCCTGTGGCGTGGCCCCGGAAAAAATGGAGCGGATCAGCCTCGAGGTCGATGACGACTTCGTTCATCCGGTCAAATTGAGCAGCTATTACCTGTCCTCGTTGCAAACCACCCTGGGCGATTTTGATCTGTTCTTCCTGGCCCAAGGCAAGCCGCCGTTCGACGCAAAACTGCGCGAACTCGCCGAGATGAAGCACCTTTACCAGGCAAACCTGCCCGCCCCGGCGTCTAAAGAATGGCAAGAAGCCAAGGATTACTGCGGCTGGCTGGCAGAGCTCAGCGGCTATCCCGTCGATCTACCCACCGAGGCCCAATGGGAATATGCGGCGCGCAACCGCGGCCAACCGGTGATGTTCGCCACCGACAACGGCAATCTGGATTACGGCCGCAACTTCCCGGCCCCTGACGACAACGAAACCTTCGCCGTGGATAGGTTCGTGCCCAATCCGCTGGGCCTCTACAACCTCACCGGCAACGCCAGTGAATGGGTCAACGATTGGTACGATAAACACTACTATCGCGAGTCTCCCGTGGAGAACCCGCAAGGGCCTGAAACAGGCATTTATCGGGCGCAACGGGGCGCCAACAACGTAAATGCCAACGACCCGACCTTTTCGCCCTCGGCCAGCACCGTGCGTCGTTGGAGTTGGGGGGCACTCGCGGCCTGGAATGCCCCTGGAGTCAGCTTTCGCTGTGCCATCCAGTCAGCCCAGCCGCTTTAAAGACCCAGCAGCGACAGCATGATGAAGGTGGCAAACAGAACGAAGTGAGTCATGCCCTCGATGGCGTTGGTTTCACCGTCGTTGAGGTTGATCGCGCTGACGATCAGGGTGATGAACACCATCACCGTCTGCACCGGGGTCATGGCCATCTGGAACGGCTGGCCGGTGTACAGGGCCATGGCCTCCATCACCGGCACCGTGAGGATCACCGTCGACAGGGACGCGCCCAGGGCCACGTTGACCACCGACTGCATGCGGTTGGCCAGGGCCGCGCGCAGGGCGGTGAGAATCTCCGGCGCTGCGGAAATGGCCGCCACCAGGATCGCCGTGATCACCGGCGGCGCGCCCGTGCCTTCCAGGCCTAGGTCCAGTGTCTTGGACATCACCTCGGCCAGGGCGCCGATCACCACCACGCCGAACACCAGGATGCCGATGCTCCAGGCCAGGTTGATGGCCTGGGGTTGTTCCTGGGCCTCTTTACTGCGGCGCTTTTCCGGGTAGCTGTAGCTGAAGAAGTAACTGTGGGGCCCGACCTGCATGCGCAGGAACAGGGTGTAGAGCACCACCATCGCACCGATGGTGAAGGCCGAGTAGACCTTCCAGTCGGCCTCGGGGATGAACTCCGGCACCACCATCGACACCCCCATGGCGGTGAGGATCATCACGCTGTAGGTGCGCGCCGAATCGTCGTTGTAGGGCTGCTCGCCGTGCTTGATGCCGCCCATCAGCGCGGCCAGGCCGAGGATGCCGTTGATGTCCAGCATCACCGCCGAATAGATGGTGTCGCGCACCAGGGTCGGCGAGGCTTCGTTGCTCATCATGATGGCCAGGATCACCACCTCCACCAACACAGCGGCCAGGGTCAGGATCATGGTGCCGTAGGGGTCGCCGACCTTTTCCGCCAGCAGTTCGGCGTGATGGGCGACGCGCATCGAGGCGATGACGATAAAGCCGATCAGCACCAACCCGGCCATCAGGGCGATGCCTTGGCCGCTATTGAGCAACAGGTGTTCCAGGGGATAGGCGGCCACGGCCGCCAGCAGCGCAAGCAGCAAAAACTGTTCTTGCTTGAGGGAAGTGAACATTGCAGTCCTTTGACGGAAATAAAAACGAGTACAGGAGATGAGTAAAAGACTGCTTCGGGTCACTAACGTTTCGTTACATGTTAGTGCACCAGCCTCAGGCACCGCGCACCGGGTTGGATCTTGAAAGCCCTTCGCCGGCAAGCCGGCCCCTAGATTCCAGCCCCGTAGGAGCTGGCTTGCCAGCGAAAAGCGCGCCCCAAAGCCCCCGTAGGAACCGCCTCGCCGGCGCAACCGCCATCTTTGTTGTCCTGTTGGTCAGCTATTTGCATTGGCCTGCAGCGTTTGCCGCCCGCCCCCCTCACAACAAGATGGAGCTTCCATTCATGCATACACGCCCGTTGCACAAGCTGCTCTGCGCCCTGGCCGCCGCCATCGGCCTGAGTGCCAGCCTCACCGCCAGCGCCGCCGACCCGCTGAAGGTCGGCTTCGTCTACATCGGCCCCATCGGCGACCACGGCTGGACCTATCAGCATGAGCAGGGACGCAAGGCCCTGGCGGAAAAGTTCGGCGAGCAGATCAAGACCAACTACGTCGAGAACGTGGCCGAAGGCGCCGATGCCGAGCGGGTGATCCGCAACATGGCCAAGGACAACTACGACCTGATCTTCACCACCTCCTTCGGCTACATGAACCCCACCCTGAAAGTCGCCAAGCAGTTCCCCAAGGTGACCTTCGAACACGCCACCGGCTACAAGCAGGACAAGAACCTTGGCACCTACCTGGCGCGCACCTACGAGGGGCGTTACGTCGGCGGCTTTCTCGCGGCGAAGATGACCAAGAGCAAGAAGATCGGCTACGTCGCCTCGTTCCCGATCCCGGAGGTGATCCGCGACATCAACGCCATCCAGCTGGCCCTGAACAAGTACAACCCGGGCACCGAGATCAAGGTGGTGTGGGTCAACTCCTGGTTCGACCCGGGCAAGGAAGCCGACGCCGCCAACGCCCTGATCGACCAGGGCGCCGACGTGATCTTCCAGCACACCGACAGCCCGGCGCCGATCCAGGCCGCGGAGCGCCGCGGCGTCTATGCGGTGGGCTACGCCTCGGACATGGCCCACTTCGGCCCCAAGGCGGTGCTGACCTCCATCGTCAACAACTGGGCCCCGCACTACATCCAGGCCACCCAGGGGGTGCTCGATCACAGCTGGAAATCCCAGGACTACTGGGGCGGCCTGAAAGAGGGTACGGTTGAGCTGCCCCTCAGCGACCTGCTGCCGGCCCCGGTGAAAACCGAGGCCGAGCAGATCATCGCCAGCATCAAGAGCGGCGAGTTCCACCCGTTCACCGGCCCGATCAAGGACCAGGCCGGGGTCGAGAAAATCGCCGCGGGGGTCAGCGCCAGCAATGCCGAACTGGCCTCGATGAACTACTACGTCGAAGGCCTGAAGGCAGACCTCCCCAAATAAGCTGGTCGTCGCTGCCGGAACATCCGGCAGCGACGGCTGACCGTCAACCGGATGGGAGCCATTTCATGCATCAACTGCCGATCATCGATATCAGCCCGCTGTATCAGGAGGCCCAGCCAGGCTGGGACAGTGTCGCCAAACAGATCGACCGCGCCTGTCGCGAGTGGGGCTTCTTCTACATCAAGGGCCACCCGATCAGCGCGCAACGCATCGAGCAATTGCTGGCCATGGCCAAGCACTTCTTCGCCCTGCCCAGCGCCGAAAAACTCAAGATCGACATCACCCAGAGCCGCCACCACCGCGGCTACGGCGCCATCGCCACCGAGCAACTGGACCCGGGCAAGCCCAGCGACCTCAAGGAAACCTTCGACATGGGCCTGCACCTGCCGTATGACCATCCCGAGGTAGTGGCGGACAAGCCCCTGCGCGGCCCCAACCGCCACCCGCACCTGCCCGGCTGGAAAGACCTGATGGAGCAGCACTACCAGGACATGCAGGCCCTGGCCCAGACCCTGCTGCGGGCCATGACCCTGGCCCTGGGCATCGAGCGCGACTTCTTCGACCGCCGCTTCCAGGACCCGGTCAGCGTGCTGCGGCTGATCCACTATCCGCCGCGCCACACCGCCAGCAGCGAAGAACAGCAAGGCGCGGGAGCCCATACCGACTACGGCTGCATCACCCTGCTCTACCAGGACACCGCCGGTGGCTTGCAGGTGCGCAACGTCCAGGGGCAGTGGATCGATGCGCCGCCCATCGAAGGCAGCTTCGTGGTCAACCTCGGCGACATGATGGCGCGCTGGAGCAACGACCGTTACCTGTCGACCCCGCACCGGGTCATCAGCCCGCTGGGGGTGGACCGCTACTCGATGCCGTTCTTTGCCGAACCGCACCCGGACACCCGCATCGAATGCCTGCCCGGCTGCCAGGACGCGGAGCACCCGGCCAAGTACCCGGTGACCACCTGCGCCGAATTCCTGCTGTCGCGCTTTGCCGATACCTACGCCTATCGCCGGGAGCTGGAGCAGGCCTGATCGCCCATTCGGTCAGGTTTTACCGAACAATGGCGCCGCCAGATGTAGAATGGCGGCTTTTTCGGGCCCGGTGAAAACCTGGCGATAGCCGCAACCGCCGCCAGTTCCCCAGAGAAGGGCACGGCCCCGGCAGCGCATCACTCTCGCAGCGCCCGCCTGCACCTGATGAGACAACACCATGTATGACTGGCTGAACGCCTTGCCCAAGGCCGAGTTGCACCTGCACCTGGAAGGTTCCCTGGAACCGGAACTGCTGTTCGCCCTGGCCGAACGCAACAAGATCGCCCTGCCCTGGAGCGACGTCGAAACCCTGCGCAAGGCCTACGCCTTCAACAACCTGCAGGAATTCCTCGACCTGTATTACCAGGGCGCCGATGTGCTGCGCACCTCCCAGGATTTCTACGACCTGACCTGGGCCTACCTGCTGCGCTGCAAAGAGCAGAACGTGATCCACACCGAGCCGTTCTTCGATCCGCAGACCCACACCGACCGCGGTATCCCGTTCGAAGTGGTGCTCAACGGCATCGCCGCCGCCCTCAAGGACGGCGAACAGCAACTGGGCATCACCAGCGGCCTGATCCTCAGCTTCCTGCGCCACTTGAGCGAAGAAGAAGCACAGAAAACCCTCGACCAGGCGCTGCCGTTCCGCGATGCCTTCGTTGCCGTGGGCCTGGACAGTTCGGAAATGGGTCACCCGCCGAGCAAGTTCCAGCGGGTCTTCGACCGCGCCCGCAGCGAAGGCTTCCTGACCGTCGCCCACGCCGGCGAGGAAGGCCCGCCGGAGTACATCTGGGAAGCCCTGGACCTTCTGAAGATCCAGCGCATCGACCACGGCGTGCGCGCTTTCGAGGATGAGCGGCTGATGCAGCGCATCATCGACGAGCAGATCCCGCTGACCGTGTGCCCGCTGTCCAACACCAAGCTCTGCGTGTTCGACCACATGTCCCAGCACAACATCCTGCAAATGCTCGAGCGCGGGGTGAAGGTCACGGTCAACTCCGATGACCCGGCCTACTTCGGCGGCTACGTCACCGAGAACTTCCACGCCCTGTACACCGACCTGGGCATGACCCAGGACCAGGCCCGGCGCCTGGCGCAGAACAGCCTGGATGCGCGGCTGGTCAAACCGTAACGGCCTTCGCCGGCCAGCCGGCTCCTACAGGTTCATGTAGGAGCCGGCTGGCCAGCGAACAGCTCTCCCCTCTCTATCAGCCCCCCGCCTCGCTCAACGCCTCCAGCGTCTTGCCCCGGGTCTCCATCCCGAACAGCCAGACCACTCCCGCCGCGATCACGAAGCACGCCGCCCCCAGGGCAAACACCCCGCCCTGCCCGGTGATGGGAAACACCAGCCCGGTCACCAAGGGCCCCAGCAACGAACCGATCCGGCCAACGGCCGAAGCAAAGCCCGAGCCCGTGGCCCGGGCCGACGTCGGGTACAGCTCGGGCGTGTAGGTGTAGAGCACCGCCCACATGCCGAACAGGAAGAACTGCATCAACAGCCCGGTGCCGATCAGCAGCCCGACGTTGCCGCCAAACACCGCGCTCTGTCCGTAGAAGAACGCCATGACCCCGCCACCGAGCAAGGTCACGATGCACACCGGCTTGCGTCCCCAGCGCTCCACCAGCCAGGCGGCCATGAGAAACCCGGGAATCCCGCCCAGGGAAATCAGCACCGTGTAGTACACCGACTGCGTCACGGCAAAACCGGATGTTTGCAGCAAGGCGCTGAGCCAGGACGTCAGCCCGTAGAAACCCAGCAGGGCGAAGAACCACAGGCTCCAGATCATCAACGTGCGTTGCCGGTACAGGGGCGACCAGATCTGTTTCAGCGCGGAGAAAAAGTGCCCCGGCGCACTGTCGAGGCGTGGCAGGCGCACCGGCTCCGGCAACTGCGCCGTGCCCAGGGAAGCCCGGACCTTGTTCTCGATGTCGCCCAGCACGCGGTCCGCATCGGCATGCCGCCCGGCCTGCTCCAGCCAGCGCGGCGACTCGGGAATAAAGAAACGGATCACCAGCACGAACACCGCCGGAATCGCCAGCACCAGGAAGATGTCGCGCCAGCCGATCAGCGGCAGGAGGAAATACGACAGCACCCCGGAGGCAACGAAACCCAGGGGCCAGAAGCCGTCCATCAAGGCGATGTAGCGTCCACGGCGCTGCGCCGGGATCATCTCTGAAAGCATCGATTGGGCGATGGGAAACTCCATGCCCATGCCGATCCCCAGCAGCACCCGGAACAGGGTCAGGCTGTCCACGCTCTGGGCGGTGGAACACAGGTAGCTGGCCAGGCCCCAGAGCACGATGCTCCATTGGAACACCGGCTTGCGCCCGAAGCGGTCGGCGAGCATGCCCGACAGCGACGCGCCGAGCACCATGCCGAAGAAACTGGAGCTGGCCAGCAGGCCGGCCTGGGCCGAGCTCAGGCCGAACTCGGTTTTGATCGAGCCGAGGAGGAACGTCATCATCGCCAGGTCCATGGAATCGAAGAAAAACGCCAGGGCGATAATGATGAAGATCACCCGGTGATAACCGCTGATGGGCAATCGTTCCAAGCGCTCGGCGGCGCTGTATCCCTGTATGGCCATGCCCGTTCCCCCGGTTGAATGCTGGACCGTCCGAGTGTGCGGGATCGAGGCCGGGACGGATGGCTGAGGGCGACCTGTTCGCGTCAGGCAGCGACGCCGGGCACGGGGCCCGGGGTGGCCGGCTGCTACGGGCGGCGGGCGCTGATCTCGGCGCAACGCTCCTGAAGCAGGTCGCGCAGCAACTTCACCGGTTTGCTCAGGTGCGCCCGATGGGTGCACAGCAGGTTCAACGACGCGCCTTCGCAGCGCAGCTCCGGCAGCAGGATCTGCAGGCGACCGGCGAGCACATCGCCGGCCACGTCCAGCCAGGACTTGTAGGCAATCCCCTCGCCGGCCACGGCCCAGCGCCGCACCACATCGGCATCGTCGCTCAAGCGGTCGCCACTGACGGTCAGGCTCACCTCGCGCTTGCCGTCAAAAAAGCTCCAGAGGTCGTGCGCCCGGCTGTCGAGCATGTACAGCAGGCAGTTGTGCTGGGCCAGGTGTTCCAGCTGGCGCGGTTCGCCGTGCCGCGCCAGGTAGCTGGGAGCGGCGCACAGCACCCGGCGGTTGTCCGGGGCCACCGGCAAGGCCACCAGGCTGGAGTCCTCCGGCTCGCCGTAGCGCAGGGCGATATCCACCGGCTGGCGGAACAGGTCGGCAATCCGGTCCCCTAGCAGCAGGCGCACGCTGAGCTTGGGGTAGGCACGCTGAAACTCGTCGAGCCAGGGCAGCAGCAGGTTGCGGCCAAAGTCCGAAGGCGCGGACAGTTGCAACACGCCGCTGACCTGATCCTGGCCGCTGGCCAACAGGCGCCGTCCTTCATCCAGGTTGCTCAAGGCGGCGCGGGCGTATTCCAGAAAGCCCTCGCCCTCGGCGGTCAGGCGCAGGCTGCGGGTCGAGCGGGCCAGCAGGCGCGCGCCCAGGTGTTCTTCAATGCGCTTGAGGGCGGCGCTGGCCACCGCCGGCGACAGGTCCATGACCCGGGCCGCCGCCGACAGGCTGCCCAGATCGGCGGCACGCACGAACAACTGCAGGTCATCGAATCGCAGCATCGGTGAATTTCCGGATTATCAAAAAAATATTGAAAGAGACTGCTCTTTTAGCCGGTTTTATCTTCGGGAGAAATAGCCAATTATCTGCCCATCGCCTGACTCCCCTGAGGAAAACCCCATGTCCCAAGCCTTTACCGCGATTGCGACGCTGATCGCCAAGCCCCAGCAGCAAGCCGTCCTCAAGCGCGAACTCAGCGCCCTGGTCCCGCCCAGCCGCGAGGAAGCCGGCTGCCAGTACTACGAACTGCATGAGGACGCCGCGCAGCCGGGCACCTTCTACGTACTGGAACGCTGGGACGATGAAGCCGCCCTGGACTTTCACAACCACACGGCGCACTTCCAGCACTTCATCGCCCAGACCCGCGAGGCAATCGAGCACTTCGAGCTCAAGCGCCTGCAATTGCTCGTCTGAGCCCAACTCTCACACTCATCAGGAACTCATCATGAAAGCCATCGCCTACTACGCCTCCCTGCCGATCGACGACCCCAAGTCCCTGCAAGACATCGAACTGCCCGAGCCGGTGGCCGGCCCTCGCGACCTTCTGGTGGAGGTCAAGGCCATCTCGGTCAACCCGGTGGACACCAAAGTCCGCCAGAACGTCCAGCCCGAAGGCGGCGCCGCCAAGGTGCTGGGCTGGGACGTGGCCGGCGTGGTCAAGGCCGTGGGCAGCGAGGTCAGCCTGTTCAAGGTCGGCGACCGGGTGTTCTACGCCGGCTCCATTGCCCGGGCCGGCGGCAACAGCCAATTGCATACGGTGGATGAACGCATCGTCGGCCATATGCCCAAGAGCCTGGGCTTTGCCGAAGCCGCGGCCCTGCCGCTGACCGCGATCACCGCCTGGGAGCTGCTGTTCGAACGCCTGCAGATCAGCCAGGACCGCAGCGACCAGGGCCAGAGCCTGCTGATTGTCGGCGCCGCCGGCGGGGTCGGTTCGATCCTCACCCAACTGGCCCGGCAACTGACCGGTCTCAAGGTGATCGGCAGTGCCTCCCGGGAACAGACCCAGGCCTGGGTCCGCGAGCTGGGCGCCCAGCATGTGGTGGATCACCGCCAGCCACTGAGCGCCGAGCTCAAGCGCATCGGCATCCATCAGGTGACCCACGTGGCCAGCCTGACCCAGACCGACGCTCACCTCGATGAATTGGTGGAGGCCCTGGCGCCCCAGGGCAAGCTGGCCCTGATCGACGACCCGAAAAGCCTCGATGTGACCAAGCTCAAGCGCAAGAGCCTGTCGCTGCACTGGGAGTTCATGTACACCCGTTCGCTGTTCGAAACCGCCGACATGCAAGAGCAGCATGTGCTGCTCAACAAGGTCGCCGAGCTGATCGACGCCGGCACCCTGAAGACCACGCTGGGCGAGCATTTCGGCCAGATCAACGCGGCCAACCTGCGGCGTGCCCATGCCGTGCTGGAGAGCGGCACGGCCAAGGGCAAGATCGTTCTGGAAGGTTTCTAAGGCCCTGGCGGACGGTGGCCATCGCGCAGAAAAGCCCGCTGGTCGCCGTCAGTCCGAGAGTTGATTTCGGTCATATTTGTGACCGTATTCGGGTCTACACTGGCAGCCCTTGCACCGCACTCTTTTAGCGTTAGGAGGTCAGCAATGAAGATCCTGATAAAAGAACTGGCACACCCTCAAGGCTCCCAATGGCAGGTACGCCTGGATCAGCACGCGGTGACTTTCCGCAGCGAGGCCGAAGCCCGGGCGTTCACCCAGACCCTGCAGGCCCGCTTGCAAGCTCCCCACCAGATTCCCCAGGTTCAGCGCGCCGTCGGCTGACTCAAGGCTCGGCGGCTCTCAAGGCCCGGGCATTCTGCAAACGCCGGGTCACGACCGCCATGCTCACCGCCAGAACCCCGCACAGGCAGATGACCATGGCCATCGGCATGGCGCTGCCATCGTGCAATACCCCCACCAGATAGGCGGCACCCGCCGCCACGCTGAACTGCAGGCAACCGAGCATCGCCGACGCGCTGCCGGCCCGCGCGCCCTGGCCGTTCATGGCACAGGCCGCAGCGTTGGGAATGATGCAGCCCAGGCTGGCGATGCACACGAACAACGGCAGTAGCAGCGGCCAGAGTGCGCTGGTGTGCAAGGCGCTGATTCCCAACAGGGTCAGGCCCGCCGCCAGGTAGATCCACACCGTGCGCGCCAGCAGAAAGGCCGGCCCGCGCTTGGCCAGCAGGCGCGCATTGATCTGCGCCACCAGGATGAAGCCCCCGGCGTTGATCCCGAAGAACCAGCCAAAGTGCTCCGCCGGCACGCCGTAGAGCTTGATAAAGACAAAGGGCGAACCGGCGATGTAGGAAAACATCCCGGCGATGGCGATGCCGCCGGTCAGGGCGTGACCGAGAAAGACCCGGTCCGCCAGCAGCAGGCCGTACTGGCGCAGCGCTCCGGACAAGGGCAGGCGCGGACGCGTGGCCGGCATGCTTTCCGGCAGGCCCAGGGCCACCGCCAATCCGGACAGGGCGCTGAACACCGTGAGCATGATGAAGATCGACTGCCAGCCATACAGGTTGACCAGCAGGCCGCCGAGCATCGGCGCCAGGATCGGCGCCAGGCCCATCACCAGCATCAGTTGGGAGAACACCTTGGCCGAACCCACCGCGTCGCACTTGTCGCTGACCACCGCGCGGGAAATCACCATGCCGGCACAGCCGCCCAGGGCCTGGACAAAACGTGCACCGATCAGCCACTCCAGGTTGGGGGCATAGGCGCAGGCCAAGGAGGCCAGGGTGAACAGCCCCACGCCAGCCAGCAGGGGCAGGCGCCGGCCAAAACGGTCGGCCACCGGGCCATAGGCCAGCTGGCCGATGGACAGGCCGAGGAAATAGGCTGCCAGGGTCAGTTGGACGTGTTTTTCATCGGTGCCGAAAGCCAGGGCCATCGATGGAAAGGCCGGCAGGTAGAAGTCGATGGCCAAAGGGCCGAAGGCACTCAAGGCACCGAGAATCAGGATTGTGCGCAGGTTCATGGCATCCAGGCGAAGCGTAGGTCAGCGGGCGCACAGTCTAGCCGCGCTTGGACGCCTTGAACATTCCGATAGGTCGCTAACGATTAAAAAGACTCAGGCAACCTTGACCGCATAGCCTTCCTCACTGATCAGGCTGATCACTTCTTCATTGGACAGGCGACTCTCGACGCCCACTTCCTTGGCCGCCAGATCGACCCGCACCGTGGCCGCCGGATCCTTGCTTTGCAAGGCTTGAGTGATGGCCCGCACGCAGTGGCCGCAGGACATGCCTTGAACATTGAAAACTTGCATCACGCTTCTCCTGTATTGGGATGCACGCAGTCTTGTCCTTGCCACCGTGGCAAGGTCAAGTTGCGGATTGATCTGCCGGGCTGGAAATCGGCGCCGCGCTCCGCCAAGCTGCACGTCTTACGACATCACAGCAGGAGATTCAGCCATGCGCTGGTCCACTTTCAGCCTCGTCGGCCTCCTTGGTCTGTTCGCGGCAGCGCCGCCGGCCCTGGCCGCAGGAGAAGACTACGGCGTCCTGATCATTTCCCGGGAGCGGCTGGAAGTCGCCACCTCCTGCGAGATCGGTCTGTACCTTCAGGACCAGCTCGCCGGCCGGCTGTTCCAGGAGCAGAGCGCCTCCTTCAACCTGCCACCGGGCAAGGTGTCCGTGCGCCTGAAACTGCTGCCGGGCCAGGCGCCGGGCTGCAACCCCGGCATGCTTGCCCCAGGTTCCCAGGACATCAGCCTGCGGGCCGGCGATGTACTGAAGTTCCGCATCGCCAGCAACGCCTCGGGCATGTACCTCAAGCCCGCCGCCCTGGAATACTGAAGCCCCGCCTCGCCACACGCCTTGCGCCAGCCCGCGCAAGGCGCGCTGCAACGCCCCCCTTGGGACAAAATGAAGCACCCTGGCAATGCCCGCTTGACCTTGCCTGCATGGCAAGGTTGATCCTGTGGGCATCATTTACAGGGAGTGTCAGCCATGCCTGAATCAACCACCTTCGACCTGCCGATTGCCGGCATGACCTGCGCCAGCTGCGCCGGTCGTGTCGAGCGAGCCCTGGGCAAGGTCGCCGGTATCCGTGCAGTGAGCGTCAACCTGGCCACGGAACAGGCCCGGGTCGAAGCCCCCGGGGACAGCCTGCCGGCGCTGCTGCAAGCCGTGGAAAATGCCGGTTACAGCGTGCCGGTGCAATCCGTCGAATTGACCATCGGCGGCATGACCTGCGCGACCTGCGCCGGTCGCGTCGAACGGGCCTTGAACAAGGTTGCCGGGGTGCGCAGCGCCAGCGTCAACCTGGCCACCGAACGCGCCCACGTCGAGCTGCTGGGGCAGGTCGACCCGGGGCTGCTGATCAACGCCGTGACCCAGGCCGGCTACTCCGCCAGCCGGTGGCAAGCCGAGCAGAAACAGGGCGACGAGCAACAGCAGCACCTGCGCCGCGAGCGCTGGAGCCTGGTGCTGGCGATCCTCCTGGCCCTGCCCCTGGTGCTGCCGATGCTGGTGCAACCCTTCGGCCTGCACTGGATGCTCCCGGCCTGGGCCCAGTTCGCCCTGGCCACCCCGGTGCAGTTCATCTTCGGCGCACGCTTCTATGTCGCCGCCTGGAAAGCCGTGCGCGCCGGCAGCGGCAACATGGACCTGCTGGTGGCCCTGGGCACCAGTGCCGGTTATGGCCTGAGCCTGTATGAATGGGCCACGGCCGCCGCCGGCAGCATGCCGCACCTGTACTTCGAAGCCTCGGCGGTGGTGATCGCCCTGGTGCTGCTGGGCAAATACCTGGAAAGCCGCGCCAAGCGCCAGACCGCCAGCGCCATCCGCGCCCTGGAAGCCCTGCGCCCCGAGCGGGCGATCCAGGTCATCGACGGGCGCGAGCAGGAAGTCGCCATCAGCGCCCTGCGCCTGAACGACCTGGTGCTGGTCAAGCCCGGCGAGCGCTTCCCGGTGGACGGCGAAGTCATCGAAGGCCAGAGCCATGCCGACGAAGCGCTGATCAGCGGAGAAAGCCTGCCGGTGCCCAAGCAGCCCGGGGATAAAGTCACCGGCGGCGCCATCAACGGCGAAGGTCGCCTGCTGGTACGCACCCTGGCCCTCGGCGCGGAAACCGTGCTGGCGCGGATCATTCGCCTGGTGGAAGACGCCCAGGCCGGCAAGGCACCGATCCAGAAACTGGTGGACAAGGTCAGCCAGGTGTTCGTGCCCACCGTGCTGGTGCTGGCGCTGATCACGCTGGTGGGCTGGTGGCTCTATGGCGCGCCCCTGGAAACCGCAGTGATCAATGCGGTGGCCGTGCTGGTGATCGCCTGCCCTTGCGCCCTGGGCCTGGCCACGCCCACCGCTATCATGGCCGGCACCGGCGTGGCCGCCCGCCACGGCATTCTGATCAAGGACGCCGAAGCCCTGGAGCGGGCCCACGAAGTGAGCTCGGTGGTCTTCGACAAGACCGGCACCCTGACGTCCGGCACGCCGCGCATCGCCCACATGCAGGCCCTGGAGGGCGACGACAACAGCGTGCTGCAACTGGCCGGCGCCCTGCAACGCGGCAGTGAACACCCCCTGGCCAAGGCGGTGCTGGACCTGTGCCAGGAACGCCAACTGCCAGTGGCCGATGTCAGCGCCAGCCAGTCCCTGACCGGACGCGGTATCGCCGGCACCCTGGACGGCCGGCAACTGGCCCTGGGCAATCGCCGCCTGCTGGAAGAGTGCGGCCTGAACCCGGGCAGCCTGGCCCAAGCGGCCAAGGACTGGGAGCACGAAGGCCGGACCCTGTCCTGGCTGATCGAACAGAGCCCGCAATCCCGGGTCCTGGGCCTGTTTGCCTTTGGCGACACGCTCAAGCCCGGCGCCTTGCAGGCAGTGCAGCAACTGCGCGCGCGGCAGATCAGCAGCCACCTGCTGACCGGCGACAACCGTGGCAGCGCCAAGGTGGTGGCCGATGCCCTGGGCATCGACGACGTGCACGCCGAAGTGCTGCCGGCGGACAAGGCCGCCACGGTAACGGCGCTGAAAAAGACCGGGGTGGTGGCCATGGTCGGCGACGGCATCAACGACGCCCCGGCCCTGGCGGCGGCCGACATCGGCATTGCCATGGGCGGCGGGACCGACGTGGCGATGCATGCGGCGGGCATCACCCTGATGCGTGGCGATCCACGCTTGATCCCGGCGGCCCTGGAAATCAGCCGCAAGACCTACGCGAAGATCCGCCAGAACCTGTTCTGGGCCTTCGTCTACAACCTGATCGGCATCCCGCTGGCGGCGTTCGGCCTGCTCAATCCGGTGCTGGCCGGCGCGGCCATGGCCCTGTCCAGCGTCAGCGTGGTGAGCAATGCGCTACTGTTGAAAACCTGGAAACCCAAAGACCTGGAGAACGCCGAATGAACATCGGCCAAGCAGCGCGCAAGAGCGGCCTGAGCGCCAAGATGATCCGTTACTACGAGTCCATCGGCCTGCTCAAGCCGGCCCATCGCAGTGACAGCGGCTATCGCCTGTACGGCGACGAAGACCTGCACAGCCTGGCCTTCATCAAGCGTTCCCGGGACCTGGGCTTTTCCCTGGAGGAAGTGGGCAAGCTGCTGACCCTGTGGCAGGACCGGCAGCGGGCCAGCGCCGATGTGAAGGCCCTGGCGCGCCAGCACATCGACGAGCTGAACCAGAAGATCCGTGAACTGGCCGGGCTGCGCGACACCCTGCAGGACCTGGTGGAGCACTGCCACGGCGACCACCGCCCGGACTGCCCGATCCTCAAGGAACTGGCTTCGGGCAGTTGTTGCGGGTCCTGAGTACTTGCAAGAAGCAATCTCTGTAGCCGCTGCCGAGCCCTAGCGAGGCTGCGAAAAGGCCCGCAGGGCCTTGCTTGGCGATCCCTTGCAAAACCTCGGCGCCCTCGTCCCTTCGGGCCGTGCGCAGCCTGCGGCAGCGGCTACAAGGTGCCAAGGTGCCAAGGTGCCAGGTAGTTTGCAGGAATAAAAAATCCGGCCAAGGCCGGATTTTTCTATTCCATCACTGCATCCAGGGCGGAGGCGGTGGTTCTTCGGATTTGCCTGGCGGCGCATCGTCCGCCGCCCGCACGGCCTGCCGGCGCTCCTCGTCGAGACGTGCCGCTTCGATCTCGCGGATCACGCTGCCGACATCCGCCAGTTCCTCGGGGTCGTCGAACTCGCCGGTCAGCACACTGCCCGGGTGCAAGGTGCCGGCCTCGTACAGGGCCCACATTTCCTTGGCATAACGGGTGCGCTTGAGCTCCGGAGCGAATCGCCCGAAGTAGGACGCCATGTTGCCCACGTCCCGCTCCAGCATGCTGAACGCGTGGTTGTTGCCCGCCGCATCCACTGCCTGGGGCAGGTCGATGATCACCGGACCGTCCGGTGTCAGCAGCACGTTGAACTCGGACAGGTCACCGTGCACCAGCCCGGTACACAACATCAGCACGATCTGGGAAATCAGGAAGGCGTGATACTCACGGGCCTGGTCCGGTTCCAGCACCACATCGTTGAGCCGTGGCGCCGCATCGCCGTATTCGTCGGCCACCAGTTCCATCAGCAGCACGCCTTCGAGAAAGTCGAACGGCTTGGGCACCCGCACCCCAGCGTTGGCCAGGCGGAACAAGGCCGCCACTTCGGCGTTCTGCCAAGCGTCTTCGGTCTCCTTGCGCCCGAACTTCGAGCCCTTGGCCATGGCTCGCGCCTGACGGCTGTTGCGAACCTTGCGCCCTTCCTGATACTCCGCCGCCTGACGGAAACTGCGTTTGTTCGCCTCCTTGTAGACCTTGGCGCAACGTAGCTCGTTGCCGCAGCGCACCACATACACAGCTGCCTCTTTACCACTCATGAGTGGGCGCAGCACCTCGTCTACCAGACCGTCTTCGATCAGGGGTTCAATGCGTTTTGGAGTCTTCATCAGCTTTTATTGTGGGTCCCTTGTTACCAAACACGCGAAAGTCACTCGTTATACGGCAATCCTCCCACCACGGGAAAGGGCCGCCGAGCCGCGAGCGACAGCAATGCACTCAATGTGCCAGATCAATCCATCGACGCCGCCAGGGATCATAGCCAAGACTGCAGCGGCCAGTGGCTTTGCACGCCCTCGCCGCCGACGCGCCGCGACCAGTTTTTTTTGCGCCGCCGGCTCAATATTGCTCGGCGCCAGCCGAAGCCCTCAGAGAGACAGGGAGTTTGTCCGACAATCCAATAAAGACGTCAGCCGCCGGCCAAGGTTCGACCGCCCGCGGTTCGACTTCAGCCACAGGGACGACAATCAGCGCCACCTCACAATCTGCCAATAATCCGCGAGTCGCCTGCACTTCGTGGTCATACAAAAAACTGGAGCGCGGATGAACATCAAACAGAAACTGACCTGGGCCTTCGCCGTCATTGCCTGCCTGCCCGTGGTGCTGGTGGCCACGCTGGTGGTGATCAACCTGCGCAGCGAAGCGCAAAACACCTTTGTCGACGGCAGCGGCCGCGAGATCCGCCAAGTGGCCAACGCCATGCAGCTGTTCTTCGAAGGCATCAGCCAGAACATCGATTACCTGGCGGCGCAACCGTTGCTCACCCAGGCCGGCGGCGACCTCAAGACCTGGATGAGCGCCGATGCCGCCAAGGTGCCGGAAGGCGAGCAGGACAAGCGCATCTTCGACCTGTTCGCCGCCATGGCCGCCAGCCATCCCGCCTATGCCTATGTGTCCTACGGCGTGAGCAACGGCGGTTACGTCTCCTGGCCCGCCGACCTGAAGCTGGCCAACTACGACCCGCGCGTGCGCCCCTGGTACAAAGCCGCGCTGGCCAGCCCGGGCAAGACCCTGCGCACCGATGCGTACTACTGGGCCCCGGACGATGCGGTGCTGGTCAGCACCGTGCGCTCCCTGGCCAACCAGCTAGGGCCCCAGGGCGGCGTGGTCGCGGTCGACGTGTCGCTCAAACAGCTCACCGAAATCGTCAAGCAGATCAAGCTGGGCGAATCCGGCTACCTGATGCTGATGGAAAACAACGGCACGGTACTGGTCGACCCCAAGCAGCCGGAGCACAACTTCAAGGCCCTGGACAGCCTCGGCGAGGGTTACGCGCAACTGGCCAAGACCGGCAAGGGCCTGGTGCAAGTGGAGCTGGGCGGCGAACACTACATGGCCAACGTCTGGCCTTCGCAACAGCTGGGCTGGACCTTCATCGGCCTGATCAAGCAGAGCGAAGTCATGGGTTCGGCCACCCAGCTGACCTGGATCATCGCCGTGATCGCCGGGGTCCTGGCGGTGCTGTTCGCGGTGTTCGGCGCCAGCTTCGCCAGCCTCATCGTGCGGCCGATCCGCGGCGTGGCCAGCGGCCTGGAAGGCATTGCCCAGGGCGAAGGCGACCTGACCCAGAACCTGAACATTCGCGGCAATGACGAAACCGCGCAGTTGGCCAACTGGTTCAACCAGTTCCTCTCGGCGATCCGCAGCCTGATCCAGCACATCGGCCAGGCGGCGCAGAAGATTCTCGCCACCTCCCACTCCTCGACCCAGGTGTCCAGCGACATGGCCGAAGCCGCCGGGCGCCAGCGCGAAGCCGTGGACATGGTGTCCACCGCGTTCCACGAAATGGTCGCCACTGCCAACGAAGTGGCCCGCTCCTGCAGCCAGGCCGCGGAGTCGGCGGACAGTGGCCAGCGCCAGGCCCGGGAAGGCCAGCAGCAGATCGACGACGCGGTGCACAGCGTCGACCGCCTGAGCCAGGAGATCGAACAGTCGGCGCAATCGATGCAACAGCTGGAACGCGACAGCACCGATATCCAGTCGATCCTCGGCACCATCCGCTCGATCGCCGAACAGACCAACCTGCTGGCCCTCAACGCCGCCATCGAGGCCGCCCGGGCCGGTGAGCAGGGCCGCGGCTTTGCCGTGGTGGCCGATGAAGTGCGGGCCCTGGCCAAGCGCACCGCCGACTCCACCGCCGAGATCGACGGGCTGCTGGGCAACCTGGCCAAGCGCACCAGCGCGGTGACCCAGCAGATGCACGCCAGCCTGGAAGTGTCCCAGCAGTCGGTGAACCGCATCGGCCTGGCGCGCAACAGCTTCGGGCAGATCCGCGAATCGGTGGACGTGATCCGCGACATGAACACCCAGATCGCCACCGCCGCCGAAGAGCAGCACCAGGTGGCGGAAGACATCAACCGGCACATCAGCCAGATCCATGGCGATGCGCAGTTGGTGGCGGAACTGGCGAACTCGGCACGCCTGGATTCCCAGAGCCTGGCGGGGTTGTCCAATGAGCTGGACGCCCTGGTGCGGCGCTTCAAGACTTGAGGGTCTTTTCGCCGGCCAGCCGGCTCCTGCGGATGGGCGACTTGCCTCTGTAGGAACCGGCTGGCCGGCGAACATCAGCGTTCGATGATCGCCGTCACGCCCTGCCCACCTGCAGCACAAATCGAAATCAGCCCGCGCCCCTGCCCCGCCACACTCAGCAACTTCGCCAGGTTGGCGACGATGCGCCCGCCGGTGGCGGCAAACGGATGCCCCGCGGCCAGGGAGCTGCCTTTGACGTTGAGCCGGGCGCGATCGATGCTGCCCAGGGGCGCCTCCAGGCCCAGGCGGGTCTTGCAGTACTGCGGATCTTCCCAGGCCTTGAGGGTGCACAGCACCTGGGCGGCGAAGGCTTCGTGGATTTCGTAGTAGTCGAAGTCCTGCAGGCTCAGGCCATTGCGCGCCAGCAGGCGCGGTACGGCGTACACCGGCGCCATCAACAGCCCTTCGGCCCCCTTGACGAAGTCCACCGCCGCCGCCTCGCCGTCACGCAGGTAGGCCAGGATCGGCAGGCCGCGTTCCCTGGCCCATTGCTCACTGCCCAGCAGCACCAGGGAGGCGCCATCGGTCAGCGGCGTGGAGTTGCCGGCGGTGAGGGTGCCCTGGCCGCTGTGGTCGAAGGCCGGCTTGAGGCTGGCGAGTTTTTCCAGGCTCAGGTCCGGGCGCAGGTTGTTGTCCCGGGTCAGGCCGAGAAAGGGAGTGAGCAGATCGTCATGCCAGCCTTCGGCATAGGCCGCGGCCATTTTCTGGTGGCTTTCCAGGGCCAGTTGGTCCTGTTCGCCGCGGCCGATGCTCCAGGTCTTGGCCATCTGCTCGCAATGCTCGCCCATGGACAAGCCGGTGCGCGGCTCGCCGTTGCGCGGCAGTTCCGGCTTGAGGTGATGGGGTCGCAGTTGCAGGAGGATCTTGAGCTTGTCACCGATGCTCCGGGCCCGATTGGCCTGCAGCAGAATCTGGCGCAGCCCTTCGTTGACCCCGATCGGTGCGTCCGAGGTGGTGTCGACACCGCCGGCGATGCCGCAGTCGATCTGCCCCAGGGCAATCTTGTTGGCCACCAGCAACGCCGCCTCCAGGCCGGTGCCGCAGGCTTGCTGGATGTCGTAGGCCGCCGTGGTGGGCGCCAGCCGCGAGCCCAGCACACATTCGCGGGTCAGGTTGAAATCCCGGGAGTGCTTGAGCACGGCCCCGGCCACCACCTCGCCGATACGCAGGCCATGCAGGTTGTAGCGCTCGATCAGGCCTTCGAGGGCGGCGGTGAGCATGGCCTGGTTACTGGCCGTGGCATAGGGCCCGTTGGAACGGGCAAAGGGGATGCGGTTACCGCCAATAATCGCCACGCGACGCAGTTGTGTCATGGAGAGCTCCCTGTTCTGTGAGTGCGACTGCGGTGAGTAGGTCCCCCTCTAGCGTAGGAGGCTTCTGGCTGATCGAACGACTCGGAGCCATTCATGGTCCACACTTTGAACCCCAGCCAATGGAGTGCGTTCCATGTCCGACCGTTATATCGACTTCGCCAATTCATCCATCGGCCAACGCCTGGTGGGCGCCCTTGGCCTGCCGTCACCGGTGCGCCTGGAACGCTGGCAGGCCGGACGGCTGCGGCCCATCGAGGGCGCCTTGCTGGTGGGCGGCGGTCCCCTGGCCCAGCAGGTGAGCAGCCTGGCCCCGCGCCTGACCGACTCGATCTACAGCTACGGCTGCGATCCGGCCCTGGCCACACCGTGGATTCCCGGGCACGGTCCCAGGCTCAAGGCAGTGGTGTTCGATGCCAGCGAACTGCGCCACACCGATCAGCTCAAGCAACTGCGGGAATTCTTCCAGCCGCTGCTGAGAAGCCTCGAACCCTGCGCCCACCTGCTGATCCTCGGCCGGGCCCCGGAAACCCTCGATACGCCCTTCGCCGCCAGCGCCCAGCGTGCCCTGGAAGGTTTCAGCCGCTCCCTGGCCAAGGAACTGCGCAACGGCGCCACCCTGCAGTTGCTGTATGTCGGCCACGGAGCCGAGGACCAGCTGGAGGGGGCGCTGCGCTTCTTTCTGTCGCCCAAGAGCGCTTTCGTTTCCGGACAGGTTCTGCGCTTGCAGCCCTGCGCCGTCCAGGTCCAGGACTGGAGCCGCCCGCTGGCCGGGCGCAGGGCCCTGGTCACCGGCGCGGCGCGGGGCATTGGCGCGGCCATCGCCGAAACCCTGGCCCGTGATGGCGCCCAGGTGCTGTTGCTGGATGTGCCCCAAGCCAAGGTCGACCTGGAAACCCTGGCCGCGCGCCTCGGCGGACAGGCCATCACCCTGGATATCTGTGCTGCGGACGCCGCAACCCAGTTGCTCGAGCATCTTCCGGACGGACTCGACATCCTGGTGCACAACGCCGGCATCACCCGGGACAAGACCCTGGCCAACATGACCGCGGAGTTCTGGGATGCGGTGCTGGCGGTGAATCTCAACGCTCCCCAGGTGCTGACCCAGGCCCTGCTCGACAGCGGGCGCCTGCATGACCACGGGCGGGTGATCCTGCTGGCCTCCATCAGCGGCATTGCCGGCAACCGCGGGCAGACCAACTACGCCGCCAGCAAGGCCGGACTGATCGGCCTGGCCCAGTCCTGGGCGCCAGCGCTGCAGCCCCGGGACATCAGCATCAATGCCGTGGCCCCGGGCTTCATCGAGACTCAGATGACCGCCAGGGTGCCCTTCGCCCTGCGCGAGGCCGGGCGACGCATGAGCGCCCTGGGCCAGGGCGGCCTGCCCCAGGATGTCGCCGAGGCGGTGGCCTGGCTCGCCCAGCCGGGCAGTGGCGCGATCAGCGGACAAGCCTTGCGGGTCTGCGGCCAAAGCGTCCTGGGAGCCTGACGATGAGCAACCACTGGCACGATCTGCACCTGCCCGCCTCCCTGCCCCCGCTGTTCCTCAAGGCCGCGCTACGTCGCGGGATCAAGAACACGCCGTTGCCGGAGCAGGGCCTGCGCTGTTGGATCAGCGTCGAGCCGCGCCGGCTGGAGGCCTATCGCCAGGTGTGCGGTTACCTCGACAACGGCCTGCTGCCCGCCACCTATCCCCATGTGCTGGCCTTTGCGTTGCAGATGCAATTGCTCACCGACCCGGCGTTTCCTTTCCCCCTCTTGGGGCTGATTCATCTGGCCAACCGGATCCGCATTCTGCGCCCCATGGGCAATGTCGGCAGCGTGCGAGTCGCCGTTCGGGCGGGCAACCTGCAACCTCACGCCAAGGGCGCGGTGTTCGATCTGCTGACCACGGTCGACGATCTGCTGGGACCGCTCTGGGAAGCCGAAAGCCGCATGCTCTGCCGGGGTGTGCAAGTGCCGGGCGAGCCCGGCGCCCTGCCGTCGATGTCTGGGCTGGGTTTGAACGAAGTCAGTCGCTGGCAGGCCCAGAGCGATATCGGCCGGCGTTACGCCCGGGTTTCCGGCGACTACAACCCGATTCATCTCAGTGCCTGGAGCGCCCGCCTGTTCGGCTTCCCCCGAGCCATCGCCCACGGTCTGTGGAACAAGGCGCGAGCCCTGGCGGCCCTGAGCGACACCTTGCCGGCCGCCAACATCGAGGTGACGGTGCAATTCCTGAAACCGCTGCTGCTGCCCGGTGAAGTGCGCTTGCTGGCCAGCGCGGCGGGGTCCAGCGGTGAACTGCAATTACTCGGCAACGGCGATCTGCAGCACATGCAGGGAGGTTGGCGACCGATCGCCTGACGCGCGCTCAGCCTCGACGAATCAGCACCACGCCAATGACGATCAGCAGCAGTCCGGCGATCTTGCCGAGGCTGACCGGTGCCTCGCGAAACCCCACCCAGCCAAAGTGATCCAGGGCCAGGGCCATGCTCAACTGGCCGGCCAGCACCAGTGCCATGAACAGCAAGGCACCGATCCGTGGCCCGGCAAATGCGGCGGTGGTGATGAAAAACACCCCCAGCAAACCACCGCACCAATGCCACCAGGTCAGGCCCCTGAGGGCGCTCAGCGCAGGCATCTCGCGCTGCGCCAGCACCAGGATCAACAAGGCCAGGGTGCCGACGAAAAATGAAATCAATGCAGCGGCCAGTACCCCGCCGACCTGCTTGGCCAACTGACCGTTGATTCCGGCTTGCAAGGCCAGAAAGGCCCCGGCAAAGAACGGCAGGCACAGCAGCCACCAGACTGGGCTCAGCATCACGGACTCCAAGGGAATTTCGGTCGCGCATTATAAGCCAGGCTCAAACGGAAAGTCTGCGAAGCCAACTAAGCCGCAAATAAACTGCCGTATCCCGGCCTTTCGCTCAAATAAAACCCATTAATTGTATATATATAACTTTAGTTTCACGCCCTACCCACACACTCACGCGCAAACTACAAACCATTGATTAATAACATAATTAAAACAAACAACCTCCCCACCCATACTTTCAGACTAGCTACTTATCAGGAGAAAAAACAGCAAGATATAAGTCATTAATACCAAGTTCATAATTGTTCAAATTTCTTCTTGCGCCTCTTATGTACTCAACGGACGAAAGTATCTCCAGCACAAGAACTGGAGAACTGTCGAAGACAACGAACGTTGTAATAGGTGCAGGGATAACGATCATGAACACTCAAATTGGATGGAAAGCATGTACCGCATTGGCCTTGGCCCTGACTCTCGGCCTGACCGGCTGCAGCGGCGGTGGCGGTCACAAGAGCGGAGGTAGCAGTTCATCGACGACCAGCGCCGGCGGCAGCAGTGGCGGTACCGGTGGCACGGGCGGCGGCACAGGTGGTACGGGTGGTACCGGCGGCACCGGCGGCACCACAGGGACACTGACCACCAGCAGCCTGGTGTCCGACCT
This sequence comes from Pseudomonas sp. BC42, assembly GCF_021560055.1. Classification (NCBI taxonomy): domain Bacteria; kingdom Pseudomonadati; phylum Pseudomonadota; class Gammaproteobacteria; order Pseudomonadales; family Pseudomonadaceae; genus Pseudomonas; species Pseudomonas sp. BC42. Next base: position 6,081,137 of record NZ_CP091067.1, read on the forward strand.
TGGCACCACCGTCAGTGGCGTCGGTACCGGGGTCAGCGATCTTGGGACCTCCCTGGCAGCGGTTCCAGTCGTCGGCGCTGTCGCACAAAGCGCAGTCAATACCGCGGGCAACGTGGTCGATACCGTGGGCCAAGGCTTGACCGGCGGCCTCGGCAAGCTGGGCACCGATCCCAAGGCGCTGAGTAAAACCACGGCCACCGTCGGCAACGTCGTCGGCGATGTGGGCACCGGGGTCACCGACCTCAGCGGCAAACTGGCCACCACGACCCAGAGTGTTCCACTGGTAGGAGGCGTGGTGACTCGCGTGGCACCGGTGGTCGGTGGCGTCGGCGCCCGAGTGACCATGCTCGGCAACACCTTGAGCACAGTCACCAGCAACGGCCCGGTGGGCACCCTGACCGATGGCGTGGGCGACAAGGTGCTGGTGCCCGTCGTCAGCCTGGCGGAGGGTGTGACTGGTAAAGCCGGCAGCGCGACAGGGCTCGGCGCACCGGTCAAAGGCCTGCTCAACGGCGTGGCCCAGGCGGTGGACAGCTCCGGCAATGCCGTCAGCGACTCCGGCGACGGCAACCCTGTGACCGACCTGCTGGGCAATGCCCTGAGCAATACCAGCAATGCGGTGGGCCGCGCCGGTGGCTATCTGGGCGGCTCGGGAAGCGGTTCCGGTACCGGCTCAACTGTCGGTAGCAACGGTCTGCTGGAAACCGTCGGCGGTGCCGTGGCCAACCTGAGCAACGGTGTGAATACAGGAAACAGCAACGGTACGGTCAGTGCGGGCGGTGTCACCGGCGGCGCGGTCGGCGGCCTGATCGCCTCGGTCGGCGGTGCTCTGGGCGGCAGCGGTACACCCAATCTGGTGGTCACCGCGCCCCTGGCCAGTGTCGGCGTGAGCCTGGGCTCGGCGCTGAACCCGGTCACCAGTTCGGTCACCGGCCTGACTCAGCAAGTAGGCGCCGCCACCGGAATTGGCGCTCAGGCCGGCAGCCTGCTGGGTCAAGTGGGAGGCGCGGTCAGCAACGTGGGCAGCACCATTGCTGGCAACAGCACCGGCAACCAGGTTGGCACTGCCCTGGGCGGCACCCTCGGTGCACTGGGCTCAACCGTGGCCTCGGTCGGTGGCCTGGTCAACGGCGGTACAGCCCCCAGCGGCGGCCTGCTCGGTGGCCTGAATGTCGGCGCCAGCGCAAGCGGCAGCGCCTCGGCCGGAACCACCGTCAACGGCGGCCTGGGTGGAGTGCTGGGTGGCCTGACCGGCGCCCTGGGCGGCACCAGGAAATAAATTGCACCTGGCCGATTCGACGGCCTTACCTACAGCGCCTACGCTTGGTTGAGAGCGAGGGATTCAGATGAATCTCTCGCTTTTTTTATCCAGAGCATGGCATCCCGGCGTGCGATCAAGGCCAAGACCCTGAACAACGCCAGGTATGAGGACTATTGGCGCCACCGCAGTTTGACCATGGAGTGTCCTATGCGCACATTGGCCAGTTTGTTGTTGATTGGATGCTGCACCTCCGCTTACGCCGACACCCTTCCCCGCTTTCTCAACAGCAACGACAGCATCAACAACCTGCCCCAGCCCAACTTGCCAGTGGACGCCTATCGTCCGGCCACTCCGCAGTTGCAGACGCCCGAGCAACCCGCAGCCCCCCAGGGGCAACAGCCCCTGATGATGGGGACCAAGGTCACGGTGCGCCAGGTGCAGATCGAAGGCGGCACCGTCTATCCCCTGGAACAACTGGCGGCCGTCTACCAGCCGCTGATCGGTCACGAAACCAGCTTCAGTCAATTGATCGAGGCCACCCGCGACATCACCCGGCGCTATCAGAACGACGGCTACCTGCTGTCCTACGCCTTCATGCCGCAACAGAGCTTCGATCAGGGCGTGCTGCGGGTGGTACTGGTCGAAGGCTATATCAAGGACTACCAGCTGCAGGGCGATATCGGCCCGGTGTCGGCCTACCTGGACAAACTGGTGAGCAAGCTCAAGGCCGAGCGCCCACTGACCCGCAAGACTTTCGAGCGCTACACCACCCTGATGAGCCGGGTACCCGGGGTGACGCTGCAAGCGGTGGTGCCGCCGCCCGGAACCACTGACGGCGCGACCCGGCTGGTGGCGGTGGCCAGTCGCAAATCCATCACCACCACCCTCAACAGCACCGATGACAACCGCAACGGCCTGCAGGCCCTGGTGGGCATCATCAGCAATTCGCAAACCGCCTGGGGCGAACAGCTCAGCCTCAGCGGCCTGTTCCCGCCCGGCAAGGACAAGGAGCACTACTACCGCCTGGACTACAGCCAGTTGCTGGGCTCGGAAGGCACGCAACTGAATCTCTACGGCGCACGCTACCGCAGCGATCCGCGTAGCAACGTGCAATTGAGCAACGGCCTGGAGCTTGAACCCCATCGCGAGAACGACCGTTTTTCCATCGGCGTCAGCCACCCCTTCATCGCCTCGCCCAATGAGATGCTCAGCGTCGGAACACGCCTGTATGCGGTGAACGACAAGACCCGCTACCGGGTCAGTAACAGCCCTCTGACCCTGGAAGAAAAAACCGATATCCGCGCCCTGGCACTGGAAGGCGACTGGAGCAAATCCGATCCACGGCAATTGCGGATTCTCAGCGCCGGCCTGTACCGCGGCCTGGACAGCATGGGGGCCAACACCAACAACGAACTCTATGACCTGGACTTCTTCCGCCTGCGCCTGGCGGGGGTACAGAGCGACCGCTTCTTCGACAACTGGCAAGGAGTGCTTTCCGGCGCCCTGTACTGGAGCGCGGACAACCTGCCCGACAGTGAACGAGCCAGCTTCGGTGGCCAGAACTTCGCTCGCGGCTACCCCGATGATCAGGCCACCGGCGACAAGGGCTGGGGCGTCGCCTACGAGGTGAACTACAGCTTCAACCGCGAAGGCCCCTGGGTGCGGGTGCTGCAGCCCTATGTAGTGCTGGACCGCTCGAAGACCTGGTTCAACCAGTTGCCGGTCAAGGGCAGCAATCTGTCGTCGGCGGCGCTGGGGGTGCGCTTCGGCGACGCCAAGCACTACAACATCGCCCTGGAGGCGGCCAAGCCGATGTCCGATGAAGCCCTGGACACCTACAACCGCCGACCGCGCTACACCCTGAGCTTCAGCTACCAACTCTGAGCCCTGCACCACCGAGGCCTGCTATTGCAGGCCTTTTTCTGCCCGCAGGACGCCACAGCCAAAGGGTTCAAGGCACTGGTGTTTGAGGGGCGTTTGCAACAGGCGCCGCCGCCCCGGCAAGCCGAAGGGCTTGAACCGGGACCGCCGCTGGCGCTCAGGGGCCGACGATATGCAGCCGGGGTTGGGGAAACAGATTGTTCAGGGTTTCCAGCAGGCGCACGTGATAGATCGGCTTGCGGAACAGGTCGAGTACCTGCAGGCGCAGCAGATCGCTGACGTCGTCCATATCGGCATGGCCGGACATGACGATGACCGGCAGATGCTGTCGCGAGGTGTGTTCACGCAGGCGCTTGATCAACGACAGCCCGCTTTCTTCCGGCATACGCAGGTCGGTGATGACCAGCGCGATGTCCGGATGGCGGGTGAGGTGCTCCAGCGCCAGCTTCACCGAAGTTGCGGTGAAGCAACAGAAGCCCTCACCTTCCAGCAGCTCGGTGAGTTCCAGCAGCGCGTCTTCTTCATCGTCGACCAGAAGCAGTTGCTGGCGTGGGGGGGAAGCACTATTCATCGACATTACCTTGAACTGACTGTCCGACGGCCTTCACAGGAGCAATCGCCGGTCTCAAGGCACGGGGCGGGTAACCGTGGCACCTCCCATGGCAACGAGGATGTTGTTGAAGATGGCCAGGACCCGGTCACCCATCGGCGTCACGAACACCACCACGACCACGGCAACCATGGCCACCACGATCGCGTACTCGATGGCCGATGCGCCGTGGGTTCTGGCCAGGAACAGACGCAAGCGAAGCAGCAGGTAGTCAAGCAGCATGAAGCACCTCCGATTTATCGATCGCAGCTACAGCCGGCGAAGCACTCATGCGTTGAATCATGGAACTGGACGAGTGACCGTGGCTCCTCCCAGGGCAACCAGAACGTTGTTGAAAATGGCCAGTACCCGATTGCCCAGAGGGGTCACGAACGCCACCACCACAACCGCAACCATGGCCACCACAATCGCGTACTCGATCGCCGAAGCGCCGTCGGTACGGTCAAAAAACAGGCGCGCCCTGAGCCACAAATATTGAAGGATCATCCTAGTTCTCCTGGGCGCCAGAGGGCGCCGATGCAAGCGCACCGGAACACGATTCCCCGGTGCAACTTGAGCATTGTCAACAAAGTGGCGACCAGCAACTGTAAGAACGGATTAATCACTAAGTATTAATTGGAAGGCTGACACCAAAAACTCTCCTCCAATTGAGAGCAGCCTGCTTTTGTGTGCAATTTTTCCGCGAGTTAATGGCATTTCGTCCTAGCTCTACTACCTTCACATAGCGAAATAGTTGCATGTTCATAGCTGCCTAGTTGCGAAGTTAACTCGTTTGGAAGCGCCGACTGGTAATGCAGCAGGATAGGGAGAGCCTTTATGAACAGTCGCGTCACCATAGGCCTGGCTGGGCTTCTACTGCTAGGTGCGGTGTTTTTCGGTTACTGGGGGCTGGTACTCAGCCGCCAGCCTGCGCCCACCACCGCGCCTGCCCCGGCAGCCCCGAGCATGGTTGAAAAAACCACTGCCAGCGCCGAAGACCAGACCCGCCAGCCCGTGGTGGTAGTGGTGCGCGACGTACCTCCTTTCGTTCCCCTTACCGCCGCCGATCTGGCGCTGGAAAAACTGCGCACCGCACCGGCCGGCAGCCTCAGCGCAATCGATCAGGCGGTGGGACGCACGCCCTGGCGGCAACTGAGCGCCGGGACCTGGCTCAACGCCCAGAGTTTCGACAGCGGTGGGGCCCTGGCCCGAATGATTCGCCGTGACGAGCGCGCGCTGGCCGTGGCGGTGGATGAAGTGATAGGCGCCGCCGGGCAACTGAGCCCAGGGGACTATGTCGACGTGCTGCTGTTCCTGCGCCAGGACACCACCAATCTGCAGCAGTCGGCGCAGATCGCGGTCCCGGCGATGCGCGTGCTGGCGGTCGGCGAACAGCTGGGGCTGACCAACGACGGACAGCCCGCCACCCCTGCGCTGAGCAACGAAGAAAAGCTCAAGCAGGACCAGCGCCGGGTCGCCGCTCGCACCGTGGTCCTGGCCGTTCCCGAACAACTTTTGAGCCGCCTGATGCTCGCCACCCAGGTCGGCGTACTGCGCCTGGCGGTTCGCAGCAGCGAGGAACAGCGCCTGGCCCAGTACTGGGCTGGCGACAAAAACGCGGTCAGCCACCTCGATGTGGCCAACAGCAATTTGTTTCAGTTCACCCAGTTGGCGCTCGGCAATGCCCCCCGCAGTCAGGTTGCCCAGCAAAACGGCGCACCACGATCAGCGGTGGAGGTGATTCGCGGCAACCAGATCACTCAACAAACGCCCTGATCAGGCGAGGATTCTCGACATGCGCAGCGGGCTATCACCATGAGTCAAAGCCTGAACCAGACCTTTCTTGCCATCACCCGCAACAGCACCGACCTCGAATGGCTGCAAGGCGCCCTCGCGCCCCTGGGCCAGGTGGTGGGCGCCGACGGCAGTCTCGACGAACTGCTGGCGCTGGTGGACGTGACCTTCGCCAACCTGGTGTTCGTCGGCCTCGACCGCGAGCACGTGGTGGCCCAGGCCGCACTGATCGAAGGCGCCCTGGAGGCCAAGCCGATGCTGGCGATCGTCGCCCTCGGCGACGGCATGGACAATCAGCTGGTACTCAACGCGATGCGCGCCGGGGCGCGGGATTTCGTCGCCTACGGCTCACGCTCCAGCGAAGTCGCCGGGCTGGTGCGGCGCTTGAGCAAACGCCTGCCGGCGGTCACCCCCAATACCCAGCTGGGGGGCCTGACCGTGCTCTACGGGGTCCAGGCCGACGGTGACGGCGCCCTGCTGGCCGGGCACATGGCCCAGGTGGTGCAAAAGAGCGGCCAGCAGACCCTGCTGCTGGACCTCGGCCTGCCCCGGGGCGACAGCCTGGCCTTGCTGGGACTGGAGAGCTCCTTCCACTTCGGCGATGCCCTGCGTCACCTGCGGCGTCTGGATGCGACCCTGATCGACAGCGCCTTCACCAGTGCCGAGGCCGGCTTGCGGATCCTCGCCTACGCCCCCCACGACGAGCCTCTGGAACACACCAGCGCCGCAGAGCTGTACATGCTGCTCAGTGCCCTGCGCCAGCACTTCCAGCACATCGTGGTGAACCTGGTGGGACAGCCGGACAGCGAGGCACTGCGCACCTTTGTCAGCCATTGCGACAAGCTGATCTGGTGCACCGACCAGAACGTCCTCGCCTGCCGGCGCAACCTGGCGGTGCTCAACCACTGGCGCGAAAAGGGCATGAAGCTCGATCACGCACGCTTGCTGGTGGACCGCTACCTGAAAGCCGTCGCGCCGGACTCCGAAACCCTGGGCAAGACCTTCGGCCTGGAAGTGATCGCGGTGCTGGCCTACAGCCCGGAGGTGCGCCTGAATGCCAAGAACCAGGGCGTGACCCTGTTTGAAATGGCCCCTCGCGAGGCCCTGACGCAAAGCCTGAAAACCCTCGGCGAGCGCCTGGCCAAGCGCTCCGAAGGACTGGCCCGACCCAAGGGTGGCTGGCTCAATCGAATCATGGGGGGCAAATGAGCGGAGAAAAACTCTTCGGCGCCTCGACCCGCACGGTGCCGGGCAACAGCGACCACGAAGGCCTGAAACTGGTGCTGCATCGCTACATCATCGATGCCATCGAAGAGTCGGGCAGAAACCTGCTGGAGAGCTCCCGGCAGAACCTCTCGCAGTTCGTCACCGACAAGGTGGCGGAGTACATCGCGCGCATGCACCTGGCGATTTCCCGCTATGAAATGGAGCGTCTGGCCGAGGAGATCGTCGACGAACTCACCGGTTTCGGCCCCCTGGAAGTCTTGCTGCGCGATCAGGCAGTCACCGAGATTCTGGTCAACGGCCCGCACCGGGTGTTCGTCGAACGCGATGGCGTGCTGCACCAGAGCGACTTGCGCTTCATCGACGCGCACCACGTGGAGCGGGTCATGCAACGGATTCTCGCGCCCCTGGGCCGGCGCCTCGACGAATCCTCGCCCATGGTCGACGCGCGCCTGCCCGACGGCAGCCGGGTCAACGCGATCATTCCCCCCATTGCCCTGGACGGCCCCTGCCTGTCGATCCGCAAGTTTCGCAAGGACATGCTCAAGAGCAGCGACCTGATCGCCATGCAGACCATCGATCTGGCGATCTTCGAGTTCCTCCAGGACGCTGTGGGCAAGCGCTGCAACATTCTCATCAGCGGCGGCACCGGCACCGGCAAGACCACCCTGCTGAATATTCTCAGCCAGTTGATCAACCCCCACGAGCGCCTGGTCACCATCGAAGACGTGGCCGAGCTGCAACTGGGGCATCCCCACGTGGTGCGCCTGGAAACCCGTCCGCCCAATGCCGAAGGGCACGGCGAGGTCAAGGCCAGCGACCTGATCCGCAACGCCCTGCGGATGCGCCCGGACCGGATCATCCTCGGCGAGATCCGCGGCGTCGAAGTGCTGGATGTCCTGACGGCCATGAACACCGGCCATGACGGCTCCATGAGTACGGTGCACGCCAACAACGCCCAGGACGCCCTGCTGCGCCTGGAAACCCTGGTGGGCCTGACCGGGCGCCAGGTGGCCGAGCGCACCCTGCGGCAGATGATCTGCGCGGCCCTGGACGTGGTGATCCAACTGACCCGCCTGCCCGACGGCCGCCGCTGCGTCAGTGAAGTGGTGGAGGTGGTGGGCATCCGCGAGGACATCTACGTCACCAATACCCTGTTTCGCCTGAACCGCCGCAACGGCCTGGGTTTTGAGCGCGAGGCGCTGAACCCGGCAGGCGACAAACTGCGCCGCGAGAGCGGACTGGGCATCAACTGAACCGCCGAGGTGGCCCATGATCGGCCTGCTGCTTACCTTGATCTGCCTGCTGCTACTGGGGCTTTCCGGATGGCTGTTCTACCACGGCGTGCGCAAGACCGAGCGCGAGCGCGTGCTCAATCGCCTGGCTCAGGGGCAACCCGAACTCAACCCGCAACGCCGTTCATGGACCGGCCTGGACCAGGCCTTCGCCCGCGCTGGCCTGGGCCAGCCCACGGAGCGCCTGGGCCTGTGGCTGGCGGTCTGGGCGGTACTGACCCTGCTGGGTTACCTGCTGGGAGACTGGCTTGGCCTGCTGGCTTGCGTGCTGCTGCCGCCCCTGTTGCTGCGCCTGTCCATTGCCTGGCTGTATCAGCGCCGGCTCAAGCGCATGATCGAACAACTGCCCGCGCTGCTGGATCACAGCGTGCGCAGCCTGAAGTCCGGACGCACCCTGGCGGATGCCGTGCTGGGCGCCATCGAGGCCAGCAACGACCCACTCAAGCAAGCCATGGGACGCATCCAGCGCAACGTGCAGTTGGGGGTCAACCTGCCGGACGCGGTCAGTGATTTCGCCGAGTTCTACGAACAGGACGAGCTGCGCATGTTCGCCCTGGGGCTGAAGGTCAACCACCGTTACGGCGGCAACGCGAGCGAGTTGCTGGAGAACCTGATCAAGCTGATCCGTGAGCGCGAGCAAGGGGCCCGGCAGTTGCGCGCAATGACCGGGGAAACCCGCATGACGGCCTGGGTCCTGGGCAGCCTGCCGCTGCTGCTGGTGAGCTACTTCATGCTCACCAATCCGGGCTACATGCTGGGCATGTGGCACGACCCTTCCGGCCAGGCGATGCTGATCACCGCGGTGTGCCTGCAGATCTTCGGTTGCCTGGCCCTGTGGCGCATGTTGAGGAGTATCTGAAATGCTTCTGCTGGCTGCTGCGCTGCTGTTTCTCGGGGCCTTGCTGCTGCTCAGTAACGGCCTGCTGACGCAACGCCGGCGCGAGCGCCAGATTGCCCAGCGGCTGCAGGGCCACATGACCCGCGACAACCGCCTGGGCAGTTGGCTGCGGCGGCTGGGCAACAGTCGTTTCGGCCAACGCGCGGTGAACATGGACAGCGAAACCCAGACCCTGCTCAATCGCCTGGGCTGGCGCCGGTCCGCGCAGCGTTCACTGTTCGCGGCCTGCCAGATCGGCACCCCGGTGGTAGCCGTGTGCCTGGTGATCTTCATCCAGGAGGTGGCGTTTCCCGAAGCCCAGAGCCACTGGCTGACACCGATGCTCGCCGCCGGCGCCGGCTACCTGCTGCCCAAGCGGGTCCTGGCCTACGCCGCCCAACGCCGGCAAAAACACATCGCCCTGGAGATCTCCACCTTCATTCCCTTGCTGCGCATCCTGTTCGAGTCGGGCATGGCGGTGGAGCAGGCGCTGCGGGTCCTGAGCAACGAGGCCGGAAAACTGCTGCCGGAACTGACCCACGAACTGCGCCTGATCCTGGCACGGGTGGACTCAGGCCTGGAGCTGGGCCAGGAACTCAACAAGACCGCGACCCTGCTGGCGGTGGACGAGTTCACCGACACCTGCGTGATTCTCCAGCAACTGATCCTGCAAGGTGGCGGCGCGATGAAATCCCTGCAGGCCCTCAAGCAATTGCTCGACGACCGGCGCCTGACACGCTTGCAGGAATACATCTCGAAAATGTCGGCCAAGATGTCGGTGGTGATGATGCTGTTTCTGTTTCCCGCCCTGCTGATCGTGCTGGCCGGGCCCGGCTTTACCGCCATTGCCCGGGCCTTTGCCTACTGAGCCTTGGCCGGCTGGACAGGGGCGAGAGTGTCGCAGCCGGCGGCGAATGGCCCGCCGCCGGCTGCGACAGCCTCAGTGGGCGGTGACTCGCTGGCGCAGTCCCGAATTGCTCGGCGACAAGGCCAGGGCCAGTTGCGTGCGGTTGTGCATGTGGGTCAGCCGCAGGACCTGGGAAACATAGAGCTTGACGGTGTTTTCGGTGATCCCCAGTTCACAGGCGATCTGGTAGTTGGTCTGCCCCTTGCCCACCAGTCGCGCCACATCCAGCTGGCGTGGGGAGAGCTGGTTGAAGATCGCCGGCACTTCGAACGGGTCCGCATCGCCACTGCCCTCGTCCAGGGACTCCTCGGCGCGGCTGGCGGCTGGCGTGCGCCGGACCTTGTCCAGGTCCTGGTACAGGTCGTCGATGGATTCGGAGAGGAACTGCAGCTTCTGGTTCAGATGCCCCAGGTGCAGGTTCTTCTGCCGCTCCTGCAAGGCGACTTCCTGACGTTGCAGGCCTTCGAGGAGTTCATCCAGGTCGATGGGTTTCTGGTAGTAATCGGCGATGCCGGCACGCATGGCCTTGATCACGTCCTGCTTGTCGGACTGCCCGGTGAGCATGATGGCTTCGAACACCCGTTGCTTGCCGGCCAGGCGCTGCAGTTCCTGCACCAGTTGGATCCCGTCCATGTCGGGCATGTGCAGGTCGCAGAGCACCAGGGAAATGTCCGGGTCCCTGTTGAAGCACTCCACCGCCTGGCGGGCGGACTCGCAAGGGACACAGCGGTAACCGCTGTTTTCAAGAAACTCGCAAAGCTCTTCGACAATCAGCGGCTGATCATCAACCACGAGCACTTTCATCTGGGAGGTGAGATTGTTCACGTGCGACTCCGTGCGGGCCAATCGCCGATTGACCACTCCTGTCCTGCCCGCAGGATCCGGGCAGCCACGACTTAAAACCTAGACCTACTTTCCGACTATGTACATAGCATTAATCGGCCCGGCGACTAGTGGATCACGCACACAGTTAAGACCATTCCAGCCAGGACAAAGGGGGCGAACGGGTATTTTTTTGACAGCCCCGTGGCGCAGGTCTCGGTTTGTGGCTCAAGCCCCTGTTTCGCTGCGAGTCGGAGCCCGGGGACGAGCAGCAGCCACAGCAGGCTGCAGACCCCGGCGCCGATAAACGCCCCCAGCAGATGTTCGGGATCGCTGGCCAGTCCCAGGGCGGCCATCAACTTGACGTCCCCCGCCCCCATCCGCCCCATGGCGTACCCCGGCAGGGTGAGCAGCAGGGCCAGCAACAATGCCCAGCCGCCCTGGGCAGCCGCAGCGCCCAGCCAGGTGCTGCCGGTCCACAGCAGGTAGCCGCTCGCCAGCAGCGCGGCGCCCAGCGTCAAGGTGTTGGCAATATGCCGTTGACGCAGGTCCTGCACCGCGCAGAGCCCCAGCCAGATCCACAGAACCCAGAAATGCATCAGCTAAAAAGCTCCTTTTACCGGATTGATTCTATGCTCAATGGACATAGTGACTGTCAGGGTAGACGCACTCATGAAACCGGGCCTCCCCAGCAAGCAGAAGGGCGCTGCAGCCATCGAGTTCGCGGCGGTGTTCGTGATCTTCTTCGCGGTGTTTTACGGTCTGGTCAGCTACAGCCTGCCGCTGTTGATGATGCAGTCCTTCAACCAGGCCACCGCCGAGGCCGTGCGCCGCGCCGTGGCGGTGGATCCCAACAGCGCCAACTACGCCACCACGGTGCAGAACCTGGCCAATAGCGTGGTGCAGGCCCAGACCCTGTGGATTCCAACCCTCTTCAACTTCGCCGCCACCGACTACAGCGCGGTGTATGCCAATGGCGTGCTCACCGTGCGCATCGACTACCCCACCGCGAAGCTCACCCAGGTGCTGCCGCGCCTGGTGTTGCCGGTGATAGGCCCGGTCCCCAACTTGCCCACTACCCTGTCCGCCCTCTCGAGCGTGCAATTTTGAACGCCAGCGACAAGCTGTTCGGGCGCCTGCTGGGCCGCCAGCCAGCGCCCGCCGACGAACCCCAGGCCCCGTTGCCGGCCCAGGCCGTCGGCCTGCAACTGGTGCTGGATTCGAAGGGGCGGATCCTCACCAGCAGCGGACCGCTGCGCCATGCGCTGGCGCAGTTGCCGCCCTCGCCCGAGCCCCACCACCTGATGGACTACGCCCTGCCCGGCTGCGCCCTGGCCCTGGAGGGGCACCCCACCGACTGGAGCGCACAGGTGCTGGATCTGGACCTGCGCGGACTGGGCGGCCAGACCCTGCACCTGCGCGGCTGGGTCCAGAGCTGTGGCAGCCAGTGGCTGCTGCAACTGCTGGACATCGGCGACCTGATCCAACAGCGCCAGCAGGCCCTGAGCCGGGAGCAATGCCAGATCTTCGCCACGCAGATCAACGAGCAGATCCGCCTGTGCACCCTGAGCCGGCTGCCGGACGTGCTGCTCGACCAACTCACCGACCTGGCCCGCTACTGCCACATCCCTTGCGTGGGCCTGGCCTTGCTCGACGACGAGGAACAAACCTGGGTACTGCACAGCGGCTACAGCGCCCACGACGCCCCCCGGCTGTGGCAGGACGGCCAGGTTCTGGGTAGCGGCCTGGACAGCCTGAGCGGCAATGCCCCGCTGCACCTGAATCACATCCAGGGCCTGAATGAACACCCGCGCCTGCAGGGGATCTTCGGTCACCGCGAAGGCTTCCTGGTGCCCTACCGGGACGCTCACGGTGTCGCCGCCTGGTTGCTGTGCGGCTGTTACGCCGTGCAACAGCAGGCGCCGCACCTGCTGGAACGCGACTGGCTGATGCTCACTGCGGCCCTGGCCGAGCCCTTGCTCGAGCGCCTGCGCGAACAACGCAACCACCTGCATCTGGAACGCCTGGAGGCACTGCAGGGCCTGTTGGGCGCGGGCTGGTGGGAATTGTGCCCAGAGACCGCCGAGATCGAGCTGGCCAGTCAGCTGGTCGCCAGTCTGCAGCTGCCCGACTCGTGCAACAGGCTGCCGGTCCAGGACTGGCTGGAGCTGATTCACCCCGCCGACCGCGGCGAACTGGCCAGCCGCCTGCACGCCCTGACCCTGGGCAAGCCGCTGCTGCTCTGCGTGCGCCTGCCCGGGCCGGACCCGAGCCTGCCGCCACGCTGGTACCGCTTGCAGGGCCAGTCCCTGGGACGAGGGGAACAACAGCGGCTCCTGGGCTTCATGCTGGACATCAGCGATATCAAGAACCAGCAGCAACAGGCGGCGGCGGCCCATGCGCGCCTGGACAATCTGATTGCCAGCTCACCGGCGGTGATCTACGTCCAGCGCTACCTGGAAGGCGCCCTGCAACCGAGCTTTTTCAGCGCCAGCCTGCAACCGCTGCTGGGCTGGAGCCTGGAGGACTGCACCGCGGCCGGCCTGGCGGACTGGGTGCACCCCGAGGACCACGACCTGTATTTCCAGCGCTGCCGCCAGTTGTTGCGCGAAGGCAGCGTCCACGCCCGCTATCGCCTGCGCGACCGCCATGGGGCTTTCCATTGGGTCATGGATGAAGCCAAGCTGTTGCGCGACGACCTGGGGCTACCGGTGGAGGCCGTCGGCCTGTGGCTGGACGTGACCGAGGCGACCCTGGCCGCCGAACAGATGCGCCAGAGCGAGGAGCGCTACCGGATCCTGGTGGAAGACTCGCCGGCGATGATCTGCCGCTACCGCCCGGACCTGACCCTGACCTTCGGCAACCGGCCGCTGGCGGCCTACCTGGAATGCCCCGCCGAGGAACTGCCGGGGAGCAATCTTGGGCAATGGCTGTCTGCCGAACAGCGCGAAGGTTTCGAGCGAAGGATCCAGCGGCTGAGCCCGGAGTTTCCCCTCAGCACCGCCGAGATCTGCCTGCAGCTGCCGGGGCGTGAACACGCCTGGTGGGTCTGGTCCGATCGCGGGGTCTTCGATGAGCAGGGACAGTTGCTGGAGATCCAGGCCGTGGGCCGCGACAACACCGAAGTCCGACGTGCCCAGCAGCAGCTCATGCAAAGCGCGAAAATGGCCACCCTGGGGGAAATGGCCACCGGCCTGGCCCACGAAATCAACCAGCCGCTGAACGTGATGCGCATGGCCATCGTCAATGTGCTCAAGCGCCTGAACAGCGGCGAGATCCAGATCGACTACCTCACCGACAAACTGCATCGCATCGACACCCAGGTGCAGCGGGCCGCCCGGGTGGTGGACCACATGCGGGTGTTCGGCCGACGTTCGGAGGTGGAACAACAACCCTTCAACCCGGCCCTGGCCATCGAGGGCACCCTGTCCCTGCTGGCCGAAGGCATGCGCGGCAAAGGGATCGAACTGCGCATCAGCGAGCTGGGGTTCGAGGTGCAGGTGCTGGGCTTCGTCGACCAGCTGGAGCAGGTGCTGATCAACCTCATGGTCAATGCCCGGGACGCGCTGCTGGGCCAACAGCAGCGGCAAGCCTTCAAGCCCTGGATTGCCGTGCATGGCCAGCGCGACGAACACTGGGTACGCCTGTGGGTCGAGGACAATGGCGGCGGTATCGACCCGCGCCTGCTGGAGCGGATCTTCGAACCCTTCTTCACCACCAAGCCGGCGGGCATCGGCACCGGGCTCGGGCTTTCGGTGAGCTACGGCATCGTGGAAAACATGGGCGGCCGCCTGAGCGTCAGCAACGGAGTGGACGGCGCGCGCTTTTGCATCGAGCTGCCGATTGCCCCGGCGGATCAGATCACCAGGTAGGCCCGGCCGGTCTGCCCGCAGGTGAGATTGGCCCCGACCTCAACGTCCATCAGCTTGATGCCCAGGGTCGCCAGCAGGCTGTTGAGCAGCGGATCGAGCAAGGGGCTCAAGAGGTTGCTGATCAGCGGCATGATCAGGCTGGTCACTCCATTGATCACGCCTCCCGCCCCCGCCACCACCGAGCCCAGCAGATTGCCACTGGTCGGCTGGTACACCTCCAGGCTGATCCCGGCAATAGCGCCCGACAGGCTGTTGACCAGATTGTTGGTCGGCGCCGCGTTCTGGTAGCTCGGCGCCTGATTGACGTTGGGCGGCGTGGGAAACGGCGGCGCGCTGCTGGCGTACACCAGGTCGCGCCCGACGTTGGGTCCGGTCTGGCTGAGCCCCAGCGCACTGTCGACCTTGAGCCCGATGCCGCCGGCGGCGAACGCCGTCCGCGCCGGTCCGCAACTGCCGATGCCGAGGATCTTGTGGCAGGTCCAGATCCCCAGGTCGACGATCGGCACCGGCGTCACCACCGGTTCTGCTGCCGAGGAGAAGGCGGTATTGGGATCGATCTGCCCGACCTTGATATCGACCAGTGACGACTCGCTGTGCACCGTGAGGCTTTTACTGCCGGCGTTGTCCGTCGGACAGCTGTAGTTGGTGACGTAGGCCTTGGCGCCCCCCAGTTCCAGGTTGATGTCGATGCGCGCCGTGGGCAGCACCTCGGGATCGACCTGCTGGCAGCCGGCGCCCAGCAGGCAACCGACGGAGTTGATGGTGGCCGCCAGGTTCAGGCTCAGGACGCTGTTGAGGGTCGGCGTCAGTGAACTCACCAGGCCCAGCAGGGCGTTGGCCAGGCCGGTGATCCCGGACAATCCGGTCAGGTTGACCGACACCAGGGTGCGCACCTGGGCCGTGCGGACATAGATGCGGTTGGCGCCCAGGGGATCGAGGATGGCCAGCCGGGGATCGCCGACCGCCGAGAACTGCGGCGGTTCGATGACCTTGACCCTGATGGTGACGTTGGCCAGCCCCAGCAGGTTGGCCGGCACCACCGCCGCCACCGCGCTCTTGCTGTTGGCCAACTGGATCATCGCCTGCAGCAACTGGAAGAGTTGCAGATTGGCATCCAGTGCGGTGGTCGCCGCACCGGTCTGCAACTTGAGGATATCCCCCAGCTTGAGTTGCGGGATCTGGCTGCTCACCGCCACTTGCAGGGCGCCCAGGGCCGCCAGCACATCGGCCGTCGCGCCATTGGCCTGGACCACGGTGGCGGCGGTCTGGATCAGCCGGGTCAGGCTGGCCTGAGTGTTGAGCAACTGGCTGTAGTTGCCCGCGGCAACCCCCAGGTCGATGGCCAACTGGTCGAGGTAGCGCAGCAGGTTGATGTCGCTGTTGAGCAGGCCATTCCAGCCCACGGCGCTGATGTTGAGGCTGCCGCCCAGCATGCTGCCCACCAAGGTGTTGAGCAGCGGTGAGTTGGTGCTGTCGACGGTGGCCAGGGTGCTGCGAATGCTCAGTTGCGCCCGCGGCGGGGTGGGCGCGGCGGCAACCGCCGTGGCGCTGAGCTGGGTGTTGAGGTTGATCGGCCCCGGGGTGAACAGCGCCCCGATGCCCGACGCCACACTGATGGGCACCGTGTGGGTCGCCACTACCCGCACGGCCGCCGATTGCGCCGGGTCGGCATTGAAGGTGCGCAAGCTGTTGGCCCCGGTGGTCAGCGCACCGCACGCGGTCGTCAGGGTACTGCCGGCGTCGACGGTAAAACCATTGCGGGTCGCGCTCTGTCCGGCATAGGTCGCGGCGCTGAGGCCGGCCTGGCAGTTGCCGCCCCGGCTCACGGCCTCCAGGGCTGCGTTGTCGGCGACCCGCTGCAACTTGCGCTGCTCCATGTACAGCCGGCCGCTGTCCACCACCACGACCATCAGCAACAACGCCAGCCCCATGGTCACGGCAGCCATCAGACCAATGGCTCCACGCTGGCGACGCGGACCGGTAAAACGCTTCAGGGGAGACATCGGGGCACTCCTTTTCCCGGCTCGTGGCCGAGCGCGCACTCCATCGATGCACAGCAGTGTAGTCAAAGGCCGGGCCGTCGCTGGCAAGGTGCCAGCTCGCCTGACTGGCGGCGCCAGGGTGCTCCGCCAGTCAGTGTCGAGGCGTGTGCCGCGCGGGACCCAAGGCCCTAGTGCGGCGGGTAGTTCTGCAGGATACGCATCACCGTATTACGCACCGCGGCGCTGCGATCCACCGGGCTCGGCGAGCTGCTGAGCAACTGCTCGTCGCTGCCGCGCCACACCAGCTTGCCGTCCTTGCCATCGAGCAGGTCGATCTGGATGGTCGCCACCTTGTAGGAGATGTTGCGGGTCTCGTTGTACATCGGCCCGCCCCAGTAGCCATTCCAGGGGCCGCCCCAACCGCCACCGTAGTTGGTGGTGACCTGCTGCTGACGGTCCTCGACGATCAGGTATGCCTGGACCTTGAGATCGGCCTGGGCAGGGCCCTGCACCGGGCGCAGGCCACGCTGGTCCAACTGCTCGGCGACGGCCTGGCGGATGCGCTGCTCGGTCAGGTCGCTCTTGATCCGCGGATCATCGGGGCGATATTGCAGGGCGGGTTCTTTCCAGCTCCAGCTGCGGTAGGCGCCAAAGTCCCGGCTGGCGTCGAAATCATGATTGACCTGGTTGGCGGCACAGGCACTGAGCAAGGCGGCACATACCAGTAACGCGATTCGATGGAACATGCTGATTCTCCGATTCAAGAACAACCACCGGTGGCCCTAACTGGGAGGATAGGCCGCCATTGCCTTTTGCACCGCCTCACGCAAGGCCTCGGCGCGCTCGCCGAGGCTGCCGCGGCTGCTGGTTTCGGCGCTGGCGCTCCATACCGGCTGGCCACTGGCGCCGTCGTACAGATTGACCCGAACCACCACCACTTCGACTTCGTAGGTGCGCACCACCGGCACGCTGCCGTACATGCCGTAGCCCGGGCCATAGCGGTTATAACCGCCGTAGCCGCCATAACCGTAGTCGTCCTGGACCTGGCGCAGGCGCTTCTCCAGGTGCAGGTCGGCACTGACCCACAGGTCCGCCGGGCGCCGGTCTAGCACCGGACGCAGGCCCTGCTGGTCCAGAGCGTTGCTCACCGCCTCGGCGATCTGCGCCGAATCGGCCCAGGCCGAGCCGTTGGGCAGGCGCCCATTGAGCCAGGCCCAGTTGCGATAACGTCCATAATCGCGCGGCGGCGCCGGGTAGGCGCTGCGGTCGAAGGTGTTGGCCGCTTGCGGCGGCGCCGGCGGCAGGGGATTGCTACTGGCGACGTAGGGGTTGCTGCCCTGACAGGCGGCAAGCCCCGAACACAGGAAGATCAGACCCAGACGGCGTTTCATTGCGCACTCCGTTAGACCGGCCGGCACAGCCAATGCAGATAACGCCCAAGGCCGGCGAAACTTGGGTGTCGGCGGTGAGCCAGTTCCATTTGCAACAGGTCCGTCAGCTCGGCTCGCGCCTGGAACTCCACCGGCATGTAGTCGTGGAAAACCCGCACTCCACTCTGGGTTTCGACTCGCCACAAGCCTTCAAGTTGCGCCGCCAGCTCGCGAGGATCAAGCGGTTGTTGCGGAGTCAGGCTCTGCTTTTCACCGGCCATGTCGTTCTTGCGCATCTTGCGGAAGTGGCCCTTGAGCAGGTTGCGGTAGACCAGCGCATCGCGGTTGTAGAAGGCCAGGGACAACCAGCCATCGACGCGAGTCAACTGGTGCAGCACCGGCAGGATCGCGTGGGGCTCGGCCAGCCATTCCAGCACCGCATGGCAGAGCACCAGGTCGTAGGGCTCGGTCAGTTGGCCCAGCAGTTCCTGCCAGGGCGCCTGGATGAAGGTCGCCTGCTGCCCGGCCTCGGCGAAGCGCTGGCGGGCACCGTCGAGCATCGGCGCGGCGGGCTCGGCCAGCGTCACCTGGTGCCCCTGCTCGGCCAGCCACAAGGACATGTGCCCCAGGCCCGCGCCGATATCCAGCACCCGCAGCGGCCGCTGGGGCAGGCTTTCCTTGAGGTCGGCCTGGAGCACCGCGAGGCGGATCGCGCCCTTGGCACCGCCATAGATCTTCTCGGCGAAACGGGTCGCCAACTGGTCGAAATGCCGGTCGCTCATGAGCAGAACCGCCGTTCGCTGTCCGCCAGCTTGCTGCGCACCACCTGGTCCATGTCCAGCCCCAATTCGCTGCACAGCAACAGCAGGTAGAGGACGATGTCGCCCACTTCCTGGCCGGCATGGGCCAGCTTGTCCGCCGACAGTTGCCGGGACTGGTCCTCGGTCAGCCACTGGAAGATTTCCACCAGTTCGGCCATTTCGACGCTGGCGGCCATGGCCAGGTTCTTCGGGCTGTGAAATTGCCGCCAGTCGTTGCGGTCACGGATGGCATGCAGGCGTTGGGTCAGTTGCTCTAGGTTCATCGGGGTCTCCTGAAGGCGTATAGCTTCCGGGGGATGGCCGTGGGACGCAAGAGCGCTTTCGCCGGCCGGCCGGCTCCTACAGAATGTGCGACCCCGGCAGCTTCTATGCTGAACCGGGAACTCGCTACGGGCAGTCATGGCCCAAGGTTGAGCGGGCACCCGGCCCCTCGTCGATCAGGACACACACATGCAGGTAGAAAGCTTCTTCGAATGGCTTGGCCAGGCCATAGGTTCGGTCATCCGCTTCATCGTCGACCTGCTCAGCGGGTTGTTCGGCAGCCTGACCCACGCCGGCGGCAACTTCGTCGATGGGCTGGCCCGGGCCCTGGGCATGGACACGTCGATCGTCAGCATCATCGGCCTGATCGTCGGCCTGATGTTTCTCTACTGGGCGATCCGCGCCTTCATGCGCGCCTCGATCATCCTCGGCATCATCTGGCTGGTGCTGGGCCTCTGGCTGCTGAGCTGGATCATCCACTGACGCGGCGGTAAAACCTCGGCGCATCACGGCGCCGGGGCTACAATGCCGGCTCTCGCAAGGAGCCCGCATGTCCCCCCTGATCACCGATTGGCGTCATCGCCCCACCCATCGTCGCGTCTGGGCCCTGGCCGCGCCGATGATCCTGTCGAACATTTCCGTGCCCCTGGTGGCCCTGGTGGACAGCACGGTCATCGGCCACCTGCCCCACGCCCATCAACTGGGTGCGGTGGCGGTGGGCGCCAGCCTCTATACCTTTCTCGCCTGGGCCATGGGTTTCCTGCGCATGGGCGCCACCGGTTTCGCCGCCCAGGCCGCCGGACGCGGCGACGGTGCGGCGCTGCGCCAGATCCTGCTCCAGGGCCTGCTGCTGGCCCTGGGCCTGGCGCTGCTGCTGGGAGCCATTGGCGTGCCGCTGAGCGGCGCGGCCTTGCACCTGATGCAGCCCTCGGCGGACCTGGACCAGATGACCCGGGCATTTTTCCACACCCGCCTGCTCGGCCTGCCCGCGGCCCTGGCCAGCTTCGCCCTGGTGGGTTGGTTCCTCGGCACCCAGAATGCGCGGGCGCCGCTGACCATCCTGCTGAGCACCAACCTGGTGAACATCGCCCTCAACCTGTGGTTCGTCCTCGGACTGGACTGGGGCGTGGTGGGTTCGGCCCGGGCCTCGGTGGTCGCCGAATGGACCGGCGCGCTGATCGGCCTGGCCATGACCCGGCCGGCCCTGCGCGCCTACCCGGGACAGATCGCCTGGGCCGCCCTGCGCCGCTGGCAGAGCTGGCGCCCGCTGCTGGCGGTGAACCGCGACATCTTCATCCGCAGCCTGGCCCTGCAATCGGTGTTTTTCCTGATCACTGTCCAGGGCGCGCGCCTCGGCGATGCCACGGTGGCGGCCAATGCCCTGCTGCTCAATGGCCTGTTGCTCACCGCCCATGCCCTGGACGGCCTGGCCCACGCGGTGGAAGCCCTGTGCGGCCACGCCATTGGCGCCCATGATCGCCCGGCCCTGCGTCGCTCACTGGTGGTGGCCGGGGGCTGGTCGCTGCTGGCCAGCCTGGGATTTGCCGCGCTGTTCCTGCTCGGTGGCCACCTGTTCATCGAGATGCAGACCGACATTGCCGAAGTCCGCCAGACCGCTTTCACCTACCTGCCCTACCTCGCCGTGCTGCCCTTGATCGCAGTCTGGAGCTACCTGCTCGATGGCTTGTTCATCGGCGCTACCCGGGCCCGGGAAATGCGCAACGGCATGCTCCTCACCGTGCTCCTGCTGCTGCCTTTTGCCTGGGCCCTGCAAGGCCTGGGCAACCATGGCCTGTGGCTGAGTTTCTTGCTGTTCATGCTCCTGCGCAGCCTGACCCTGGGTGCCTTCGCCTGGCAGCTGGAGCGACGTGACGGCTGGTTCGCCGGGGCTCACTGAGCCGGCGGCGTTTGGACAAAGCCGCTGACCCGTTCCAGCACCGGGGCCAGCCCGCGCAAGGGGCGGGACAGGGCGGCCACCAGGGTGGCGTGATTGGTGCGGGCGAAATAAAACTCCTGCACCGGCACGCCTGCCGCGCGCAGCTTGTTGGCCAGGCCACCGGTATTGCGCTGCGGGTTGACCAGGGAATCCTGGTTGGAGGCGATCAACAGCGCCGGCGGCGCGCCCTGGCTGACGTGGTTGATCGGCTGCGAGTCCGGCGGCGAGTCGGGGTAGAAAAACACCGGGCGCACCTCGGGATTGCGAATGGGCAGGAAGTCATAGGGCCCGGCCAGACCGATCCAGCCCTTGATGATCTGCGGGCTCAGCCCGACCTCTTCCAGCAACCGTCGGTCCAGCGCCAGCATCGCGGCGTTGTACGCCCCGGAGCTGTGCCCCATCAGGAACAGGCGCTGGGGATCGGCGCCATAGCCGCCGATGTGTTCATGAGTCCAGGCCACGGCGCGGGCCGCGTCCTCCAGAAAGGCCGGGTAACGCACCTGTGGATAAAGCCGGTAGTCGGCCAGCACCACCACCATGCCCCGGGAGGCCAGGGCCTCGCCGACAAAGTCGTAGTCGCTGCGCGAACCGCTGTTCCAACTGCCACCGTAGAAGAACACCACCACCGGCGCCCCGGGAGCCGCCCCGCGCGGCTGATAGACATCGAGCTTCTGCCGTGGATCGCTGCCGTAGGCGATGTCCGGGGTCTTGATGAAGGTGCTGCCGGGGGTCAGGGCGTTGAGCAGCTTGAGCGGCGAACAGGCCGCCAGCAGGCTGAGCACCAGGGTGCCGCACAGCAAGCGCCAGGTCCTGCGGGTCGTATCGCTCATCGCTTGCCCCCTATCGCCCACCATGGACGGCTGTGTTCAGGCTAGCTGCAATGGCTGCACCGGGGACAAAAAAAACCCACCGCATGCGGTGGGTTTTCAAGGCTTGCGCCGAGCGTCAGGACGACAGGTAGGACGAACGGGTCAGGCCCAGGCGCAGTGCGTCGAGGAACTGGGTGCGCTCGGCGGTGCTGATCTTGGCGCTGGCCACTTTGTCGCGGTAGTGAGTCATCAACTCCTCCGGCGACAAGTGCACGTAGCGCAGCATGTCTTCGATGGTGTCGTGGGTCTCGATCCCGGCGTGGTACACGCTGCCATTGGGCCGCTGGTAGATGTTCACCGAGTCGGTGTCGCCGAACAGGTTGTGCATGTCGCCGAGGATTTCCTGGTAGGCGCCCACCAGGAAGATCCCCAGCAGGTAGTCCTCGCCCTCGTTGAGGCCGTGCACCGGCAGGCTGGTCTCGATGCTCTGCTCGTCGACGTACTGCTTGATCTTGCCGTCGGAGTCGCAGGTCAGGTCTTGCAGCACCGCGCGACGCAGCGGCTCTTCGTCCAGACGGTGCAGCGGCAGGATCGGCAGTACCTGGCCGATGGCCCAGGTGTCCGGCAGGCTCTGGAACACCGAGAAGTTGCAGATGTACTTGTCCGCCAGCTTGTCGTTGAGTTCGTCCAGCACCTGGCGGTGGGAACGCTGACGGGCCTTCAGCGAGTTGTGCAGGCGCCGGCAGACCGCGAAGTAGCATTGCTCGGCCAAGGCTTTCTCGGCCAGGGTCAGCTTGCCATCGGCGTACTGGGCGGCGACGTCGCTCATGTAGTGCGTGGCGCGCCAGTAGGTTTCGGTGACCATCTCGATGTCGGTCGGACCCAGCAGGTCCACCAGCCATTGCACGGTTTCCGGCAGCTCTTCCTTGTTGTCGATCTTCGGCACGTCGTCGTTGTGCTTCTCGACGTCGGTCACCTGCACCACCAGCATGGCGTGGTGGGCGGTCAGGGAACGGCCGCTCTCGGAGAAGATGTGCGGGTGTGGCAGGCTCTGCGCGTCGCAGAACTCCTTGAGCATGCCCACCACGACGCCGGCGTAGTCGTCCATGTCGTAGTTGATCGAGCTGGCGTTGCGCGAGTGGGTGCCGTCGTAGTCCACGCCCAGGCCGCCGCCGACGTCGATGTGATCCACCGGCAAGCCGAGGTTGCGCAGCTCGCCGTAGTAGCGGATGGCTTCCTTGAAACCGTGCTGGTAGTCCGCCAGGTTGGCGATCTGCGAACCCATGTGGAAGTGCAGCAGGCGGATGCCCTGATCCAGGCCGGCGGCGCGGAAGCGCTCCACCACCGACAGCAGCTGCGCCGCCGACAGGCCGAACTTGGACTTTTCACCGCCGGTGTCGGCCCACTTGCTCGACGCCAGGGACGACAGGCGCACCCGCAGGCCCACTTGTGGCTTGACCTTGAGCGAGGCAGCTTCCTCGATCACCAGGCCCACTTCGGACTCTTTCTCGATGACGATGAACACGTTGTGGCCGAGCTTCTGGCCCATCAGCGCCAGGCGGATGAACTCGCGGTCCTTGTAGCCGTTGCAGACGATGGTGCCGCCTTTGGGCGCCAGGGCCAGAACCGCCAGCAGCTCAGGCTTGGAACCGGCTTCCAGACCGATGGAGACGTTCTGGGTGGCGATGATGTTCTCGATCACCGCTTCCTGCTGGTTGACCTTGATCGGGTACAGCGCGGTGTACTTGCTCTGGTATTCCAGGCGCGCGATGTTGGCGTCGAACGCGCCGGTCAGCTGACGCACGCGATCCTGGAGAATGTCCGGAAAACGCACCAGCAACGGCAGGGACAGACCGCTCTTGCGCAGCTCCTCGACCTGCTCGAACAGATCGATGGGCAAACTGCTCGGGCCGTTCGGGCGAACTTCGACGCGACCGGCGTCATTGATCGCGAAATACCCGGCCCCCCAATGGCGAATCCCGTAAACACTGCGGCTGTCCGCAACTGTCCATTGGCTGCCATCGTCTTTACGTGTGCGTCGTACGGACATCGAAGTCCCCTATAAAGAAGTCATAGAGCGCCGCCCCAATCCGGGGTCGGCGCAGTCTAAAGAATGAAAATGACGATTAGCCTGCAAGCGCAATAGACCGCGCCTGCCGTGCTGAGTTTAGAAACCGTTCATGAACAGGCTCTGTGAAAACCATGGGAGACGACGCCAGCGTCCTGAGCGAATCAAGACAGGGTCCAGTCAGAGGTGGTTTTCACAGAGGCTGCTAGCCGCCGGACTTCTTCGCCTTGAAACCGTGCTTGACCAGTTCGGCCAAGAGTAGCTCGACATGGTCGCCCTGGATTTCAATGACGCCGTCTTTCAGCGCGCCACCGGTGCCACAGCGCTTCTTCAAGGTGGTCGCCAGTTCCTTGAGGGCGTCTTCGGCCAGGGGCACGCCGGTGATGGTGGTCACCGTCTTGCCGCCACGGCCCTTGCTTTCGCGACGCACGCGAGCAATGCCGTCGCCGGCCGGAATCACGGTTTGTTTGCAGATACAGGCGGCCACCGGCTGGCTACAGTCCGGGCAATGTCGACCTGCGTCGGTGGAAAACACCAGGCCACCAAGGGCGGCGAAGGATGCGGCTTTTTTGGCCACCGGCAATCCTCTTGGGAGGACAAAGACTGGTCGAAGCACATGGCGGTGCCATCGACCGCGAAGCCCCACTCAGGCAGGGGCAGCGCTACTGAGCCGGCGCGTTTGCAACAAGCGCCGCCGGTTCAGCTTGAAAAGTCGCGCAGTGTAACGGCAAAAAGCCCGGTTGCTAAGAGCCAATCAGCGTCAATTTATGCAACTTTAACGACGTCGCGCCAGATAGCGTTGCAAGGCAGCCAGGGAGTCCGGGCAATAGGGCTTTTCATGGATTTCCCGCAGCACCTGGTCCAGGGGAATGAAGCGCGCTTCGAGGACTTCTTCCGGCTGCAGGCGCAGCGGACCGTCCCAGACTGCGGAGAAGGCCGAACACCAGAGACGGTTGCCGGTGTCTTCGAAGAAAAAGTGATCGTGGGCGGTCAACTCGACCCCGCTGACTCCCAGCTCCTCTTCCAGCTCCCGAGCGGCGGACTCGGCATAGCTTTCCGTCGCCAGGACCATGCCGCCGGCGGCGACATCCCAGTAGCCCGGGTAGATGGCCTTGCTCAGGGTGCGCCGGTGCACGCACAGCTCACCGGCGGAATTGAACAGCATGATGTAGGTGCCACGACCGATCAGGCCACGCTCGCGAAGCTCGGAGCGGACCATGGCACCCAGCAACTGGTCTTCGCCATCGACCCAGGCAATCTCTTCAGCATCGGAGGCGGCGCGATGGGCCGCCTCATTGGTGGTCGCAACCATGGATCAGCCTTGATTGAGCAATTGACGCAAGTCGATGACCGCCGCGTTGGCCCGGGAAATATAGTTGGCCATGACCAGGGAGTGGTTGGCCAGAACGCCAAAGCCGCTGCCATTGAGGATCATCGGGCTCCAGACCGGCTCCTGGGAGGCCTCCAGTTCACGGATGATCTGGCGCACGCTGACGGTGGCGTTCTTCTTCGCCAGCACGTCGGCAAAGTCCACTTCGATGGCGCGCAGCAGGTGGGACAGCGCCCAGGCCTGGCCACGGGCTTCGTAGAACACGTTGTCGATCTGCATCCATGGGGTTTCCTCAAGCTCTTCATCGACCTGAGGAACCTGGCCGGGCGCGACCACTTCGGTTTTCAGGGCGGTGTTGAGCTTGACTCGGCCAACACTGGCCGACAGCCGCTGGGACAGCGAGCCCAGGCGCGTGCCCACATCACCCAGCCAGTTGTTGAGGTTGTCGGCACGGGCATAGAACTGTGCGGTCTTCTGGTTCGGATCGGACAGGCGCGCCTGATAGCGGCTCAGGGAGTTGATGCCGTCCTGATATTCCGACTCGCTGGAAGGCAGCACCCAGCTCTTGTTGTCGAAGTTGAAGCGCGGCTCGGCCTTGGCCAGGTCGGCATCCTCGGCGGACTGGGACTGGGAGCGGGCGAAGTCCTTGCGCAGGGCACGGGTCAGGTCGCGAACCTGGACCAGCACGCCGTATTCCCAGCTCGGCATGTTGTCCATCCACAGGCCCGGTGGAAAACGGTCGTTGGAGATATAGCCACCCGGTTTGTCGAGCAAGGTGCCGGCGACGGTCTTGAGGGTTTCCACGGTGGTGTAACCCACCACCATCTGCCGGCCGGCCTTCTCGGCGGCAATCTGGGCATTCTGCTGGACCGGAAACAGCGCCGGCTCCTGGCTCCAGTACCAACCCAGGCCACCGGTCACCAACAGGTACAGGCCCAGCAAGGTGGCCAGGGCGCGACTGAACAGCAGGCCACCAAAATAGCTGCGTGTCGCCGACTTGGGTTCGGCAGCACGATCCGGCGCGCTGCCTGCGCGATTCTTCCAATCCAGCATGGCTATGTCCTTTCAATCACTTGGGTTCATCGGTTCGACCACAACCCTACTCCATCGTGCCTTGCCTTGACGGGATAAATCTTCCGGCAAATGCGCGCCGCGCAATGATTGCGAATCAGGCGATCACTATAAATGAAGCACAGTCCCGAGCCTATGCGACCAGTCGGTCAGGAACTGAATAACATCGCTTCACACATTATTGACGCACGACACTCATGGGACGCAAAAGTGGTGCTAGCATAGAGCCACCAGTCGATCTCAGCATGCACCCTAACTAGTAGTCAGGATATGACCGAGCCAGAAGACCCCAGCCGTGAGCGCCTCAAGCACCACTTTGCCCAGCGGGTAATTCATCAGGCACGTCAGATTCTTGAGATATGGCAGCGTCTGCAACGCAGCGAATGGTCCACCAACGACATGTCCGAACTGTGCGAGGCCAACCTGCGCCTGCTGCGCTTCGCCGAACGCTTCGAACAACCCGAACACACTCAGCTGGCCCGCAGCATCAGTCAGTCCCTTGAGGCGGTGGATGCCAATCGCGGCCGCCTGAGCAGCACCCTGATCACCGATCTCAACCGCCTGATGCAACGCCTGTCGCGCACCGGCCTGCGTCACGGCGACCAGCTGGAACAGACCTTCCTGCCGCCTTTGCGCAAGCCGATCTACGTGATGCTGCAGGACCACGACCGCGCCGAACGCCTGGCCAAGCAGCTGGAGTTCTTCGGCCTCAGCGCCCAGTCCCTGGACAGCATTGCGGCCTTTCGCTCGTCCATGGTCGAACGCCTGCCGGCCGCCATCGTCATCGATGTCGACTTTTGCGGCCCCGGCATGGGCCTGACCCTGGCCGCCGAGGCCCAGGTCGGCCTGGAGCAGAAACTACCGCTGCTGTTCTTCAGCCTGCATGAAACCGATACCCCGACCCGCCTCGCCGCCGTGCGCGCCGGAGGCCAGGAGTTCCTCACCGGCACCCTGGAAGCCTCCAGCCTGCTGGAAAAGATCGAGGTCCTGACCTGCGTCGCCCAGTACGAACCCTATAAAGTGCTGATCATCGATGACTCCCGGGCCCAGGCGCTGCACACCGAGCGCCTGCTCAACAGCGCCGGGATCGTCACCCGCACCCTGATCGAGCCGATCCAGGCCATGGCCGAGCTGGCGGACTTCCAGCCGGACCTGATCATCCTCGACATGTACATGCCGGCCTGCACCGGCACCGAGCTGGCCAAGGTGATCCGCCACAACGACCGCTACGTCAGCGTGCCGATCATCTACCTGTCCGCCGAGGACGACCTGGACAAGCAGTTGGACGCCATGAGCGAAGGCGGCGACGACTTCCTGACCAAGCCGATCAAGCCGCGGCACCTGATCACCACCGTGCGCAACCGCGCGGCCCGGGCGCGCAACCTCAAGGCGCGGATGGTCCGCGACAGCCTCACCGGCCTGTACAACCACACCCATATCCTGCAATTGCTGGAAGACTGCAGCTTCCGCGCCCGCCGCGAGAACAAGCCGCTGAGCTTTGCCATGCTCGATATCGACCACTTCAAGCGGGTCAACGACAGCCACGGCCACCCCATGGGCGACCGGGTGATCAAGAGCCTGGCGCTGTTTCTCAAGCAACGCCTGCGCAAGACCGACTTCATCGGCCGCTACGGCGGCGAGGAGTTCGCCATCGTCATGCCCGACACCGATCAGGAAGCCGCCTGCAAGGTGCTCGACGAAATCCGCCAGCGCTTCGCCGAGATCCACTACCCGGCCCAGCCCCAGGACCTGTGGTGCACCTTCAGCGCCGGGGTGGTGGAGATGCAGGAAGACTCCGACAGCCTGATGATGGCCAGCCAGGCCGACGAAGCGCTGTACCGCGCCAAGCACGGCGGCCGCAACCGGGTACAGGCCGCGCGGCAATCAAGTCAAAGTGCCACCTTTTCATCCGAATCCACTGATTCGGTCATAACCTTGTAATACAAACGCAATAAATTCAGGCGCTTACCATTTTCGCCGTTGGTAGAGCCCCGATGCGCCTGAAGCTGCTGACCAATCTCAATACCCTGTTGCTCGTTGCCGTTTGCCTCGCGCTGGGGGCAACGCTGTGGTGGTCGCAACGGGCCCTGGAACGCCCCTATCTATTGATGGAGCGTTACCTGGGTCTGTCCCAGCAGTTTCAGAATCAAGTGGCGCGCAATATCGAAGACTATCTGGCCAGCGGCGATGCCCTGCGCCTGAGCGGCGCGACCCAGGCCCTGGAAGCCCTGCAGGGCGAGCTGGGCGAACTGCCAGCGCCGCTGGCGCAGAGCCTGCGCCCAAGCCTGGCCAGCCTCGACACCTTCAGCAAGAGCGACCTGCTGGCCGCGGGCAAGCTGGCCGGCGATCCCCAGGCGCTGCTGTTGCAGGCCGAGCGCGAACTGGGGGCCAACCTGGAGCAGCTCAGCCAGTACGCCAGCGGGACCAAGAACCCGGACGCGGCCCAGTACCTGCCGTTGTTGCTCACCGCCTCACAGCACCTGGGCAAACTGTCCCTGGCCCGCGACAAGCTGGTGAGCAGCGGTCGCAGCGAACTGGCCGCCGATGTCGAACGCGAACTCAACAGCATTCGTGCCCAGGCCGATCGGCTTGAAGCCCTGCCTTTATTAGGCGTGGCGGCCAGCAGTGAATCCGGCACCGATGATTTCGCCGCCATGATGGGCCTGGAAAACACCCAGAAAGCCGCCGCCGAAGACGCCGGGATCAGCCTCAAGCGCGAGCTCAACAGCCTGCTCAACCGCTACCCGGCGGAACTTGAGCGCACCCGCGAGCAGATCCAGAAACGCGCCGACCTGAGCGCCGCCACCCTGCTGAAAATCACCGCCGTGCGCCAGGCCATTGCCGAGCTGGAACCGGCGGTGCGGGCCCAGCACGGGCAGATCCAGGGCGAAGTACGGCTGATGCAGGGGCTGATGATCGGCCTGATCCTGCTGATCGCCCTGGTCATCGACACCTTGCAGCGCAAGCTGGCCCGGGTCCTGACCAACCTGGCCCCGGCCCTGTCGACCTGGGCCGAAGGCGACTTCAGCCGACCGATCCAGCTGGGCAAGACCAACCGCGAACTGCACGCCATCGAAGAGTCCCTGAACCGTCTGCGCGCCTACCTGGTGGACCTGGTGGGCACCATCCGCCAGAACGCCGAGCAAGTGGCCGGCAGCAGCCGCGCCCTGGCCGACCTCAGCAGCGGCCTGCACAGCGGGGCCGAGCGCCAGGCCGGTGATACCGCGCAGATCCGCGATGCCCTGGGCGAGCTGGAAGCCACCATCCAACAGGTCGCCGGCGATGCCAGCCAGGCCGCCGATGCCAGCCGCAGCGCCGGCCTCGCGGTGCAACAGGGACAGAAAGTCATAGGCCTGAGCCTCACCGGTCTGCATGCCCTTGTAGGGGAAGTCCAGGGCAACGCGCAGATGATCGAGCATCTGGCCCAGGAATCGGCGACCATCGGCGGCGTGCTGACGGTGATCCGCTCCATCGCCGAACAGACCAACCTGCTGGCCCTCAACGCCGCCATCGAAGCCGCCCGCGCCGGAGAGATGGGCCGCGGTTTCGCCGTGGTGGCCGAAGAGGTGCGCTCCCTGGCCCAGCGCACTGCCGGGGCCACGGCTGAGATCCAGACCCTGATCGCCGGCCTGCAAAGCGCCGCGCAGCAATCGGTGCAAGGCATGCGTGCCCAGGTGGAGCATGCCGAAGCCACCGCCAGTCAGGCCCAGGCCGCCGACGGCGCGCTGGATGAAATCGTCGGGGCGATCCAGACCATCGCCGACACGGCCGTGCGCATCGCCGATGTCACAGCCCAGCAAAGCGGCGCGGTCAGCGAGATCCGCGACCACAGCGAACGCATCCATCAACTGGGCGGCGACAACCTGCTGCGCATCGGCGAAGGCCGGGCCCAGGGCGAGAACCTGCTGGACCTGGGCGGTCAACTGCACACCGCGGTGCAGGCCTTCCGCGTCTGAGCCGGTTTCCCCGCTCGGCGTCGCTGCCAACCGGCCCGGTTCCTGCCGGCCGTCTGTGCTGGGGGCACTGCGGCTCATGGCGCAAGCTCGCAGCGGCCAGCGCCCCTTATCAGCCCAACATCGGCGAAATCGACGCCAGGCACTGTAGTGCTCCCTTCTTGCGGGCAAATGACCGGATTTAATCACTCGGTCACATATTTTGCGCAAACATCGGTCATCGTGCTGGCTATTGCCGAGAACTGGACAGTCATAAAGTCTTTCCGGCATAGTCGCCGGGTTCTGACAACAGCCCCCGACAACAAGGAACGACCGATGGCCACCCTACTGGTGCTTCACGGCCCCAACCTGAACCTGCTCGGCACCCGTGAACCGGGGGTCTACGGAGCAACCACACTGGCCCAGATCAACCAGGATCTGGAGCAGCGGGCCCGTGATGCCGGGCACCATCTGCAGTATTTGCAGAGCAATGCCGAGTACGAATTGATCGAGCGCATCCATGCCGCCCGCGATGAAGGCGTGGACTTCATTTTGATCAATCCAGCAGCTTTTACGCATACAAGCGTCGCATTACGTGACGCGCTGCTGGCGGTGAGCATCCCATTCATCGAAGTGCATTTGTCCAACGTGCACAAACGCGAACCTTTCCGCCATCACTCCTACTTCTCCGATGTTGCGGTGGGAGTGATCTGCGGCCTTGGCGCCAGCGGTTACCGACTGGCCCTGGAGGCCGCCCTAGAACAGCTTGAACGACAGGCAAGTGCTTGAACGACAGGCAATAAACGCCCCTGACCGACCCTTGGGAGTTGATGATTCATGGATATCCGTAAAGTTAAGAAACTGATCGAGCTGCTGGAAGAGTCCGGCATCGACGAGTTGGAGATCAAGGAAGGCGAAGAGTCCGTACGCATCAGCCGTCACAGCAAGACTCCAGCCCAGCAGTACTACGCCCCCGCACCGGTGGCCGCTCCTGCTGCTGCACCTGCCGCTGCTGCCGCCCCGGCCGCCGCTGCTCCTGCTGCCCCGGCCGCACCTGCGCTGAACGGCACCGTGGCCCGTTCGCCAATGGTCGGTACTTTCTACCGCAAGTCTTCACCAACCTCGCCAGCCTTCGTTGAAGTCGGCCAGAGCGTGAAGAAAGGCGACACCCTGTGCATCGTCGAAGCGATGAAGATGATGAACCACATCGAAGCTGAAACCAGCGGTGTGATCGAATCCATTCTTGTCGAAGACGGCCAGCCGGTTGAGTACGACCAACCGCTGTTCACCATCGTTTGAACCGCGGAGAGTCTTTGATGTTGAAGCCTGCGAAGTTGGAAAAAGTCCTGATCGCCAACCGCGGCGAAATCGCCCTGCGGATCCTGCGTGCCTGCAAGGAAATGGGGATCAAGACCGTCGCCGTCTACTCCAAGGCCGACAAGGAGCTGATGCACCTGGGCCTGGCGGACGAATCCGTTTGCATCGGGCCTGCGCAAGCCGCGCAGTCCTACCTGCACATCCCGGCCATCATCGCGGCCGCTGAAGTCACTGGCGCTACGGCGATCCACCCTGGCTACGGCTTCCTGGCGGAAAACGCCGACTTCGCCGAACAGGTGGAAAACTCCGGCTTCGCCTTCATCGGCCCGAAAGCTGAAACCATCCGCCTGATGGGCGACAAGGTTTCCGCCAAGCACGCGATGATCGCTGCCGGAGTGCCTACGGTTCCAGGTTCCGACGGCCCGCTGCCGGAAGACGAGGAAACCGCATTGCGCATTGGCCGTGAAGTCGGCTACCCGGTGATCATCAAGGCCGCCGGCGGCGGCGGTGGTCGCGGCATGCGCGTGGTGCACAAGGAAGAAGACCTGATCGCCTCGGCGAAGCTGACCCGTTCCGAAGCCGGTGCGGCGTTTGGCAACCCGATGGTCTACCTGGAAAAGTTCCTGACCAACCCACGTCACGTGGAAGTTCAGGTGCTGTCCGATGGCCAGGGCAATGCCGTCCATCTGGGCGATCGCGACTGCTCGCTGCAGCGCCGTCACCAGAAGGTCCTCGAAGAAGCGCCGGCACCGGACATCGACGAGACTGCGCGCCAGGAAGTCTTTGCCCGCTGCGTCAAGGCCTGTATCGACATCGGCTATCGCGGTGCCGGTACGTTCGAGTTCCTGTACGAGAACGGCCGCTTCTACTTCATCGAGATGAACACTCGCGTGCAGGTAGAGCACCCGGTATCGGAAATGGTCACCGGCATCGACATCGTCAAGGAGATGCTCAGCATCGCCGCCGGCAACAAGCTGTCGTTCACCCAGGATGACGTGGTCATCCGCGGTCACGCGCTGGAATGCCGGATCAACGCCGAAGACCCGAAAACCTTCATGCCAAGCCCAGGCACGGTCAAGCATTTCCATGCCCCGGGCGGCAACGGCGTGCGCGTCGACTCGCACCTGTACAGCGGTTACGCGGTTCCACCGAACTACGATTCGTTGATCGGCAAGCTGATCACTTACGGCAGCAGCCGTGACGAAGCCATGGCGCGCATGCGCAATGCGCTGGACGAAATCGTCGTCGACGGGATCAAGACCAACATCCCGCTGCACCGCGATCTGACCCGTGACGAAGGCTTCTGCAAAGGGGGCGTGAACATTCACTACCTCGAGCACAAGCTGGCCGAGCAACACTGATCGGCACCCGCCACACCGACAAGGCCGCTTTCGAGCGGCCTTGTCGTATCCGCCCCTGCGCCCCGCAGGAGCGAGCTTGCTCGCGAACCACGCAGCGGCTATCCCCCGATCAACCGCCATCGCGACCACGCACTCGGCTTCCCCCCTCGCTCCCACCGGGCGTCTCGCGTAAACTTGCGCGCTTCTCGCGGCCCGCTAGGCTGCACTTCACATATTTTCAAAGGTGCCCGCCATGCCTTGGCTGCAAGTCCGTCTCGCCATCAGCCCAGAACAAGCCGAAACCTATGAAGACGCTTTTCTTGAAGTCGGTGCCGTTTCGGTCACCTTCATGGACGCCGAGGATCAGCCGATCTTCGAACCCGAACTGAACACCACCCCGCTGTGGTCCCACACCCACCTGCTGGCCCTGTTCGAGGGCGGCACCGAGGCCGCCAGCGTGCTCGCCCACCTGGAACTGCTGACCGGCGCTCCGCTGCCCGAACACCACAGCGAAGTCATCGAAGACCAGGACTGGGAACGCAGCTGGATGGACAACTTCCAGCCGATGCGCTTCGGCCAGCGCCTGTGGATTGTTCCCAGCTGGCACGCCGCGCCGGAGCCGGATGCGGTCAACCTGCTGCTGGACCCGGGCCTGGCGTTCGGCACCGGCACCCACCCGACCACCGCCCTGTGCCTGCAATGGCTGGACAGCCAGGACCTCAAGGACTGCAACGTGCTGGACTTCGGCTGTGGTTCGGGAATCCTGGCCATCGCCGCCCTGCTGCTGGGCGCCCGCCACGCGGTCGGCACCGACATAGACATCCAGGCCCTGGAAGCCTCCCGCGACAACGCCGGACGCAACGGGATTGCCGACGAACTGTTCCCGCTCTACCTGCCCGAGCAACTGCCGCAGGTAGAGGCCGATGTGCTGGTGGCCAACATCCTGGCCGGCCCTCTGGTGGCCCTGGCTCCGCAGCTGTCGGGCCTGGTCAAGTCCGGCGGACGCCTGGCGCTCTCCGGCATCCTCGCCGAGCAAGGCGAAGAAGTCGCTGCGGCCTATGCCCAGGACTTCGATCTGGATCCGATTGCCACCCTCGATGGCTGGGTGCGCATCACCGGCCGTCGGCGCTAGAATGGCCGCCTGCATAATCCGGATGGCCGCATGACCGACAGTTTCGTCACCCAATGCCCACATTGCCAAACCAGGTTCCGTGTCAGCCACGCTCAACTGAGCGTGGCCCGTGGAGTGGTGCGCTGTGGCTCCTGCCTGCAGGTGTTCAACGCCGCGCGGCAGTTGCTGGAGC
Source organism: Pseudomonas sp. BC42 (assembly GCF_021560055.1). Classification (NCBI taxonomy): domain Bacteria; kingdom Pseudomonadati; phylum Pseudomonadota; class Gammaproteobacteria; order Pseudomonadales; family Pseudomonadaceae; genus Pseudomonas; species Pseudomonas sp. BC42. Next base: position 6,115,200 of record NZ_CP091067.1, read on the forward strand.
AGCGCGCCGCCAAGGAAAGCGCAGCGTCCAGGCCAGTGGCGAAACCGGCGCCCGCCCCCGCGCCTGCGGCAGCGCCTCCCGTCGAGCCGCCAGCCGAGCCTGCCGCCAGCCCCACGCCAGCGGCGCCCCCCGTGCAACGCGCCATCAGCCAGAAACAATGGTCGGCTGCCGAAATGGACCTGGATCACCTGGACCTCGACGAGGAGCTGGCCAAGCTCGAACAGCGAGAGATCCAGCCGGCCAAGGCCTTTGGCCAGGAACGGGAACACAAGGAAGGCAGCCTCAGCGCCCGCCGCGACCCGCAGGACGCCGATGACGCCCACTGGCCCGACGGCCTGTTTGGCAGCGCCGCTGAACACGACGAGCCGCAACCTGTCGCTCTCAAGGCCCAGGCGGACGAACCCGCCCCCGAGCCGCCCCGGCAGAGCCGTACCGAACCGTCGCTGTCCTTCAACCTGGCGGACCTGGAAGACGAACCCAAAGCCCCCAAGCTGCGCCTGGATGACGACCTGGAACCGTTCGACGCCCGGATCTCGGCAGACAGCCCCGAAGCGGACAATGAAGCGGACATCCCCCACGGCAAGAAACGCCGCGAACGCAGCGAACCCGCCGTGCCGGAAGACGTCTTGCTGGACCTGGTGGATGATCCGATCCACCTCGACTGGCAGAAACGCCGCTCGCCCTGGGGCCGGCGCCTGCTCTGGCTGCTGTTGATCCTGCTGGCCGCCGGCGGCCTGGCAGGTCAGTACATCGCCTACCATTTCGACGAACTGGCGCGCCAGGACCAGTACCGCCCCTGGTTCCAGCAACTGTGCCCGGAGTTCGGCTGCACGGTGCCATCCCGGGTGGATATCGCCCGGATCAAGAGCAGCAACCTGGTGGTGCGCAGCCACCCGGAATTCAGCGGGGCCCTGGTGGTGGACGCCATCATCTACAACCGTGCGCCCTTCTCCCAACCCTTCCCGCTGCTGGAACTGCGCTTCGCCGACCTCAACGGCCACCTGATCGCCAGCCGCAGCTTCAAACCCGGGGAGTACCTGGGCGGTGAGATGCAGGATGTGGCGGAAATGCCGCCGCAGACGCCGATTCACATCGCCCTGGACATTCTTGACCCCGGACCGAAAGCCGTGAACTACAGTCTCAGTTTCCACTCGCCCGAGTGAATCGGCTGAACGAGCTGGCGAACAACTCCGAATTGAAGACAGATTTATGACTGCGTCGCTCAGATTGATCCCAGAGCGATAACGGAATAACTGTTCAGATTTTATCCAATTCAGCCTTTATCCGGTCATCGAGAGCGGGTATCATGCCAACCCTTTTTCGAACTCTCATGATCCGGCCCCACAACAGGGAAGTCCTATGTCGGCGGTACGCATCGGCCCATATACATTGCACAACGGCTTGATTCTCGCCCCGATGGCGGGGGTCACCGACCAGCCCTTTCGTCAGCTTTGCAAGCAGTTGGGCGCGGGCCTTGTAGTCTCGGAAATGGTCACCAGCGACATGAGCTTGTGGAACAGCCGCAAATCGCGGTTGCGCATGATCCACGAAGGCGATCCCGAGCCACGCTCGGTGCAGATTGCCGGTGGCGATGCACAGATGCTGGCGGATGCCGCCCGCGCCAACGTCGAGTTGGGCGCACAGATTATTGATATCAACATGGGTTGTCCGGCGAAGAAGGTCTGCAACAAGGCCGCCGGCTCCGCGTTGCTGAAAGACGAAGCCCTGGTCAACGAGATTCTCCAGGCGGTGGTGGCCGCGGTGGATGTACCGGTCACCCTGAAGATCCGCACCGGCTGGGACCGGCAGAACAAGAACGGCCTGACGGTGGCGAAGATCGCCGAACAGGCAGGCATCACGGCGCTGGCGGTCCATGGCCGGACCCGGGCCGACCTGTACACCGGTGAAGCCGAGTACGACACCATTGCCGCGATCAAGCAGGCGGTGTCGATTCCGGTCTTTGCCAACGGCGATATCGACTCACCCGAAAAAGCCCGGCAGGTCTTGCATGCCACCGGCGCCGACGGGCTGTTGATTGGCCGGGCCGCCCAGGGGCGGCCATGGATTTTTCGTGAAATCGAGCACTTCCTGCGCACCGGTGAGACCCTTCCGGCACCGGAGCTGTTCGAAGTGGAACGTATTCTGCTAGAGCACCTGGCCGCGCTGCATGCCTTCTATGGAGAGGTCATGGGCGTACGCATCGCACGCAAGCATGTGGGCTGGTATCTCGCAACCCTGCCGGGCGCCAGGGAGTTCCGCGCCCACTTCAATCGTTTGGAAGATACGGAAGCACAATGCGCCAACGTTCGTGAGTTCTTTGCCGGACGTTACAAGAGCCTGGAAACAGGGGACGGAGAAGGGGTGGCCGCATGACGATGATGACCGAGACTTTAGTGAGTGGAACAACACCCGTGAGCGACAACGTGAATTTGAAACAGCACCTCAATACCCCCAGCGAAGAAGGCCAGACCCTTCGCGGGAGTGTCGAGAAGGCGCTGCACAATTATTTCGCCCACCTTGAGGGCGCTGCCGTCACGGACGTGTACAACCTGGTGCTCTCCGAAGTCGAGGCTCCGTTGCTCGAAAGCGTGATGAACTACGTCAAGGGCAATCAGACCAAGGCCAGCGAACTCCTGGGCCTGAACCGCGGCACCCTGCGCAAGAAACTCAAGCAGTACGATTTGTTGTAAGCATTCAATCAAACCAGAAAGGCGCCCGCGTAAAAAACGGTCGCCTTTTTTGCTGACTCCTTTGCTTTTGATGGAAATTGAGATGACCGACCAGACTACCCGCCTGCCGATCCGCCGCGCCTTGATCAGTGTTTCCGACAAGACCGGGATCCTTGAATTCGCCAAGGAACTGGAAGCCCTCGGCGTGGAGATCCTCTCCACCGGCGGGACCTTCAAGCTGCTGCAGGACAACGGCGTGTCCGCAGTGGAAGTGGCGGATTACACCGGTTTCGCGGAAATGATGGATGGCCGGGTCAAGACCCTGCACCCGAAAATCCACGGCGGTATCCTCGGTCGTCGCGGTATCGACGACGCCATCATGAACGAGCACGGGATCAAGCCCATCGATCTGGTGGCGGTCAACCTCTACCCTTTCGAAGCCACCATCTCCAAGCCCGGCTGCGACCTGCCGACCGCCATCGAGAACATCGACATCGGCGGCCCGACCATGGTCCGCTCGGCGGCCAAGAACCATAAGGACGTGGCCATCGTGGTCAACGCCAGCGACTACGCCGGTGTCCTGGAAAGCCTCAAGGCCGGTGGCCTGACCTACGCCCAGCGCTTCGACCTGATGCTCAAGGCCTTCGAACACACCGCCGCCTACGACGGCATGATCGCCAACTACATGGGCACCGTGAACCAGGCCGCCGACACCCTCTCGACATCCGGCCGCAGCGAATTCCCGCGGACCTTCAACAGCCAGTTCATCAAGGCCCAGGAAATGCGCTACGGCGAGAACCCGCACCAGAGCGCGGCGTTCTACGTGGAAGCCAAGCCCGCCGAAGTCGGCATCGCCACCGCCACCCAGCTGCAAGGCAAGGAGCTGTCCTACAACAACGTAGCCGACACCGACGCCGCGCTGGAATGCGTGAAGAGCTTCGTCAAGCCGGCCTGCGTCATCGTCAAGCACGCCAACCCGTGCGGCGTGGCGGTCAGCCCGGATGCTGAAGGCGGCATCCGCCAGGCCTATGAACTGGCCTACGCCACCGACACCGAATCGGCCTTCGGCGGCATCATCGCCTTCAACCGCGAACTGGACGCCGACACCGCCAAGGCCATCGTCGAGCGGCAGTTCGTCGAAGTGATCATCGCCCCGAGCGTCAGCGAGGAAGCCCGCGCCATCGTCGCCGCCAAGGCCAACGTGCGCCTGCTGGCCTGCGGCCAGTGGTCGGCCGACCGGGTTCCTGCCTGGGATTACAAGCGCGTCAACGGTGGCCTGCTGGTGCAGAGCCGCGATATCGGCATGATCGGTGCCGATGACCTGAAAGTCGTCACCAAACGCGCCCCGACCGAGCAAGAGATCCACGACCTGATCTTCGCCTGGAAAGTGGCCAAGTTCGTCAAGTCCAACGCCATCGTCTACGCCAAGAACCGCCAGACCATCGGCGTCGGCGCCGGTCAGATGAGCCGCGTGAACTCGGCGCGAATCGCCGCGATCAAAGCCGAACACGCCGGTCTGCAGGTCCAGGGCGCCGTGATGGCTTCCGATGCCTTCTTCCCGTTCCGTGACGGTATCGACAACGCGGCCAAGGTCGGCATCACCGCGGTGATCCAGCCCGGCGGCTCGATGCGTGATGCAGAAGTGATTGCCGCGGCCGACGAGGCCGGCATTGCCATGGTCTTCACCGGCATGCGCCACTTCCGTCACTAACAGCAGCCACAAGCATCAAGCTGCAAGCGACAAGCCAGGGCCAAGCGCAGTTGCGCTTGCCTGATCCTTGCAGCCTTCCCTTTTCAGAGCCGCACGCAGCACGGCAGGGCGATAAGAATTGCTCTTCACTTGCAGCTTGCGGCTTGTAGCTTCCTCCGAAGGAGTCTGACTTGAACATTTTGATCATTGGTAGCGGCGGTCGCGAACACGCCCTGGCCTGGAAAGTCGCTCAGGACCCACGGGTCGAAAAAGTATTCGTCGCCCCCGGCAACGCCGGCACCGCCATCGAAGCCAAGTGCGAGAACGTCGCCATCGACGTCCTGGCCCTGGAGCAACTGGCCGATTTCGCCGAGAAGAATGTGTCCCTGACCATCGTCGGTCCGGAAGTGCCGCTGGTGGCTGGCGTGGTCGACCTGTTCCGCTCCCGCGGCCTGGACTGCTTCGGTCCGACTGCCGGTGCCGCGCAGCTAGAAGGCTCGAAAGCCTTCACCAAGGATTTCCTCGCGCGCCACAAGATCCCGACCGCCGACTACCAGAACTTCACCGAAATCGAGCCGGCCCTGGCCTACCTGAAGGAAAAGGGCGCCCCGATCGTGATCAAGGCCGACGGCCTGGCCGCCGGCAAGGGCGTGATCGTCGCCATGACCCTGGCCGAAGCCGAGGAAGCCGTGCGCGACATGCTGGCCGGCAATGCCTTCGGCGAAGCCGGTTCCCGCGTGGTCATCGAAGAGTTCCTCGATGGCGAGGAAGCCAGCTTCATCGTCATGGTCGACGGCAAGAACGTGCTGCCGATGGCCACCAGCCAGGACCACAAGCGCGTCGGCGACGGCGACACTGGCCCCAATACCGGTGGCATGGGCGCCTACTCGCCAGCACCGGTGGTCACCGCCGAAGTGCACCAGCGGGTCATGGATCAGGTGATCTGGCCCACCGTGCGCGGCATGGCCGAGGAAGGCAATGTCTACACCGGCTTCCTCTATGCAGGCCTGATGATCGACAAGGCCGGCAACCCGAAAGTCATCGAATTCAACTGCCGCTTCGGCGATCCGGAAACCCAGCCGGTGATGCTGCGCCTGCAGTCGAGCCTGGTGCTGTTGGTCGAAGCCGCCCTGGCCCAGGCCCTGGACAAGGTCGAAGCGCAGTGGGACCCACGCCCGAGCCTGGGCATCGTCCTGGCAGCCGGCGGCTATCCTGCTGACTACGCCAAGGGCGCGGTCATCACCGGCCTGGACGCGGCGGCGGCCCTGGAAGGCAAGGTGTTCCACGCTGGCACCGCGCTCAAGGACGGTCAGATCGTGACCTCCGGCGGCCGGGTACTCTGCGCCACCGCCATGGGCGACAGCGTCGACGCGGCCCAGCAGCAAGCCTACCGCCTGGCGGCCAAGATCGACTGGCAAGGCTGCTTCTACCGCAAGGACATCGGCTACCGAGCCATTGCCCGTGAGCGCGGTCAGGAGTAAAGCTGCCCCTGTCCCCGGCAAGGGCCCGGTGCCCTTGCCGTGCGGTCATTACGCCGCGCATAGTTATAATCAGGCATCAACCAATGAAGGGATTTCGCCGTGCGCTGGCTCAGGATTGCCCTAGGCTTCACCGTCACATTGCTGACCCTGCTCTGCTTGAATCCGGCTCTGGCCGCTCAAGGCAGTGGCTGGGCGGTTTTGCTCGACGAACAGGCCGATCTGCAGCTCAGTGACATCCGCTCCCCGCGCTACACCAACCAGTTCAGCCCCATCGAGCTGGACAAGCTGACCGCCGCCGAACCCGATGGCGCGCTGTGGCTGCGCTTCAAGCTGCAACCCGGGCCCCACGAACAGCTCCTGCGGATCTTCGCCCCCGACCTGTCCCACCTGAATCTCTACGTGCTCGACGGCGACAAGCTGATCGAGCAAGTGAACACCGGCTCCAGCCAGCCACAAACGGAAAAGCCCCTGCCCAGCAGCGACTTCATGCTGCCGCTGCCGCAAAGCGCCAAGCCGCTGGAGGTCTACCTGCGGCTGGTGTCCGAACACGAACTGCGCCCTTACATCACCCTGCAATCGGCGGTGATGAGCGCCGCCGACCAGAGCCAGACCCTGATCTACGGCCTGTTGTTCGGCTGCCTGGCGATGCTGATCCTGCATAACCTCACCCGCTTCGCCTACACCCGTTCACGCAGCAGCCTGTGGCTGGCGGCCTGCGAGGGGCTGTTGACCCTCAGCCTGCTGATGCTGCTGAACCTGTTCGGCCCGTGGCTGCCGGACTGGCAAGCCTTGCAGACCCCGGGCGCCTACCTGGCGCTGCTGCTGACCGCGCCCTGCGGGATGATGTTCGCCTACCGCTTCTTCGCCCCGCTGGGCCCGCACCCGCTGAACCGCTTGCTGCTGGGCAATATCCTGCTGATCAGCCTGTTCGGCCTGTTGCTGCTGTTCGTCAACACCCTGCCGCTGAACATCATCACCTACGGCCTGGTGGCCCTGGCCGGCCTGAGCATGCTGTTCGTCGGCGGCTATCACTGGCACAAGGGCTATCGCCCGGCCCGGCTGTTCGTCACCGCCATGGTGATCTTCAACCTCGGCACCCTGGTGATTCTCCCGGCCCTGCTGGGCCTGACCCTGGTGGCCCCGCAAGGGCTGATCGTTACCCTGCTCAGCGTGGTCTGCGTCGCCGGCCTGCTGATGAGCGTCGCCCTGGGCGAACGCCAGCGCGACATCACCGAGAACCGCTTCAGCGTCAGCCGCGATCTGGCCGCCAGCACCGCCGAGGTCAATGCCAAGGCCGAGTTCCTGGCCAAGATCAGCCACGAGATCCGCACCCCGATGAACGGCGTGCTGGGCATGACCGAGCTGCTGCTGGGCACCCCGCTGTCGGTCAAGCAACGCGACTACGTGCAAACCATCCACAGCGCCGGCAACGAGCTGCTGACCCTGATCAACGAGATCCTCGACATCTCCAAGCTGGAGTCCGGGCAGATCGAGCTGGACGACGTGCAGTTCGACCTCAACGCCCTGATCGAAGACTGCCTGAGCATCTTCCGGGCCAAGGCCGAACAGCAGAACGTCGAGCTGATCAGCTTTATCCAGCCCCAGGTGCCGCGGGTCATCAGCGGTGACCCGACCCGCCTGCGCCAGGCGCTGCTGAGCCTGCTGGAAAATGCCCTGAAGAAGACCGACGAGGGCGAAGTGCTGATCGTCGTCGCCATCGACGAGCGCAGCAGCAAGCCGCGCCTGCGCATCGCCGTGCAGGACAGCGGCCAGCCCATGGACGCCGAAGAGCGCGAGGCCCTGCTGCACACCGAACTGCACAGCAAGAACTTCCTCGCCACCACCCGCCTGGGGGGCAACCTGGGCCTGGTGATCGCCCGCCAGCTGATCCTGCTGATGCACGGCGAGTTCGGCATCAAGAGCGGCACCAACCAGGGCAGCACCCTGTGGCTGACCCTGCCCCTAGACGCCGAGCGCCTGGAGCACCCGACCGCCGACCTCGACGGCCCCCTGCAGGGCGCGCGGGTACTGGTGGTGGACGACAACGACACCTGCCGCAAGGTGCTGGTGCAGCAATGCAGCGCCTGGGGCCTGAACGTCAGCGCCGTGCCTTCGGGCAAGGAGGCCCTGGCCCTGCTGCGGACCAAGGCGCACCTGCGGGACTACTTCGATGTGGTGCTGCTGGACCAGAACATGCCCGGCATGACCGGCATGCAACTGGCAGCCAAGATCAAGGAAGACCCGAGCCTGAACCACGACATCCTGCTGATCATGCTCACCGGCATCAGCAACGCACCGAGCAAGGTGATTGCACGCAATGCCGGGATCAAGCGCATCCTCGCCAAGCCGGTGGCCGGCTACACCCTCAAGACCACCCTGGCCGACGAACTCAATCAGCGCGACAAGGCCCCTGCCGCCCCCTACAACATGCCCCTGGCCCCGGCTCCGGGGCCTGAGCCGGTCACGGTTCCCAGCGACTTCAGCATCCTGGTGGCCGAGGACAACAGCATCTCCACCAAGGTCATCCGCGGCATGCTGGGCAAACTCAACCTGCAGCCCGACACCGCCAGCAACGGCGAGGAAGCGCTGCAGGCGATGAAAGCCAAGCGCTACGACCTGGTGCTGATGGACTGCGAGATGCCGGTGCTCGATGGCTTCTCCGCCACTCAGCAACTGCGTGCCTGGGAAGTGGGCAACCAGCGGGTGCGCACCCCGGTGGTGGCGCTGACCGCGCACATCCTCGCCGAGCACAAGGAGCGCGCGCGCCAGGCCGGCATGGACGGGCACATGGCCAAGCCGGTAGAGCTCTCGCAACTGCGCGAGCTGGTGGAACACTGGGTCACCCAGCGCGATCTGCGCGAACGTAGCGCCGCCCACACCAGTTGAGCCGACAGCCCGGGCGGCGCCTGTTAAACTCTCGCTCGCCCTCCCTAGTCGTGAGCTTCCACCATGCTCCACGTGCTGTTCAGCGTTTACCTGAAGATGCTGGTGCTCTATAGCCCGTTCTTCGTTCTCTCGTGCTTCATCAGCCTGACCCGCGGCTACTCCTCCAAGGAGCGCCGGCGCCTGGCCTGGAAAGTCGCCCTCGCCACCCTGGTTTCCAGCGTCCTGCTGTACCTGTTCGGTCGAGTGATCTTCAGCGTGTTCGGCATTACCGTGGATGCCTTCCGCATCGGCGCCGGCAGCGTGCTGTTCATCTCCGCCCTGGGCATGGCCCAGGGCAAGTCGGCGGTGCAGACCGACAACGTGCAGCAGGACGTGACCATAGTGCCGCTGACCATTCCCCTGACCGTGGGGCCGGGCACCATCGGTGCCCTGCTGGTGATGGGGGTCAGCCAGCCGCACTGGGACGACAAGCTCACCGCCATCCTCAGCATCGCCCTGGCCAGCCTCACCGTGGGCGTGGTGCTGTACCTGTCCAACCGCATCGAACGCATCCTCGGCGACCAGGGCCTGCAGATCGTCAGCCGGCTGATGGGACTGTTCGTCTGCGCCCTGGCGGCGCAGATCATCTTCACCGGGGTCAAAGGCTATCTGGTGCCCTAGCAGCGGCGCGCCCCAGCGGACAAGGAATGTCACATGCCCGGCCATGAAGATCGCCAGCTCATCCAGCAACGATGGCAGGACGAACGCTACCCCAGGGACAACTCACTCGCCCTGGGCTCGGGCTTCTACTGCCTGTTCGAGCTGCTCCATGAGCATCCCCGACTGATCAACAAAGTGTGGCTGCCGGCCTCGGACTGCGACGCTCATCAGGACGGCGAAGGCCTCGCTACCCTGGCGCTGTGCGTCGCCGGCAACGGCGCCTTGCAGGCCCGGGCCGGCGAGTGTGCCGCGCATGGCGGGGATGGTTTCCTGGCATTGCAGGAGAAAGATTCTGAGGCCCTGATCTGGCTGCTGGTCCTGAGGGACACCAATCCCTTCAACCGGGTCGAGATCCAGGACCGACACCTCTATGCCGAGTCGACCTCCGGTGTCAGCGTGAAGATTCCTCTGGAGCGCCCCGATCAGTTGACCCTGGCCTGGCCATGACCCTTGCACTGCCACCGAGCCCGATGAAAAAACTGACCGTCACCGCCGCCATCGACCTCCTCAGCCGCCAGCGGTTGCCCGGCCTCGACGCCGCCGCCCGCGCCTCCCACCTCCTGAACTGGTGGGGAATAGACAGCGACGACCTTGAGTTCGCCGCACTCCCACCCAGCCTGCAACAACAGCTCAGGGCGCAGCCGGAGCCCCCGGAAGACCCGCAGGCCCAACGCTACGACGCCCTGCTGCTGATCGCCCTGCGCGCCGAATACCGCGGCGTGACCCACCGCTACCTGATGCGCTGCCTGCGTGAAGCCGGGCTGGGCGACTACGCCGTCAGCGCGGACATCGAGTACCTGGAGGCCTGTCCCTGCTGCGGTTATCGAACCCTCTCGGCGCGGGGCGACTACCAGATCTGCGACCTCTGCCATTGGGAGGACGACGGCAGCCAGGCGCTGGATGTGCTGAGCGGACCCAACCACAAAACCCTGGGCCAGGCCCGGGAACACTTTGCCCGGCAGCAGGGCCACCTGCCCTTGGACAAGTGGCCACACATCAGCAAGGACACCCCATGATTCCCCAGCAGTTGATCGCCCTGATCGAAGCCCAGCCCCGCTTCCGCCCGCGCCCCGACACCGCCGAGGTCACCCGAGCGCTGGCAACATTGGGGATTGCCCTGGACAGCGAGTTCGCCCAGATCTACCTGGCCTGTCACCCCGCCGACTTCGAAAGCCGAGCGAGCTACGAAGTGCTGATGGATATCGACGGGCCCAGTGATGAAATCCTGATGTGCACCGAGTTCATTCATGAAGTCTGGGAGTTGCCAGAGAACTTCGTCGCCTTCACCTCGTTGCAAGGTGAAGGCGGCTACTTGCTGGACAAGGACAGCGGTGGCGTCTGGGATTTCGACCTGGGCGACCGGGAGGCGTTCGTTGCCGGCCGCCTCCCCGCCCGCTGGGCCGGCTTCTTCGAATTCATCACCTGGCTGCTGACCGCCAAGGACAAGGACCAGGATGATGAGTGACCCTGCGCGCTAGAAGCCGTTGCCGGCGATGGCGATCTTGCGAGCGCCTTCGCCGGCAAGCCGGCTCCTACACGGGTTTATTGCCGTACCAGCGCGGGGTGTAGACCCACTCGCCGCCCTCGGTCCGGGGGAACACGCAGGTGGTGGAAGACCCCACCAGCACCATGGTGCGCATGTCCACCTGCTCCGGGGTCAGCTCGCCCAGGGTGATGACCCGCAGGGTCTGCCCCGGACGACCGATATCCCGTCCCAGCACCACCGGGGTGTGCGGCGTACGGTGCTGGCGCACGATCTCCAGGGCCCGGCCCAGTTGCCAGGGCCGCGAGCGGGAGATCGGGTTGTAGAAGGCCAGCGCCAGATCGGCCTGGGAAGCGAGGTCCAGGCGCTTCTCGATGATGTCCCAGGGCTTGAGGTTGTCCGACAGCGACAGCACGCAGAAGTCATGCCCCAGCGGCGCGCCGGCCTGGGCGGCAGTGGCCAGTGAGGCGGAGACGCCCGGGAGGATCTCCAGGTCGACACGATGCCACGCCGGGTCGCTGGATTCGTGCAGGGCTTCGAGCACCGCCGCGGCCATGGCGAACACCCCAGGATCACCGGACGACACCACCACCACCGAACGGCCCTGGGCCGCCAGTTCGAACGCATGGCGGGCGCGCTGCATTTCTTCACGGTTGTCGGTGCAGTGCATGACCTGATCGGCGCGGAACGGACCGGCCATGCGCACGTAGGTTTCATACCCCAGGATGTCGTTGGCCCGGGCCAGTTCGGCTTTTACCGCCGGCACCATGAGTTCGGCTGCGCCGGGGCCAAGGCCGATCACCGCCAGGCGCCCACGGGGCCGGCCGATCTGTTCGGGGTCCAGGGGCTGGTTGGCCACGGCGATGGCGAGGTCGTCACCCACCTTCAGCGGCGGCAGCAATTGCGGCACGGCCTGTTGCGCCAGCTCGGCGACGCTGCCGGTGGCGGGCAGAAAGCGCAGCGGCACCCCCAGCTCGTCAGCCGCCTGGTGCAGGCCGCGGTCGGCCATGTCGCTGTCGGCGGCCAGCAGGCAGGCTAGGGACTGCACGGCGATGCGCGCCTGATGCAGGGCCTGGCGGATGGACGTGGCAAGGCCCGCGTCGCTTGGCCCACGACAGGCCACCAGGACGCTGCGGGGGTAGATCAGCAGCTCGTTGGCCGCCGGTTCGCGCTCGGCGGAACCGACGCGGATGGTCAGGCGGGCCTGATCGTTCTCGGGCAGCTTGGCCTCAGCCAGCCAGGGCGCGGCGCCTTCGATACGCACGCTCTCGCCACCCAGCAGATCGGAGACGAAGCGCTTGCCCAGTTCCAGATCCCCCAGGGCATAGCCGCTGGGCGGGTTCAGCAGGCAGGTGCCAAAGCGCAGTTCACCGCTGGTGGTAATGGCCGCGGCCACGCCAAGGCCGGCGGCTATTTCCCGGGCCATGACGTTGACCCCGCCCAGGCCACCCAGCAGCGGCACCACGGCGCTGCCGTCCTCGGCAACGGCCAGCACTGGCGGCTCGGCACCCTTTTCCAGCAACAGCGGGGCCAGGGTGCGGATGACGATGCCGGCCGCGCACAGGGCGATGATCGGCGTGTCATGTTGATACAGCTGGCGCAGCGTCGCGCCGAATTCGTGGTAGATCCGATCGGCGCCTTCGACCCGTTCCGCCAGACCGTGGATCAACGAATCGGGGTACAGCCGCTGGATCTGCCGCGCGGTGTCGAGGCTGCCTTGGCCCAGGATGACGATGGCCGGAATTGAACGGGCCATCAGCCTTGCCACCTTTCGCCGGGCACGATGATCAACGAGAAATACGGCGAGGACATCGGCTCCACTTCATCCAGCGGCACGATCTTCTGGTTGGCCATGGTGGCGCGCTCGACGTACAGCGCCCGCTGCGCCAGCCCCAGTTCTTCCAGGACCTGGCGCACCTTGGGGAAGTTGCGCCCCAGCTTCATCACCACCGCCGCGTCGGCGTCCGCCAGACGCCGCTTGAGCTCCTCGTGGGGCAATACCCCCGAAAGCACCGACAGACTCTGGTTGCGATACACCAGGGGCGCGCCCAGCACCGAGGCGCCGCCCAGCATCGAACACACCCCCGGCACCACTTCGGCCTGGTAACGCTCGGCCAGGCGGTCGTGCAGGTACATGTAGGAGCCGTAGAAGAACGGGTCGCCCTCGCAGATCACCGCCACGTCGCGGCCGGCATCCAGGTGCAGCGCCAGCTCCTGGCTGGCGCCGTCGTAGAAATCGCTGATCACTTGCTCGTAGGACAGCGGCGCCGGCAGCACTTCGGTGGTCACCGGGTACACCAGTGGCAGCAGGGTCTGGGCGTCCTGCAAATGCTCCTCGATGATGCCGAAGGCATTGCCTTTCTTGCCCTTGGCCACGAAATACGCCACCACCGGCGATTCGCGCAGCAGGCGCAAGGCCTTGAGGGTGATCAGTTCCGGATCACCGGGGCCCACGCCAAGGCCGATCAAACGTCCGGGTTGCTGCATCATTCGACCTCCGTGGCCAGGGCATTGACGGCGGCGGCGGCCATGGCACTGCCGCCCAGGCGCCCCTGCATGATCACGAACGGCACGCCACGGCTGTCGGCGGCGAGCATGGCCTTGGATTCGGCGGCGCCGACGAAGCCCACCGGGAAGCCGAGGATCAGCGCCGGTTTTGGCGCGCCGGCATCGAGCATTTCCAACAGGTAGAACAGCGCGGTGGGGGCATTGCCGATCACCACCACGCTGCCTTCCAGGTGCGGACGCCAGAGTTCCAGGGCCGCCGCCGAACGGGTGTTGCCCAGCTCTCGGGCCAGCTCCGGGACACTGTCATCGCGCAGGGTGCAGATCACTTTGTTGTTGGCCGGCAAGCGTGCCCGGGTAATGCCTTCAGAGACCATCCGCGCATCGCAGAGGATCGGTGCCCCGGCGGCCAGGGCATCACGCCCGGCCTTGCCGGCGCCCGCGGAGAATTGCAGGCCGTCGATGGCCTCCACCATGCCGCAGGCGTGGATCACCCGAACCGCGAGTTTTTCCAGGTCGGCCGGAATGCGATCCAGCTTCGCTTCTTCGCGAATGATCGCGAAGGAGTTGCGATAGATCTCCTGACCGTCGCGGATGTAATCAATCATCTAGGGAGCTCCGTAGGCGGGCATCAAGCAGGGCCTCTGCCGCTGCAATAGAAAGGTTGCGTGCGTGCAGCGTGCCGAACCCCGGCTGCGCTGCATCGCGTAAATACAAGTCGTAGCGCCCTGGGGCCAGCGCCAGCAGGGTAGCCGGCGCCACATGGGCGGCAGCGCAGGAACGGGAGCAGCCCGACAGGTGCACGGCCGCCTGCCGGCCGTGGCGTTGCAGCAGTTGCGCCAGCTCAAGCGCGTCGCCCTTGGTGTCGGCCAGGGCCTTGCCGCAGCCACTGGAGCCGGTGCAGGCAACCAGATGGGCCAGGGGTTGTTGAGCACTGCACAGCAAGCCTAACTGCCCCAGGCCGGCGGTGACCGTGGCCGCATCCGCCGGAGCAATGCCCGGCAGCAACAGGCTCTGCCAGGGCGTGAAACGCAGGCTGGCGTCGCCGTACTGCTCGGCCAGTTGCGCGGCGCCCTTGAGCATGACGGGATCGAGGCGCCCCAGGGGCGCGACCGCGCCGACATAGACCCGGTCGCCCTCGCGCTGTGGATAAGTTCCCAGGTGCAGCCCTGGAACCGCAGCTGGACGCTGCCAGCCATCGATGTTCAGCAAAGGGCTGCTCAGGCGCAGGTTCAGTCGGGCGAGAAAATCCGCCACCGGCATCTGCGCCAACAGGTGGCGCATCCGCGTCTGCTCGGGGGTGGCCAGTTCGAGAAACAGCTCCAGCACCGCCACCAGCAGCTCATGGCCCTGGGCCTCGGGCACCGCCGCCAGGGGTTTATCCACAGGACTGCCGGCCAGGCCGAAGGCCAGCAGCAACTGCCCGTCATGCACAAGTGCCGCCAGCCAAAGGTCGTGGTGATGTTCGAGCATGGCCAGGGCTTCGCCGCCATCGAGCTGCACGGCGAACTTGGCCGACAGTTCATGAAAGCGCGGGTGACTCTGCAAGGTCGCCAGGATCTGCCCGGCCAGGGGGCGGGTGTCCATCAGCATTTGCCGGTCGATGCCGGCGCCGGGGCTGAGCATCAGGTTGCGGACATCGTCGCCGGCGGCGGTGGTCGGCCCCAGGCCCGCCGCCAGGAGTGCATCGATCAGCGCCTGATGCTCGACACCGATCCCGCGAATCTGCAGGTTGGCGCGGTTGGTGGCCTCGATCACGCCGCCGGCATAGGCCTGCGCCGCCTCGGCCACCGCCCTGGCCTGGGCGGCGCTGATGACCCCGCCCGCCAGCTTGATCCGGCAGATGCCGCCGTCCAGCGCCGGGACGATGCGCAGCAATCCCGGGCAGGCCGAGGGGCGGATGGCGGTGGACATTGGGCGTTCGTTCAAAGGGGCAACCGGCAGTGTGGGAAAAGCGCTTCGTCAGCGAAGGCGCGGTATTATGCCTGCTTTGTCCGAAGGCATGAAAAGCCTGCCGGTCGGAACCTTAGGTTTGAGGAATATAGATGTCGCCCTGGCTGACAGTAGTGGGAATCGGTGAAGACGGCTTCAAGGGGCTGGGCAGGAATGCCCGCCACGCCCTGCTGGGCGCTTCACGGATCGTCGGCAGCCAGCGTCAGCTGGATCTGCTGCCGGCCTGCATCCGCGGCGAGCGCCAGTTGTGGCCCAGCCCGTTTTCCCTGGAACCGCTGTTGAGCCTGCGCGGAACGCCGGTCTGCGTGCTGGCCAGCGGCGATCCGATGCTGTTCGGCGTAGGGGCCAGCCTGGCCCGGCAACTGCCGGCCGACGAGTTGCAGGTGGTGTCCTTCCCCTCTTCCTATTCCCTGGCCGCGGCTCGCCTGGGCTGGGCGCTGCAGGACGTGGTCACGCTGTCGGTGGTGGCACGGCCGATTGCCGCGCTCAATGCCCAGCTGTCCAGCGGCGTGCGCCTGCTGGTGCTGAGCAATGACCGCCACAGCCCGGCGGCGATCGCCGGCCTGCTGCGCGAACGCGGTTTCGGCCCGAGTCGCCTGACGGTGCTGGAGCACCTGGGCGGCCCCCTGGAACGGCGCCTGGACAGCACCGCCGATGACTGGAGCGATCCGGCGCTGGCCGACCTCAATCTGCTGGCCATCGAATGCCGGGCGGCAGCGGATACGCCGCAACTGTCCCGACTGGCCGGCCTGCCGGACTCGGCCTTCCGCCACGACGGCCAGTTGACCAAGCGTGACGTGCGCGCCATCACCCTGGCCCGCCTGGCCCCGGTGCCTGGCGAGCTGCTCTGGGATGTGGGCGCCGGCAGCGGCTCCATCGGCATCGAATGGATGCGCGCTCACCCCAGTTGTCGAGCCCTGGCCATCGAAGCCGACGATGGCCGCCAGCAGTTGATCGAATACAACCGCGACGTGCTCGGCGTGCCCGGGCTGCAGCTGATTCGCGGCAGCGCGCCCCAGGCCCTGGCCGGGCTGGAGCGTCCGGATGCGGTGTTCATCGGTGGTGGGGTGACCCGCGAAGGCGTATTGCAGACTTGCTGGGAGCAGCTCAAGCCCGGTGGGCGCCTGGTGGCCAACGCGGTGACCCTGCAAAGTGAAATGATCCTGATGCACTGGCGCGAGCAGTACGGCGGGGAACTGACCCGCATCCATATCGCCCAGGCCCAGCCCCTGGGGGAGTTCGATACCTGGCGCCAGGCCCTGCCGATCACCCTGCTGGACCTGCACAAACCCCTGGACCTGCCATGAACCTTGCGGGAGCGGGCTTGCCCGCAAAAGCGTCCAGCAAAGAGACCGCAGCGCGCCCTTCGCGAGCAAGCTCGCTCCTACGGGAGCAAGGGCATGCGTGAGGAAACAGCGGAACAGCCCGCGCCCCTGCGCAGCGGCCTGACCACCGGCAGTTGCGCCACCGCCACCAGCCTGGCCGCCGCGCGCCTGCTGCTGGGGGGCGTCAACGCCGATGCGGTGGAGATCGTCCTGCCCAAGGGCAAGCAGGTGCAGATGCGCCTGGAGTTCTGCCGCCGCACCGCCGAGGGCGCCGAAGCCGGGACCCTCAAGGATGCCGGCGACGACCCGGACGTGACCCACGGCGCCCTGCTCTACTCCCAGGTGCGCCTGACCCGCGAGCCGGGAATCCGCTTTGTCGCCGGCCAGGGCGTGGGCACTGTGACCCGCCCCGGCCTGGTGCTGGCGGTGGGCGAACCGGCGATCAACCCGGTGCCACGCCGGATGATCAGCGAGCACCTGCAACGGCTTGCCGAGGAGCACGCCTACACCGGCGGTTTCGAAGTCACGGTGAATGTCGAGGGCGGCGCCGAACTGGCCCTGAAAACCATGAACCCGCGCCTGGGGATTCTCGGCGGGCTGTCGATCCTGGGCACCAGCGGCATTGTCCGGCCCTTCTCCTGCGCGGCCTATATCGCCTCGATCCACCAGGGCATCGACGTGGCCAAGACCAACGGCTACCTGCACATTGCCGCCTGCACCGGCAACGCCAGCGAAGACACCATGCGCCGGGTCTACAACCTGCCGGAAATCGCCCTGATCGAAATGGGCGACTTTGTCGGCGCGGTGCTCAAGCACCTGCGCAAAGTGCCTGTGGATAAACTCAGCCTGTGCGGTGGCTTCGGCAAGATCAGCAAGCTGGCCGCCGGACACATGGACCTGCACAGCCGCCATTCCAGCATCGACCTGCCGCAACTGGCGCAATGGGCCGCCGCGGTGGGCGCCGGAGCCGACCTGCAACAGGCCATCCGCGCAGCCAATACCAGCCAGCAGGCGCTGGCCATGGCCAGCGCCGCCGGGATCGCCCTGGGCGACGCGGTGTGCCGGCACGCCCTGGACTTCGCCCGCAGCGTGGTGCCGGCTCAGGTCCAGGTGGAAGTCTTCGCCATCGACCGCCAGGGCGGCATCGTTGGCCACGCCGGAGTCTTGTCATGAGCCGCATCCTGCTGCTGGGCGGGGTCACCGAGGCCCTGGCCATCGCCCGTACCCTGGGCCCTGAACATATCTACAGCCTGGCCGGGGTCGGTCGGGTGCCCAGCGACCTCAGGTGCCAGGTGCGGGTGGGCGGCTACGGCGGTGCCGAGGGACTGGCGCGCTTTATCCGCGAACAACGCATTGGCCTCCTGCTGGATGCCACCCACCCCTACGCGGCACAGATCAGCGCCAATGCCGTGGCTGCGGCACAGCACGCAGCCGTGCCTTGCTGGGCCTTGCGGCGCCCGGCCTGGCAGCCGCAACCGGGCGATGACTGGCGCGAGATCGCCGGCTGGGAGGCATTGGTCGAGGCCCTGCGGCCCTTCAAGCGGCCGCTGTTCACCCTGGGCCGCGAGCCGTTGCAGCATCTGAACGAGATTCCTGCGGGGCAGTTCTGGACCCTGCGCGCCCTGGAAAGCTGCCCCGGCAACGAGCGTTGCGAAGTCATCGGTGCCCGTGGGCCTTTCCTGATCGAAGACGAGCGCCAACTGTTCGCACGTCGGGACATCGATGTGCTGATCAGCAAGAACAGCGGCAGCAGCGCCACCGAGCCCAAGCTGGAGGTGGCACGTGAGCGGGGCATACCGGTGCTGGTGCTCAAGCGCCCAAAGCTGCCCGAGGCCGACCGCCACTTTGCCAGCGTGGCCGAGTTGCTGCAGGCGCTGCACTCGCCGGACAAAACCTGACAGGCAAAACCGCCGCGCCCCACAAACACTTGGGAAGCCCCTGGCAGCGCGCTACCAACCCCATGCTTTAGCCTCCTTGGACCGTCTCAATGGCGCCGGCTCCGCTCGTCGCCTGATTGAGCTCTAGGCGGGCAAATGGGTTGCCACGCTGTATCCCAAGGAATACATTCACCATGTACGTCTTCGAGCAGACCCTGGAGTTCAGCCGCTGGCTCCTGCACCTGAAGGATCCGCAAGGCAAAACCCGTGTACTGGCCAGGATCCGCGCCGCCCAACTGGGCCGATTCGGCGACTGCGAAGCACTGGGTGGAGGCGTCTACGAGATGCGCATCCATCGTGGTCCCGGCTACCGGGTGTACTTCTCGCGCCGGGGCACGGTGATCTACCTGTTGTTGATCGGCGGTGACAAGAACACCCAGAGACGCGATATCCAACGCGCCAGGCAACTGGCCCACGACCTCAAGAGCGAGGGTTGAAACATGCACACCCCAGTCACCCGCTTCGACGCGGCGGAGTACCTCAAGACCCCTGAAGACATGGTCGCCTACCTCGACGCCTGCTTCGAGGAAGACACCGGCGACGGCAAGCTGATCCGCGCCGCCCTCAACGATATCGCCCGCGCCCGCGGCATGACCCAGATCGCCCGCGATACCGGCCTGGGCCGCGAGAGCCTGTACAAGGCCCTGGGCAGCCAGGGCAATCCCGAGTTCGCAACTATCATCAAGGTCATGAAAGCGCTCGGACTCAAGCTCCACGTCAGCCCGGCCTGAACTGGCACTGCGACACCACACCGCATACGCTGCTTTTTTACTTATCCACGGCGATCAGGCTAAATACCCGCCTGATTGCTCAACCGACGGATCGTCCCCATGTCCCGACAACGGCTCGCATTTGCCTGGATCGCCTGCTTCGCAGTGCTGTTCAACATGCTTGCCATGCCGCTTTCCGGGGCCATGCAGCGCAGCGATGCGGGACTGGACGAGCAACTGCTGTGGGGCAGTTTCTGTTCCGCCAGCGGCACCAAGCTGCAAGCCATTGCCTTGGGCAAGCTTGAACAGAAAGCTCCGCAGAACGACGACCACTCGAACATGCAGCACTGCTGGTGCTGCTCCGGCTCGGCGCCCCTGGTGGCCCTGCCCGGCCATGCTCATCCGCTGAACTTCATGCGTTTCGCCGCCCAGCCGGGCGCGCCGCAACCGAAGATCGAACTGCTCACCCTGCGCCAGCAATGGCCCAGCCTGAACCCCGGTGCACCGCCTCTGGCATGATTCCGTTTCGCAAGTGATCTGCGTCTTTGAATCGTTCTGGAGAACTGCCATGTCTCAACCATCCCTGGTCAAGCAATCCCTGCTCCTGGCCGCACTGCTGCTGCCTGCCTGCTTCGCCAACGCCCATGACTACAAGGCCGGCGAATTGCAGATCGCCCATCCCTGGTCCCAGGAACTGCCGCCGAACGCGCCGACCGTGGCCGCGTACTTCGTGGTGCACAACCCGGGCAAGAACGCCGACACCCTGCTCAGTGTCGACTCGCCGATCGCCGGTCGGGCCGAGCTGCATGAGCACGTCAAGCAGGGCGACATGATGAAGATGCAGCAGGTGCCCAAGGTCGCGGTTCCCGCCGGTGGCGAGGTGACCTTCGCGCCCATGGGCTACCACGTGATGTTGATGGAGCTCAAGGATCGCAGCCTGCTCAGCGACGGCAAGCGCTTCCCCCTGACCCTGCACTTCGAGAAGTCCGGCAATGTCACGGTTGAGGTCGCCGTGCAGAAGCAGGCCCCCGACGCCATGCAAGGGCATATGCACGACCAGTAAGCCCTGACCGGCCCTTCGACCGTGAACGCCCCGCACGCGCCTGGCCGCGGGCGGTCCGTGCCGCGTCGCAACTCCCGAAGAGTTCGACGCGGCAGCTGGATCAGCCTGTTCGCCATGTTGATGATCTTTATCGGCCCGCTGATTTCCCAGTCGATGCCGATGGATCACACCACGCCGATGAACATGTCCTCCGCCATGGACATGGGCGACGGCGCGCCCGGCTGTCACGGTGAACCCCCGCATCACGCGCAATCGGGCAAGTCCCAGGGCCAGCAGCATGTGCTCTGGGAAAAGTGCGGCTATTGCAGCCTGCTGTTCAACTGCCCGGCACTGCCTTCGGGCCTGTCGTTCGCCGCACTGGCGACCACACCCACCAGCGGTTTCCTGATCCCCGCCACGCGCCTGGGCCACGCCCGGCAGACCGTGTTCCCCGGCGCCCTGACCCGCGCCCCACCGATCCTCGTCTGAGTCCCCTGCTCATCTCACACGGCCGGCTGTCAGCGCGACAGGCGCGTACCCGCGGCCGTGTCATTCAAGACTGATCGATGGAACATCTATGTTTTCTGCTGACTCTCGCCTGGGCGTTGCCCAGCCATTCAAGCCCTTCGCCTTGAACCCTGCCCGCCTGCATTTCAACCGTGCTCTGGCGGTACTCTGCGGCGCCCTGCTGAGCCCCCTGGCACTGGCCGACGACGCGCCAATGGAGCACGCCCAACACAGCACCGAACTGAGCCCGACGGTGATCACCGCCGTCGCCCCGAGCTCGCCGCTGACCGTGGTCACCAATCCCAAGGACCCGCGCCAGCCGGTCCCGGCCAGTGACGGCGGCGACTACCTGAAGACCATTCCCGGCTTTGCCCTGGTGCGCAACGGCGGCACCAATGGCGACCCGGTGTTGCGGGGCATGTTCGGCTCGCGGCTGAACATCCTCACCAACGGCGGCATGATGCTCGGCGCCTGCCCCGGACGCATGGACGCACCGACGTCCTACATTTCCCCGGAAACCTACGACCGCCTGACCGTGATCAAGGGCCCGCAAACCGTGCTCTGGGGCCCGGGCGCCTCGGCCGGCACCGTGCTGTTCGAGCGCGAACCGGAACACTTCGGCGAGCTCGGTACCCGGATCAACGCCAGCCTGCTGGCCGGTTCCAACGGCCGTTTCGACAAGACCCTGGACGCGGCCGCCGGTGGTCCCCTCGGCTATGTGCGGGTGATCGGCAACACCGCCCATTCCGACGATTACAAAGACGGCAACAACGACACCGTGGCCTCGCGCTACGACAAGTGGAACGGTGACGTGGCCCTGGGCTGGACCCCGGACGCCGACACCCTGCTGGAGCTCACCGCCGGCAAGGGTGACGGTGAAGCCCGCTACGCCGGGCGCGGCATGGACGGCTCGCAGTTCAAGCGCGAAAGCCTGGGCCTGCGTTTCGAAAAATCCAACCTCGGCGAGGTGCTGGACAAGGTCGAGGCCCAGGTCTACTACAACTACGCCGACCACGTGATGGACAACTACAGCCTGCGCACCCCGTCCGGCACCGGAATGATGGCCGGCCCCATGGCCTCCAACGTCGACCGCCGCACCCTCGGCGCGCGGATCAAGGCCACCTGGCGCTGGGCCGACCTGCAACTGATCGGCGGCCTGGATGCCCAGACCAACGAGCATCGCGCCCGGGCCAGCAGCGGCATCGACACCTACAAGCAACTGCCCCGCACCAAGGACGCCGACTTCCATAACTATGGTGCCTTCGGCGAACTGACCTGGTACGCCGCCGAGCGTGATCGCCTGATCACCGGCGCGCGCCTGGACCGCGCCTCGGCCAAGGACTATCGCGAGCGCATCGGCTCGGGAATGATGAGCCGCGCCAACCCCACCGCCGGCGACACCCGCGCCGATACCCTGCCCAGCGGCTTCGTGCGCTACGAGCACGACCTGGCCGACAGCCCGACCACGCTCTACGTCGGCCTTGGCCACACCCAGCGCTTCCCCGACTACTGGGAGCTGTTCTCGCCGAAAATGGGCCCGGCCGGCTCGCTGAATGCCTTCGATTCGATCAAGCCGGAAAAAACCACCCAGCTGGACTTCGGCCTGCAATACCAGAGCGAAGACCTTGAAGCCTGGGCCTCGGGCTACATCGGCCAGGTGCGTGACTACATCCTGTTCGACTACAACACCCAGATGATGAACATGAGCACCTCCCGGGCCGACAACATCGACGCCCGGATCATGGGCGGCGAACTGGGCGCAGCCTACAAGCTGACCTCCAACTGGAAAGCCGATGCGACCCTGGCCTACGCCTGGGGCAAGAACAGCAGCGATGGCAAGGCCCTGCCGCAGATGCCACCGCTGGATGCGCGCTTCGGCCTGACCTACAGCCAGGACGACTGGAGCGCCGGGGCCTTGTGGCGAGTGGTGGCGGCGCAAAACCGCGTCGACCTGAACAAGGGCAACGTGGTCGGCAAGGACTTCGGCAAGAGCGGTGGCTTCGGCGTGTTCTCCCTCAACGGCGCCTACCGGGTGACCAAGAACCTCAAGCTCAGCACCGGGGTCGACAACCTGTTCGGCAAGGCCTACGCCGAACACCTGAACCTGGCGGGCAACGCCGGCTTCGGCTACCCGGCCAATGATCCCCAGGCGATCAAGGAGCCCGGGCGCACCCTGTGGACCAAGGTCGACCTGAGCTTCTGATCCTCGTTCGCCGGCACGCCGACTCCTCGCCACAGGAGCTGGCTGGCCGGCGAACAGTCCCCATAAGAAAAGATCCACTGCCCTGCGGAGCGTTCCCCGATGAGTCGACCCAACGTGTCTTTCTATAACCTGGCCTGGCGCTGGCATTTCTACGCCGGGCTGTTCGTGGCTCCATTCATGGTGATGCTGGCCCTGACCGGCATCATCTACCTGTTCAAACCGCAACTGGACCCGCTGATGTACCCCAGCCTGCTCAAGGTGCCCGCCGGTCATCACCAGCTGAGCGCCGACGATTTGCTGCAACGGGTGCAAGCGGCCTACCCCCGGGGCCATATCACGCAGTACCTGCCGCCCATCGATGCCGAGCGCAGTGCGCAGTTCGTGGTGCAGGACCAGGGGCAGGAGCTGAATGTCTTCATCGACCCCTACCACGGCGACGTGCTCGGCGAGCAGGATGCCAAGCGCAACCTGCAGGCCGTGGCCCGGGCCATTCACGGCGAACTGATGATCGGCACCGTCGGCGACCGCCTGGTGGAACTGGCCGCAGGCTGGGGCATCGTCCTGATGGTGTCCGGCCTGTACCTGTGGTGGCCCCGGGGCAAGTCGTCGGCCGGCGTGCTATGGCCGCGCTTCAGTGCCCGCGGTCGCCTGTTCTGGCGTGACCTGCACGGCGTGCTGGGCTTCTGGGGCGCGGCATTCCTGCTGCTGATGCTGCTCAGCGGCATGACCTGGACCGGCTTCTGGGGCAAGCAGTACGCCGACCTGTGGAACCGCTTCCCGGCGGCCATGTGGAACGATGTACCGACCTCCGACCAGCAGGCCCGCACACTCAACAGCGCCACGCGCCAGACCGTACCCTGGGCGCTGGAAAACACGCCGATGCCGATGTCCGGCGACCACGCCGAACACATGGCCCATAGCGGGGCCGACAGTGCTCCCGCGGCCCCGAGCGTCAGCCTGCAAGCGGTGCAGGACATCGCTCGACAGCGCCAGGTGGCGCCGGGCTACAGCATTACCCTGCCCAAGAGCGCCACCGGGGTGTTCACCATTTCGGTGTTCGCCGATGACCCGCGCCACGACGCCACCCTGCATGTCGACCAATACAGCGGCCAGGTCCTGGCCGACGTACGCTGGCAGCATTACAGCAACGTGGCCCGGGCCACCGAGCTTGGGGTGATGCTGCATGAGGGCAAGATGTTCGGCCGCATCAACCAGATCCTGGTGCTGGTGGTGTGCCTGATGATCCTGCTCAGCGCCGTGAGCGGCATCGTCATCTGGTGGAAGCGGCGTCCCCAGGGTCGACTCGGCGTCCCACCGCTGCGCCATGACCTGCCGAAATGGAAAACCGCGATCCTGATCATGGCGTTGCTGGCCCTGGCCTTTCCGTTGGTCGGGGCCTCGCTGGTTGCCGTGTGGCTGCTCGATCGCCTGCTGCTGTCACGCTTCAACCACGGCCCTGAATCGGCTTCATCTTCAACATGAATCAGCCGAGATGCGCGTTCCAGAGGGCTCTGTAGAATCCCGGCAGCTTAGCCATGCACAGTTATAATGTTACTTTATAACGCTAACGTGTAAGATCCCGGCCCGCAGTCCCCCCACTGCGGGCACCCCCTCGAAGAAGTGATTCAGCGTCCCGATGAACAACTCCCTGCTGCCCAGCCTCTGCCTGATCGCCCTGCCCTGCCTGGCCCAAGCGGCCCCATCTGCCTCGTCCCTGACCCTGCCTACCGGCACCATTTCGGCTGCGACCAGCGAGGCCGACGACAGCGTCAGCCTGAACACCCCCACCCGCGCCGGTTCGCGCCTGAACCTCAGTGCCCTGGAAACCCCGGCCAGCACCGACAGCCTGAGCGGCGAACGGATCCGCGCCCGGGGCGATCGCAGCATTCAGGACGCGGTATCACGCAGCACCGGCATCAGCCGCACCGGCACCCCGGGGGACGGCGGCACCTCGCTGTCGGCACGGGGCTTTACCGGGCAGAGCTCGGTGATGCAGCTGTATGACGGCAACCGCCTGTACACCGGCATGGGCACCGTGACCTTCCCGGTGGACACCTGGGCGGTGGAGCGGGTCGACGTGCTGCGTGGCCCGGCCTCGGTGCTGTATGGCGAAGGCGCCACCGGTGCGGTGATCAACAGCATTCCGAAAAAGCCGTTCAGCGGCGCGATCGAAAACCACCTGCGCCTGGGCTACGGCTCCTTCGATCGCCAGCAACAAGCCCTGGACAGCGGCGGCTCCCTGAACGACAGCCTGAGCTACCGGCTCAACCTCAACCGCGAGCGCAGCAACGGCTGGATCGACCGCGGCGACTCCAGCGCCGACTTCGTCAGTGCCGCCCTGCGCTGGCAAGCCCGCGACGACCTGGCCTTCACCCTGGCCCACGACTACGGCGACCAGAACCCGATGAACAACTTCGGCACGCCGCTGATCGACGGGCGTTTGCACAAGAGCCTGCGGGACAAGAACTACAACATCCACAATGACCAGCAGCACTACAACGACCAGTGGACCCGCCTGACCAGCGAATGGCAGATTTCCGACACCCTCAGTGCCAGCAACGAGCTGTACTACCTCAAGGCCCAGCGCCGCTGGCAGAACGCCGAGAACTACAACTTCAATTCCCCCACCGGCCAACTGAGCCGCAGCGGTTACTACGGTATCGGCCACCAGCAGGAACAGGTCGGCGACCGCCAGACCTTCACCCTCCGGCACTCGCTGTTCGGCCTCGACAGCCAGACCCTGACCGGGGTGGACTACAACCGCATTCGCTTTCACCTGAAAAGCAATTCGCCCTTCACCGACAGCGTTACCAACGGTCAACCGCTGGACCTGTATCACCCGGCACCGGGCGACTTCGCCAGCAACAGCCCCTACCGCGATCAATTCAAGACCACCACCAAACAGATGTCGGTGTTCGCCGAAAACCGCCTGCAACTCAGCGAGCGCTGGTCCCTGGTGAGCGGTGTGCGCCGCGACTACGCGCATATCGATCGCGATGACTTGGTGAAGAACGAGCGCGATGACAAGACCCTCACCGGCAACAACTGGAAGGCCGGGCTGGTATTCGCCGTCACTGCGGACACCTCGGTATACGGCCAGTACTCCACCAGCACCGACGGTGTCGGCGGGCTGATTTCCCTGAGCAAGAGCCAGCAGCAGTTCGACCTGTCCAGCGCCCGGCAGACCGAGATCGGCCTCAAGCAGGCGTTCTGGGACCAGCGCGGCGAATGGACCCTGGCGGCCTACCACATCGTCAAGAAGAAGCTGCTGACCGATGTGCCCGGCGAGCCGAACCGCAAACAGCAAGTGGGCCAGCAATCCTCCAACGGCCTGGAAGCCAGCCTGGAGCTGCAACTGCCCCACGCCTGGCAACTGCAGGCCAACGCCGCCATCGTTCGTGCCCAGTACGACGACTTCCAGCAGGACGTCAACGGCGTGCAAGTCTCCCGCGATGGCAATCGCCCGGTGGACGTGCCGCGCCGCACCGCCAACCTGTGGCTGAGCAAAGCCCTCAACGATGACCTGCGGGCCGGCGCCGGGGTGCGCTACGTAGATGCGCGCTACGCCGATATGGCCAACCGCAACGAACTGCCCAGCTACACCGTGGTCGACGCCAACCTGTCGTGGAAAGCCCTGCCCAATACCACCCTGGGCCTGCAATTGAACAACCTGTTTGACCGCCAGTACGCACAAAGCCAATACAATGACGGCCAGCAATGGATACTCGGCGAGCCGCGCTCGTTGTTCGTCACCGCTGACTACACCTTTTAACCGCACCGGCCGGACCCTACGGACACCGCATGACCTCGCTGAACCTCACCAACCTGGCCTGGACACCCCTGGGCCAGGGCCACTGCCATCACCAGTTCCAACTGCGTGAGGCCAGCCTGCAGGTGGCGGCCGGCGAATTCGTCGGCCTGATCGGCCCCAACGGCAGCGGCAAGACCAGCCTGCTGCGCTGCGCCTACCGCTTCAGCAAGCCGCAGCAGGGCGAGGTGCAACTGGCCCACCACAACGTCTGGAAGCAGTCGCCGCGCTGGTGCGCGCAGCGCATTGCCGTGGTGCTCCAGGAGTTTCCCGACGCCTTCGGCCTGACCGTGGAAGAAGTGGTCGCCATGGGCCGCACGCCGCACAAGGGCCTGTTCGACGGCGACACCGAACAAGACCGGCGCATCGCCCGCGAGGCACTGGAATCGGTGGGTCTGCTGGGCTTCGAGGACCATGCGTTCGCCACCTTGTCGGGGGGCGAGAAACAGCGGGTGATCCTGGCCCGGGCCCTGGCTCAGCGACCGCAGTTGCTGATCCTCGATGAACCGACCAATCACCTCGACCCGCGCTACCAGCTGGAGCTGCTGCAACGGGTCAAGCGCCTGGGCATCGGCACCCTGGCGAGCATCCATGACCTGAACCTGGCCGCGGCGTTCTGCGACCGGCTGTACGTCCTCAATCACGGGCGCATCGTCGCCAGCGGATCCCCCGCCGAGGTACTGACGGTCGAGCTGTTGCGCAATGTCTTCGGGGTCGAGGCCCTGATCGACGCCCACCCCCTGTCCGGCTACCCACGAATCACCTGGATCACTCAACCATGACCTTGCGCTCCCTGCTCCACCGCAGCCTGTTTCTGGCCCTGTCACTGGGCACCGCCCAGGCCTTCGCCGCAGCCACCCACTACCCGCTGACGATCAACAGCTGCGACCGCCAAGTGACCTTCAAGCAGGCGCCGCAACACGCCCTCAGCCACGACATCAACATGACCCAGATGATGCTCGCCCTCGGGCTCAAGCCGCGCATGGTGGGCTACAGCGGCGTCAGCGGCTGGAAGGCCGTGACCCCGCAAATGAGCACCCTGCTCGACGGACTGCCGGAGCTGGCGGCCAAGTACCCGTCGGTGGAAACCCTGCTCAACGCCAACGTCGACTTTTTCTTCGCCGGCTGGGACTACGGCATGCGCATCGGCGGTGA
Organism: Pseudomonas sp. BC42; assembly: GCF_021560055.1. Lineage (NCBI taxonomy): Bacteria > Pseudomonadati > Pseudomonadota > Gammaproteobacteria > Pseudomonadales > Pseudomonadaceae > Pseudomonas > Pseudomonas sp. BC42. The sequence goes on from NZ_CP091067.1 coordinate 6,143,253, forward strand.
CCTCACGCCGCAGACCCTGGCGCCACTGGGGATCAACGTCTACGAGCTGACCGAGTCCTGCGCCTTCGTGATGAAGCGCCCGGCGGCCAGCCTCGACGACACCTACAACGACCTGCGCAACCTGGGCCGGATCTTCGACGTGCAGGACCGGGCCAACGCGCTGATCGCGCAGATGCAGGAGCAGGTCGCCGAGGTACAGAAGGACCTGCCCAAGGACAAGCCCCGGGTGTTCCTCTACGACAGCGGCGAAGACCGGGCCATGACCTCGGGCCGCCTGGGCATGCCCCAGGCCCTGATCGATGCGGCCGGCGGGCGCAACATTCTCGACGACGTCGAGGCCAGCTGGACCCGGGTCAACTGGGAAACCGTGGTCGAACGCAACCCGCAGGTGATCGTCATCGTCGACTACAGCGAAGTCACCGCCGAGCAGAAGCAGCAGTTCCTGCTGAACAACCAGGCCCTGCAAGGGGTCGACGCGATCAAGAACCAGCGTCTCATCGTCATTCCCTATGTGCAGGCCACCCCGGGGATCGACAACGTGCTGGCGGTAGAAGCCCTCGCCAAGGGTTTCCACGGCCAATGATCAAGGGTCGCTATGCCTGGCTGTTGCTGACCCTCGGCGCCCTGCTGCTGGCGTCCTGTGTGCTGTCCCTGGGGTTTGGCCCGGCGCGGGTGCCGGCGGAGGTGGTCGGGCGGATTCTCCTGCACAAGGCCCTGGGCCTGGGCACGGTGGACTGGAGCCCGGGCCAGGAGCATATCGTCTGGCTGATCCGCGTGCCGCGCATGCTGCTCGGCGCTCTGGTCGGCGCCGGGCTGGCCCTGATCGGCGCGGTGCTGCAGGCCGTGACCCGCAACCCCCTGGCCGACCCGCACCTGCTGGGGGTGACCTCCGGCGCCACCCTGGGCGCGGTGATCGTGGTGCTGCACCTGGGGCAGGTCATCGGTCTCCTGACCCTGCCCCTGGCGGCCTTTGTCGGCGCCCTGCTGAGCATGGCCCTGGTCCTGGGGATCGCCGCCCGCAACGGCCGCCTGGACAGCGACCGCCTGCTGCTGTGCGGGGTGGCGGTGTCCTTCGTGATGATGGCGGTGGCCAACCTGCTGCTGTTCATGGGCGATCACCGGGCCAGCTCGGCGGTGATGTTCTGGATGCTCGGCGGCCTGGGTCTGGCGCGCTGGGAACTGCTGGCGGTTCCCGCGGCCAGCGTGCTGCTGGGGCTGGGTTTGCTGCTGGGCATGGCGCGGCCGCTGAATGCCCTGATGGCCGGCGAACAGACCACCGTGACCCTGGGCCTGAATGCGCGCAACGTGCGCCTGAAGGTGTTCCTGATCGCCTCGCTGATGACCGGAGTGCTGGTGTCCATCAGCGGCTCCATCGGTTTTGTCGGGCTGATGGTGCCGCACATCGCCCGGCGCCTGGTGGGCGCCGAACATCGCCGCTTGCTGCCGGTGTGCGTGCTGCTGGGCAGCCTGTTCCTGGTCTGGGTCGACGTCGCCGCCCGCACCCTGATCGCCCCCGAGGACCTGCCGATCGGTGTGGCCACGGCGGCCATTGGCGGGCTGTTCTTCATCGGCCTGATGCGCCGCCGCTGATCCATCCGCCGCTGTAGGAGCCGGCTGGCCGTCGAAGACGCCCCTGAGCCTTGTGCCAGATTCGAGGGCCTCTTCGCTGGCCAGCCAGCTCCTACAATCGTCGCCCTTGCTTTAAGATCGCGCGCTTGGATCTCTCAGGATGAGTCTCATGTTCAGAACCGCACTCTTGGCCGTGCTGCTCGGCACCGCCCTTGGCGCCCAGGCCGGCACCTCGGTCGACGTCTCGAAAATCTACGGCAACATCCAGATCGTCAACAGCTTCCCCGACTACAAGGTCAAGGTGGTGAACTCCTTTCCCGACCTGAAGGTCAAGCAGGTCAACTCCTTTGCCGACTCGCCGGGCAAGTGGAAGATCGTCAACAGCTATCCCGATTACAAGATCCAGATCGTCGACTCCTTTCCCGACTTCACCATCAAATACGTCGACTCCTTCCCTGGGGTGAACTGAAGCCCTCGCTGACCAAGGCTGCCGCTCTGCGGCAGCACCACAATGACGCATCCCTGCGCACCATCCTCTGATCCAGGCCTCCTCTTGGGGCATCGACCGCCCTGCCCCAGCGCCTGAAGCGACGTTTTCATGCCCTGCGGCGACTCGGCACATCCCTTGCAAAACACCCCTTCAGTACCGACTCGGTGAACACCTCGGCGAGTGCCGAGGTGTTCACCGAGCCTGTGAAGTCCGCATCTGCCGCCTGAAAAAAAATCAAAAGTTCATGGAGATCGCACAATGAAGCGTCGTAGTTTGCTCAAGGCTTTCACTCTCTCGGCAAGCATTGCCGCGATGGGCATGACCTGGACCGTCCAGGCCGCCGAGACCATCAAGGTCGGTATCCTGCACTCCCTGTCGGGGACCATGGCGATCTCTGAAACCTCGCTCAAAGACATGGCGCTGATGACCATCGACGAGATCAACGCCAAGGGCGGGGTCAACGGCAAGCTGCTGGAACCGGTGGTGGTGGACCCGGCGTCCAACTGGCCGCTGTTCGCCGAGAAGGGCCGCCAGCTGCTGACCCAGGACAAGGTGGCGGTGGTGTTCGGCTGCTGGACTTCGGTGTCGCGCAAATCGGTGCTGCCGGTGTTCGAGGAACTCAACGGCCTGCTGTTCTACCCGGTGCAGTACGAAGGCGAAGAAATGTCGCCCAACGTCTTCTACACCGGCGCCGCGCCGAACCAGCAGGCGATCCCGGCCGTGGAATACCTGATGAGCGAAGACGGCGGCAGCGCCAAGCGCTTCTTCCTGCTGGGCACCGACTACGTCTACCCGCGCACCACCAACAAGATTTTGCGTTCGTTCCTGCACTCCAAGGGCGTGGCCGACAAGGACATCGAAGAGGTCTACACCCCGTTCGGTCACAGCGACTATCAAACCATCGTCGCCAACATCAAGAAGTTCTCCGCCGGCGGCAAGACCGCGGTGATCTCCACGGTCAACGGCGACTCCAACGTGCCCTTCTACAAGGAGCTGGCCAACCAGGGCCTGAAGGCCACCGACGTGCCGGTGGTGGCGTTCTCGGTGGGCGAGGAAGAACTGCGCGGCATCGACACCAAGCCGCTGGTGGGCAACCTCGCAGCGTGGAACTACTTCGAGTCGGTGGATAACCCGGTGAACCAGAAGTTCGTCGCTGCCTGGAAGGCCTACGCCAAGGCCAAGAACCTGCCGGGAGCGGACAAGGCGGTGACCAACGACCCGATGGAAGCCACCTACGTCGGCATCCACATGTGGGCCCAGGCGGTGGAGAAAGCCAAGTCCACCGATGTCGACAAGGTTCGTGAGGCGCTGGCCGGGCAGACCTTCGCCGCCCCCTCGGGCTACACCCTGACCATGGACAAGACCAACCACCACCTGCACAAGCCGGTGATGATCGGCGAGATCCAGCCGGACGGTCAGTTCAATGTGGTGTGGCAGACCGAAGGGCCGATCCGTGCCCAGCCATGGAGCCCGTTCATTCCGGGCAACGACAAGAAGCCGGACTACGCGGTCAAGAGCAACTGATCCAGCCCCAGGCCTGACGCCTTCCCTGTAGGAGCGAGCTTGCTCGCGATGAGGTCCGCAGGACCTGCAACGAAAACCGCTCGGCTGGCCGCTGCGCGGATCGCGAGCAAGCTCGCTCCTACGGGTTACCCGGGTGTTTTCAAGGACATCGCCATGCCCACTGCCCTCTACCGTTTGCTCCTCGCCTGCCTGTTACTGCTGCCCATCGCAGCCCATGCCGGTGAAGCCGAAGATTTTGTCGCGGCCAATTCCAACCAACAGGCGCAACTGCTGGAAACCTGGGCCGCGCAGCCCGATCCGGCACGCCTGGAACTGCTCAAGGCCCTGCAGCAGGGTCAACTGAGCATCGCCGGTGAAAGCAAAACCCTGCGCCTGAACAACCGCCTGCGGGGCCTGATCGACAGCGCCCTGGCCAGCCACCAGTTGCTTGCCACCGAGGCCAGCACCCGGCTCGACGCCGCCCGGCAGCTGCAGAAAAGCGCCAAGCCGGCGCAATTGAAATTCCTCGATGCCCGGCTCGCCGCCGAGCAGGACCCCGGCGTGCACGACGCCCTGAGCCTGGCCCTGGCCAACCTGCAACTGGTGGACGGCGATCCGGCAGTGCGCCTGGCCGCCGTGCGCCTGCTGGGGGAAACCGGCGACCCGCTGGCCCGCACCCGTCTCGAAGGCCTGCTGCAACCCGGGGTCGAGGCCGATGCCAACGTGCGCACCGCCGCCGAAACCAGCCTGGCCCAGGTCAAGCGCAAGCTGCTGCTGGGTGAGGTCCTCGGCCAGGCCTTCAGCGGCTTGTCCCTGGGTTCGATCCTGCTGCTGGCGGCCCTGGGGCTGGCCATCACCTTCGGCCTGCTGGGGGTGATCAACATGGCCCACGGCGAGATGCTGATGCTCGGCGCCTACTCCACCTACGTGGTGCAGTGGCTGTTCCAGCGTTTTGCTCCGCAGGCCATCGAGTTCTACCCGTTGCTGGCCCTGCCGGTGGCATTTTTTGTCACCGCCGCAATCGGCATGGCCCTGGAGCGCACGGTGATCCGCCACCTCTACGGCCGCCCGCTGGAAACCCTGCTGGCCACCTGGGGCATCAGCCTGATGCTGATCCAACTGGTGCGCCTGCTGTTCGGCGCGCAGAACGTCGAGGTGGCCAACCCGGCCTGGCTGTCGGGCGGCATCCAGGTCCTGCCCAACCTGGTACTGCCCTACAACCGCATCGTGATCATCGCCTTCGCCCTGTTTGTCGTCGTGCTCACCTGGCTGCTGTTGAACAAGACCCGCCTGGGCCTGAACGTGCGCGCGGTGACCCAGAACCGCAACATGGCCGCCTGCTGCGGCGTGCCCACCGGACGGGTGGACATGCTCGCCTTCGGCCTCGGCTCGGGGATCGCCGGCCTGGGCGGCGTGGCCCTGAGCCAGATCGGCAACGTCGGCCCGGACCTGGGCCAGAGCTACATCATCGACTCGTTCCTGGTGGTGGTGCTCGGCGGCGTCGGCCAGTTGGCCGGCAGCGTGCTGGCGGCCTTCGGCCTGGGGATCGCCAACAAGATCCTCGAACCGCAGATCGGCGCCGTGCTGGGCAAGATCCTGATCCTCGCGCTGATCATTCTGTTCATCCAGAAACGTCCCCAGGGACTCTTTGCACTGAAAGGACGGGTGATCGACTGATGAACCAACCACTGCTCATTACCGCCAGCCAGAAAGCCGGGCCCAAGCTCACCCTCAGCGTCGGCGCCCTGCTGCTCCTGGTGTTGCTGGCATTGCCGCTGTTGTCGCTGCTGGCGGCGGACCACCCGCTGCACGTCTCGGCCTACACCCTGACCCTGGTGGGCAAGATCCTCTGCTACGCCATCGTCGCCCTGGCCCTGGACCTGGTCTGGGGCTATGCCGGGCTGCTGTCCCTGGGCCACGGTCTGTTCTTCGCCCTGGGCGGCTACGCCATGGGCATGTACCTGATGCGCCAGGCCGCCGGAGACGGCCTGCCGGCATTCATGACCTTTCTCTCGTGGAACGAGTTGCCCTGGTACTGGACCGGCACCAGCCACTTCCTCTGGGCCCTGTGCCTGGTGGTGCTGGCGCCGGGTCTATTGGCCCTGGTGTTCGGTTTCTTCGCCTTCCGCTCGCGGATCAAGGGCGTGTACTTCTCGATCATGACCCAGGCCCTGACGTTTGCCGGGATGCTGCTGTTCTTTCGCAACGAGACCGGCTTTGGCGGCAACAACGGCTTCACCAACTTCCGCAGCATCCTGGGCTTCGGCATCACCGAGCCGGGCACCCGGGCGGTGCTGTTCCTGGCCACGGTGCTGCTGCTGGTGGCCAGCCTGCTCCTGGGCTGGCGCCTGGCCCGGAGCAAGTTCGGCCGGGTGCTGACCGCCCTGCGCGACGCCGAGAACCGCCTGATGTTCTGCGGCTACGACCCACGCGGCTTCAAGCTGTTCGTCTGGGTCCTGAGCGCGGTGCTCTGCGGCCTGGCCGGGGCCCTGTACGTGCCCCAGGTGGGCATCATCAACCCCAGTGAAATGTCCCCCACCAACTCCATCGAGGCCGCGGTGTGGGTGGCCCTGGGCGGGCGCGGCACCCTGGTCGGCCCGCTGCTGGGCGCCGGGCTGGTCAACGGCATGAAGAGCTGGTTCACCGTGGCCTTCCCCGAGTACTGGCTGTTCTTCCTCGGCGCCCTGTTCATCGTGGTGACCCTGTACCTGCCCAAGGGCGTGATCGGCCTGCTGAAGAAACGAGGTGAACAATGAGAGTCACGGCCACGGCGGACTTCATGCTCGAACCCATACTCGAACCCAACAAGGACTCGGGCAGCAGCCGCGACGCCATCGGCCTCGGCCAGGCCGCCGGCAGAGGCCTGAACACCCGTCACGGCACCATCCTGACCCTGGAGGACATCAGCGTCAGCTTCGATGGCTTCAAGGCCCTCAACGACCTCAACCTGTACATCGGCGTCGGCGAACTGCGCTGCATCATCGGCCCCAACGGCGCGGGCAAGACCACCCTGATGGACGTGATCACCGGCAAGACCCGGCCGACCCGGGGCAAGGCCTGGTTCGGCGAAACCCTGGACCTGACCCGGATGAGCGAAGTGCAGATCGCCCAGGCCGGGATCGGCCGCAAGTTCCAGAAGCCCACGGTGTTCGAGGCCCTGAGCGTGTTCGAGAACCTGGAGCTGGCGCAGAAGACCGACAAGTCGGTGTGGGCCAGCCTCGGCGCGCGCCTGAGCGGCGAACAGCAGGACCGCATCGCCCAGGTGCTGGAGACCATTCGCCTGAGCCCTTCGGCCCAGCGCCAGGCCGGCCTGTTGTCCCACGGCCAGAAGCAGTTCCTGGAGATCGGCATGCTGCTGATGCAGGACCCGCAACTGCTGTTGCTGGACGAACCGGTGGCGGGCATGACCGATGCCGAGACCGAGTTCACCGCCGAGCTGTTCAAGACCCTGGCCGGCAAGCACTCGCTGATGGTGGTGGAGCACGACATGGGCTTTGTCGGCTCGATTGCCGACCACGTCACCGTGCTGCACCAGGGCAGCGTGCTGGCCGAAGGATCGCTGGAACAGGTGCAGGCCGATGAGCGCGTGATTGAGGTTTACCTGGGCCGATGAATCGGCCAGCGACAAGCCGCAAGCTTCAAGCGGCAAGTAAAGAGCAAAGCCGTACAACCATCCTGCCCTGACTTGCAGCTTGAGTCTTGCAGCTTGAATCTACTGACGGAGTTCCGATGCTAGAGGTCCAACAGCTTCACCAGTACTACGGCGGTAGCCACATCCTCCGGGGCCTGAGCTTCGAGGCCCGGATCGGCGAAGTGACCTGCTTGCTCGGGCGCAACGGCGTGGGCAAGACCACCCTGCTCAAATGCCTGATGGGCCTGCTGCCGGCCAGGGAGGGCACGGTCAACTGGGAGGGCCGGGCCATCACGGGCTACAAGCCCCACCAACGGGTCCAGGCCGGTATCGGCTACGTGCCCCAGGGGCGGGAGATCTTTGCTCGCCTGACCGTGGAAGAAAACCTGCTGATGGGTCTGTCCCGCTTCCCCGGCTCCCAGGCCAAGGAAGTCCCGGCCTTCATCTACGAACTGTTCCCGGTGCTGTTGCAGATGAAGCAGCGCCGCGGCGGCGACCTCTCCGGCGGCCAGCAGCAACAGCTGGCCATCGGCCGGGCCCTGGCCAGTCGGCCCCGGCTGCTGATCCTTGACGAGCCCACCGAAGGCATCCAGCCCTCGGTGATCAAGGAAATCGGCGCGGTGATCAAGCAACTCGCGGCCCGGGGCGACATGGCGATTGTGCTGGTGGAGCAGTTCTACGACTTTGCCGCCGAACTGGCCGACCACTACCTGGTGATGTCCCGGGGGGAAATCATCCAGCAGGGCCGCGGTGAAAATATGCAGGCCGACGGTGTACGCGGCCTGGTTACGATCTAATCTGTAGCCTCCTAACGATAACGACCCAGCATGAACTCACCTGCCGCCACCGCCCTGTTCACCCCCAGCTGGCACGCCGAACTGGAGCTGGCCTACGCCCGTTTCGGCGCCAGCACGCGCCCGGTGCTGCGCCGCCACCTGGGCCCGCTGCGGGTGCAGAAGCACCTGTACGCCGAAGGACCCGAGGTGTGCCAGCACATCATCGTGCACCCGCCCGGCGGCATCGCCGGCGGCGACCGGCTGGCCATCAGTGCCCGGGTCGAGCGCGACGCCTGGGCCCAGTTGACCAGCCCCGGCGCCGCCAAGTGGTATCGCGCCAACAGCCCGGCCGGGCAGACCCTGGACCTGCAGGTGGCGCCGGGGGCGACCCTGGAGTGGCTGCCCCAGGAAACCATTGTCTTCAGCGCCGCCCAGGCCGAACTGACGACCCGGATCGACCTGCAAGGCGACGCCCGGCTGTTCTACTGGGACATCGTCGCCCTCGGCCGCCCGGCCAGTGCCGAGCGCTTCGAGCACGGACACTTCCAGGCCCACCTGGATATCCGTCGCGACGGCCGGCCGCTGTGGCATGAGCGCCAGCGCCTCAGCGGCGGCGACGGCCTGCTGGATTCGCCCATCGGCCTGGACGGCCAGCCGGTGTTCGCCACCCTGCTGGTGAGCGGCGACATCGACAGCCAACTGCTGGAGCGCTGCCGTGCTCTGCAGCACCCGGTACGCGGCGACCTGAGCCAGCTGCCGGGGCTGCTGGTGGCCCGCTGCCTGGCCAGCGAGGCCCTGCTCGCCCGTGCCTGGCTGATCGACCTGTGGCGCCTGCTGCGCCCGGTCCTGCTGGGCCGCGAGGCGGTGCCGCCGAGGATCTGGAACACATGAAACACCTGCCCTTTTCAAACTGCCCAACGACGGATCGATCACGATGGACCTGACCCCACGCGAAAAAGACAAGCTGCTGATCTTCACCGCCGGCCTGGTGGCCGAACGGCGACTGGCCCGCGGCCTCAAGCTCAACTACCCGGAAGCCATGGCCTATATTTCCGCCGCGCTGCTCGAAGGTGCCCGGGACGGCCAGAGCGTGGCCGATCTGATGCACTACGGCACCACCCTGCTCAGCCGCGAACAGGTGATGGAAGGCATCCCGGAGATGATCCCGGAGATTCAGGTGGAGGCCACCTTCCCCGACGGCACCAAGCTGGTCACCGTCCACCAACCCATCGCCTGAGGCCGCGTCATGACCTATCGCATCCGTGATGCGCTGCACGCCGACCTGCCGGCGATCCGCGACATCTACAACGACGCTGTGCTCAATACCACGGCGATCTGGAACGACGCCCCGGTCGACCTGGGCAACCGTCAGGCCTGGTTCAGCGCGCGCCAGAGCCAGGGCTATCCGATCCTGGTGGTGGTCAACGCCGAGGAGCAGGTGCTCGGCTACGCTTCCTTCGGCGACTGGCGGCCCTTCGACGGCTTTCGCCACACCGTGGAACACTCGGTCTACGTGCGCCGCGACCAGCGCGGCAACGGCCTGGGTCCACAACTGATGGCGGTGCTGCTGGAACGCGCCCGTGGCTGTGACAAGCACGTGATGGTGGCCGCCATCGAGAGCGGCAACACCGCCTCGATCCGTCTGCATGAGCGCCTCGGTTTCATCAGTACCGGGCAGATGCCCCAGGTGGGCACCAAGTTCGGGCGCTGGCTGGACCTGACCTTCATGCAACTGACTCTCAACCCCGGGGCACAACCGCCCGCCCCTCACCAGGAGTGACCTCTCGATGAACGCCGCCCAACTGCGCCGAGTCCATGGAGAAAGCTTTGCCCATTACCGCCAGGGATTGATCGACCTGCTGCTGGACTCGGTGCAGCACGGCGCGTCAGTCGGTTTCATGGCCGACCTGGACGACAGTCAGGCCCGGGCCTACCTCAGCAGCGTGCAGGCCGGGGTCGAGGACGGCAGCCTGCTGCTGTGGGTGGTGGTGCATGACGAGAGGGTCCTGGCCAGCGTGCAGTTGGCGCTGTGCATGAAGGCCAACGGGCGCAACCGCGCCGAAGTGCAAAAGCTCATGGTGCTGCACAGCGCCCGGCGTCGCGGCCTGGGCCAGCAGTTGATCAATGCCCTGGAGCAGGCTGCCCGCCAGCACCGGCGCGGGCTGCTGTACCTGGACACCGAGGCCGGCTCGGCGGCGGAAGCGTTCTACCGCGCCCTGGGTTACACCCGGGTCGGCGAACTGCCCAACTACTGCCAGAGCCCGGACGGCACCTACACCCCTACCGCCATCTACTTCAAGACTCTGGGACAACCGCTATGATTCCTGGCCAATACCAGATCCAGCCCGGCGAGATCGAACTCAACGTCGGGCGCCGCACCTTGAGCCTGAAGGTGTCCAACAGCGGCGACCGGCCGATCCAGGTCGGCTCGCACTATCACTTTTTCGAAACCAACGACGCCCTGACCTTCGACCGCGCCGCCAGCCGCGGCATGCGCTTGAACATCGCCGCCGGCACCGCGGTGCGCTTCGAACCGGGGCAGACCCGCGAAGTGGAACTGGTGGAGCTGGCCGGCAAGCGCCGGGTGTTCGGCTTTGCCGGACGCATCATGGGCGACCTCTGAACACAGCTCCCAGTGACAAGCTTCAAGCGCCAAGCAAAAGCGGCCTGAAGCGCTATGGATGTCTTTTGAATTTTCTTGCAGCTGGCAGCTTGAAGCTTGCCGCTCATTTCCGAGGAACGAGGAATGCGCATTTCCCGTGAGGCCTACGCCGACATGTTCGGCCCCACCGTGGGCGACAAGGTACGGCTGGCCGACACCGAGCTGTGGATCGAAGTGGAGAAGGACTTCACCACCTACGGTGAAGAAGTGAAGTTCGGTGGCGGCAAGGTGATCCGCGATGGCATGGGCCAGAGCCAGCTGCTGGCGTGCGATGTGGTGGACACCCTGATCACCAACGCCCTGATCATCGATCACTGGGGCATCGTCAAGGCCGACGTCGGCCTCAAGGACGGGCGCATCGCCGCCATCGGCAAGGCCGGCAACCCGGATATCCAGCCCGACGTGACCATCGCCATCGGCGCCAGCACCGAAGTGATCGCCGGGGAAGGCATGATCCTCACCGCCGGCGGCATCGACACCCACATCCACTTCATCTGCCCGCAGCAGATCGAAGAAGCGCTGATGAGCGGCGTCACCACCATGATCGGCGGCGGCACCGGGCCGGCCACCGGGACCAACGCCACCACCTGCACCTCCGGGCCTTGGCACATGGCGCGCATGCTCCAGGCCGCGGACGCCTTCCCGATGAACATCGGCTTTACCGGCAAGGGCAACGCCAGCCTGCCGGAGCCCTTGATCGAACAGGTCAAGGCCGGGGCCATCGGCCTCAAGCTGCACGAGGACTGGGGCAGCACCCCGGCCAGCATCGACAACTGCCTGAGCGTGGCCGACCAGTACGACGTGCAGGTGGCGATCCACACCGACACCCTCAACGAGTCCGGCTTCGTCGAAACCACCCTGGGCGCCTTCAAGGGGCGGACCATCCACACCTACCACACCGAAGGCGCCGGCGGCGGCCACGCTCCGGACATCATCAAGGCCTGCGGTTTTTCCAATGTGCTGCCCAGCTCCACCAACCCGACCCGGCCCTTCACCCGCAACACCATCGACGAGCACCTGGACATGCTCATGGTCTGCCATCACCTGGACCCGAGCATCGCCGAGGACGTGGCCTTCGCCGAAAGCCGCATCCGCCGCGAGACCATCGCCGCCGAGGACATCCTCCACGACCTGGGGGCGTTCTCGATGATCAGCTCCGACAGCCAGGCCATGGGCCGGGTCGGCGAAGTGGTGACCCGCACCTGGCAGACCGCCGACAAGATGCACCGCCAGCGCGGCCCGCTGCCGGGCGACGGCCCCGGCAACAGCAACTTCCGGGTCAAGCGCTACATCGCCAAGTACACCATCAACCCGGCGATCACCCATGGCATCAGCCATGAAGTGGGCTCCATCGAAGTCGGCAAGTGGGCCGACCTGGTGCTCTGGCGCCCGGCCTTTTTCGGGGTCAAGCCGACCCTGATCCTCAAGGGCGGAGCGATTGCCGCGAGCCTGATGGGCGATGCCAACGCCTCGATCCCGACCCCGCAGCCGGTGCATTACCGGCCGATGTTCGCCAGTTACGGCGGCAGCCGCCACGCCACCAGCCTGACCTTCATCAGCCAGGCGGCGCTGGACGCCGGAGTGCCGGAACAATTGGGCCTGAAAAAACGCATCGCCGTGGCCAAGGGCTGTCGCACGGTGCAAAAGAGCGACCTGATCCATAACGACTACCTGCCGAACATCGAAGTCGACCCGCAGACCTATCAGGTCAAGGCCGACGGTGTGCTGCTGTGGTGTGAACCGGCGGATGTGCTGCCCATGGCCCAGCGCTATTTCCTGTTCTGAAACCCATCCAGCCGCTGGGCAGGGACGGTGTTGAACCGGCGGATATGGCGCTAAGATGCGTCTCGTTTTCCACTCTCTGCCCACTAAGGTGCCCGGCCATGCGCCTGTCCGATTTCATCGTCCAGCACGTTGAGCAAATCGTTGATGAATGGGAACAATTTGCCAGGACCCTGGCCCCTGACTGCCTGACCCGCAGCGACCTGCGGGATCACTCGCGGTCGATTCTGCTGGCCGCCGCCCGGGACATGCGCACCAGCCAGAGCCCGGGGGAGCAATTGGCCAAGGCCAAGGGCGAAGGCCCGGACAAGTCACCGAGCCTGGATGCGGCCGCCGCCAGCCATGGCGAACTGCGCCATCACGTGGGTTTCGATCTGGTGCAGATGACCTCGGAGTTCCGCCACCTGCGGGCCTGCGTGATCCGCCTGTGGGTTGCCAGCCTGACAACCCCGGACCTGGAGCACCTGCAGGACATGATCCGCTTCAACGAGGCGATCGACGAAGCCCTGGCCGAGTCCACCACCGCCTATGCCGAGCAGGTCAGCCGCTCGCGGGATATCTTCCTGGCGATTCTTGGCCACGATCTGCGGGCGCCGCTGCAAGCGGTGAGCATGTCCACCGAGATGCTGGCGCGCAAAGTGCCGCTGGATGAGGACGCCCTGGCCTTTGTGTCGCGGATCAAGACTGGCACCCGGCACATGGGCGCCATGGTCAGCGATTTGCTGGAGTTCGTCCGCAGTCGCCTGGGCAACGGCTTGCCCATCGACCCCGCGCCCATGGACCTGGCCAGCGCGGCCAAGGCGGCCATGGACGAAGCCTGCGCGGGCCAGCCCGACTGCCTGCCGCTATTGAGCTTCGAAGGAGACAGCCACGGCATCTGGGACCGCGCCCGCATCGAGCAGATGCTGCAGAACCTGATCGGCAATGCCTTGCAGCACGGCAGCAACCGCCGCACCGTCACCGTGACCCTCACCGGCGGCGTCGAGCAAGTGCTGCTGACCGTTCACAACTACGGCGTCCCCATCCCCCAGGAAGCCCTGGCCACCCTGTTTGACCCGCTGGTGCGCAGTGCCGACGAGGAACTGGGCAGTACCAGCACCAGCCTTGGCCTGGGGTTGTTCATCGTCAAGGAAGTGGTGACCGCGCACCAGGGCAGCATCGAGGTCAGCTCCAACGAAAGCGACGGCACCACCTTCACCGTCACCCTGCCGCGGGTGTCCCGCGCCTGAGGCACGCTATTACTGCTGCTGCCCTCTGTAGCCGCTGCTGAGCGCCAGCGAAGCTGCGAACGAGGACCCAGTCCTCGCAACCTGATTTTCCTGACACGCCGCAGCTGCCTGTTTTTACGGTCGCTGCGCGCCCGGTCGCAGCCTCGCTGGCGCTCGGCAGCGGCTACAGGCCGTCAGGCCGTCAGGCCATGGGACATCAGTCCAGCAGCAGGCGGCCCAGGCGCTGCCTGAGCATCTGGTTCTCGGCGCGCAGTTGCCGCACTTCATCCAGCAGGTCTAGGGCCAGGGCGACCCCTTCCCACTCCAGGTCCAGATCGCGGCGCAGCTTCGCCGCGCGCTTGGCCAGGGACAGTTCGACATCACTGAAACGCCAGTTCTGGGGCGCCGTCCCCTGAGGTTCGAGGATGCCGTGCTCGACGATTTCGATCACGTAGGCCGCCGACAGGTCGGCCACTTCACAGAATTCTTCCATGTCCAGCTGAACGATCAGGGTGCTCATGATCGGCGCCTCCTAGTGTCGAATCAGAAATTTTCCCGGGGGTCGAACGCCGCCTTCTTCGCCAGCTCCTGCCACAAGGCCTTGACGTCATCGCCGGTGTGCTTGGGCATCACCGCCTTGAGCTGGACGAACAGGTAGCCGCGCTGGCCGGCCTTGTTCAGCAGACCGTGGCCCTTGGCGCGCATGCGCTGGCCGTTCTGGCTGCCGGCCGGAACCTTGAGGTTGATCTTGCCGGTCAGGGTCGGGACCGCGACCTCGGTGCCCAGCGCCAGCTCCCAAGGGGCCAGCGGCAGGGTGATGATCAGGTTTTCGCCTTCGACATCGAATTTCGGGTGCGGCGCAAAACGAATGGTCAGGTACAGGTCGCCATTGGCCCCGCCGCCCACGCCCGGCGCGCCCTGGCCCTTGAGGCGGATGCGCTCGCCGTCGGTGACCCCGGCAGGAATCTTCACGTTCAGGCTCTTGCTGGTGTTGCTGACGTGCTGGCCGGCGGCGTTGTACTGCGGCACCTGGAAGCTGATCTTCTTCGACTCGGTCGACAGGGTTTCCTCAAGAAAGATCGGCAGTTCCATTTCCACATCCTGTCCACGACGACCGCTGCTGCGGCGCTGTTCCGGGCCGCCGAATCCTGGCCCCCGGTTACCAAAGATCGAACTGAAGAAGTCCGAGAAATCACCACCGTCGCCGCCGCCAAAGCCGCCACGGCTCTGCCAGCCCGGCGGCCCCTGGAAGGGCTGGCCATGCTGACCGTACTTGCGCAGGTCGTCGTATTCGGCGCGCTTGTCGGCGCTTTTCAGCGCCTCATAGGCTTCCGAGGCATCCTTGAACTTGGCCTCGGCATCCTTTTCCTTACTGACGTCGGGGTGGTATTTGCGCGCCAGCTTGCGATAGGCGGCCTTGATCGCCTTGTCGTCCGCTGTCGGCTCCACACCGAGAATCTTGTAATAGTCTTTGAAGTCCATCGAGGGAATCACCATCCGTTATCAAAGTCGCGCGGCGTGCAGCACAGCATGCTCGGTCTGGCAGCATGAGAATTGATCAATCTCAATCCTCTGACTGAACGGCGCATCAGAAGTTTATCGGCAGCCGCGGGCGGATCTTGTGATCCCTGGACGACTGCTCGGCCCATGCCTGCAAGTTTGGGGGTCAAGGATAGTCTTTCAAGGCACAACGGGTTGCGATTTAGCACATGGTCGGCCTTTGCAACGCGCGAGGACTGGCGTACGCTGCGCGGCCGTTTTTTTCACCGGATCCAAAGACATGAACAACGCCACCCCGGCCCGGGCCTGCGGCATTGACTTCGGTACCTCCAACTCCACCGTCGGCTGGCTGCGCCCCGGCGAGGAGACGCTGATCGCCCTGGAGGACGACAAGATCACCCTGCCTTCGGTGGTGTTCTTCAATATCGAGGAGCGCCGTCCGGTGTACGGCCGCCTGGCGCTGCACGAGTACCTGGAAGGCTACGAAGGCCGGCTGATGCGCTCGCTGAAAAGCCTGCTGGGCTCCAAGCTGATCAAGCACGACACCAGCGTGCTGGGCACCGCCATGCCGTTCAAGGACCTCTTGGGGCTGTTCATCGGCCAGTTGAAAAGCCGCGCCGAAGCCACCGCCGGTCGGGAATTCGAGCAAGTGGTACTGGGCCGCCCGGTGTTCTTCGTCGATGACGATGCCGCCGCCGACCAGGAAGCCGAAGACACCCTGGTGGAAGTGGCGCGCAAGATCGGCTTCAAGGACGTGTCCTTCCAGTACGAACCGATTGCCGCGGCCTTCGACTACGAGTCCACCATCGAACGCGAAGAGCTGGTGCTGATCGTCGACATCGGCGGCGGTACTTCGGACTTCTCCCTGGTGCGCCTGTCCCCCGAGCGCCGTGGCGTCGATAACCGTCACGACGACATCCTCGCCACCGGCGGCGTGCATGTCGGCGGCACCGACTTCGACAAGCAGTTGAGCCTGCAGGGCGTGATGCCGCTGTTCGGCTACGGCAGCCGGATGAAGAGCGGCGCCTACATGCCCACCAGCCACCACATGAACCTGGCGACCTGGCACACCATCAACTCGGTGTACTCGCAAAAGTCCCAGCTGGCCCTGGGCAGCATGCGCTACGACATCGAGGACACCGGCGGCATCGACCGCCTGTTCAAACTGATCGAACAGCGCGCCGGGCACTGGCTGGCCATGGAAGTGGAAGAAACCAAGATCCAGCTGACCCACGCCGAGAACCGCCTGGTGGCCCTGGACCGCATCGAGCGCGACCTCAGCGTCGACCTGAGCCGGGCCCTGTTCGAATCCTCCATCGACGGTTTGCTGGAGCGCATCCGCACCAGCGTCACCCAACTGTTGAGCGACGCCAATGTTGGTGTGGCCCAGGTCGACACGGTGTTCTTCACCGGCGGCTCCAGCGGCATTCCGGCGCTGCGCCAGAGCGTGGCGGCCATGCTGCCCAACGCCCGGCATGTGGAAGGCAACATCTTCGGCAGCATCGGCAGCGGCCTGGCCATCGAAGCCAAGAAGCGCTACGGATAAGGGCAGCGGCAAGCTTCAAGCGGCAAGCCGCAAGTAAAGGCAAGAGCGGGATCGGCTGTAGCTTGCGGCTTGAAGCTGCAAGCTGGCGGCTGCTGTTAAACCAGGCCCGCCAGCTTCAATTCGCTCTTCAGGTAGGCGTAATAGATCGGTCCCGCCACCACCCCGGGCAGGCCGAAGGCGGCCTCGAACACCAGCATCGCCAGGAGCAGTTCCCAGGACTTGGCACTGATCTGCCCGCCGACAATCCGCGCGTTGAGGAAGTATTCCAGCTTGTGGATAAAGATCAGGTAGCCCAGCGCCGCCACCGCCACCCAGATCGACAGCGACAGCCCGACGATGGTGATCAGGGTGTTGGAGATCAGGTTGCCGATCACCGGCAACAGGCCCAGCAGGAAGGTCAGCACGATCAGGGTCTTGGTCAGCGGCAGCTTGACCCCGAACAGCGGCAGGATCAGTGCCAGGAAGATCCCGGTGAAGAAGGTGTTGAGCAGGGAGATCTTGATCTGCGCGAAGACGATGTTGCGAAACGCCTGGACCAGCAGGTGCAGGCGGTCGAACAACGCCGCTGCCAGGGGCTTGCGCTTGGTCAGGTCGGGGATGCGCTGCAGGGCGATGATCGCCCCCAGGACCATGCCGATCAGCAGGGTCACGAACATGTGCGCCGCGTCCTTGCCCACCAGCTGCAACTCGCTCAAGTGCTTGCTGGCCCAGGCGCCGATGGCGGCCTGGAACTCCGCGGCGCTGGCCGGCAGGTAGGCGTCGAGGAACGGCGGCAACTGGCCCCGGGCCTTGTCCACCACCACCATGAACTTGCCCAGCGAGGCGCCAGGGTTCTCCGCTTCATGCAACAGGAAACTGATGGCCCCGGCGAACAGCAGGGTCAACAGACTGACCACCAGCGTGCCCAGCAGCGCCACCGCCAGCCAGCGCGCCCGCCGGCCCTCGATCAGCCGCTGCAATTGCGGGGTGAGCATGTTGACCAGCTCGAACACCAACAGCCCCGCCAGCAGGCTGGGTAACAGACGCAAGGGCAAGGCCAGCAACAGGCCACCGAAGATGATGATCCAACTGATGAACAACAGATGACGCTGTGAAAACGCTGGCATATAGCCTCAAGACAAACAGCGGGAAAAGACCGGCAGTCTGCCAGCCTTCACCCCCGAGGAATAGTGGCAGGCGCCTTAAGGACGCGGGCTTACAGGGTACTGGAGTGTCGTGACGGACGAAGGTTCAGTCGGTTTTGGCCCCAGGCACCGGGGCTGAAAGGTCGGGCAGCTGCACGTCATAGCCGCAGTAGTGCAATTGTGTCCGGATCAGTCGCTGGTCGGGGTAGTCACTGCCCCAGGGCAGCTTGCGGTCGTAGCGCGATTTGATATGGGCACAGACCCCCTGGATATCAGCCCGTGCCTTGGCCAGCACCGGCGCCGGCAAGGGGTTGATCTTCAGGCTCTGGAAGAACGGCACGATGAACACCTGATCCAGGTCGTAACCCTTGCTCCCCAAGGGCAAGCGCTGGCCTGCATGCACATAGAACGGCTGTTGCAGGCCGCTCTCCTGCTCCCAGCACCAGTACTTGACCTTGTCTTCGAGAATGCCCACTGCGGTCCCCTCCCAGCGCTCGTAGGCGCGCAGGCATTGATAGCCCTGCATGTTCACCCAATCGAGACTGCTGGGCTTGACACCGGTATGGGATGGCCGCGCCTGCCTGGCCAGCAGATCCTCAAGAAAGGCCTGCTTCGGATAGAGCAGACCATCCCCCCAGCCATCGAGAAAGCTGTTGACCCGCATATAGAGCCCGGAAGCCGTCACCTGAATGTCCCCATAGGAGAAAGATCCCGAGGTGCCGACCGACAGCGCATCACGGCCCTTTTCATAGGTGAACCCGCCGGTGATGGTTCCGCACTGCGCATGCCGATAAGGCTCGGGCAGGTCGAAGGAGTAACGCTGCATCAGAGTGATCCGCTTCGCGCCTTCCGTGCACAGCATCCGGCTGTCCAAGCGATCATTTTCGTAGACCAGGGGCGGCGACATGCAGCCGCTGACGATCACCAACAGTCCGCCTACCAGTAGGTGCCCAAGGGCGCGGCGAAGGCTTGCGGCCAACCTGAGCCTGCTCATTCCTGGTATTTGCTGATAAACGAATACTTGCTCCCCGCTGCTTCGACGATGGCCTGCATCTCCTGCTCCTGCGCCGGCTCGCCGACAAAGAACACCCAGACCCGAGGAAACTGCTGATCACTCAGCGCACCGCCGACAATCGCCTTGTCCAGTGCCGGGTTGGCGCCGAATATCACGAACGTTCCATACTGCTCTGCCGAGGCTGTGCGAAACATATCGCGCATGTTGAACCGTACCATTCCGCCCCCCGCCACAATCGCCAGGCGATCCGGAAGCACTCCATGACTGTTGATCCGAGTGAAGACCAGTGGCGGGCCTTCCTTGGATTGCAACGAACCATCGCGGCTGTGCTGCACAACCGACACCACGTCAGAGAGGACCTCATCCTGGCTTTTTTGACGAGGAGCAGAAGCACACCCGGCAAGAACACAACACAGCAGAACCCACAGAACTTTTTTCACCGTCACATCCCTATGCAATTGCTGGCCAGCTCCAGGCGCTGAGCCTCCATTAAGGCGTCGAACATCCGCCCCCTTGCTTGCGATGAAGCGCGGAGGATCATAAACACAATGACTGGCTATGGCTGAGAAAAAACAGCCATGAGCAACGAGGCGCGCGGGAGATGAGCCTCCCCAAGGCAAGACGGGGAGGCGCAATGACGGTATCGACAGGGACTTATTTCTTCTTCAGGCAATCACTCATGAACGCCTTGCGCGCATCGCCCTTGAGGGCCTTGGCGGTGGCGTCGGCGTTGCAGGTCTTCATTCTTTCCTGAGGCGTGGAAGGGGTGGCGGCGGCAGCCGGGGCGGCCTTGAGGCAGGTGCTCATGAAGGCCTTGCGCTCGTCGCCCTTGAGGCTCTTGGCGGTGGCTTCGGCATTACAGCTGGTCATCTTGTTCTGCTGGGCGGTGGCGGCAAACCCCTGGGAGCACAACAGCAGGCCCACCATCAACAACGGAATACGCAACATCTTCATGGAGTTTTCTCCTTGTCACCGCGCCGACGGGCACGGCCTCCTGCGCAGTGTAGACAAAGCCTGTTACACCTTCATCTGTTCTGCAGGCCGGCCCGGCGGTATTGCTCGGGGGTGCAGCCGGCCTGGCGCTGGAACATCGCGATAAACGCCGAGGCGGTGCTGTAGCCCATGTCGAAGGCGATTTCCTGGATGCTGCGCGGGCTGTCTAGGGCCTCGATGGAGGCCAGGAAACGCTGGCGCTGGCGCCATTCGCCAAAGCTCATGCCCAGCTCGCGAACGAACTGCCGGGCCAGGGTGCGTTCGCTGACATGGGCCTGCTGCGCCCAATGGGCCAGCGGCTGGTGGTTGCCCGGCTCGGCCTGCAGGGCCTGGAGCACTCGCAGCAGCTCCGGGTGGCGGGCGTAGGGCAGGTAGCAGTTATGCACCGGGGCCTGGCGCAGTTGGTCCAGCGCCACCTGGGCCAGGCGCTGGTCGGCCTCGCCCTCGGGGATCTGCACGTCCCGGGCGGCGAAGTCCTTGAGGATCGCCTTGAGAATCTCGCTGATGGCCAGGGTGCTGCCCTGCAGCGGCAGGTCCGCGCACAGTTCCGGCGCCAGCAGCACCGCCCGGTAGTTGATCGGCTGGGAAGTGTAGAAACTGTGGGGCGTCTGCGGCGGCACCCAGACCGCATATTGCGGTGGCGACATGAAGCGCTGGCCGGCGATCTCCATGTGCATCACCCCATGGGCCGAATACTCCAGGCAGCCCCAGGGATGACGGTGCTCCAGGGCATGGCTGTGGGCGGCGAAGTCGGCATAGCGGAAATACACCGGCGCGGGGAGCCCGTGGAAATCCAGGAGGTCGATGTGTTTTTTGCTCATGCTGTCCGGATGTCGGGGCGGGTTGTCCGGTTCGCAGTATAGGCGTTGATCCGGACAAGGGGATAATCGCTCCTCATCAACTCTGTGGCTGTCTCCATGCAATACGCTTATCCACTGCTGGCCATCTTTATCTGGGCCGGCAATACCGTGATCAACAAACTCGCCGTGGGCGCGATCTTCCCCGCGGAGATCGGCTTCTATCGCTGGTTGCTGGCCGGCCTGCTGTTCACCCCCTTCATGCTCAAGCCGGTGATCGGCCACTGGCCGGTGATCCGCCCCAATCTGTGGCGCATCGCCATTCTCGGCATCCTGGGCATGGCGGTGTATCAGAGCCTGGCCTACTTCGCCGCCAGCCTGACCTCGGCCACCAACATGGGCATCATTCTGTCGCTGATGCCGCTGATGTCCCTGGCCATGGCCATCGCCGCCCTGGGCCAGCGCCTGACCGCCGGGGCCCTGGTGGGCGCGGTGCTGTCGTTTGCCGGGGTGCTGCTGGTGGTGTCCTCCGGCAGCCTGGCGGCGCTGCTGCAGCACGGGGTCAACCTGGGGGACGCGATGATGCTGGTGGCCACCCTGGCCTATGCGATTTACAGCACCCTGCTGAAAAAATGGCAGCTGCGCCTGCCACCGCTGGTGCTGCTGTACCTGCAGGTGCTGGTGGCGGTGGTGGTTCTGCTGCCGCTGTTCCTGGCCTCGCCAAAAGTCGGGCCGACCCTACAGAACATTCCCCTGGTGCTCTATGCCTGCCTGCTGGCCTCGATGCTCGCGCCCCTGGCCTGGATGCAGGCGGTGGTGCGCCTGGGGCCGAGCCGGACCACGCTGTTCTTCAACCTCTTGCCGTTGATCACGGCGCTGATTGCCGCGGTGGTGCTGCATGAGCGACTGGCCTGGTTTCATCTGGTGGGTGGCGTGCTGACGTTGGCCGGGGTGGTTCTGTCGGAGCGCTGGACCACGGTGCTGCGGCCGTTGGCCGGCAAGCCGGCGCCTACGGGGCAAGGCTGAAGGTCAGAGGCCGGCGGCCTTGAGGCGCTGGGCATGTTCGACGAACAAGCGGATCGGTTCAGCGCCCTTGCCCACCAGGCCCAGGGACTGGTTGACGATATCGAAGTGATCCAGGGGGTAATCGTCGCCAATGACCTGCCCCAGATGGGAGCTGTAGCGCCCCACCATGCCGTCGCACTGGCCGGCTTCGCGGACGAAGGTCCGGGCGAACAGGCGGCAGCTGCGACTGGTGCCGTCGAACAGATTGCGTCCGCGATTGGTCTTGCCCGGCTGCAAGGTGCCGGACCAGGAGTAGTAGCGCACACCGTCGACCTGTTCCGGCCCCTGGCCGCCCCAGGTCGTCGGCAACCCCTGGGGGTATTGGCGGTTGAACAGGGCCACGCCCTCGGTGGTCAGCGACTGGTGCGAGGCGTGAATATCCACTGGCAGTTTCGGCCCGCGATAGCCGGTTTCCAGCAGCGTCATCAAGGCCGCGATACCCCGCAATAGCGCACTCAGGATGCGCCCCTTGAAGCTGTGGGCCGGGGAATGCCGGGCCAGGTAATCCGCCAGTTCGGAACCGTGGTTGGGACCGGCCACCGAAGTCACCGAAGCCACCCAGTCCGGGCGCTTGGCGGCAGCGTAGCGCGCGGTGAGCGCGCCCTGGCTGTGGCCGATCAGGTTGACCCGCGAGGCACCGGTCTCGGCCAGGATCCGCTGGACCTGGGCCAGCAGTTGTTCGCCGCGCACCTCGCTGGAGTTGAGCGGCGACACTTGCACCGCATACACCCGGGCCCCGCCCCGGCGCAGGGCCGGGATGATCCCGTACCAGTAGGGGTACAGCAGCAGGCGGACAAAACCGAGCATGCCGGGAACCAGCACCAGGGGGTATCGCGTGGCAAGCGCTTGGGACATGCAGTAAGTCCTTGAAATGGGCCGGGCTGGCCCAGGCTGAAAGCTAGACCATAACCAAGGGCATCGTCAGTCCCCGTGACGGTTTGACGACAGCAGCATGACAGCCCCGCCTACTTCAACCCCGCCACCCCGGCCACGATCAGCCCTACCGACAGCAGCTTGAGCGGCGTCAGGCTTTCCCCCAGCAGCACGAAGCCCAGCAGCACCGTGCCCAGGGAGCCGATCGCGGTCCAGATCGGATAGGCCACGCTGACCGGCAACTCGCGCATGGCCAGGGTCAGGAAGTAGATGCCGGCCACGGCCGCCATCACCGTCACCAGCGAAGGCCAGGGACGGGTGAAGCCCTCGGCGTACTTCATGCCCATGGCGAACGTGACCTCAAAGGCCGCCGCCAACAGCAGGTATATCCAGGCCATGGCGCCACCTCAGAACGTGCGTGCCAAGGCCAGCAGACGCTGCTGCGCCTCGTCACAGGACTGTTGGAAACGCTCGGGCACCGACTCCTCGCCTTCTGCCGCGACCACGGTCACGTCCTCGATACCGATGAATCCCAGGGCCGTGCGCAACCAGCGATCGGCGTGGTTCAGCGCTTCGTGCTCGCCCCCGGGACCGAAGCCGCCACCGCCACGACTGGTGACAATCAATACCTTCTTGCCCTGCACCAGTGGCTGGTACTGGGCCACGCCGTTGTCCAGCAGGGTGTTGAAGGTCAGCCCCAGGCGCACGATGTGATCGACCCAGGCCTTGATCCCACTGGGCACGCTGAAGTTGTACATGGGCGCCGAGATCACCAGGCGCCGATGCTCCAGCAACTCGCCCACCAGCTCGTCGCTCAAGGCCAGGTCGGCCTGCATCGACAGCGACCGGGCCTCGGGCTGTGGATAAAACGCCGCGGCGATAAAGGCCTCGCTGACGTGGGGCAGGGAACCCCGCCCGACCTCCCGGCGCGTGAGCCTGCCCTGGGGATGGGCCCCTTGCCAGGCCTGGAGAAACGCTTCGGCCAACCGCCGGCTATGGGAACGCTCGCCCCGTGGACTGCCGTGAATGACAAGAACTGAACTCATCTTGATGCTCTCCTGCGGATTGATTTCAACGACCTTGCACGGCCGTAGATTCCGCGATAAATCTAGAGGCACCGGGTTTTCGCAACAAATGAGCAAAAGTTCACTCAGATGAACTTAGCTCATCCATGGAGCCAAACATGTTCGCCCATCTGCCCCTCACCGCCCTGCGCACCTTCGAATCCGCCGCGCGCCTGCTGAGCTTCAAGGCCGCCGCCGAGGACCTGTCGGTGACGCCCACCGCGGTGTCCCACCAGATCCGCAGCCTGGAGCACTGGCTGGGCGTGCCCCTGTTCCAGCGCCTGCCACGCCAGGTACGCCTGACCGACTCCGGCGAACGGCTGTTCCACAGCCTGCACGGCGCCCTGCTGGATGTGACCCAGAGTGTCGATAGCCTGCGCCCCAGCCCCAGCCCGACCCAGTTGACGGTATCCACCACGGCCGCCTTCGCCGCCCTGTGGCTGGTGCCGCGGCTGGGAAGGTTCTACACCCGGCACCCGCGCATCAGCCTGCGCCTGGACACCCGTTGTGACGTGGTGGACTTGCAGCAGGACGCCAGCATCGACGTGGCGATCCGCTATAGCCAGGGTGACTACCCGGACCTCCACGGCCTGTGTCTGTTCGATGAGCGTTTCGCGGTCTACGGCGCCCCCCGGCAAGTGGCCCTCGCACAGCAGCAGCGACCGTCGCTGATCAGCGTGCATTGGCGCAACTCAAGGCTTTACGCCGACGGCTGGCAGGCCTGGTGCACCCTGGCCGGTGAACAGTGGCTCGACGACCCGGCACTGGTCCGCTCCTACGACGAAGAGCAATACGCCCTGCAGGCCGCCATTGCCGGCCAGGGCCTGGTGCTGGCGAGCAATATCCTGGTGTCCCAGAGCGTGGCTAGCGGCCTGCTGCAACCCTATCGCCCGCAGGTCCAGGTGGACGGTGCCGGCTACAGCGCCCTGTGCGTGCCGGGCCGTGAACGCCATCCGCCGGTGAAGGCCTTCCTCCAGTGGCTGCAAGAGGAATCGCTGCTGGACGGGCATCCGCCCCTGGCGCGCGGCGGCGCTCCTGGCCGCTCACACAGCGCGAACTGAAGGAGCAGGCCTATCCGATAAAACTTTTTGCCGCGCCCGGGACTCACAACCCATGTAGCGATCAGGTCGACAGAGCCTGACGCCAAACGGATTAGCCCCCAGGAGATCGACATGAGCGACAAGCATTTATCTGATGTGCAAAGCCTGCGGCAGCGGGCCCGTCAACACGTGGAAAACGGCGCCGTGACCGAAGGCTACAGCGCCGACCGCGAGGAGGTGCTGCGCCTGCTCAACGAGTCGCTGGCCACCGAGCTGGTGTGCGTCCTGCGCTACAAGCGCCACTACTTCATGGCCACCGGCCTCAAGGCCAGCGTGGCGGCCGACGAGTTTCTCGAGCATGCGACCCAGGAGGCCGAACACGCCGACAAGCTGGCCGAGCGCATCGTCCAGCTCGGTGGCGAACCGGAATTCAATCCGGACCTGCTGTCCAAGCACTCCCACGCCCAGTACGTGGCCGGCAACAACCTCAAGGAAATGGTCTACGAGGACCTGGTGGCCGAGCGGATCGCCATCGACAGCTACCGCGAGATCATCCAGTACATCGGCGACAAGGATCCCACCACCCGCCGCCTGTTCGAAGAGATCCTGGCCCAGGAAGAAGAACACGCCGACGACATGGCCGACATCCTCAAGGATCTGTAACCCCCTCCCCAGGCCCGCCCCTGCCTTGCGCTGGAGCGGGCTTGCGCGCCAGGCGCCCCTTTTCCTACTTGCTCGGTTTCACCGTCACCGGTGCCTTGCCCGAGCGCATCTGCTGCAGCAACGGCGCGCACTGATTGGGCTCGTCACCGCTGGGCGCCACAAGCGCCAGCAGCCCCGCCGCCGGCCCGGCGATCACCCCCAGCGCCACCATCCCGGCCCCGCGCAGCACCAGCGGCACCGCCTTGACGCCGGCGCTGGGCTTGATGAACTTGCCCTGCACATACAACGGTGAACGCAGGGAGAACAGCCGCAGGCCCTTGGATTCCGGGGTGATGGTCAGATCCAGTTGCTCGGTGGCCATGTTGGCGGTGCCGTCGATGTAGATGATGGCGTTCTCGGTGTCGAAGACGAACAGCCGGGAACTGGCCAGCCCGCTCTTGATGCCGAAGTCGGCGGCGGCGCAATTGATCTTCACTTCCTTGTCGCCAAACATCTTGCCGACCACATAGTTGCCGACGTTGAGTCCGGCGATTTCCATCAGGCTGCGGCTGATGGCGCCGTCGTTGATCAGCATCTTCAGGTCACCGTTGGCGCTGCCCAGCAAGGCCGCCACCGAGTTGCCGCGGCCGGAGATGTCGGCATCGCCGTTGAGCTC
This sequence comes from Pseudomonas sp. BC42, assembly GCF_021560055.1. Lineage (NCBI taxonomy): Bacteria > Pseudomonadati > Pseudomonadota > Gammaproteobacteria > Pseudomonadales > Pseudomonadaceae > Pseudomonas > Pseudomonas sp. BC42. The sequence goes on from NZ_CP091067.1 coordinate 6,169,209, forward strand.
GCCGAAACTGGTCTTCATCGGTTCGAACCCTGGGAACAGCTGCTTGAGCTTGAAGTTGCGCGCGGTCAGCCTGGCCCGGCCTTCCAGCGGCGTGGCCTGCCCATTGAGGCGCACCTGAGCATCCAGCCTGCCGCCGGCCACGCCGAAGCGCAGCGGCTCCAGGCTGAGCTGGCCGTCATTGAGCACCAGGTGGGTGTAGAGATCGGTGAACGGCAGATCGGCGCTGTGGACGATGCGCTTGCCGGTGAACTCCACATCGGCGTCCATGTCGCGCCAGCGCTCGGTACGGAACTCCTCCACCGGCAGCACCTTGTCCGCCGGCTGCTTGCTCTCGCCGCCCCGGGCCTTCTGCGCGGAGTTGGAGTCGGCACCGATCAGCGGCGCCAGGTCGCTCATCAGCAACTGGTTGGAAACCAGCGCACCGCTGAGCTTGGGCCGCGGCTGACTGGCCACGTAGGTCAGGTTGCCGTGGATATCGCTGTCGCCGATCTTGCCGTTGAAATCCTGGTAACTGAAGGTCGCGCCCGCCGGGTCGCGCAGCTTGGCAGTCAGGCGGCCATCGGTGGCATAGGGCGGCGAATCCGGCAGGGTCACGCCAGTCAGCGGATAGAGGTTGCCCAGGCTGGTGCCTGCCAGTTTCAGGCGCAGGTCCAGGGCGCCCAGATTCAGCGGGTCGGTGAGGCTGCCCCGCAGCTCCACCTTGGTGTCGCCGATCTGCGCCTGGGCCTGCAGTGGAAACGGCTTGCGCCCGTCCTGCAGGGCCAGCAAGCCGCCGATCTTGCCGGTGCCGGCAAGCTTCTGCCCGTGGTACTGGCCCTTGACCTTGAGGGCGAACGCGTAGGCCTGCGGCTCGGCGCCTTTTGCCGTGACCTTCTGCGCCTCGCTTTCACCGACGATGTCGCTGAACGGAATGGGCTTGCCGAGCAACTCCACTTGCAGGTCGAGCTGGGTGTTCAGGGTCTGGTCATCCAGGGTCACGTGGCCCTTGTCGAAACCGATGGCGCCGATATCCAGCGTCCAGCTCGAAGGCTCGGCCTCAGGGTCTTTCGGGTCGAACTTGAAGGTCCAGTTGGCGCGACCGTCGGCCAGCCGCTGCAGCGCGGCGTCGGGCTCGGTGAGGTCGATTCGCGGGATGCTGACCCGCCGCACCAGCAGGGCCAGGGGCGAGATCCGCAGCTCGACCCGTTTGAGGCCGACCATCTGCGGCGCCTTGGACCAGTCCGGATTGCCCAGGGTCAGGTCCTGGGCCACCACGTGGGGCCAGGGCACCCAGGCGCGCCAGCCGCCCTCTTCAGGCTCGCGGTGCCAGGCCACCGACAAGTCGCCATTGATCGCGAACGGCCGGTGCAACTCCTCGGACACCTTGGCGTTGAGGGTCGGCTTGATCCGGTTCCAATCGAAGAAGGCAATCACCAGCACCAGCACGGCCAGTAGCAGGATCAGACCACAGACGGTCCAGGCGAGAATTTTACGAGTGCGCGTCATTGCACGAGGCTCCTGAAGACAACTGAGCGCCAAATCACGACGCATCGGTGAAATGCCGGTGGAGAATCCCCGGCCATGAAAACTACGACTGATAAAGCCCACACAGGTTTAATCCGGGCGCCGGCTCAGGCGAAAAAAACCGATTTCCTGATCGATCGGACAGCCGGGTGTTACCTCGCCTTGCCCTGTTGCGAAGCCTGAGTGAGTCGAAAATACCCACATCAGTGCAAACGCCATCGGCGCAAAGGCCCGGGCTAGAGCCTTGCGGGCAAACAATCAATTTCGTTGATTATTACCATTGTGGTTATGAACTTTTATATCGAATTTGCGGCGGTAACATTAGCTCCGTACCCAATTTATCGCCCTGCCAAGGAGCAACCCATCATGAAACGCCACATCTTACTGAGCCTGACCCTGTCCATCCTGGCCGCCAACGCCTTCGCCCTGCCGGCCGCCGAACAAGCCACTCCACAGGTCAAGGCCAGCCATAGCGTGTTCAGCCAAACCCTGGCTGAAGGCGGTTCGGATCGCCTGATCGAACGCAACAAAGTCGCTACCGACGGTTATGACCGCACGCCACAAGGCCAGAGCGTTGCCGAAGACGGCTATGATCGCACCCCTCAGGGCCAGAACGTTGCCGAAGATGGTTACGACCGTACTCCACAAGGTCAGAACGTCGCTGAAGATGGCTACGATCGCACCCCACAAGGTCAAACCGTAGCCGAAGGCGGCCGTGATCGCCTGGAAGAGAAAGGCCTGGTGGAAGATGGCTTCAGCCGCACCCCTCAAGGCCAGACTGTTGCCGAAGGCGGTGCCGATCGCCTGGCCGAACGTCATCAAGCAGCGAGCTGAGGCCATGCTGGCCCTTAAGAAAAGCCCGATCCCTGGATCGGGCTTTGGCTTTCATGGAGCCCCGTTGTCGCCCCCCGCCCTCCCTGCCCTCGCCTGACGCAGGTTCGACTCCGGCAAAGTTGATTTGCTAGAGTGCGCCGCTCCTCTTGAGCAAAGAAATAACCCGCCGATGCTGCCCCGCGCCGAACAGAAGCAACAGACCCGTAATGCCTTGATGGATGCCGCCCGGCATCTGATGGAGTGTGGTCGTGGTTTCGGCAGCCTGAGCCTGCGGGAAGTGGCGAAAGCCGCTGGCATCGTGCCCACCGGTTTCTACCGGCACTTCAGCGACATGGACCAACTGGGCCTGGAACTGGTCAGCGAGGTCGGCCAGACCTTTCGCGAAACCATCCGCCTGGTGCGCCACAACGAATTCGTCATGGGCGGCATCATCGACGCCTCGGTGCGCATCTTCCTCGACGTGGTGGAAGCCAAGCGCGCGCAGTTCCTGTTTCTCGCCCGCGAGCAATACGGCGGCTCGCTGCCAGTACGCCAGGCCATCGCCAGCCTGCGGGAGAACATCAGTTCCGACCTGGCGGCCGACCTGACCCTGATGCCCAAGCTGCAGCACCTCAATGCCGCCGATCTCGGGGTGATGGCCGACCTGATCGTCAAGAGCGTGTTCGCCACCCTGCCGGACATCATCGATCCGCCAGCTCAGGCCCTGCCCGAGCACCTCACGCCCCAGGCCAAGATCACCCAGCAACTGCGCTTCATCTTCATCGGCCTGAAACACTGGCAAGGCCTGGGCAGCACCGAGTAACCCGCCGCTCCCCCCCTTCAATTCATCTGCGCGCCCCGCTCAAGGGCGCGGGTTCGCGCCTGGGCGCCGGCCCGGCACCGGATTGCGGCAAAAATATTTCCCGCGCACCAACTCGGTGCTATAAATCAGCGCAGCGCGCCATTTTGTAACAAGATAAAACAAGGTTTTGCCCCTTTTTCAGGCGCAGTTCCGGTGTCGACAAAGGGGTTTCCCTCTCCTCCGAGCGATTGGCAAGCCCCTTGCTCTGGCTTGTGCATCGCTCATAGCTGGAAGCTCCCCGATGCTGGTGATCCACCGCAGAACCGCCCCCCAAACCGCCTGGTCCGCCGAGCTGCACCTGACTTACGAGGCCCGCAGCAAAAGCCGCCTGCGCTGTTTCAGTGCCGAGGGTGAAGACGTCGGCCTGTTTCTCGAGCGTGGCCAGCCGCCGCTGCACGACGGCGAGTTCCTTGAAGCCGAGGACGGCCGCATCGTCAAGGTCTGCGCCCGCCCGGAAACCCTGCTGCACGTCACCTGCCGCAATGCCTTCGAACTGACCCGCGCCGCCTATCACCTGGGCAACCGCCACGTGGCCCTGCAAGTGGGCGACGGCTGGCTGCGCCTGCTCGATGACTACGTGCTCAAGGCCATGCTCGAACAACTGGGGGCCAGCACCGACACCATCGAGGCGCCCTTCCAGCCCGAGCACGGCGCCTATGGCGGCGGCCACCATCATTCGCGTCACGGCGATGAAGACTTCAACTATCCACCGCGCTTGCACCAGTTCGGCGTCCGTCCATGAACCCGGCCTGGGCCCTGTTGCGCCTGGCCAGTCCGCAGTTGCCGATTGGCGGCTACAGCTATTCCCAGGGCCTGGAGATGGCCGTGGAACAGCAGCGCGTGCATGACCCGGACAGCGCCCGCCGCTGGATCGGCGACCAACTGCTGCTGAACCTGGCGCGCTTCGAAGCACCGCTGTTGCTGGCCCATTGCCAAGCCGCCGCCGATCAGGACTGGGTCCGCCTGCAGCAGCTGTGCGAAGCCCACCGGGCCAGCCGCGAAACCCGCGAGCTGTACCAGGAAAGCCGGCAGATGGGCTATTCCCTCAAGCAACTGCTGGAAGGCTTGCCGGAACTCGACGCTGGTGCTCGGGACCTGCTGGCGCGCCAGGACGAACCGCACCTGGCCCTGGGCTGGGCCCTGGCCGCTCGCGCCTGGCACATCAGCCCCGCCGATGCCCTGGCCGCCTGGCTCTGGAGCTGGCTGGAAAACCAGCTGGCGGTGCTGATGAAGACCCTGCCCCTGGGCCAGCAGGCCGCCCAGCGCCTGACCAGCGAGCTGCTGCCTTTGTTGCAGCAGGCCCAGCACCACGCCACGAACCTTGATCCCAACCATCATGGCAGCGCCGCTTTCGGCCTGTCCCTGGCGAGCATGGCCCACGAGCGCCAATACAGCCGCCTGTTCCGTTCCTAGGAGAAACTCATGAACGCACAACCTCTGCGCGTCGGCATCGGCGGCCCAGTGGGCTCCGGCAAAACCGCCCTGACCCTGGCCCTGTGCCTGGCCCTGCGCGAACGCTACAACCTGGCGGTGGTGACCAACGATATCTACACCCGCGAGGATGCCGACTTCCTGGTACGCAACCAGGCCCTGGCCCCGGAGCGGATCATCGGCGTGGAAACCGGCGGCTGCCCGCACACCGCCATTCGCGAAGACGCCTCGATCAACCTGGAGGCGGTGGACCAGCTGAACCGGCGCTTCCCCGGGCTCGACCTGATCCTGGTGGAATCCGGCGGCGACAACCTCTCGGCCACCTTCAGCCCGGAACTGTCGGACCTGACCATCTACGTGATCGACGTTTCCGCCGGCGACAAGCTGCCGCGCAAGGGCGGCCCGGGAATCTGCAAGTCCGACCTGCTGGTGATCAACAAGATCGACCTGGCGCCGCTGGTGGGCGCCTCACTGGAAATGATGAACAGCGACACCCAGCGCATGCGCGGCGGCAAGCCGTTTGTCTTCAGCAATCAGAAAACCGGCCAGGGACTGCAAGAGATCATCGCCTTCATCGAACGCCAAGGGCTGCTGACCGCGGCCTGAAACCGAACCTGAAAAAGCTCAACAAGGAAGCCACTCATGACCCTGAAATCACTCTTCGGCGCCCTGGCGCTGCTGCTGACCCCGGCCCTGGCCTTCGCTCACCCGGGCCACGGCGACAACGGCCTGATGGCCGGCATCAGCCACCCCATCGGCGGCCTCGACCACTTGCTGGCCATGCTTGCGGTCGGCCTGTGGGCGGCCCAGCAGCAAGGCGCGGCGCGCTGGGCGCTGCCCTGCACCTTCGTCGGCACCATGCTCATCGGCGGCCTGCTGGGCTTCGAAGGGCTGAACCTGCCGGCCCTGGAAAGCGGGATTGCCGCGTCGGTACTGGCCCTGGGCCTGGCCGTGGCCCTGGCGGTGCGTCCGCCGCTGAGCCTGGCGCTCGCCGCCACTGCGCTGTTTGCCCTGTTCCACGGCGTGGCCCATGGCCTGGAGCTGCCGGACATGTCCAGCCCCTGGACCTACGCCGCCGGTTTTGTCGCAGCCACTGCGGCCCTGCATGCCGCCGGCTATGCCGTGGTGCGGGTACTGCCTCAGGCGGCGGCGCCGCTGGTGCGCGTGGCCGGTGCCGCCTCGGCCGCAACGGGCGTGTGGTTGCTGGCAGGCTGATCCCTGCCCTCTTCTGTAGGAGCCGGCTGGCCGGCGAAGGCGGTCTTGCGGGCCTTGTTCGCGGGCAAGCCAGCTCCTGCAAGGCTGAGGTGATCTTCGGGCCGCCTTCGCTGGCAAGCCGGCTCCTACCCGTATGGCGTGCTTGGCGGGCAAGCCGCCTGGCGGGGCTTCTCTGGTAACATGTCGCGCACTCAAACCTGCCGTGACGACGCCAGCCAATGCCCGATGTATCCCGCTCCGCCACCTCGCCTGAATCGAGCGCTCTGTTCAACGCCATGCAGCAGCATTTCCATAAGGTGATCGTGCCGCTGTGGCAAGGCCCGGGCTGGAATCCGCAGTTGGCACTGCCCTATGAGGCGCTGGACGCTGAACAGCGGCCATTGCCGCCGCAGCGCTATCGAGCCATGGCCTGTGCCCGGCAGCTGTACCTGTTCTCCCAATTGATCGGTGATGCCGCCGCCCCCTTTGCCCAAGAGCGGGCCGCCGCGCTGTTCCGCTCGCTGCAGCGGCACTTCCACGATGCCGAGCACGGTGGCTGGTTCTACAGCATCGATGCCGACGGCGCACCGCTGGATCGGCGCAAGGACCTCTACACCCACGCCTTTATCCTCTTCGCCTGCGCTCATTACTGGGCCAAGGTCCGCGAGCCGCTGGTGGAGTCGGTGCTCAATGCCGCCCTGGAAGTGGTAGCCCTGCGCTTTGCCCGGGGCGATGGACTCTACGAAGCCAGCCTCGCCGAGGACTGGTCCGGACTGGGTTCCGGGCCCCTGCAGAATCCGCTGATGCACCTGGCCGAAGCCTTTCTCGCAATCCTGGCAGTGCGCGAAGACGCCGCGGTACAAACCGCACTGCTGGAGCTGTGCCAGGCCATGCAGCAGCAGTTCATCGACCCGCAGCACGGAGTGATGCTGGAGAAGCCACTGGGGGCTGTGGATAACTGGTTCGAGCCAGGGCATCAGTTCGAGTGGTTCTTCCTCCTCGACTCTTCGCCCTTGCTGCGCAGCAACCCGCTGCACGCCTCATTGAGTCGTGCCTTCGCGTTTGCCGAGCAGCTTGGTGTCGACCCGAAGAGCGGCGCGGTGTGCGCCATGCTCGACCTGCAACCGGGTGCCCCCATCAAGGACGCCACCCAGCGCATCTGGGCCCAGGCCGAGTACGTGCGTGCCCTGACCTTGCGTGCGGACAGCCAGGCGCCCCTGCTGCGTCAGCTCAAGGCGCTGCACGCGCATTTCCTGCATGCAGGGGGCTGGAATGAATGCCTGGATGCCAGTGGCGCGGTCAGCCGGCGGGATATGCCATCGACCACGCCTTATCACCTGGCGACCTGTTATCGCGGGCTGGCGGAATATTTTGCCTGAAGCCTCTGCCGGCCAGCCGGCTCCTGCAAGCCCCCTGTAGGAGACGGCTGGTCGGCGAAAAGCGCACCGCCGATCAAACGATCCACTTGCGATCCCCGGTAAAGCTGATGGTCAGCCAGCGCGCGGCGTCAGCCTCTCCCAACTCACTGGAAATCTCCTCGCGCAAGCGGTCCAGAGTCGCCACATCCTGCAGCGGATAGTCCGCCGGCAGCACGATATGGATCTCGATGAAACGCGCCCGGCCGTGCTTCTGCACGTAGGAAATGTATTCCTGGAAGCCATAGGCAACCATGGCCTCTTCCATCACGCTGCGCACCTTTTCATCCAACTGGTCCGGAGCGATGCCCAGCACATCACGCAACGCCGGCCGCAGGATCTTCAAGGCCGGCGGCAGCATGCTGATGGCCAGCAGGATCAGGATCGCCGGGTCGACATACACCGCCCAGCGGTCATGCCCGTACTGCTTGAGCAGCAGCGCCGTGACAAAGCTCACCAGCAGCCCCACCGAGAGCATCGCGTCCACCAGCCAGCTGATGTTGTCGAACTGGATCAGCGACGATTTGAGCTTGCGGTTACGCCGGCGCACATAGAAGAAGTAGGCGAACTCCGCCACGGCGAAGAAGGCGGCATAAAAGATCACCAGCCCCAACTCGACCTCTCGGCCACCGTTGATGATGCCGAACACACCGTTGAGGAAGGCATAGATGGCAATCAGCAGCAGGAAGCTGCCCTCGATCAGCAGCACCATGGGCTCCAGATGCCAGAAGCCGAACTGGAAACGGTGGTTGCTTTCCTTGGCGATCAACCGGGCGGTGATCAGCATCAGGACCTTGATGAAGGTCGCGATCAGGGAAAAAAATCCATCGAACAAAATGGATTGGGCGCCAGAAACAAAACCCGTGACGATACCGGCGATCGCCACGATGAACATCAATACAGTCGATTGTTTGAGCAGAGACTGCTCACCTCGGTTACTCACGATTCCTCCTATCGAACTTCGAAAACACCGCCTCGTGTGAGACGGCCGCGAAATTTCGGGTCGGAATTCTACCTTGCCAGGGCCGGCTTCAAGCTGAAACGAATCAGCTTATGTGTTTCCGAGTACAACTGTAGTCGCTGCCGAGCCATGGCGAGGCTGCGAGCGCCGAGGTCTTGCGAACGCAGGAGGGCCTGGCGGCCCTGTCGCAGCCTGCGGCAGCGGCTACACCTTGCGCTCGATGGCGAAGCCGGCCCAGGTCTGGCTCACCGGCATCAGCTCCAGACTGTTGATGTTGACGTGGGCAGGCGTGTTGAGCACCCAGAAGATGGTGTCGGCGATGTCCTCGGGCTGGATCGGTTCGGCGCCGGCATAAGTGGCGTCATAGCGCGCCTGGTCACCGGCGAAACGCACCAGGGAGAACTCGCTTTCGCACAGGCCCGGCTCGATGTTGGTCACTCGTACCCCGGTGCCCTGCAGGTCGCAGCGCAGGTTCAGGGAGAACTGTTTGACGAAGGCCTTGCTCGCGCCATAGACGTGGCTGCCCGGGTACGGGTAGTTGCCGGCGATGGAGCCCAGGTTGACGATCCCGGCGCCCCGGCCATGGGCGATCAGCCGTGGCAGCAGCAGGCGGGTGCTGTACATCAGGCCCTTGATGTTGGTGTCGACCATGGTGTCCCAGTCATCCAGGTCGCATTTGGGCGCCGGGTCGACGCCCAGGGCCAGGCCGGCATTGTTGATCAGGCCGCGCAGCTTGCCGAAGGACGCCGGCAGATTGGCGATGGCGGTTTCCATGGCCTTGCGGTCGCGCACGTCGAGCACCAGGCCGTGCACTTCGGTCTGCTTGGAAAGCTCCGCGCACAGCGCGTTGAGACGCTCTTCGCGCCGGCCGGTGAGCACCAGCGACCAACCGGCCGCGGCAAAACGCCGGGCGCAGGCTTCGCCAAAACCGGACGTCGCGCCCGTAATGAACAGTGTGGAAGTCATGGTGTTCTCCTTGCTGGGTGGCGAGCCGCCGTTTCATGAAAAAAGCGTTTCGCAGCATGCCCGGCCCGGCTCTGGGCGGCAACAGAAGCCCCGGACACCCCGGGCAGCTGTACAAAAAACGCTCACTGGCCCGGAAGGCACGGCAGCCGTGGCCTGCAGCCAGCTGCGCGCACCTTATCCACAGGCCGGTCCACAGTCTTTGGGGGCAAGTGCAGATCCCGCAAAGCCACTGTGCACAAGGCTTGCAGCCGATCACGAGAAGTTTTTTGCTTGACCCGCAGCCGCTGTCCATGCACCCGCGACCGGCAAAGATGACCGCGCGGTCAAAGTGCATAAGGCCAGAGGCCAGCAACCACGCTGCTCAGCGCAGTCTTTCCAGAGTTTAGTCACAGACTTATCCACAGGCTTATCCCCGCCTTTGGCAAGCTCCGGCTGCGACAATAAAAAGGTTGACAATTGCCTCCACGAGCCCCTGCAAAAGCCCTGATCAAAAAACACACAATCGCCTGCAGGCCACGTAAATAAAGGCCTTCAGCCAGCTACTCCCACGTTACCCACAGCCCGCTCCACAGCAAACGGGGACAAGTCAAAACGATGGAAAAACAACTGTTTGCAGCGTCTTTATGCCGCGCTTTAGCAGCTTGCGAATAATGTTGTCCACAATTGTCCGACGTGAGCGGCCCTGCTGCGAAGGCTGCCTTGTCCATGCACGCGCCAGACACCCAGGAGCCGACTGGCCAGCGCGGCTGTAACCCACGAGCCCATCTCAACGAGCGGCCATCGGGGAGAGTGGTTTCGCCGACAGGCCAGCACCGACACGGCGGGCAGGCTGCTGTGGATAAAAAATGCCCCGGCGGCGGGAACCGACGGGGCATTTTTATCCACAGAGCGGGCGGTCAGTGACCGCCCAGGTAAGCGTTGCGCACCTCCTCGTTGACCAGCAGCTCCTTGCCGGTGCCACTGAGGCGGATCTCGCCGTTGACCATCACGTAGGCGCGGTCCGACAGCTTCAGGGCGTGGTTGGCGTTCTGCTCCACGAGGAAGATGGTCATGCCGGTGGCCGCCAGCTCCCGCAGGGTGGCGAAGATCTGTTTCACCACGATCGGCGCCAGTCCCAGGCTCGGCTCGTCCAGCAGCAGCAACTTGGGCCGGCTCATCAGCGCCCGGGCAATGGCCAGCATCTGCTGCTCACCGCCGGACATGGTCATGGCCCGCTGGGTACGCCGTTCCTTGAGCCGTGGAAACAGCTCGAACATGCGTTGCATGTCCTCATTGGCGTACTTGTCGCCAATCGGGATGGTGCCCATCAGCAGGTTCTCCTCCACGGTCATGTCGGGAAACACCCGGCGCCCTTCCGGGGACTGGGCGATGCCGTTGGAGGCGATGTAGTGGGACGACTTGTGGGTGATGTCCACGCCGCGATAGAGGATCTGCCCGGACTCCGCCCGGGGCTGGCCGAAGATCGACATCAGCAGCGTCGATTTGCCGGCGCCGTTGGAGCCGATCAGGCTCACGGTTTCCCCTTCATTGATGTGCAGCGAGACTTTCTTCAGGGCCTGGATCGGGCCGTAGTACACGTCCAGGTCCTTGAGTTCGAGGATAGGTTGACTCATACCAGCTCCTCTTCGTCGGCACCCAGGTAGGCGGCGATCACCTTCGGATCGTTGCGGATCGCCTCCGGTCCGCCTTCGGCGATCACGTTGCCGTGGTCCAGCACCACGATGTGGTCGGAAATACTCATCACCATGCCCATGTCGTGTTCGATCAGCACCACGGTCAGATCGTGCTCGTCGCGCAGCAGCCGGATCATCGCGCTCAGCGCTTCGGTTTCCTGAGGGTTGAGGCCGGCGGCCGGTTCGTCGAGGCAGATGATCTGCGGTCGGGTGCACATGGCCCGGGCGATCTCCAGGCGCCGTTGCTGGCCGTAGGACAGCTCGCCGGCCAGGCGGTTGGCGCAGTCCACCAGGTCCACCACTTCCAGCCAGTAGAAGGCGTGATCCAGGGCGGCGCTTTCCGCCTTGCGGTAGCCCTTGGTGTTGAGGATGCCGGACAGCAGGTTGCGATTGACCCACATGTGCTGGGCCACCAGCAGGTTCTCCACCACGGACATTTCCTTGAACAGGCGAATGTTCTGGAAGGTCCGCGCCAGGCCGGCCCGGTTCACCAGGTGGGTGCCGCCGAACATCTTGTAGTACAGGCGGCTGGCGAAGCTTTTTGGCGACACGAAGTCGGTGGCGCGAAACGGCTCGCCCAAGAGCTTGATGACGTTGGTCTGCTGGCCCCGGGTATTGAGCTCGATGCGCCCGCCGGAGGCCTTGTAGAAGCCGGTCAGGCAGTTGAACACTGTGGTCTTGCCGGCGCCATTGGGGCCGATCAGGGCGAAGATCGAGTTGCGCTTGACCTTGAGGCTGACGTCGCTGAGGGCCTTGATGCCGCCGAAGTGCATCATCAGGTTCTCGACCGAAAGAATGTATTCGCTCATGGCGCGTTCCCCTCAGTCAGAGCACCTTTGCGTGGAGTGACCCCGGTACGGCTGATGCGGATCAGCCCTCGCGGTCGCCAGATCATCATCAACACCATGAGAATGCCGAACAGCAGCACCCGGTATTCGGAGAAGCTGCGCAGCAGCTCCGGGGCCACGGTCAGGACGAAGGCCGCGATCACCACGCCCACCGTGGAGCCCATGCCCCCCAGCACCACGATGGCGAGGATCAGCGCCGACTCGAAGAAGGTGAACGAGGACGGGTTGACGAAGCCCTGGTAGCTGGCGAAGAACACCCCGGCAAGGCCGGCGGTGGAAGCGCCGATGGTGAAGGCCGAGAGTTTCACCAGCACATGGTTCAGGCCCATGGCGCGGCAGGCGATCTCGTCCTCACGCAAGGCTTCCCAGGCGCGCCCCACCGGCATGCGGGTCAGCCGGTGCTTGATGTAGAGCACCAGCAGCACCACGATGAACAGCACGATGTAGATGAACAGGAACTTCAGGTTGGGGTTGTATTCCAGGCCGAAGAACTCGTGGAACGGCACCCCGCCGTCCTTGGCCTTGCGCCCGAACTCCAGGCCGAAGATGGTCGGCGAGGGCACCGGCATGCCGTTGGGACCGCCGGTGAAGGACAGCCAGTTGTTGAGTACCAGGCGGATGATCTCGCCAAAACCCAGGGTCACGATGGCCAGGTAGTCACCGTGCATCCGGAGCACCGGGAAGCCCAATATGCACCCTGCCAGCGCCGCGGCAATCGCCGCCAGGGGCAGCACGGTCCAGAAGCCCAGGCCCAGGTACTGGTAGCCCAGGGCCAGGCCGTAGGCACCGATGGCGTAGAACGCCACGTAACCCAGGTCCAGCAGCCCCGCCAGGCCCACCACGATGTTCAGCCCCAGGCCCAGCAGCACGTAGATCAGCCCGAGGATGACCACGGTCAGCAGGTACTTGTTGGCGAAGAACGGGAACACGATGGCGATCACGATCAGCGCCGGGATGATCCAGCGCAGCCGCGACTTGTAGTCCGGCGCCAGTACATGCACCCCGGAGCCGGTGGTCTCGAAGCCCTGGAGAATCCTCAGGCCCTTGGGGGTTTGCAGGAACAGGCTCAGGGCCAGGCGGCCGGCCATGACGATCGCCACCAGCCAGGCCACGCGGGTTGGCTGCAGGTTGAAGCTGTAGCCGTCGAGCACCACGCCCACGATGGGACCGAACACGATCAGCGAGATCAGCCCGGCCAGTACGGCGTCGATGACGCTCTTTTTGATATCAATCGGTTTATTGGCAGCAGACATACTTATACCTTCGCCACGAGTGGGCGACCCAGCAGGCCTTGGGGACGGAAGATCAGGATCAGCACCAGCAGCGAGAAACTGAACACGTCTTTGTAGTCGGAGTTGATCAAGCCGGAGAACAGCGACTCGGAGATCCCGAGGATGATCCCGCCAAGCATCGCTCCGGGCAGCGAACCGATGCCGCCGAGCACCGCCGCGGTGAACGCCTTGATGCCGATCACGAAGCCGGCATAGAAGTCGAAGGTGCCGTAGTTCATGGTGATCAGCACCCCGGCCAGGGCCGCCATGGCCGCGCCGATGACGAACACATAGGAGATCACCCGGTCGGTGTTGATGCCGAGGATCGAGGCCATCTTGCGGTCTTGCTGGGTGGCCCGGCACATGCGCCCCAGCTTGGTGTACTTGATGATGTAGGTCAGCAGCGCCATACCGGCGAACGCCGCCACCAGGATGAAGATCTTGGTGTAGGTGAGTTGCACGAAGCCGGTGCCGATGTCGACTTTCCAGGCCCCGGCCAGCAGGGTCGGAACCCCTTGCTGCTTGGCGCCCTGACTGATCTGCGCGTAGTTCTGCAGGATCAGCGAGATGCCGATGGCGCTGATCAGCGGTGCCAGGCGGGTGGAGTTGCGCAGGGGTTTGTAGGCCACACGCTCGATGACCCAGCCGTAGATCCCTGTCACCACCACGGTGAAGATCAGGGTGCCGAGAATGAGTAGCGGGAAGGATTCGATGCCGAAGTAGGCCAGCAGAGCCAGACTGATTGCCGCGAGGTAAGCGGAAATCATGTAAACCTCGCCGTGGGCGAAGTTGATCATGCCGATGATGCCATAGACCATTGTGTAGCCGATGGCGATCAGACCATAGACAGACCCGAGGGTCAGTCCATTGATCAGTTGCTGCAGGAAAATACCATCCATAACGCAATCTCACGGACTTGAGAGACGGCACAGGGCGTCAGCGACGGGCAGGGATCACCGGCCCGCGCAACACGTCCGTTGTGCAGCTCTACGAGAAAAGGCAAGTACTGCACGAATACGAACCGGCACCAGGGGGTAGTACCGGTTCGCTCGGACTCAGGTCACTTCTGTTTTTCCAGCTGGTGGTACTTGCCGTCCTTGTCCCACTGATAGACCACGTAGTCGGAGATCTTCAGGTCGCCCTTGGCGTCCCAGGACTTCTCGCCCATCACGGTTTTCACCGGATTGGCCTTGAGCCATTTGGCGGCGTCTTCGCCCTTGTTGGATTTGGCGCCGTTGAAGCCGGCGGCCAGTGCCTGGACCGAGGCATAGGCGTACAGGGTGTAGCCTTCAGGCTCGGTGCCGGCCTTGCGGAAAGCATCCACCACGGCCTTGCTGTCGGGCAGCAGGCGTGGGTCGGCGCCGAAGGTCATGTACACGCCGTCAACGTATTGCGGGCCACCGGCGGTGGTCACCAGCTCGTCGGTCACGATGCCGTCGTCGGACATGAACTTGACGTCCTTCAGGCCCTGCTCGCGCAGCTGGCGGACCAGCGGACCGGCTTCCGGGTGCAGGCCGCCGAAGTACACCACGTCGGCGCCAGCAGCGCGGATCTTGGTCACCACGGCGCTGAAGTCCTTCTCGCCACGGGTCAGGCCCTCGTACAGCACCGGGGTCACGCCGCGCTTGGTCAGCTGTGCCTTGGTGGCATCCGCCAGGCCCTGGCCGTAGGTGTCCTTGTCGTGCAGCACCACGACTTTCTTGCCCTTGAGCACGTCGACGATGTAATCGCCGGCGACAATGCCCTGCTGGTCGTCACGCCCGCACATGCGGAACATCGCGGACAGGCCGCGCTCGGTGACCTGCGGGTTGGTGGAGCCCGGGGTGATGGCAATCACGCCCGCGTCGCTGTACACCTCGGAAGCCGGAATGGTCGACGAAGAGCAGAAGTGCCCGACCACGCCGGCCACCTTGTCCTGGTCCACCAGACGGTTGGCCACCGCCACCGCCTGCTTCGGTTCGCAGGCGTCGTCGCCCTTGACCAGGACGATCTTCTCGCCGTTGACCCCGCCCTTGGCGTTGATCTCGTCAGCCGCTGCCTGTGCACCCTTCATGTACTGCTCGCCAAATGCCGCATTGGCGCCTGTCATGGGACCCGCTACGCCGATCTTCAGGTCGGCTTGAGCAAACGCAGAAACACCCAGCGCAGTTGCCACTGCGAGGGCCAGAAAGCCTTTCTTGTAAAACGTCTGGGACATGAGGTGGTGCTCCAAGGTTTTTTTAGTTGGCACTGCGACTTCACTAGGATTGCTCAGAGCAAGCGCCGTGCCAGTGGTTTTTTATTCTGAAAAAAGTCGCTGTCTTATTGTTATTTCGACTGTTTCGAGCCCTTTTTTATTGGGCGTGCAACCGTCTAAACCGCGGAAGGTGAAACCCTGCTTTTTAATGGGCGCAACCCATGCGTGCCATCATTGCAACCGCGACACAATTCAACGTGCAACCTTGCTGTAACAGCCCGCGTCACCGAACTGCACACTGCTGGTGCGGGACTGCTACGAGCCGCACCATTACAGGCTAGTCGTTGCATCGAAAAGCGTCGTCTCCGGCCGTTGAATTCCTTGTTCAGATCACGATCCGCAGGCACTGGCCCGCGTGATAGAGAGAAAATCCCGCCTCGTACAGGCAACTGCGCAACCCCACGCCGGCCAGGGGCTGCATGGGCGCGAAGGGAATCGGCAATGCCTGGGGATCGCCGTGACACAGGTAGTCGGCGAAGGCCTTGCCGACCACGGTTCCGGTGGTCACCCCACGGCCGTTGTAACCGGTGACGGCCACCAGGCCGGGGGCCGGTTCGAACAGGCGCATCAGGTGGTCGGGGGTGAAGGCGATGCAGCCGGTCCAGGTGCATTCCCACTGCACCGGTTTGAGGTAGGGGAAGTAGTGCTGCTGCACCCGATCGGCCCAGGCCTTGAGGAACCACAGCGGTTTCTGGTTGCCGTTGCCCAGACTGCCGAGCAACAGGCGCCCGTCGGCATCGCGCCGGATACTGCTCAGCACCTGCCGGGTATCCCAGGAACCCTGGCCACCGGGCAGGATCTGCCGCGCCGCCTCTTCGGTAAGCGGCGCGGAAGCCACCTGGTAGTAGTAGCCAGGGAAGAAGTTGCGCCGCAGCTCGGTCCAGTCGCCTTCGGTGTAGGCGTTGGAGGCAATCACCACCTGTTCGGCCAGCACCGAACCCTGCGCGGTCTGCACCGACCAGCGCTGGCCCTGGCGTTCCAGGCGGGTGACCGGGGAATGGTCGAACAGCTGGCCGCCGAGCTTGATCGCGGCCTTGGCCAGCCCGGTGGTGTAGGCCATCGGGTTGAGGGTGCCGGCACGCCGGTCGAGCAGCGCGGCAGCGATCTTGCGGGTGCCGGTGGCCTGTTCGCAGGCGGCGCCGGTCAACAGTTCCACCGGTGCACCACGGCGCTTCCATTGCTCCTCGCGACTGCGCAGGTCAGCCTCGCCCCGAGCGTTGTGGGCCATGTGCAAGGTGCCTTCGCGACGCAGCTGGCAATCGATCTGGTACTTGTCCACCAGACTGAACACCAGGGACGGCGCGGCGCCGAGCATGCGGTTGAGCTGGCTGCCCACCTGCTCGCCGAAACCGGCCTCGATCTCGTCCGGGGGAATCCACAGGCCGGCGTTGACCAGCCCGACGTTGCGCCCCGAACCGCCCTGCCCCGCGCGATGGGCCTCGACCACACAGACCCGCTTGCCCTGTTCCAGCAGATGCACCGCCGCCGACAGGCCGGTGAAACCGGCGCCGATGACGCACACATCCGCCGTCAGTTCGCCCTTGAGCGGGGCATTGTCAGGCCGCTGCGGGGTCAGTTTTTCCCATAGACATTGTTCTTGTAGCGCCATTGCCAGACTCCGAAATCAACGAACCACAGACGCTGAAACGCATTGACCGCTGTTCGCCAGCAAGCTGGCTCCTACAACCCTCCCCGTAGGAGCGAGCTTGCTCGCGAAAAGACTCAATCGAAGGTAATGCCCTGGGCCAGCGGCAGTTCCCGGGAGTAGTTGACGGTGTTGGTCTGGCGCCGCATGTAGCCACGCCAGGCGTCGGAGCCGGATTCGCGACCGCCGCCGGTTTCCTTCTCGCCACCAAAGGCTCCACCGATTTCCGCGCCACTGGGGCCGATGTTGACGTTGGCGATGCCGCAGTCGCTGCCCACCGCCGACATGAACTGCTCGGCCTCACGCACGTCGGTGGTGAAGATGCAGGACGACAGGCCCTGGGGCACGGCGTTGTTCAGGCGCAGGGCTTCCTCGAAGTCGTTGTAGCCGATCACATACAGGATCGGGGCGAAGGTTTCGCTGCACACCACGTCGCTCTGCTCGGGCATTTCGACGATGGCCGGCGACACGTAGTAGGCGTTGGGGAAGGTGTCCTGCAACTGGCGCTGGCCACCGAAAACCCGGCCGCCTTCGCTCAGGGCCTGCTCCAGCGCGTCCTGCATGGCATCGAAGCTGTGCTTGTCGATCAGCGGGCCGATCAGGTTGCCTTGCAGCGGGTGGCCGATGCGCACCTTGGAATAGGCGGTCTTGAGGCGGCTGACGATTTCTTCCTTCACCGACTCATGGGCGATCAGTCGGCGCAAGGTGGTGCAGCGCTGGCCGGCGGTGCCGACGGCGCTGAACAGGATGGCGCGCACCGCCATGTCCAGGTCGGCGCTCGGGCCCAGGATCATGGCGTTGTTGCCACCCAGTTCGAGAATGCTGCGGGCAAAGCGCGCGGCAACCTTGGGCGCCACTTCGCGGCCCATGCGGGTGCTGCCGGTGGCGCTGATCAGGGCCACGCGTGGATCGTCCACCAGGGCGGCGCCGGCGTCACGACCGCCGATGATCACCTGGCTCAGGTAGTCGGGGGCGTCCTGGAAATTCTTCAGCACGCGCTCCAGCAGGGCCTGGCACGCCAGGGCGGTCAGCGGGGTCTTCTCCGACGGCTTCCAGATCACCGAGTTGCCACAGACCAGCGCCAGGGCGGTGTTCCAGGCCCAGACCGCCACCGGGAAGTTGAAGGCGCTGATCACCCCCACCACGCCCAGCGGATGCCAGGTTTCACGCATGTGGTGGCCCGGACGCTCGGACGCGATGGTCAGGCCGTAGAGCTGGCGCGACAGACCGACGGCGAAGTCGCAGATATCGATCATCTCCTGCACTTCCCCCAGGCCTTCCTGGGTGATCTTGCCGGCTTCCCAGGACACCAGCTCCCCCAGGTCGGCCTTGTGCTCACGCAGCACTTCGCCAAATTGCCGTACCAGTTCGCCGCGACGGGGTGCCGGCACTTTGCGCCACAGAGCGAAAGCATGCTCTGCACGACTGACCTGCTGCTCCACTTCCACGGCGCCCTGCCAGTTCACCGCGGCGATCCGGCTGCCGTCGATGGGCGAATGCACAGGCTGGGAGCCCGACTGGTACAGGGCCGGGTTCACACCCAGACGATCAAGCAATGCGGCAACCATGGGGTCACTCCTTACAGGTGAAAAGCGAAAAATCCCGACCGCTGCGACGGCCATCAAGGCCTGTAGTTGTAGCTGGCCCGAGACTTGCCAACAAACGACCTTTAAGCGAGATATCATTCCGTTTATTCATGCTGAGCCGGTATCCAGCACCGATAAGAACAAGGACCACCCATGCTGAACAAACGCTACCTGCCGTCGATCACCGCCCTGCAGTGTTTCGAGGCCGTGACCCGGCACCTGAGCTTCACCCGCGCCGCCGAGGAACTCAATCTGACCCAGAGCGCGGTAAGCAAGCAGGTGGCGCAACTCGAAGAGCTGCTGCAGCACCTGCTGTTCCGCCGGGTGCGGCGCCGCCTGCAGCTGACCCCGGCCGGCGACCTGTACCTGGTGGAGGTCCGCAAGATCCTCACCCAGGTGGAGATGTCCACGCATTACCTGCGCTCCTACGGCGGCGAGACCGAAGTGCTGCGGGTGTCCACGCCCTACACCTTCGGCGCCCGCTGGCTGGTGCCGCGCCTCAAGGGCTGGCGCCTGCGCCACCCGCATATCCACCTGGACCTGTGCAACGAGCAGGAGCCGGACGAACTGCTCCAGGGCCACGCCGACCTGGCGTTCTACTTCGGCCAGGGCGCGCGCCCCGGCACCGAAAGCCTGAAGCTGTTCAGCGAGGAACTGGTGGCGGTCTGCGCCCCGGACAGCCTGCCCGCCGAACCCTTGAGCGACCCTCGGCAACTGACCGAGCTGGTACTGCTGCAGAACGCCTCGCGCCCACAGGGCTGGCACGAATGGTTCGAACAGCAGGGCTACCAGACCGAACACAGCTATCACGGCCCGCGTTTCGAAACCTTCTATATGTGCATCCGAGCCGCCCAGGTCGGTTGCGGTGTGGCCCTGCTGCCGCGCTTCCTGGTGGAAGAGGAGCTGGCCGAGGGCAAACTGGTGATCGCCTGGAAATACGCCATGCCCAGCCAGGACGCCTATTACCTGGCCTACCCCGAACACTCGGCGGAAGTACCCAAGGTCCGCGACTTCGTGCGCTGGATGCTCGAACACAACGACGCCCCCCTCCCGTAGGAGCCGGCTTGCCGGCGATGGGGCCCTTGAGCCCGGCACAAGGCTGAAGATCCGTTCGCTGGCAAGCCAGCTCCTACGGCAGGAGAATGGCCCGCCGCAAAAATCGCTGGTCAAGCGCAGGACGTCTATGCGCCACTAGCGCCTTCATTGAAAGAGCTGAAGCCGCCGCTGTCCGTCGCGGCCAGCATGGAGATTCCCGTTATGAGCGAGAGTGTGTTTGCCGATCGCATCGTGCAGAACCTGCTCGACACCGACTTCTACAAACTGACCATGATGCAGGCGGTGCTGCACAACTACCCCAACGTGGAAGTGGAATGGGAGTTTCGTTGCCGTAACAGCGAGGACCTGCGGCCGTACCTGGCAGAGATCCGCTACCAGTTCGAGCGCCTGGCGGAACTGAGCCTGAGCGCCGACCAGCTGGGTTTTCTTGAACGCATCAGCTTTCTCAAGCCGGACTTTTTGCGCTTTCTCGGGCTGTTTCGCTTCAACCTGCGCTACGTGCACACCGGCATCGAGAACGGCGAGCTGTTCATCCGCCTGCGCGGTCCCTGGCTGCACGTGATCCTGTTCGAAGTGCCGATGCTGGCCATCATCAGCGAAGTGCGCAACCGCTACCGTTACCGCGAGATCCAGTTGGTCCAGGCCCGGGAGCAGCTGTACCGCAAGTTCGATTGGCTGACCGCCAACGCCAGCAGCGAGGAACTGTCCGAGCTGCAAATGGCGGATTTCGGCACACGCCGGCGCTTTTCCTATCGGGTCCAGGAAGAAGTGGTGAACGTGCTCAAGCACGATTTCCCCGGGCGTTTTGTCGGCACCAGCAACGTGCACCTGTCCCGCGAACTGAACATGAAGCCCCTGGGCACCATGGCCCACGAATGGATCATGGCCCACCAGCAACTGGGGCCCCGGCTGATCGACAGCCAGATCGCCGCCCTCGACTGCTGGGTCCGGGAATACCGCGGCCTGCTGGGCATCGCCCTGACCGACTGCATCACCACCGATGCCTTCCTGGGGGATTTCGATCTGTTCTTCGCCAAGCTGTTCGACGGCCTGCGCCACGATTCCGGGGACCCGATCCTCTGGGCGGAAAAAGCCATCGCCCACTACCACAAGCTGGGCATCGAGCCGATGAGCAAGACCCTGGTGTTCTCCGACAGCCTGACCCTGCCCCGGGCCCTGGAAATATTCCGCGCGCTGCGGGGACGGATCAACGTCAGCTTTGGCATCGGCACCAACCTGACCTGCGATATTCCCGGTGTCGAGCCGATGAGCATCGTGCTTAAAATGGCCGCCTGCAATGGCCAGCCCGTCGCCAAGATCTCCGATGAAGCGGGCAAGACCCATTGCAAGGATCCCAACTTCGTCGCTTACTTGCGCCACGTTTTCCAAGTACCTGCCCAACCTGGCAAGGAGTGAATCATGCAAGCCGTACAGCGTGAGATTGCGCAGCAGCTCAAGGTCCAAGCCCCTTTTTCCGACCACGCCGCCCTGGAGGCGGAAGTCGCCCGACGCATCGGCTTTATCCAGGATTGCCTGGTCAATTCCGGGCTCAAGACCCTGGTGCTGGGCATCAGCGGCGGCGTCGACTCGCTGACCGCGGGCCTGCTGGCCCAACGGGCGATGCGTGAACTGCGCGAGCGCAGCGGTGACGACAGCTACCGCTTCATCGCGGTGCGCCTGCCCTATGAAACCCAGTTCGACGAACACGACGCCCAGGCCTCGGTGGACTTCATCAACCCCGACGAACGCCACACGGTGAACATCGGCCCGGCGGTCAAGGCCCTGGCCAGCGAAGTGGCGGCCTTCGAAGGGCAGCACGCGGTGTCCCGGGACTTCGTCCTCGGCAACACCAAGGCACGGATGCGCATGGTCGCCCAGTACACCATCGCCGGTGCCGCCCACGGCCTGGTGATCGGCACCGACCACGCCGCCGAAGCGGTGATGGGCTTCTTCACCAAGTTCGGTGACGGCGCCTGCGACCTCGCGCCCCTGAGCGGCCTGGTGAAGAACCAGGTGCGCTCCATTGCCCGCTATTTCGGGGCGCCGGAGTCCCTGGTGGAAAAAGTCCCTACCGCCGACCTTGAAGACCTGTCGCCGGGCAAGCCGGATGAAGCGTCCCACGGCGTCACCTACGCCGAGATCGACGCCTTCCTGCACGGCCAGCCGGTGCGCGAGGAAGCCTTCAGGATCATCTGCGACACCTACCGCAAGACCCACCACAAGCGTGTCATGCCGTTCGCCCCGTGAGCCACCATGTTCTGTAGGAGCCGGCTTGCCGGCGAAAGGGCCGCTTGATGCTGCACAAGGCTCAAGGGCCTGTTCGCGGGCAAGCCCGCTCCTACAGATGCCCCCACAAAAAAAGCGCCCCTAGGGGCGCTTTCTTGTTGCAGCCGTGCCTGATGCTTACTTCAGGATCACAGCGCCTTTCATCATCGAGTTGTGGCCTGGGAACGAGCAGAAGAACTGGTAGCTTTCGCCCGCGGTCAGCTTCGACACGTCGAAGGTGACCGAGTCTTTCTCGCCGGCACCGATGATCTTGGTGTGGGCGATGACGCGAGTGTCGCCTTCCTTCAGGTAGCTCTTGTCGATGCCAGCGGCCATGCCGTCGGTGGCGATGCCGGCCATGTCTGCGGTTTTGCTCAGGACCCAGTTATGGCCCATGACGTTCTTCGGCAGGCTGCCGGAGTGAGTCAGGTTCACGGTGAAGGTCTTGCAGCTCTTGTCGATGGTGATTTCCTTGGTGTTGAAGGACATCTGGTCGGTAGAGTCGACATCGACCTTGCATTCGGCAGCCATCAGTTGGCTGCTGGCCAGTGTCAACAGGGATACCGCAACGAGTTTGGCAAACATGGTGAATCTCCAAGGCAGGGTTAACAAAATCCATCTGAATCCATGGGAGCGAAGACTGCCTGAATTTCTCCCAAGTTCCTATGATGTGCATCAAAAAACTGTATACAACTCTCTGCTATCAGGCCGATCGAGACAATCAAACAGCCCGCTTCGCCTGGGCAGCCTAGACTTCGCCCACCTGCACTTTCCGGAGCCTTGGTCATGCCCTTCAACAGCCTGTTTCGCAGTTTGCTCGCCGCCTACGCCTGTGGCGCCAGCGGCACCCATGAAACCCCGCAACACGAGGTTTAATGCTTGGAGCCACGCCTGCCTGCCTTTACTCTGAGGCCCTCAATGACCTCGGAGTAAGGCATGTCGTTAACATCCGTCTGTGTATTCTGTGGCGCCAGCACCGGCACCAACCCTCTGTATCGTGAAGCCGCCCAGGCCCTGGGCCGCGCCCTGGCCGAGCGCAAGCTGACCCTGGTCTACGGCGGCGGCGCGGTGGGCCTGATGGGCATCGTCGCCGATGCGGCCCTGGCGGCCGGCGGCGAGGTCATCGGGATCATTCCGCAAAGCCTGAAAGACAAGGAAATCGGCCACAACGGCCTGACCCGCCTGGAAGTGGTGGACGGCATGCACGCGCGCAAGGCGCGCATGGCCGAACTCAGCGATGCCTTCATCGCCCTGCCCGGCGGCCTGGGCACCCTGGAAGAGTTGTTCGAAGTCTGGACCTGGGGCCAGCTCGGCTATCACCACAAGCCCCTGGGCCTGCTGGAAGTGAGCGGCTTCTACGAAAAACTCAGCGGATTTCTCGACCATATCGTCGGCGAAGGCTTCGTCCGCGCCCCGCACCGTGACATGCTGCAAATCAGCGACTCGCCCGCCAGCCTGCTGGATGCCCTGGACGCCTGGAAACCGTCGGTGGCGGACAAGTGGGCCGACAGCAAACCCAGTTAACGGTCAACGCCCGATTACAGGCAGAATACGCGCCGCTCAACCTCACCTTCGACCCCAGAGGATCGCCCATGGCCAAACCCAATTACTCCTTCGCCAAACGTCAACGTGACTTGGCCAAGGAACAGAAGAAAGAGGAAAAGCTGCAACGCAAGAAAGCCGCCGCCGAAGAAAGCAGCGCACCGGATGCGGATCCTGAAGTGAGCATCGACGACGCCGAACCCGAGGCCCCCCAGGCCTGACCTGCCCCGTAGGAGCTGGCGTGCCAGCGAAAGCGCTCTCCAGCCCTACGCAGTATCCGCTGGCTCCTTCGCCGGCAAGCCGGCTTCTACAAGGTCGGAATCAGCCGTGTCATGCCAGAGGCATGACGGTGACCCGGACATCAGGGTCATGGCTGCCCCCTCCCAGAATCACCCCACGCAACGGCGACACATCGGAAAAATCCCGGCCCCAGGCCAGGGTGATGTGTTCCAACGCCGGCTGCACATTGTTGGTCGGGTCGAAATCCACCCAGCCCAGCACCGGGCAAAACACTGAAACCCACGCGTGGGAAGCATCGGCGCCAATCAGCCGCGGCTGCCCCGGCGGTGGCTGGGTCAGCAGGTAGCCGCTGATGTAGCGCGCCGCCAGCCCCCGCGAACGCAGGCAGGCGAGCATCAGGTGCGCGAAGTCCTGGCACACCCCACGGCGGCGCTCCAGCACCTCCACCAGGGGCGTCGCCACCTGGGTCGCCTCGGCATCGAAGGTGAACTCGCTGAAGATCTTCTCCATCAACGCCTGGACGCCCAGCAGCAAGGGCCGGCCGGCAGGGAAACAGCTGGCGGAAAACTCGACGAAGCTTTGCTTGAGGTGCACATAAGGCGACTCGAAGCGATAACGGCAGGCATCCAGCAGCTGGGGCGCCAGGGGCCTGCCGCTGTAACTCAGGCTGCTGCGGGCAGCGTCCCAGGCCTCGGAGAGCGCGAAGTCCAGCGGCGGCCGGTCCAGCACCTCGACGCTGAGCTGGGCGTTGACCTGCAATTCATCATGGGGCCGCTCAAAAGCCAGCCGGGTCAGGGGATTGCCGAACACATCCTGTTCGTCGCGACGGCTGGTGGGCTCGGGACTGATCAGCAACTGCCGCTCGCTGCACCGTTGCCAGGCACAGGCCCGGGGCCACAGGTGCGCCAGTTGCTGGGCCAGGGACACCGGGCTGTCATAGCGATAATGGGTGTCGTGGAATATCTGGTAACGAGCGCTCATCAGACCGACACCGTTTGCTGGCTGACATCATCCACATGGGCGAAATGCCGCAGGGCCAGGCGATCGGAAACCTGGCCGCTGACCTCGGCGATCTCCTGCAAAAGGTCCGCCAGCCCTTCCACCGCCGCCCGGACACTGGCCTGGCCGAACAGCGAGTTCTCCAGGCAACCCAGGTCGAAACGCGCCAGGCGCTCCACCAGCTTGGGCAGCGCCAGATCGCGGGGCACGGCGAAGTCGTCGTTCAGACGCTTGAGGGTGCGGGTCACCAGCTTGAGCTGGAACAGCACCGCATGGGGGTTCTGCTCGTCGAGCAGCAACAGGTCGAGCACCGGGATCAACTGCGCCACCGCCAGGTAACGCGAGCGATAGGTGATGCTGCTGTTGCCCAACTCCAGCAGCCACTCCAGGCCCGCCTGATCGAAGGCCGCGGTGCCCCGCAGGAAGGCCGCCAGGCTGCTGCTGAGAAATTGCAGGCGCTCGATACGGCGGCCGATCATCAGGAAACGCCAGCCTTCATCCCGGGTCATGTCGTCCAGGGCAAAGCCCGAGAGTGCCGCCAGGGACATCACCAGCCGATTGAGAAAGTCCAGCAGCTCACCGAAATCCGGCTCCTGGGTGTCCAGCTCCTGGGCCTCGCGCTGCAACTCCACCAGGGCCTGCCAGTTTTCCCGGGACAGCTTGCCGCGTACCTGGGACGCCGCCCACTGCAGGCGCTGCAGGTTGGAACGCAGGCTGAACGACCAGTCCTCGCCCAGCAGGGCCGCCAGCAAGCGCTCGGGCAATTCGCCCTCCTCCGGCAGCAGCATCAGGCTTTCCCCCAGGTCCACCGCGGCCCGCAAGGCTTGCGGGTCATCGCCATCGACGTAGCGCGCCAGCATGATCCGCAACAACCGCGCACTGTCGTCGCAGCGCTCGCAGTAACGACCGAACCAGTACAGGTTCTCCACCACCCGCGATGGCAGGTAGGGGTCGCGACGCACCAGATCGTAGACGCCAATGGTGCGCTGGGCCTTCCACTGCTCGCCGCTGGGGGCTCGCTCCCCCAGCACCCAGGTGTCCTTGCTGGCGCCGCCGCGCTGCATCGACACCGCGTCGGCGTCAGCGTCGGCGGCGACCCGGGTCAGGCCGCCGGGCAAGACCCGGTAACCCTCATCACTGGCCACCGCGTAGACCCGCATGCCGATCGCCCGGGATTGCAGCCGGCCGTCCTCGGCCTGCCAGACCGGCGCCTGGGACAGTTGCGGCAACTCCTGGGCGACATAGGCATAAGGCCGCGCGCGCATGCGTTCGGCAAGGCGCTGGCGCTGCTCGGGACTCAGGTCGCGGCCCAGCACCGGGGTAAAGCTCTGGGACGGAAAAGCCGGCTTGATCAACAGTTCCGGGAGTTTTTCCAGGGCCTGTTGCAGCACAGGAGCCTCACCGCACCACCAGGTGGCGATGGACGGCAGGAGCAGGTCCTCGCCCAGCAGGAACTGACTGATCTTCGGCAGGAAGCCCAGCAGCCCGGGAGACTCCAGAACCCCGCTGCCCAGTGCATTGGCCACCAGCACCCGGCCCTGGCGCACCGCGTCGAGCAGGCCGGGCACCCCCAGGGCCGAATCGGTACGCAGCTCCAGGGGATCGCAAAAGTCATCGTCCAGGCGCCGCATGATGGCGTGCACCCGACGCAGGCCACTGAGGGTCTTGAGGTAGACCGTGGCGTCGCGCACCGTCAGATCGCCGCCTTCCACCAGCGGGTAGCCCAGCTGGCGCGCCAGGTACAGGTGCTCGAAGTAACTCTCGTTGAAACGCCCCGGAGTCAGCAGCACGATCAGCGGCGCCTCGGCATCCCGTGGGGCCTGGCGGGCCAGGGTTTCCTGCAGGGTCCGGAAGAACCCGGCCAGATGCTGGACCTGCAAGTCGCGGTACAGATCGGGAAAGGCCCGGGACACGATCATGCGGTTTTCCAGGGCATAACCGGCCCCCGACGGCGCCTGGGTGCGATCGGCAGTGACCCACCAGCGACCATCGGGGGTGCGCGCCAGATCCACCGCGTACAGGTGCAGGAACGTCGCCTCGGGCGACTGGATGCCCTGGCACGGCCAGAGGAAATTGTTGTGCCCGAACACCAGCTCGGCGGGCAACAGCCCTTCACTGATCAGGCGTTGCGGGCCGTACAGGTCCGCCAGCACGGCATTGAGCAGCCGCGCCCGCTGGGCAATCCCGGCCGACAACTGCTGCCACTCCGCCACGGGGATCACATGGGGCAACAGGTCCAGCTCCCAGGGGCGGTCGGCGCCCTTGGGGTCGGCATAGACGTTGTAGGTGACACCGTTCTCGTGGATCTGCCGGGTCAGCAGCGCCTGGCGCTGAGCCAACTGCGCGGGGCTGCTGCGCTGCAGCTGTTCGAGCAGGCGCCGCCAGTGCGCCCGCACCGCACCCTGGTCATCCAGCAGCTCGTGGTAGGTACCCGCGGTCAGCGGGTAGCGGTCTAGCAAGTCAGGCATGGAACACTCGGCAGACGGCAGGGAAAGGCAGATTAACCCACAGCCATGACGCCCGGATATGGCTATATCGCGGGCGTCGCAGCGGGACTAAAAGCGTCGTAAATCCAGGGTCATGGGCATTTCCTGGTTGCTGCTCGGCGGCGCAACCGGGAGGCTGCCGGGGCTGTGGCCGTGGCGGAAAAAGCGCGCCATGCGCCGGCTTTCCGCCTCATTGGCATTGACCGGCAGGCTGTCATAGTTGCGTCCTCCGGGGTGGGCCACATGGTATTGGCAACCACCCAGCGAGCGCTGCATCCAGGTATCCAGCAGGTCGAACACCAGGGGCGCATGTACCGGAATCATCGGCTGCAGGCAGTTGGCCGGCTGCCAGGCGCGAAAGCGCACCCCGGCGACGAACTCGCCCACCCGCCCGGTGGGCTGCAATGGCACCGGCACGCCGTTGCAGGTCAGCACATGGCGCTCGGGCGTCAGCCCGCTGACCTTGACCTGCAAGCGCTCCAGCGAGGAGTCGACGTAACGCACCGTGCCCCCGGCCGCGCCCTCTTCTCCCAGCACATGCCAGGGCTCCAGGGCCTGGCGCAACTCCAGTTCGATACCGCCGACGGCATAGTCGCCCACCTTGGGAAAGCGAAACTCCCGGTGCGCGGCAAACCACTCGGCCTGCAACGGATAGCCCGCGGCATTGAGCTCCAGCAGCACATCGGCGAAATCCTGCTCGATGAAATGCGGCAGCAGAAAGCGATCGTGCAGCTCCGTGCCCCAGCGCGCCAGCCTGGCCGGAGCGTAGGGCTCGCGCCAGAACCGCGCCACCAGCGCCCGCAACAGCAACTGCTGGACCAGGCTCATGCGCGCATGGGGCGGCATCTCGAACGCGCGCAACTCCAGCAGCCCGAGACGCCCGGTGGCGCCATCCGGCGAATACAGCTTGTCGATGCAGAACTCGGCGCGGTGGGTGTTGCCGGTGACATCGATCAGCAGGTTGCGCAACAGGCGGTCCACCTGCCAGGGCGCGCACTCCTCGCCCGGCACGGGCATCTGCGCGAAGGCAATTTCCAGTTCGTAGAGTGCATCGTTACGAGCTTCGTCGACCCTGGGCGCCTGGGACGTGGGGCCGATGAACAAACCGGAAAACAGGTAGGACAGCGACGGGTGGTTGTGCCAGTAGCTGATCAGGCTGCGCAGCAGATCGGGGCGGCGCAGAAACGGCGAGTCTCCCGGGGTGGCGCCGCCAAGGACGAAATGGTTGCCGCCGCCGGTGCCGGTGTGGCGCCCGTCGATCATGAACTTCTCGCTGGTCAGGCGCGTCTGCCGCGCCTGCTCGTAGAGGAACTCGGTGCGCTCCACCAGTTCGTCCCAACTCACCGAAG
Source organism: Pseudomonas sp. BC42 (assembly GCF_021560055.1). NCBI lineage: Bacteria > Pseudomonadati > Pseudomonadota > Gammaproteobacteria > Pseudomonadales > Pseudomonadaceae > Pseudomonas > Pseudomonas sp. BC42. The sequence goes on from NZ_CP091067.1 coordinate 6,197,550, forward strand.
GCTGCACGTTGACCTCGATCACTCCCGGGTCCGGGGTCACCCGCAAATTGCACAGGCGCGGGTCCGCCGGTGGCTCGTAGCCCTCCAGCAGCACCGGACACTGCAGCTCGGCGGCGGTGGCCTCGATCACGCTGACCAGTTGCAGGTAATCCTCCAGTCGCTCCAGCGGCGGCATGAACAGGTACAGGCGTCCTTCCCGCGCCTCGGCGCACAACGCGGTGCGGATCAGCCAGTCGGCGGACTGATCGATCGCGGGCACGCGCTCCTGGGCGGCGGCCGCCTCGGCGACATCCGCCAGCTGCGACGGATCCGGCAGGTCCGGGAAGTCCTGGTTTGGATCCTGGGGGTGAATGAAGGGGTACTCCGCCGCCGTCACCCAGGGCTGGGACGCCAGGGGCAGGCGGTAGCCCAGGGGCGAATCCCCGGGCACCAGGCGGCAGTGACTGTCGCGCAGGTACCAGCGCCCGCTCTGCCACTGGTCGCCCTTGGCCGTGCGCGCCAGGGGCAGCACCTGGCCAATGACCTTGTCCAGGCCCTGGCTGAACACCTTGCGCAGCCGCTGACGCTCCAGGGCGTCCTCCAACCGCGAGTCTTCGGCGCTGACATTCAGCGGCAGGCGGCCTTCGCGCCACAGGTAGTAGAAATTGTCCTCGTAGGCGGGGAACACGAAGCGTGCCGGCAGTTTCAGGCGCTTGGCGACAGAGGCCAGGAAGCGCCCGGCCAGTTGCGCGTCGGCGGCGTAATCCTGGTGCTCGTCGGCAATCAGGGCATGGTCGTGCCAGATCGGCACGCCGTCGCGCCGCCAGTAGCCGTTCAGCGACCAGCGCGGCAATTGCTCCCCCGGGTACCACTTGCCCTGACCGAAGTGCACCAGCCCCTGGGGGGCGTAGCGCTGGCGCAGGCGCTGGAACAGCTCGCCGGCCAGGCGGCGCTTGTTCGGCCCCAGGGCCGCGGTGTTCCATTCGGCGCCGTCGGGATCGTCGATGGCCACGAAGGTCGGTTCACCGCCCATGGTCAGGCGCACATCGCCTTCCAGCAGCTCATGGTCGATCTGCCGCCCCAGGGCCTGGATCGCCTCCCACTGTCCATCGGTGTAGGGCTTGGTCACCCGGGGCGCTTCCCAGATCCGCTCGACACTCATGGCATGACTGAACTGGCACTCGCAGGGCTCCACCAGGCCGCTGATGGGCGCCGCTGAAGAAGGATCGGGGCTGCAGGCCAGGGGAATATGCCCTTCCCCGGCGAACAGCCCAGAGGTGGCGTCCAGGCCGATCCAGCCGGCGCCGGGCAGGTAGACCTCGCACCAGGCATGCAGGTCGGTGAAATCCACTTCGGTGCCCGAAGGGCCGTCCAGGGCCTTGACGTCCGCGGTCAGTTGGATGAGGTAGCCGGAGACGAACCGCGCCGCCAGCCCCAGGTGGCGCAACAGCTGCACCAGCAGCCAGGCCGAGTCGCGACAGGAGCCCGACCCGTTGACCAGGGTCTGCTCCGGGGTCTGCACCCCGGGCTCCATGCGGATCAGATAGGCAATGTCGTCGCTGAGCCGCTGATTCAGACCCACCAGAAAATCCACGGTCGGCAGCGGCGTGCGGGGGATGGCGTCCAGGTAGGCCTGGAATGTCGGGGTCAGGGGCAGGGTTTCCAGGTAGGGCGCCAACTCCCGCCGCTCATCGGCGGCGTAGCTGAACGGGATCTGCTGCGCGTAAGGCTCGAGGAAAAAGTCGAAGGGATTGAACACCGCCATTTCCGCCAGCAGATCCACTTCGATGCGCAGCTCGGTGGTTTTCTCCGGGAACACCAGGCGCGCCAGGTAATTGCCCTGGGGGTCCTGTTGCCAGTTGATGAAATGCTGCTCGGGCTCGACCTTCAAGGCATAGGCAAGAATTCGCGTGCGGCTGTGGGGCGCCGGACGCAAGCGGACGATCTGCGGGCCAAGTTCGACGGCGCGGTCGTAGCGATAGTGCGTGACATGGTGCAATGCGACATGGATCGACACGGCGTGCCTCCTGCGAGCCTGAGCGGTGGATGGACCCGCGCAAGACTTATGCCAGCGCACAGATTCCGGGGTTTGCTCAACGACTCGGGGCAGTACAGCACCAAAATCGCGCAACCGGTGCATCCCTGTGCAACGGATTGCACGAAAATGCACCGGCCGGCCGGGCCAACGTCAATGGCGCTTGCGCGATTGCTTGGCGGCAGCCAGCAGGCGCCGACGCTGGTGACGGATCTCCAGCAGGCGCTCACGCATCTCCCGGTGCCGTCGGCTGTTGAGCAACAGCAGGCCGAGCAGCGGCACGAGCATGGCGAACAGGTACACGCCCTGGTGCGGGCGGTACTGGATCATCGGCACCACCAGCAGCAGGCAGGCCAGAAAGTAGCCGGCCAGCAGCCACACCGCCCAGGCCACTCCGCGCACGATCAGCAGGTTGCTGAGCACCAGCAGCGGAATCAGCAGCAACAGGCCCAGCAGCAGGTAGTCGTCGCGCTGCGCCGGCGCCATGCCACGCCAATAGGTGGTTCCGCACAGGGACAGCAGCAGCGAAGCGCTGAAGCAGCCGAGCAGGACCGTGAGCATGAAAATCGGAAAATAACGCGCAAGGAACTCGCCCATCCGGCCGCCCCCTATCACTGGTCGAACTCCTCGTAGAGGCCCACCGCCAGGGTCTTCACCGTGCCGAGGTTGCCGGAGCTGTAGCTGCCGGCGGTGCTCAGGGCGGCGCCCAGGGCATCCTTCATCTGAGTCAGGGTGGCGTGCTTGATCTGCGCCGACGAGTAGCGCTTGGGCAGCCCCCCTGCCCGTTGCTGCAACTTGAGCAATTTGGGCGTCAGGCTGGGGTCGCGCAGGCTGAGCAACTCCTTGGTCAGTTTGGCCCGCTCCTGGCGATTGAGGCCCTTGAGCAACTGCACCCAGCTTTTGCCGGTGCTGGCGGCCTTGCTGGCCTTGAGCAGCTTGACCGTGGTCAGCGCCGAACCGCCGACACCCACCAGCGAGATGCCGTCGAGGATCGGCGACACGGTGTTGTACCACTCGGCGTCGTCCATGCGGTCGTTGGCCGCCGGATCCTGGATCTCGTTGATCACCCGGGCGCCACCGATGGCGCACTGGGCGGTGCCCGCCGCGGCGACGGTGACTCCCAGCCCGACCATCCAGGCGCTGGCGCCGGCGGTGAACGGCACGGCGATACTGCCACTGAACACCACCAGCCAGCCGATGACCGCGGCGGTGCAGGACAGCGTGGCGTTGAACGATTCCGTGGCCAGGCGGGATTCCCTTGGGTTGTTCTTCACTTGATCGACGAACTGCTGGGGCGCGATGTACTTCTTCGCCTCCCGCAGGATGATGCGCTTGGGCGTGATACTGCAGATCGGCTTGAATTCGCGCAGGGTCACCACGTTGAAGTCGGCATCGATGTACACCACCCCGGCGCCGACAATCGCTGGATCGGCGTCGATGGCGGCGAACAGGCGCGGCAGGTTGATCTGGCTTTCGATACGTTGGCGGGCAAGAAACTGCGAAGGGCTGGAGTCCATGCCAATGGCGGCTAACGAGCTGGTCACGGGATTCATCCTTGGTCTGGCGATTGGAAGCTGCCTGATGGCCTCAAGCCATCCCGGCATTACGGCGATAAAAACCCGGCAACCTTAACAAAGCCCTGGCGATTTGTTGCGGACCCACGGGCAAAAAAAACCATCGCCCTGAAAGCAAAACGCCAGCTCGGCGGCTGGCGTTTTGTCGGTTTAGCGCGGTACCACCGGCTTGCGGGTCGGCTTCTTGCCTTTGCCCTTGGCCGCATCGGCACGCTCCTTGGCGGCCTGCTTGTTGCGGGCGAACGCCGCGGCCTTGGCCTGCTCGCGCTTGTCCCAGGCATTGCCGCCGTCGCTGCCACGCGGTGGCAGGCCGGTGTGCTGGGTGAGGATCCTGGTTTCCTTGGCCACCTTGTGGCTGCCGGCAGGCGTCGAATTCTTGCGGCGCGCGCTCTGGTAGCTGTCGGTGGCCGGCTGGTGAGCCGGAATCAGCTGGTGCTTGCCCGGACCGATCAGGTCGCCACGGCCCATGCGCAGCAGGGCCTCGCGCAGCATCGGCCAGCCCTTGGGATCGTGGTAGCGCAGGAACGCCTTGTGCAGGCGGCGCTGCTCCTCGCTCTTGACGATGGTCACGCCGTCGCTCTTGTAGGTGACCTTGCGCAGCGGGTTCTTGCCCGAGTGGTACATGGCGGTGGCGGTGGCCATCGGCGACGGGTAGAACGCCTGCACCTGGTCGGCGCGGAAGCCGTTGCCCTTGAGCCACAGGGCCAGGTTCATCATGTCTTCATCGGTGGTGCCCGGGTGGGCGGCGATGAAGTACGGAATCAGGTACTGCTCCTTGCCCGCTTCCTTGGAGTACTTCTCGAACATGCGCTTGAAGCGGTCATAGGTGCCGATGCCCGGCTTCATCATCTGGTTGAGCGGACCTTCCTCGGTGTGTTCCGGGGCGATCTTCAGGTAGCCACCGACGTGGTGGGTCACCAGTTCCTTGACGTACTCCGGCGATTCCACCGCCAGGTCGTAACGCAGGCCGGAGGCGATGAGGATCTTCTTCACCCCGGGCAGGGCGCGGGCACTGCGGTACAGCTGGATCAGCGACGAGTGGTCGGTGTTCAGGTTCGGGCAGATGCCGGGGAACACGCAGGACGGCTTGCGGCACGCGGATTCGATCTCCGGGCTCTTGCAGGCGATGCGGTACATGTTCGCGGTCGGGCCGCCGAGGTCGGAGATCACCCCGGTAAAGCCGGGAACCTTGTCGCGAATTTCTTCGATCTCGCGAATGATCGACTCTTCGGAACGGTTCTGGATGATCCGCCCTTCGTGCTCGGTGATGGAGCAGAAGGTACAGCCGCCGAAGCAGCCACGCATGATGTTCACCGAGAAGCGGATCATCTCGTAGGCCGGGATCTTTTCCTTGCCATAGGCCGGGTGCGGAATGCGCTGATACGGCATGCCGAACACGTAGTCCATTTCCTCGGTGGTCATGGGAATGGGCGGCGGGTTGAACCACACGTCCACTTCGCCATGTTTCTGCACCAGGGCACGGGCGTTGCCCGGGTTGGTTTCCAGGTGCAGCACGCGGTTGGCGTGGGCGTACAGGACCGGGTCGTTGCGTACCTTCTCCATGGACGGCAGGCGGATCACGGTCTTGTCCCGGGTCATGCGCGGGCTGGCGAGGATCTGCACGACCTTGGCTTCGTTGGGGTCTTCGGCCGGGCCTTTTTCCTGCTCGATGGCGCAGGCGGCGGTGTCCTGGGTGTTGACGTAGGGGTTGATGATCTTGTCGATCTTGCCCGGACGGTCGATACGGGTGGAGTCCACTTCGTACCAGTCCTTGGGCGTGTCGCGGCGGATGAAAGCGGTGCCGCGCACGTCGGTGATGTCTTCGATCTTGTGGCCATAGGACAGGCGCTGGGCCACTTCGACGATGGCCCGCTCGGCGTTGCCGTACAGCAGGATGTCGGCGCTGGCGTCGATCAGGATCGAGTTGCGCACCCGGTCCTGCCAGTAGTCGTAGTGGGCGATGCGGCGCAGGGAGGCTTCGATGCCGCCGAGCACGATCGGCACATGCTTGTAGGCTTCCTTGCAACGCTGGCTGTACACCAGGCTGGCGCGGTCCGGGCGCTTGCCCGCCAGGCCGCCGGGGGTATAGGCGTCGTCGGAGCGGACTTTCTTGTCGGCGGTGTAGCGGTTGATCATCGAGTCCATGTTGCCGGCGGCGACACCGAAGAACAGGTTCGGCTCGCCGAGCTTCATGAAGTCATCTTTGGACTGCCAGTTGGGCTGGGCAATGATCCCCACGCGAAAGCCCTGGGACTCCAGCAGGCGGCCGATGATCGCCATGCCGAACGAAGGGTGATCGACGTAGGCATCACCGGTGACGATGATGATGTCGCAGGAATCCCAGCCGAGCTGATCCATCTCCTCCCTGCTCATGGGCAGGAATGGCGCTGGCCCGAAACATTCGGCCCAGTACTTGGGATAGTCAAATAACGGCTTGGCTGCTTGCATGTCGATGACCGGTGTTGGCTTGAATAGGGACGCGATGGCTATCAGGAAAATTCGCGGGCGCGGAATATAGCACAAAAAATAACCAATTCCGACCAAAAGGGTCGGAATTCATTTTCATGTCACGCAACCGGCTTGCTTCCGCTCGCCTGCGCGGCAGGCGCAGAGTCGGTGCTGACAATTTATCTGAAGCTGGGTGACGACCGGACATGGGGCCGCTGCGCGACCCAGCGGGAGCAAGCTCCCTCGCCACAGACGGCCACCACCATGGCGTGCGCCGTTACTCGTCGTCGTCGAAGTTGTAACTGCCCGGCGCGAGGTTCTCGAAGCGGGTGTACTTGCCGATGAACGCCAGGCGGATAAAGCCGATCGGGCCGTTCCGCTGCTTGCCGATGATGATCTCGGCAATGCCCTTGTGCTCGGTCTCGGGGTGATACACCTCGTCCCGGTACACGAACATGATCACGTCGGCGTCCTGCTCGATCGCTCCGGATTCCCGCAAGTCGGAGTTCACTGGGCGCTTGTTGGGGCGTTGTTCCAGGGAGCGGTTGAGCTGGGACAGGGCCACCACCGGGCAGTTGAATTCCTTGGCCAGGGCCTTGAGGGACCGGGAGATCTCGGAAATCTCGTTGGTGCGGTTGTCACCGCTGGACCCCGGGATCTGCATCAGCTGCAGGTAGTCGATCATGATCAGGGCGATATCGCCGTGCTCGCGCACCAGGCGCCGGGTCCGCGCGCGCATTTCCGAGGGGCTGATGCCCGCGGTGTCGTCGATGAACAGCTTGCGGTCGTTGAGCAGGTTGACCGCCGAGGTCAGGCGAGGCCAGTCATCGTCTTCCAGCTGGCCGGAACGGACCTTGGTCTGGTCGATGCGGCCCAGGGAGGACAGCATACGCATGATCAGCGATTCACCTGGCATCTCCAGGGAGTACACCAGCACCGCCTTGTCGCTGCGCAGTACCGCGTTTTCCACCAGGTTCATGGCGAAGGTGGTCTTACCCATGGACGGACGGCCGGCGACGATGATCAAGTCGGCCGGCTGCAGGCCGCTGGTCTTCTCGTCGAGGTCGGTGTAGCCGGTGGACAGGCCAGTGATGGCGTTGTCGGTGTTGAACAGGGTATCGATGCGATCGATGGCCTTGGTCAGCAGTTCGTTGACCCCCACCGGGCCGCCGGTCTTGGGCCGCGCTTCGGCGATCTGGAAGATCTGCCGCTCGGCCTCGTCGAGGATCTCCTCGGCGGTGCGGCCTTCGGGGTTGAAAGCGCTGTCGGCGATCTCGGTGCTGATGCCGATCAGCTGGCGCAGGGTTGCCCGCTGGCGAACGATCTGCGCGTAGGCCTTGATGTTGGCCACCGACGGGGTGTTCTTCGCCAGCTCGCCCAGATAGCCCAGGCCGCCAACCTGCGACGTCTGGCCTTCCTTGTCCAACTGCTCGGACAGAGTGACCACGTCGATCGGCATGTTCTGGTCGGCCAGCTTGGCGATGGCGCGGAAGATCAAACGGTGGTCATGCCGGTAGAAATCGCCGTCGGACACTTGATCCAACACGCGTTCCCAGGCGTTGTTGTCCAGCATCAGACCACCGAGCACGGCCTGTTCGGCCTCGATGGAATGCGGCGGCACCTTCAGGGCGGCGGTTTGCAGATCGTATTGCTCGGGAGCGGAGATATCGTTCATGGCCACTTGGAATTCGGGGGTGAAAATCAGGATCAGCAGAAAGACAAAGGGCACGACCTGTAAACAGGATCGTGCCCGATGTTAACCGTCAGCCACACAAGGTGCCAGACGATTTGGTACTGCTTAAGCAGCCACCACGACAACGCGTACGGTTGCTTCAACTTCAGCGTGCAGGTGCACGGCTACGTCGAATTCACCTACGTTGCGGATGGTGCCGTTCGGCAGACGAACTTCGCTTTTTGCCACTTCAACGCCCGAGGCGGTCAGTGCATCAGCGATGTCGTGGGTGCCGATCGAACCGAACAGCTTGCCTTCGTCACCGGCGGTGGCAGTGATGGTCACTTCCAGCTCAGCCAGTTGCGCAGCGCGAGTTTCGGCAGAAGCCTTCTTCTCTGCAGCCAGTTTTTCCAGCTCGGCACGACGCGCTTCGAACGCAGCCAGGTTGGCAGCGGTAGCAGCGGTGGCTTTGCCGAAAGGCAGCAGGTAGTTACGGCCGTAACCAGCCTTAACGTTTACCTTATCGCCCAGGTTGCCCAGGTTGGCGATTTTTTCCAGCAGGATCAGTTCCATTTGGTAATAACCTCTTAACTTTTAACCTTCACCGTTCGCAGAGCCGTTATCAGCGTCTTTCGGCGCCAAACGACCGCGAAAATCAACCAGACTGTCGACAATGGCCACAACCACGAGCAACGGATAGATCAGTTGCATGAACGGCAACAGCGTGACGTACAACCCCACCAGCCAGAACCTGGCCAGCTGCCCTTGTGCCACCAGCCCGTGAATCAGGGCCAGCCCGGCAAAAACCAGCGGGATACTGCACATCGGCGTCAGCATGGCCAGTTGTGGTCCGAAATTCGGCCCTACCAGCATGCACGCCAGCAGCAACATCGCTGGCCCAAGAGGGATTCTGATGGCACGAAACTCGCGCCCAAAACCGCCCGGGTTGTACAACACAGCCTGCCAGTAACGCCCGAGAATCAGGCTCAGCACACTGACGGCTTGCAACAAGGCCGCTATCAGGCCGGTCAGGACCGGTGCAACCAGCGTGGCAAGACGAGCTTGGTCTTCCACCGGTAACTGCTGGTAGACCTCACCAAAGGCCATCGGCAGGACTTTTATCAATTCCTGCGCCAGCGCTTCGATCTGCGAGCGGTAAGCCGCCCCCAGGGCTCCAGCAAACACCAACCCTATCGCTATGCTGACCAGCAGCACGCGGTTCCAGGACTCGCTTGCGCGCAAAACCAACGCAAGACTCGAAGACCCCAGCAGCACCAGAAGCGCCCGTGGATCATCGAACATCAGCCACCAGAACAAACCTGGCAGCACTCCCAGAGCAAGGACGCCAAGGGCATCCTTCAATCCGCGCCGCAGAAGCACTAGGCTCCCGGCGGCAGCACTCAACCAATACAACAACGGCAATGCCGAACAGCCAGCCACTACCAGAGTGGCCTGCACACGACCGCGCATGATGAACTCAGCTAAGGCGCGCATGCATTCAATCCCTTACTACTTGTCGACTGCCCGATCTCAGCGGCCGTGGCTGTCGGTGTAGGCCAGCAGGGCCAGGAAGCGGGCGCGCTTGATAGCGGTGGCCAGCTGACGCTGATAACGAGCTTTGGTACCGGTGATGCGGCTTGGAACGATTTTGCCGGTCTCGGATACGTAGGCTTTCAGAGTGTTGAGATCTTTGTAATCGATCTCTTTCACGTCTTCAGCGGTGAAGCGGCAGAATTTACGACGACGGAAGAAACGTGCCATGTAATTGGCTCCTCAAAAGGTCCGTGGATTACTCGTCAGCGTTATCGCTGGCGTCGCTGTTGTCGCTGTCATCGCCATCGGCGCTGTCAGCATGCTCAGGACGGTCACGACGCTCACGGCGCTCACTGCGGTTTTCTTCAGCCTTGAGCATCTCGGATTGGCCAGTGATGGCTTCTTCGCGACGGATGACCAGGTTACGGATCACAGCATCGTTGTAACGGAAGTTATCTTCCAGCTCGGCCAGGGCTTTACCGGTGCACTCAACGTTCAGCATCACGTAGTGAGCCTTGTGAACATTGTTGATTGCGTAGGCCAGTTGACGACGGCCCCAGTCTTCCAGACGGTGGATTTTGCCGCCGTCTTCTTCGATCAGCTTGGTGTAACGCTCAACCATGCCGCCGACTTGCTCGCTTTGATCCGGGTGGACCAAAAAGATGATTTCGTAATGACGCATGAATGCTCCTTACGGGTTGTAGCCTGCCGCCTATAAGCGGTCAGACAAGGAGTGAATGACACTGGTGTGTCTTGCCACAGATAGGCACATATGCGCCTGCCGTCACGGCAAGGGGCGCAATTGTAGAGAAGGGGGAACAGCGGCGCAAGGCAATTGGTGATTATTTGAACAGCAGTTGCAAGCCACGAGCTTCAAGCGACAAGTCAAAGCGCTTGGCGCTGGTAACTTGCCGCTTGCAGCTTATTTGTTACTTGCGCGAAGTCGAAGCCTTGACGCTACGTTGACGCATGGCTTCGAACAGGCAGACGCCCGTGGCCACGGAGACGTTGAGGCTGCTGACGCTGCCCGCCATTGGCAGGCGCACCAGGTAGTCACAGTGTTCGCGGGTCAGGCGCCGCATGCCTTTGCCTTCGGCGCCCATGATGATGATGGTGGGGCCGGTCAGGTCCTGATCGTACAGTTCCTGTTCGGCCTCGCCGGCGGTGCCGACGATCCACAGGCCGCGCTGCTGGAGCTTTTCCAGGGTCCGCGCCAGGTTGGTCACCGCCACTAGCGGAATCACTTCCGCAGCGCCGCACGCCACTTTGCGCACGGTTGGTGTCAGGGTCGCCGACTTGTCCTTGGGCACCAGCACCGCCAGGGCACCGGCCGCGTCGGCGGTGCGCAGGCAGGCGCCGAGGTTGTGCGGGTCGGTCACGCCATCGAGCACCAGCAACAGCGGCGCGCCCTCGGTACGGTCCAGCAGCTCGTCGAGCATGGCCTCGCCCCACACCTGGCTCGGGCTGACTTCCGCCACCACGCCCTGGTGCACGCCTTCAACCCAGGCATCCATTTCGCGACGCTCGGCCTGACCGACCGACACACGGTTCTGTGCCGCCAGATCCACCAGTACCTGAACCCGCGGGTCACTGCGCCCTTCAGCCAACCAGATCTGCTTGACCCGCTTGGGATGGTGACGCAGCAACGCTTCTACAGCATGTACGCCGTAGATCTTTTCCAACTGACTCATGACTTGGCCTTAGGTTTGCGCGCCCCGCCGCTTTTCGCACCGGAAGCAGAGCCCGCCTTGGGCGGACCTTTACGATGTTTGCTCGGCTTGGCTGGACGGTCGCTGTCTCTGGCCGGAGCCGATTTGCCGGACTTTCCCCCAGACGCCGCTTTACCACCGCTTTTGGCTTCAGCCAGCAGCGCCCGTTTCATTTCACGGCTCTTGCGTACTTCGGCGTTTTTCGCCGCCGCGTCGCTCGGACGATAAGCCTCGACCGCCTTCTCCTTGGTGGAGCTGCGACGCCCCGCCTTGGCCGGCGCCGGCTCTTCTACCGCCTTGCTTGCAGGCACGTCCGCGACACCGCGCTTCTTGCGGCCGATCGGGGCATTGATGGTTTTTTCGGCCATCTCGAAGTCGATCTTGCGCTCATCCAGATCGACGCGCATGACCCGCACTTCCACAGTGTCGCCCAAGCGGAAACTGCGCCCGGTGCGCTCGCCCGCCAGGCGGTGATGCACAGGATCGAAATGGTAGTAGTCGCCCGGCAAGGCGGTGACATGCACCAGGCCTTCGACGTAGATATCGGTGAGTTCGACGAACAGACCGAAACCGGTCACCGCAGTGATCACCCCCGGGAAGGACTCGCCGACGCGATCCTTCATGAACTCGCACTTGAGCCAGTTCACTACGTCGCGAGTGGCCTCATCGGCACGGCGCTCGCTCATCGAGCACTGTTCGCCGAGCTGTTCCAGGGTGGCTTCGTCGTACGGGTAGATACGCGCCTTGGGAATGGTCATCGCTCCAGCTCGACGCACGTGCGGCGTGTCCTGCCTGGAGTGAATCACACTGCGGATGGCCCGATGGGTCAGCAGGTCCGGGTAGCGACGGATCGGCGAGGTGAAGTGGGTGTAGGCTTCGTAATTCAGGCCGAAGTGGCCCTGGTTATCGGCGCTGTACACCGCCTGGCTCAGGGAACGCAGCATCACGGTCTGGATCAGGTGGTAATCCGGACGATCCTTGATGGTTTCCAGCAGTGCCTGGTAGTCCTTCGGCGTCGGGCCGTCCTTGCCTTTATGCAGGGACAGGCCCAGCTCGCCAAGGAAGGCGCGCAGCTTTTCCAGGCGCTCCGGCGGCGGACCATCGTGCACCCGGTACAACGCCGGGATCTCATGCTTCTTGAGGAACTCGGCAGTGGCCACGTTGGCGGCCAGCATGCACTCCTCGATCAGCTTGTGGGCATCGTTGCGGGTGGTCGGGCGAATTTCGGCGATCTTGCGCTCGGAGCCGAAAATGATCCGGGTTTCCTGGGTTTCGAAGTCGATGGCGCCACGGGTATGGCGAGCACCGAGCAATACCTTGTACAGCGCATACAGCTGCTTGAGGTGGGGCAGCACATCGCCATACTCGCCGCGCAGCTGCTTGGCTTCGCTGGTTTTCGGCTGCTCGAGCATGGTGCTGACCTTGTTGTAGGTCAGACGCGCCTTGGAGTGGATCACCGCTTCGTAGAACTGGTAGTCGGTCATCTCGCCGGACTTGGAGATGGTCATCTCGCATACCATGGCCAGGCGATCGACTTTCGGGTTCAGCGAGCACAGGCCATTGGACAACTGCTCCGGCAACATCGGGATCACCCGCTCGGGGAAATACACCGAGTTGCCGCGCACCTGGGCTTCGGCGTCCAGGGCCGAACCAATCTTCACGTAGCTGGACACATCGGCGATCGCCACATACAGCTTCCAGCCGCCACCGAACAGGCGCAGTTTGCCGGGCTTGGCTTCGCAGAACACCGCATCGTCGAAGTCGCGAGCGTCTTCGCCGTCGATGGTGACGAAAGGCAGGTCACGCAGGTCGATGCGCTTCTCTTTGTCCTTCTCTTCCACTTCCGGCTTGAGCTTGCCGGCTTCCTTGAGCACGGCTTCGGGCCAGACATGAGGGATGTCGTAGGTACGCAGGGCGACATCGATCTCCATGCCTGGAGCCATGTAGTTGCCCACCACTTCAATCACGTCGCCTTGCGGCTGGAAGCGCGGCGTTGGCCAGTGCGTGATTTTCACCTCAACGAACTGACCGATCTTGGCGTTGGCATTGCGACCGGGAGTGACCAGCACTTCCTGCTGGATCTTCGGGTTATCCGCCACCACGAAGCCGATGCCGCCTTCTTCGAAGTAACGACCCACGATGCTTTCATGGGCACGGGACACCACTTCGACGATCACGCCTTCGCGACGACCACGACGATCCAGGCCGGAAACCCGGGCCAGAGCGCGGTCGCCATCGAAGACCAGACGCATTTGCGCCGGGCTCATGAACAGGTCATCACTGCCATCATCCGGCACCAAGAAGCCGAAACCGTCGCGATGACCGCTGATACGGCCCAGGATCAGGTCGAGCTTATCCACCGGTGCATAAGTACCCCGGCGGGTGTAGATCAGTTGAGCGTCGCGCTCCATGGCGCGCAGGCGGCGACGCAGGGCTTCCAGTTGGTCCTCTGTGGTCAGACCGAACTCTTCTACCAGCTGCTCGCGACTAGCAGGCGAACCCCGGTCAGCAAGGTGCTGGAGGATGAGTTCGCGGCTAGGAATAGGGTTTTCGTATTTTTCCGCTTCACGAGCGGCCTCGGGATCGAGGGACTGCCAATCGGCCATTAGATAAATTTCACCTTGTCTATATGCGGGTTAGTTTGGCATACGCGTATTGAAACGGGAAATTTCAGGCTCAGACAACGCTGGAAAAATCCGCCCCTTCGCTTCAGAAACATCCTTATGCATGCCGCCGATGACTTTTTTCAAACTTTTTTGAAATCGGGGGTTTACAGCTCAAAGGAGCCTCCGTATAGTGCGCGCCATCGACGACGGAGACGTCAGCGATACTGCCCAGATGGTGAAATTGGTAGACACGCCAGCTTCAGGTGCTGGTGGCCGCAAGGCCGTGGAAGTTCGAGTCTTCTTCTGGGCACCAATTCAAGAGCTTGAGATTAGATCAGTTTCAAGGCTCAAACAAAAACCCGCGAAAGCGGGTTTTTGCATTCTAAGTGTTTGATTTAATAAATCCAAAACAGGGGTTTACAGATCAAAACACGATCCGTATAGTGCGCTCCATCGACACGGCGACGACGTCGATACTGCCCAGATGGTGAAATTGGTAGACACGCCAGCTTCAGGTGCTGGTGACCGCAAGGTCGTGGAAGTTCGAGTCTTCTTCTGGGCACCAATTCAAAACTTGAGAGCAACGCTTTCAAGTCTCACAAAAACCCGCGAAAGCGGGTTTTTGCGTTTCTGCCCCCAGCCATCCCCCCCTCCTCACCTGCAGCACAACCCGCAAAGCGCACATGAGAAACAATATCGTTTATGATTGTTACAAGTTTTTGCGGCACAACAGTGAGGAAACCTGCGAATGATGTTCAGAAACACCCTCCTTTCAACATCCCTTCTGCGTGGCTTGACCATCACTTTGCTGGGACTGACCCTGGCATCTCCACTCACCCAGGCAGCCGATAAGATTTCCCTGACCCTGTACAACGGCCAGCACAAGGAAGTCGGCGACGCCGTCGCCAAGGCCTTCGAGGCCAAGACCGGAATTCACGTCAACGTGCGCAAAGGCAGCAGCAACCAGCTGGCCAGCCAAGTCGTCGAGGAAGGCGAGCGCTCGCCCGCCGACGTCATCTATACCGAAGAATCCCCGCCCCTGAACAAGCTCGGCGAACAGGGCCTGCTGGCCCAGACCGACGCGGCAACCCTGGCCGTGCTGCCCAAGGAATACGTAGCTGGCAACGGCACCTGGATCGGTGTCACGGCACGGGTACGGGTGGTGGCCTTCAACCCGAAACTGATCGACGAGAAAGACCTGCCCAAATCCGTGCTGGAATTCTCCCAACCACAATGGCAAGGCAAGGTCGGCTTCGTACCAACCAGCGGCGCCTTCCAGGAACAGGCCGTAGCCATCATCAAGCTGCATGGCATGGACGCTGCCGAGGAGTGGCTGACCGGGCTGCGCGCCTTCGGCAAGGTCTACAGCAACAACATGGTGGCGCTGAAAGCCGTGGAGAACGGCGAAGTCGCCACGGTCCTGGTGAACAACTATTACTGGTTCGCCCTACAGCGGGAAAAAGGCCAGCTGGACTCCAAACTGCACTACTTCACCGACGGCGACGTCGGCGGCCTGATCACCGTCTCCAGCGCCGCAGTGCTCAAGTCCAGCAAGCACCCCAAAGAAGCCCAGCAACTACTCGCCTACATGGCCAGCGAAGAAGGTCAGCGAGTGATCACCCAGACCACCGCCGAATACCCGCTGCATAAAGGCATGGAATCGAATCGCGGGCTCAAGCCCTTCAGCGAATTGCAGGCACCCAAGGTGACCCCGGCCGACTTGGGCAACGCCGAGCAAGCCCTAGACCTGGAACGCGACGTCGGCCTGAATTGATGAACCCACCGCTATCGCCACTCGCCTCACGCACGCCCTACGTGCCGAGGCGCAAGCGGCCTTCGATCTGGTTGCTGCTGCCTGTCCTGCTGCTGGTCTGCCTGAGCCTGCTACCGCTGCTCTTTGTCGGGCTCAAGGCCTGGCAGGCCGGCTGGGCGGAAGCCTTGCACCTGCTATGGCGCCCCTACGTATTGCGCCTGCTAAGCAACACCCTGCTGCTGATGTGCGGGGTGACCATCGCCTGCGCCATCATCGGCCTGTCCCTGGCGTGGCTGCTGGAACGCAGCGATTTGCCGGGGCGGCGAATCTGGGGCGTGGTGCTGTGCCTGCCCTTCGCCGTGCCGGCTTTTGTCAGCAGCTTTACCTGGGTGTCCCTGAGTTCCGGATTCGAAGGGCTGGGCGGTGCGATCCTGGTGATGACCCTGTCCAAGTACCCGCTGGTGTTCCTGCCGGTGGCAGCCACCTTACGCAATCTCGACCCGGCCCTCGAGGAATCGGCGCGAACCCTGGGACAAAATCGCTGGGGCGTGTTCTTTAAGATCACCCTGCCCCTGCTCTGGCCTTCTCTGCTGGCCGGATCGCTGCTGATCGCCCTGCACATGCTGGTGGAATTCGGCGCCCTGTCGATTATTGGCCTGCAAACCTTTACCACGGCGATCTACCAGCAATTCGAGCTGGAATTCAGCAACGCCAACGCCGCCATGCTCTCAGCCGTGCTGCTGGCGCTGTGCCTGATTCTGCTGGGCCTGGAACTGCGGGTTCGGGGCAAGGGTCGCCATGTGCGCACCGGCCAGGGCGCAGCACGACACGCCGAACAAGTGCGATTGGGGCGCTGGTCCGCAGGGGGACAACTCTACTGCCTGCTGCTGACCGTGATCGGCAGCGGCATCCCCCTGGGCATGCTCGCCTACTGGCTGGCGGTAGGCTCATCAGCTGCCTTTCCAGTGGCCGCCATCAGCCAGGCACTGCTTTCCTCCCTGGCGCTGTCGCTGGGCGGTGCCGGCCTGTGCCTGATGCTGGCGGTGCCAGTAGGCCTGTTGGTGGTGCGCTACAAGGGGCCGTTGGCGCTCTGGGCCGAACGCCTGCCCTACCTGCTGCACGCCCTGCCAGGCCTGGTGATCGCCCTGACCCTGGTGTATTTCGCCCTGCACTATGTGCCGGCGCTGTATCAAACCTCGGCGCTGCTCCTGATCGCCTATGCCTTGCTGTTCCTGCCGCTGGCCCAGGCGCCGATCCGCACAGCACTGAACAAGGCGGCGCCACAGCTGGAAGAGGCGGCCAGAACCCTGGGCGCATCGTCGTTCAGCGCTTTCTGCCGGGTGACCCTGCCGATCATCTTCCCCGCACTGGGCGCAGCATTCGCCCTGGTGTTTCTGGACGCCATGAAAGAGCTGACCGCGACACTGCTGCTCAGCCCGACAGGGCTGAACACCCTGGCCACGGAGGTCTGGGCGCATACGGCGAATGTGGAGTTTGCGGCGGCGGCACCTTATGCGGCGCTGCTGATTCTGGTATCGGGGCTGCCGGTCTATCTGCTGACGACGCGGATGTATTTGAGTCGCTGAGAAGGGTTGCGCCGACAAGCCGACTCCTGCGCAAAGGCGCAGGAGTCGGCTTATCAGCGAAGCATCAGGCGCGGAACTGGCCGAGACTGGCCTTGAGCTGCGCCGCCAGGCTGTCCAGCACCTTGCCACTGGCCGTGGTTTCCACCACCGCCTGGGCCGCCCGCTCGGCCTGGGCATGGATGGTTTCCACCCGCCCACGCACCGCTTGCGCGCCTTGAGCCTGATGGGCCGCGGCCTGGGTGGCCAGGCCAATGGCGGCATGTACCTGTTCGACCGAAGACTGCACCGTCTGCTGCAGGCGAGCACTGTCACGCAGCACCAGCAAGCCCTCGCTGGCCTGACGCCCAGCCTGACCAATGGCCGCCACCGCCTCCCGCGCGCCCTGCTGCAGCGCGCCGATATGGGCCTGGATGTCGCCAGTGGAGCTCTGGGTCTTGCTGGCCAGGGCTCGCACCTCATCCGCCACGACGGCAAACCCGCGCCCGGTTTCACCGGCGCGCGCCGCTTCGATCGCCGCATTCAGCGCCAGCAGGTTGGTCTGCTCGGCAATGCCATGAATCACCGTCAGCACCACCTCGATCTGCTCGCTCTGCTGCGCCAGGCGCTCGATCACCTTGGCCCCGGTATCCACCTGCCCGGCCAAGGCCTCGATGAGGTTGCCGACCTGCTCGGAGGTACGGGTGTTCTCGTCAGTGGCCTGACGGATCTCCACCACCTGCTGCAGCGCCGCCTGCATCGCCTGGCTTTCCGCCTGGGCTTCATCAGCCATCTGCGACAGTGCCCGCAGGCTTTCCGCCACCTCGTCGCGCTGCGCTTCGGCCGCCGCATCCGCCCCGGCATTACGCAGGCTCATGGCGCCGATCTCGACACCGGTACGCTGCGCCACATCCCCCGCCTCACGCACGATGGGCTGCAACTTATCCACAAAGCGATTCACCGCCGAGGCCATGTCGCCGATCTCATCATTGCTGTTGAGCGGCACACGCTTGGTCAGATCCCCCTCACCTGCTGCCAAGTCATTGAGGGCGGAAATCAACAGGTGCAACTTGTTCACCACGCGCCGCCCCAGCACCACCGCCAGCAACAGCAGCAAAGCCAGCCCCACCAGCGCCAGGCCCACGCCAATCTGCCAGCGCAGCGTCGCTGCCGCCTCTTGCACCGTGCTGGTGGTATTGGCCTGCATCTGCGCGGCAGTGGCCTGGGCCGACTGCAAGCGTGAACGCATGGCCGCCGAACTGTCGGCAGAGGCACCCTTGAGACTGTCGCCGACCAACTGGTCGCTGCTGGCGATCAATGCCCCAAAACGCTGATCCAGGGCGGCAATATCCGCTTCCACAGAAGCCGTGGACACCCCCATCAGCACCTTGCCGATCTCGACCCCATTAGGGTTGATCGATGCCTCCAGGTAGTAGACCGAAGGATCGTTCTTGGCCGCATCCAGCACCTTGTCCAAGGCCCGATCGCCCTTGCCCTTCTCCAGCAGGGCCTTGTTGATCGGATTCTCGCGGTTCAGGTAACGCGTCAGGTGTTCACCCGCAGCATCGTCATAAACCACGAACAACACGTTGGGATTACGCTGAGCACGTCGTGCGAACTCGGACAAAGTCGGCACATCACTGTCCCACATGGCACGAGGCGCCACGGAGGCCAGCAACTGAGCCATGTCATTGGCGGAGTCCTTCAGGTCCTTTTCCAGGGCCGCACGCAGTTGCACCTGCTCTTCCTTGAGACGGGAAGACAGGCCCGCGGTCAGACGCTGACGGGTGCTGCTGGACAGGCTTTCCAGGCTGGAAGTGACTTCCTTGCCTGCCTGCTCAAGTTCGCCAGACAACTTCTGGCTATCAACCCCCAAACGCGAAGCCAGATCGGCCTCCAGGGCAGTCACCGTGCTCCGAGTCAGGGCAACAGCGAGCACTACCTGCACCAAAAGGGCGATACCGAGGGTAACGAACACAGGCCGCAGTAAACGGCTTTGTAACAGTGAGAGAACGGCCGACACAGGAAATCCCTCTACTTTTGACGCCATTATTCTGATGGCACTCTAGAAGTGGATTTCACAGCAAGGGTCGTGCCGCGCGGCGAGCAGAAACGACAAAGGGCCCCATCAAGGGCCCTTTGGTTTTTACATCAACGACTTATCAAGCGAACGGATGGCGCAGAACGATGGTTTCGTTGCGGTCCGGACCTGTCGAAATAATGTCGATCGGCGCGCCGACCAGTTCTTCGATGCGCTTGATATAGGCCTGGGCGGCGGCAGGCAGCTCTTCCAGGGTCTTGGCGCCCAGGGTCGATTCGCTCCAGCCCGGCATCTGCTCGTACACCGGCTCCAGGCCGATGTAGCTGTCGGCGTCGGTCGGCGCGTCGATGACTGCACCATCCTGGTTCTTGTAGCCGACACAGATGTTGATGGTTTCCAGGCCGTCCAGCACGTCCAGCTTGGTCAGGCACAGGCCCGAGATGCTGTTGACGTCGATGGCGCGACGCAGGATCACGGCGTCGAACCAGCCGCAACGACGGGCACGGCCGGTAGTAGCGCCGAACTCGTGGCCACGCTTGGCCAGGAACGCACCGACGTCATCGAACAGTTCAGTCGGGAATGGACCCGAACCCACGCGAGTGGTGTAGGCCTTGGTGATGCCCAGGATGTAGTCCAGGTACATCGGGCCCACGCCCGAACCGGTGGCGATGCCGCCGGCGGTGGTGTTGGAGCTGGTGACGTACGGGTAGGTACCGTGGTCGATGTCCAGCAGCGAGCCCTGGGCACCTTCGAACATGATGTCCTTACCGGCGCGGCGCAGCTGGTGCAGCTCGGCGGTGACGTCGAGCATCATCGGCTTGAGCAGCTCGGCGTACTCCATGCACTCGTCCAGAGTCTTCTGGAAGTCGATGGCCGGCTCTTTGTAGTAATTGACCAGGACGAAGTTGTGGTAGTCCAGCAACTCGCCCAGTTTGGCGGCGAAACGCTCGCGGTGGAACAGATCACCGATGCGCAGGCCACGACGGGCAACCTTGTCTTCGTAAGCCGGGCCGATGCCGCGACCGGTGGTACCGATCTTCTGCTCGCCACGGGCCTTCTCGCGAGCCTGGTCCAGGGCTACGTGGTAGGACAGGATCAGCGGGCAGGAAGGGCTGATGCGCAGACGCTCGCGCACCGGCACGCCTTTCTCTTCCAGCTTGACGATTTCACGCATCAAGGCGTCCGGTGCTACCACCACGCCGTTACCGATCAGGCACTGCACGCCTTCGCGCAGCACGCCGGACGGAATCAGGTGCAGCACGGTCTTCTCACCGTCGATCACCAGGGTGTGGCCAGCGTTGTGGCCACCTTGGTAGCGCACTACGGCGGCGGCATGTTCGGTCAGCAGATCAACGATCTTGCCTTTGCCCTCATCACCCCACTGGGTGCCCAGGACTACGACATTCTTACCCATAACACTTGTCCTCATTCGCGCAAACTTGGTGCCGGCAGCCGCCGGCAGGAAAACTCAAGAAGCCAGCGGCAATACTTGCCAAAGCCCATTCTGCTGAATCAATTGCCGGTCGCAGTCCGCTTCACGGGCGGCGGCCAAAGGTTGTCCAGGCAACGCCTGAACGACACGCTGACCCTCACTGCGCAACTGGCAGACGGTCTGCCAGAGTGCCGCGTCAGTGCTGTCAGGCATCCAGATACCGCCGGACGGTAGCTCGACTTCAGCACGCCCCAGGGTCACCAGGGTTTTCAAATCGGTGGAGAAACCGGTCGCCGGACGGGCACGTCCGAAGTCCGCGCCGATGTCATCGTAACGACCGCCCTGGGCAATGGATTGACCCACGCCCGGCACGAACACCGCGAACACCACACCGGTGTGGTAGTGGTAACCACGCAGCTCGCCCAGATCGAAGTACAGCGGCAAATCAGGGAAACGCACCGACAAGCGCTCGGCAATCGTCAGCAACTCATCCAGTGCCAGCAGCACCGAAGTCGGTGCGCCAGCCAGGCGGCGACGGGCATCACTCAATACTTCGCGACTGCCGCACAACTCCACCAGGGAGCGCAGCATGTCGGCCAGATCGGCGGGCAGGCCCTGGGTCAGGCTGA
This sequence comes from Pseudomonas sp. BC42, assembly GCF_021560055.1. Classification (NCBI taxonomy): domain Bacteria; kingdom Pseudomonadati; phylum Pseudomonadota; class Gammaproteobacteria; order Pseudomonadales; family Pseudomonadaceae; genus Pseudomonas; species Pseudomonas sp. BC42. The sequence continues at coordinate 6,218,523 of NZ_CP091067.1, forward strand.
TGACTTCATCGATCGCCTTGCGCTGCAGGGCATCGAACAATTGTTGCTCTACGGCACCGGACAGACCGGCCGCCTGAGCCAGGCCACGGTAGATACCCACATGCCCCAGATCCATGTGCACATCCGGCACATCGGCCAGTTGCAGCATGGCCAGCATCAGGCTGATGACCTCGACGTCGCTGCTTGGGCTGGCATCGCCATACAACTCGGCGCCCAGCTGGATCGGGCTGCGCGAGGACGACAAGGCTCGGGGCTGCGCATGCAGCACGCTGCCGGCGTAGCACAGGCGGCTCGGCCCTTCGCGACGCAGAGTGTGAGCGTCGATACGCGCCACCTGTGGCGTGATGTCGGCACGGAAACCCATTTGCCGGCCCGATTGCGGGTCGATGACCTTGAAGGTGCGCAGATCCAGGTCCTGGCCGGCGCCCGTCAACAGGGATTCCAGGTATTCGATATGGGGAGTAACGACGAACTCGTAACCCCAGCTCTGAAACAGATCCAACACCTGACGACGCGCTACTTCAATGCGCGCCGCTTCCGGCGGCAATACTTCTTCGATGCCATCTGGCAGCAGCCAGCGGTCTACCGTTGCCATTACGCCATTCCCCCATGGTCCGGGCGGCAAGCCTTCGGCCAGCCTTAGAGTGAAGCAGAAAACAGTCGCATCCGACGCGAGCTCAGCCGGACAGGCAGCCAGAAATCAGCTGTACAGACCATTTTCCTCGAAAAATCTTACCGGGCTCTTGAACGAACCACGGCCAATCAAAGATGCAGACGCAAAAAAGCCGGGAATTTCCCGGCTGCCGCATCATACACCCGTTTTACCAAAGGATCACCCCGCGAGGCATTTTAGCCGCCCGGCGGGGTGTTCCCGGATCAGGGCCTGATCAAGGCTTGGACTTTTCCAGATAGTGGAAAAAGTCGCTGCTTGGGTCCAGGACCATGACGTCGGATTTGTTCGCGAAGCTTTCACGGTAGGCACGCAGGCTACGATAGAACGCGTAGAACTCCTGATCCTGACCGTAGGCCTTGGCATAGATCGCCGCCGCCTGGGCATCGCCATCACCGCGCACTTCTTCAGACTCGCGATAGGCTTCAGCCAGCAACACACGCCGCTGACGATCAGCGTCGGCACGAATGCCTTCCGCCAGCTCGTTACCCTTGGCCCGGTGCTCGCGAGCCTCACGCTCACGCTCGGTGCTCATGCGCTCGAACACGCTGCGGTTCACTTCCTTCGGCAGATCGATCGCCTTGACCCGGACATCGACCACTTCGATACCCAGTTCCTTCTCGGCCATCTTGTTCAGCGAAGCGGTGATATCCGCCATCAGCGCGTCACGCTCGCCGGAAACCACTTCATGCAGGGTGCGCTTACCAAACTGGTCACGCAGGCCCGATTCCAGGCGACGAGAAAGACGCTCGTCGGCGATCTGCTTGAGACCGGATGTGGCGGTGTAGAAGCGCTCGGCATCCTTGACCCGCCACTTGGCGTAGGCATCCACCATCACGGCTTTCTTTTCCAGAGTCAGGAAGCGCTGCGTCGGTGCATCCAGGGTCATCAGGCGCGCGTCGAACTTACGCACCTGGTTCACGTAGGGCACTTTCACATGCAGGCCAGGCTGGACATCGGCCTGGACCACACGACCGAACTGCAGCAACACCGCACGCTCGGTCTGAGCGACGATGTAGAAGCTGTTCCAGGCAACCACCGCCACGACAACACCCACGATCAGGGCGATCAGCGATTTATTGCTCATCAGCGACTCTCCCTAGAACGCGTCTGCTGCTGTTGCTGCATATGATCAGCCGCAGCGCGCGCGTTCGCTTCATTGCTGGCCGCAGAAGCCGAGCCCGTTACCGGAGCAGCGCCGCTACGACCACTGTCGATCATCTTGTCCAGCGGCAGGTAGAGCAGGTTGTTCTGCCCACCCTTGCTGCCGGTCACCAACACCTTGCTGGTGTTGCTGAAGACTTCCTGCATGGTGTCCAGGTACAGGCGCTGACGGGTGACTTCAGGAGCCTTGCGGTATTCGGCAACCAGCTTGGTGAAACGATCTGCCTCACCCTTGGCCCGAGAAACCACTTCGTCGCGATAACCGTTGGCGTCCTCGAGGATGCGCTGAGCCTGACCGCGAGCCTCTGGCACTACGCCGTTGGCATAGGTTTCAGCCTGGTTGCGCGAGCGCTGTTCATCTTCACGGGCACGGATCACGTCGTCGAAGGCTTCCTGCACTTCACGCGGTGCAGCTGCGCTCTGTACGTTCACCTGAGTCACGGTGATACCGGTGCGGTAGTTGTCGAGGAAACGCTGCAGACGCTCCTTGATCTCGCTGGCCATCAATTCACGGCCTTCAGTCAGCACCTGGTCCATGGCGGTTGAACCCACCACATGGCGCAGGGCGCTGTCAGTCGCATGCTGCAGGCTGATTTCCGGCTGATCTACGTTCAGCACGAAGTCCTGCAGGTTGCTGATCTTGTACTGCACGGTCAGCGGCACTTCGACGATGTTCTCGTCCTCGGTGAGCATCTGCCCCTGCTTGGTATAGGCACGCTCGCGCGTGACGTTTTCCATGTACTTGCGATCGATCGGCGGGAAGTAGATGTTCAGACCCGGGCCGACGGTTTCGTAGTATTTGCCGAAGCGCAGCACCACGGCCTGCTCCTGCTCATCGACTACATAAACCGCGCTGTACAGCCACACGGCCGCCAGCACGACAAGACCAATACCCAGCAAGCCGAAACCACCGCCCTTGCCGGAGCTACCGCCGTCATCACCACGTTTCTTACCACCACCGAACAACCCATTCAGGCTTTCCTGCAGCTTACGGAAGGCCTCGTCGAGATCTGGTGGCCCCTTGCGATCGCCATTATTGCGGCGCTTACCACCCCAAGGGTCCTGATTATTCGAGTTGCCACCCGGCTCATTCCAAGCCATAGCGCTCTCCATCTGATAAAGCAAAGACGCACCCACGGCGCGCCGACCAATGCTACAGAATGCCTGCTACAGCGGCACAACCGCTTGCCCAGGCTTTTATTGCAAAGTGTGTTGCTCGATGAATTCCGACGGCTGCAAACCTTCGCGACTGACCAGCCGATTCAACTCGGCCCGCGGCAGGCGAACGGCCAGCAAACTGACACCCTCGTCGTCATGATCTTCTTTCTGCACAGCGTTCAACTGGAAAAACTGTGCTCGCAGTCGAGCAAAACGTTGAGGCAAGCGCAAGGTGCCCACGAACAAATCTTCACCCAGCAGTTCCGCGATGGCCTGCTTGAGCAGATCCAGCCCCTGGCCGTCACGGGCCGACAGCCAGACTCGCTGCGGCTTGCCGTCCGGATCGCGCTGGATCTGCGGCTCCACACCCTCGAGCAAATCGAGTTTGTTATAGACCTCCAGGATCGGCAAGTCTTGAGCCCCGATCTCGCCCAGCACCACCATCACCTGCTCGATCTGGGCAGTACGCTCGGGTTCATGCGCATCGATCACGTGCAGCAGCAGGTCGGAGTTGCTGGACTCTTCGAGGGTAGCTCGAAATGCCTCCACCAGCTTGTGCGGCAGGTGACGAATGAATCCCACGGTATCGGCCAATACAATCGGCCCCAGGTCATCCAGCTCCAAGCGGCGCAAAGTCGGATCGAGGGTAGCGAACAGCTGGTCGGCGGCGAACACATCGGAAGCGGTGACAGCATTGAACAACGTGGACTTGCCAGCGTTGGTATAGCCCACCAGCGACACCGAAGGAATGTCGGCACGTTTGCGGCCACGGCGGGCCTGCTCACGTTGACTGCGAACCTTTTCCAGGCGCGCCTTGATCTGCCGCAGACGCACTCGCAGCAGGCGCCGGTCGGTTTCCAACTGGGTTTCACCCGGACCACGCAGACCGATACCGCCTTTCTGCCGTTCAAGGTGAGTCCAGCCGCGGACCAGCCGCGTGCTCATGTGCTCAAGCTGGGCCAGTTCAACCTGGAGCTTGCCTTCATGGGTGCGCGCACGCTGAGCGAAGATATCGAGAATCAGGCCCGTGCGATCAATCACGCGACACTCGAATACACGTTCGAGGTTACGTTCCTGACTGGGCGTGAGGATGTGATTGAAAATCACCAGGTCTACCTGTTCGGCTTTGACCAGGTCGCGCAATTCCTCGACCTTGCCGCTGCCAACCAGGTATTTGGCGGTTGGCCGATGACGCGGCACGCTAACAAACGCGACGGTCTCGGCGCCGGCCGATAATGCCAGCTCCTGAAACTCCTGCGGATCTTCGCGCGCCTCAGGGTCCTGACCATCCAAGTGAACGAGAATGGCCCGTTCACCACCACCGTGGCGCTCAAAGAACAAAGGAGACTCCTATCAGGCGTTACCTGGCTCAGCGTCACCCTGTTCGGATTCGGATGCACTAGGCAGACGAATTGGGCGAACCGGAACCACTGTAGAGATAGCGTGCTTGTAAACCATTTGGCTGACGGTGTTTTTCAGCAGGATGACGAACTGGTCAAAGGACTCGATCGTGCCTTGCAGTTTGATTCCGTTAACCAGATAGATGGATACCCCAACTTTCTCTTTACGCAATGTATTCAAGTAAGGGTCTTGTAGCGAATGCCCTTTTGACATGTGCCGCACTCCTTTAAGGATCAATAATAAAAATCGGAAAACAGATAGCTAAAACCGTCACACCCCCAAGGATAGACGGCAATTGCAAGGACTCAGCTCAATATGGAGATCGTCCCTAAGTATTTCAAGGCGCGTGGCAGATTGTCGCACTCCAGGCTGTCCAACCATTGCAGGTCAGCCCAACTGCGTAACCAGGTGAACTGCCGCTTCGCCAATTGGCGCGTGGCGATGATGCCCCGCTCCTGCATTTCGGCTGACGTCAGTTTGCCATCCAGGTAATCCCAGACTTGGCGGTAGCCCACAGCACGTATAGACGGCAACCCGGCGTGCAGGTCACTTCTGGAGCGCAGAGCTACGACCTCATCAATGAATCCCTGTTCCAACATTTGTGTGAATCTTTGTGCAATACGCTGGTGCAGTACCTGACGATTCGCCGGAGCGATGGCCAGATTGGCGACAGTATAGGGCAATTGACCGCGTCCCGATGCGCCTGCTTCAGTACTTTGCGCCAATTGACGCTGACGATGAGCGGTCATCGTCAACCCACTGACCCGATAGACTTCCAGTGCCCGAGTCAGACGCTGGGGATCATTGGGATGGATCCTGGCGGCCGACTCCGGATCCACCGCCGCCAACTGATCATGCAGCGCCTGCCATCCCAGACGCCGGGCCTCTTCTTCAAGCTCGGCCCGCACCTGAGGGTCCGCCGGCGGCATGTCCGCCAGACCTTCGAGCAGCGCCTTGTAGTACAGCATGGTGCCGCCCACCAGCAGCGGAATCTTGCCCCGCGCGGTGATATCGGCCATCGCCGCCAGGGCATCAGTCCGAAAGTCCGCCGCTGAATAGCTTTCTGCGGGATCGAGAATGTCGATCAGGCGATGGGGATATTGCGCCAGCAATTCCCTGGAAGGCTTGGCGGTGCCGATGTCCATGCCGCGATAGACCAGCGCCGAGTCGACACTGATCAACTCGCAAGGCAGCACCTTGCTCAGCTCGATGGCCAGGTCGGTCTTGCCCGCAGCGGTCGGGCCCATGAGGAAAATCGCTGGAGGAAGCTGAGTCATCAACGGCCGCGCAGAAAGAGTTTGTCCAAATCGTCCAGACCCAATTGGGTCCAGGTCGGTCGACCATGATTGCACTGGCCACTGCGCTCGGTATTTTCCATATCCCGCAGCAAGCCGTTCATTTCCGCCACGGCCAGACGCCGATTGGCGCGAATGGCACCGTGACAGGCCATGGTCCCCAGCAGCTCGTTGAGATGAGCCTGGATCCGGTCGCTGGTGCCGTACTCCATCAGATCCGCAAGCACATCGTGCACCAGGCGATTGGCTTCGGCCTGCTTCAGCAGCGCCGGAATCTGCCGGATCGCCAGGGACTCGGGCCCCAGGCGTTGCAACTCAAAGCCCAGCCGCTGAAACCAGGCGGCATGCTCTTCCGCGCAATCGGCTTCACGCTGGCTGACGGCAATCGACTCCGGCACCAGCAGCGGCTGACCACTCAGGCCTTCGCTGGCCATCGCCACTTTCAAGCGTTCGTACATGATCCGCTCATGGGCGGCATGCATATCCACCAACACCAGGCCCAGCGCATTCTCCGCAAGGATATAGATGCCCTTGAGCTGGGCCAGGGCGTAGCCCAGAGGTGGAATGTCCTCCTGCCCTTCCGGCAGGGTGGTGGCCGCCGCACCGGGCAGCGGGGCAAAGAATTCGCGATAGACGCCCTGGGATTCCGCCGCCGGCAATACCGGCTGGGGACGCGGCGTGTACTGGTACTGATAGCCGCTGCCGGCCGCGGAACCCGGAGCGCTGAAACCCGGCTGGGACTGCGGCTGCTCCAGTGCCAGGTTCGCGGCAAGGCGCATTTCGCCTTGCGGTCCGAACTCACCGGCTTCGATACCGGTCGGGCGCACGATACCGGCCACCGCTGCCGGCGCCGCCAATTGATCTTCGGGGCGCACATCCCCCAGGGCTCGGTGCAAGGTGCCATACAGGAAGTCGTGGACCATGCGCCCATCGCGGAAGCGCACTTCGTGCTTGGTCGGGTGCACGTTGACGTCGACCGCCGACGGATCGACCTCGAAAAACAGCACAAAAGTCGGATGCCGCCCGTTGAACAGCACATCGCGATAAGCCTGGCGAACCGCGTGGGCTACCAGTTTGTCCCGCACCGCACGACCGTTGACATAGAAATACTGCAAGTCCGCCTGACTGCGGGAGAAGGTTGGCAACCCCACCCAGCCCCATAGATGCAGGCCATTGCGCTCGACCTCGATGGGCAGCGCCTGCTCCAGGAAGCCCGAACCGCAAACCGCCGCGACACGCCGGGCGCGAGCCGCGTCGTCCTTGGCTTCGTGCAGGCTGAGGATACTTTTGCCGTTGTGGCGCAAGTGGAAAGCCACATCGAAGCGCGCCAGGGCCAGGCGCTTGATCACTTCCTGCAGGTGGTCGAACTCGGTTTTCTCGGCCTTGAGGAACTTGCGCCGCGCCGGTGTATTGAAGAACAGGTCGCGCACTTCCACCGAAGTACCCACCGGATGGGCCGCCGGTTGAACCCGCGGCGCCATGTCCCGACCTTCGGTTTCCACTTGCCAGGCCTGCTCGGCATCCCGGGTCCGCGACGTCAGGGTCAGGCGCGCCACGGAACTGATGGAGGCCAGGGCCTCGCCCCGGAACCCCAGGCTCATCACCCGCTCCAGGTCTTCCAGGTCACGGATCTTGCTGGTGGCGTGTCGTGCCAGAGCCAACGGCAGGTCGTCGGAGGAGATACCGCCACCGTCATCGCGGACCCGCAACAGCTTGACCCCAGCCTGTTCGACATCCACATCGATGCGCTTGGCGCCGGAGTCCAGGCTGTTTTCCAACAGTTCCTTGATCACCGAGGCAGGGCGCTCGACAACCTCGCCTGCTGCGATCTGGTTGGCCAGCCGCGGACTGAGCAGTTCGATGCGCGCGCTGCTGATTACCGAATCACTCATTCCTTGGCCGCCAATTCTGTACCGGGGATGGTCAGGACCTGGCCCACTTTCAACTCATCGCTTTTCAGATTGTTGGCACTGCGCAGGGTGGCCGCCGACACCTGATAGCGCACGGCGATCATGGCCAGGGTTTCTCCGGGGTTGACCCGGTGATCGCGGGGTCCCTGGGCGATCTTGCCGGAGTCCCGCAGCCAGGCAATGTAAGTGCCCGGTGGCGGATTCTGCTGGAAGAACTGCCGCACGCCGCTGCTGATGGAGCGCGCCAGGGCCTGCTGATGACTGGCGGTGGCCAGCTTCGAGGCTTCATTGGAATTGGAGATGAAGCCGGTTTCCACCAGGATCGATGGAATATCCGGCGACTTGAGCACCATGAACCCGGCCTGCTCCACCCGCTGCTTGTGCAACGGCGTGACCCGGCCAATGTTGTTCAGGACTTTCTGCCCCACATTCAGGCTCGAAGTCAGCGACGCAGTCATCGACAGGTCCAGCAGCACCCCGGCCAGCATCCGGTCCTTGTCATCGAGGCTGACGTTACCGGCCCCGCCGATCAGGTCGGAGCGGTTTTCACTGTCCGCCAGCCAGCGGGCGGTTTCCGAGGTGGCGCCGCGTTCGGACAGGGCGAACACAGAAGCACCAAAGGCGGCAGCCGAAGGCGCGGCGTCGGCGTGAATCGAGACGAACAGGTCTGCCCCCTTCTTCCGCGCAATCTCGGTACGTCCACGCAACGGGATGAAGTAGTCGCCAGTCCGGGTCAGCTCGGCGCGGAAGCCCTTGAGGCCATTGACCTGGCGCTGCAACTCGCGGGCGATGGCCAGCACCACATCCTTCTCGTGCTGACCACGAGAGCCGGATGCGCCCGGATCTTCACCGCCGTGACCGGCATCGATCACCACGATGATGTCGCGCTTGCCGGCCGGCGCCGGAGGCAGCTTGATCGCCGGTTCAGCAGGCGTGACCGGCACGGCGGGCACGGTGGTCACTATCGGTGGCGGGGCAGCAGGCGGCGCCGCGTCGGATGGATTGTCGAACAGATCGACCACCAGGCGATTGCCGTACTGCGCGTTGGGCGCCAGGGTGAAGCTTTTCGGTGTGACGGCCTTTTTCAGGTCGATGACCACCCGCAAATCGCTGGGGGTACGCTGCGCCGAGCGCATGGCCGTAATGGGGGTGTTGGCCGTGGCGACATTCAGCGGGCCACCGAGGGTTGCACCATTGATATCGATGACCAGACGATCCGGGGCCGTCAGGGTGAAGACGCTGTGCTGAACCGGGCCGGACAGGTCGAAGACCAGTCGCGTGTTATCCGGTGCCCGCCACAGGCGGACGCTGCGAACCTGTGTAGCGGCCACAGCATCGACGGCCAATGCCGTAAGCAACAGTCCTACGACAGCAACCAACGCGCGAATGCGCATACCTAACCCCATCAATTATTTGAATTCCAACGCCAAAGCGGCACACCAGGACTCGCCTCGCGAGCCTTGAGACAACAGATGCACAGAACGCCCGTTGTTATGCGGGGTAATGGTAATGGTCAGGTCAGGCTTTGGCAAAAAGCCTGCACCCTTCTGGGGCCACTCCAAAAGGCACAGCGCATCGCCTTCGAAGTAGTCGCGGATGCCTAGAAATTCCAGCTCCTCCGGGTCCACCAAACGATACAGATCGAAGTGAAAGGCCCTCACCGCGCCTATCTCGTAGGGCTCCACCAGGGTGAAGGTCGGGCTCTTCACCGCCCCTGCATGCCCCAGCCCGCGGATGATCCCTCGGGACAAGGTGGTTTTACCCGCCCCCAGGTCGCCCTCAAGAAAAATCACCCCCACCCCCTGGGTGACCTGAGCAATGCGTGCACCAAATTCCACCATGGCCTGCTCGTCGGCCAGAAAAAGGGTTAACTCAGACACGGTGATTGCTCCTCCAACAACTGACGAATGGCTGGAATCAGATCACTGGCCGCCAGCCCACGGCCCAATTTGCCTTGTCGCTCGCCGGCGCTGGCATGCAGCCAGACACCCAGGCAAGCCGCATCGAACGCCGACAGCCCCTGCGCCAGCAACGCACCGATCAGCCCCGCGAGTACATCCCCCAGCCCCGCGGTCGCCATCGCCGGGTGCCCGGCATCACAGCGCGCCAGCTGCCCATCGGGACCGGCGATCAAGCTGCCGGCGCCCTTGAGCACCGCAACCGCTGCATATTTTGCGCTCAAGGCCCGGGCCGCCGCCGGCCGATCGGCCTGAACCGCCGCGTTGGTCAGGCCCAGCAGACGGGCCGCCTCACCAGGATGGGGCGTGATCACACTGCCAGCTGGCAGTTGCAGCTCGCCTTGCGCCAGCAGGTTCAAGGCATCGGCATCCCAGACTTGAGGCAAGGGTGCATTGGCCGCCGCGGACAACAGACTGCGTCCCCACGCCCCCTGCCCCAGCCCCGGGCCGACCACCAACACCGACGCCTTGGCCAGCAGCCCCATCAACTGGTTGGCCGAATGAGTGCCCTGGGTCATGACTTCCGGCAGGCGCGCCAGCGCAGCCGCCACGTGCTCGCTGCGGGTCGCCAGGGAAACCATTCCCGCGCCACTGCGCAAGGCACTTTCCGCGCTCAACAACGCGGCGCCGGCCAAGCCGCGGTCGCCGCCGATCAGCAACAGATGGCCGAACTGGCCCTTATGGGCATCCACAGGCCGGCCGCTCAAGCGCGGCAAATGACCGCCAGTCAGCAACTGAACGTCAGGTAATGGGTGTTTTGTCTGCGGCATGCGTCTCAGGGCTCCGATGTCTGGCAGAATTATACGCACCTCAGCCCCGGTTTCTCTCGCCTCATGCCCGCTATTACCCAGGATCTTCCCGCTCTCGCCCAATCGATCAAGGACTGGGGCCGCGAACTGGGCTTTCAGCAAGTCGGCATCAGCGGCCTGGACCTGGCCGAGCACGAACAGCACCTGGAGCGCTGGCTCGCCGCCGGCTACCACGGCGAGATGGATTACATGGGCGCCCACGGCAGCAAGCGCTCCCATCCCGAACAACTGGTGCCCGGCACCCTGCGCGTGGTTTCGCTGCGCATGGACTACCTGCCTGGCGACACCCAGATGGCCCAGCGCCTGGCCCAGCCTTCCAAGGCCTATGTCTCGCGCTACGCCCTGGGCCGCGACTACCACAAGCTGATTCGCAAGCGCGTACAGCAGTTGGCCGAGCGCATCCAGCAAGCCATAGGTCCGTTCGGCTATCGTGCCTTCGTCGACAGCGCGCCGGTCCTGGAAAAAGCCATCGCCGAACAGGCCGGGCTCGGCTGGATCGGCAAGAACACCCTGGTACTCAATCGCAAGGCCGGCAGCTACTTCTTCCTCAGCGAACTGTTCGTCGACCTGCCGCTACCGGTGGACGAGCCTCACGCCAGTGAGCATTGCGGGCGCTGCACCGCCTGCCTGGACATCTGTCCGACCAACGCCTTCGTCGGCCCCTACGTGCTGGACGCGCGACGCTGCATTTCCTACCTGACCATCGAACTGAAAAACGCCATTCCCGAAGAGCTGCGCCCGCTCATCGGCAATCGGGTATTCGGCTGTGACGACTGCCAGATCGTCTGTCCCTGGAACCGCTTCGCCCGGACCTCGGCAGAAGGCGACTTCAAGCCCCGGCATAACCTGGACAACGCCGAACTGGCAGAGCTGTTCATGTGGGATGAGGACAAGTTCCTCAGCAGCACCGAGGGCTCGCCCCTGCGCCGCGCCGGTTACGAGCGCTGGCTACGCAACCTGGCCGTGGGCCTGGGCAACGCACCGTCGAGCATTCCCGTGCTGGAAGCGCTCAAGGCCCGGCAGGACCACCCCTCGGAACTGGTACGCGAACACGTGGAATGGGCCCTGGCGCAGCACGCCAACCGTCAGTGTTCGTCGTTGTAGACGAACTTGGGCATTTCCCAGTGGAAACGGATCGCCAGCAGCCGCAATAGAAAGCCGCCGAACAGGGTGATCAGGATCGACTGCTCGCTCGGCAACTGCAGATAAATGCACAGCATGTAGCACCAGGCCGCGGCGAACGACACGCTGGCATACAGCTCACGGCGGAAAATCAGCGGGATGTCGTTGCAGAAGATGTCCCGGAGGATGCCGCCAAAGACCCCGGTGATCACCCCACTGACCGACGCCACCAGCATGCCGTGGCCCATTTCCAGGGCGGTCATGCAGCCGATCAGGGTAAAGGCCACCAGGCCCACGGCGTCGAGCACCAGAAACAGCGAACGCAAATGACGCATCAAGGGCGCGATAAAGATCGTCACCAAGGCCGCCACCGAGGTCAGAACCAAGTACTCCGGGTGCTTGACCCAGGTCAGTGGGTAATGGCCGAGCAACACGTCGCGCACCGAACCACCACCCAGCGCGGTGACACAGGCGATCAGCACCACGCCGAACCAGTCCATGCCGCGGCGGCCGGCAGACAGGGCGCCGGTCATGGCTTCGGCGGTAATGGCGATCAGATAAAGCATCAACAGCATGATGGCGGTCCTTACAAGAAGGCGCGCAGTCTACTCAGTTGAGGCGAGCACCAAAAGAGGGCGGGTACGGGCGCCGAATGGCATCGCGCGCCCGTTCGCCGGCAAGCCGGCTCCTGAAGGTCAGAACTTGATGAAGTGCTTGCGGTAGTGCTGAAGCTCGGCGATGGACTCGCGGATGTCGTCCAGGGCCAGGTGAGTGCTGCCTTTCTTGAAGCTGTCGCGCACGTCCGGAGCCCAGCGCGCGGCCAGTTCCTTGAGGGTCGAGACATCCAGGTTGCGGTAGTGGAAGTAGCTTTCCAGGGCCTTCATGTGGCGATAGAGGAAGCGCCGGTCCTGGCAGATGCTGTTGCCACAGATCGGCGACTTGCCCTTGGGCACCCATTGTTCGAGGAAGGCAATGGTCTGGGCTTCGGCTTCGGCCATGCTGATACGGCTTTCGCGCACGCGCTGGGTCAGGCCCGAACCACCGTGCTGGCGGGTGTTCCATTCATCCATGCCGGCGAGAATCTCGTCGCTCTGGTGAATGGCGATGACTGGTCCTTCAGCCAAGGTGTTGAGGTTGCTGTCGGTGACGATGGTCGCCATCTCGATGATGACGTCGGTGTCGGGGTTCAGACCGGTCATTTCCAGATCGATCCAAATCAGGTTCTGCGGGTTTTGCATGGGAGGGCTCCTCGGCGTAGTTGCGCAGTTTAGCCTAGAGGACCCGCCCGGCGTGCTAAACTCGCCGCCGCTTTACCCAACCGCCGTAATTATCGACACGGAACACCAATGGCCAAACGCCAGCTCAATCGTCGCCAAAACTGGCGCATCGAAAAGATTCAGGGTGAGCGCGCTGCCCGCGCCGCCAAACGCGAGTCCTCTGCCGTTGAGGCGCTCGAAGGTGGCGACCTGGGCCCGGAACAGACCGGCCTGGTCATCGCCCACTTCGGCGTACAGGTCGAGGTCGAGGCGCGCGAAGGCGAGCTGGCCGGCCAGGTGTTCCGCTGCTATCTGCGGGCCAACCTGCCGGCACTGGTGACCGGCGATCAGGTGGTCTGGCGTGCCGGCAATCAAGGGATCGGCGTGATCGTCGCGCAACTGCCGCGCAGCACCGAGCTGTGCCGCCCGGACAGCCGCGGCCAGCTCAAGCCGGTCGCCGCCAACGTCGACATGATCGTGATCGTGTTCGCGCCCATGCCCGAGCCCCACGCCAACCTCATCGACCGCTACCTGGTGGCTGCCGAACACGCCGGCATCCGCCCCTTGCTGCTACTGAACAAGGCCGACCTGATCGACGAGCAGAACGCCCCGGCGCTCAACGCCTTGCTCGCGGTCTATCGCCAGCTGGGCTATCCGCTGCTGGAAGTCTCGGCGCACCACGGCGACGGCATGGAGCAACTGCAGGCCTTGCTGGACGGCCGCATCAGCGTGTTCGTGGGCCAGTCGGGGGTGGGCAAGTCCTCCCTGGTCAACAGCCTGCTGCCGGAAGTCGAAACCCGGGTCGGGCCGTTGTCGGAGTTTTCCGGGCAGGGCACCCATACCACCACCACCGCGCGCCTGTTCCACTTCCCCGGCGGCGGCGAACTGATCGACTCGCCCGGTATCCGCGAATTTGGCCTGGGGCATGTCAGCCGCGCCGACGTCGAGGCCGGGTTCATCGAGTTCAATGACCTGCTGGGCACCTGCCGCTTCCGCGACTGCAAGCACGATCGCGAGCCGGGCTGCGCTTTGCTCAAGGCCCTGGAAGACGGGCGCATCCAGCAACAACGGATGAACAGCTACCGCTCGATTCTCGCCAGCCTGCCCGACAGCAGCTACTGATCCCTGCGCTCCAGACACGAAAAGGCCGCGAAGATCGCGGCCTTTTCGTTGCTTACCTGGCGCTTCCCGGCGTCGCCGGGGGTGCCGCTGGCTGAGGTGCCGGCGCCGCCGGTTTGCCAGCGGGGGCCTGACCCGCAGCCCCCTGTTCATCCATCTTCAGCACACCGTCCTCAAAGATGTTCAGACGCTGGCGCACCTCGTGAGCCGGCAGCGGTTCGCTGCCCGGCGGCAAGGCATGGGGATCGGCCGGTACTTCTCCAGGAGCCCCGCTGCCCTGAGTCGGTGCTGGCGCCTGAGGATCCACCTGTTCGCCCTCGATGGCACGCTGGGCCTTCTTGGTCAGCACCACAATGTCGATCCGCCGGTTGACCGGGTTGAGCGGGTTCTTGCGATCGAACAGCGCCGAGGAGGCAAAACCCACCACCCGAGCCACTTGCGGATCAGGGTAACCACCGGCCACCAATGCCCGACGCGCAGCGTTGGCACGGTTGGCGGACAGCTCCCAGTTGCCGAACTCGCCACTGCCGGCATAAGGCGTGGCATCGGTGTGACCGCTGATGCTGATCTTGTTCGGCACCGCCTTGATGGTGTCGGCCATGGCCAGCAGGATGTCCTCGAAATACGGCTTCAGGCGGGCGCTGCCGGAGTCGAACATCGGCCGGTTCTCGGCGTCCATGATCTGGATCCGCAAGCCGTCCGGCGTGATCTCGAAGAGAATCTGGTCCTTGAACTTCTGCAACTGGGGATTCTCTTCGACCTTGTTCTGCAGCTCTTGCAGCAACAGTTCGAGACGCTCGCGCTCCACCTGCTCGGCCATGCCTTCCACTTGCTCGGCATCCACCGTGACCTTGTCCGGCTGCGGCTGGGACTTGACCTCGGGGTTGAGGGTGTTTTCCGGCGCCAGCTGCGGAGAGCCGCCCAAGTCGATGATGTAGGGCGTGCCGCTTTCCGAGAAGCCGATCGGGTCCTTGAAGTAACCGGCGATGGCGATCTTCTGTTCCGGGGTCGCGGTGGACAGCAGCCACAACACCAGGAAGAACGCCATCATCGCCGTGGCGAAGTCGGCGAAGGCGATTTTCCAGGCGCCTCCGTGATGCCCGCCAGCAAAGCGCTTGACGCGCTTGATGATAATCGGCTGATTATTTTCCATGACTTAGCGACCGCGAACCGCTTGTTCCAGCTCGGCGAAGCTAGGACGGTGGGCCGGATACAGGACCTTGCGCCCGAATTCCACCGCCAGCGAAGGCGGAACGCCGGAAGCGGAAGCTACCAGGGACGCCTTGATGGCTTCGTAGACATTGAGTTCTTCCTTGGCGTCGTGGGACAGCGAAGTCGCCAGGGGGCCGAAGAAACCATAGGCCGCCAGAATACCGAAGAAGGTACCGACCAGCGCCGCACCTACGTGCAGACCAATGGACTTCTGGTCGCCCTCGCCCAGGGACGCCATGGTCACCACGATCCCCAGTACCGCCGCCACGATACCGAAGCCGGGCATGGCATCGGCGATCCCGGTGACCGCGTGGGATGGATGCTCGAGGTCTTCCTTGAGACTGAACAGCTCCATGTCGAACAAGCCTTCGAGCTCGTGGGGCGCCATGTTGCCGGAGGACATGATCCGCAGGTAGTCACAGATGAACGCCGTCATGCGTTCATCTTTCAGCACTGCCGGATACTTGGCGAAGATCGGACTGGCCGCGGCGTCTTCGATATCACCCTCGATCGCCATCATGCCTTCGCGGCGGCTCTTGTTGAGGATCTCGTAGATCAGGCCCAGCACTTCCAGATAGAAAGTGTGGGTGAAACGCGAACTGAACATGCCCAGGGATTTTTTCACGACGTGCATCGTCATGTAGCCCGGGTTGGCCTGCAGGAACGCGCCGAAGGCCGCGCCACCGATGATCATGACCTCGAAAGGCTGGATCAGAGCAGCGATTTTGCCGTGAGAGAGCACGTATCCGCCGAGCACGCTCGCGAATACGACGATGATGCCGATAATTTTAGCCATAGGTAGGAGAGTACTTATTGAGTCGGGTTCAAGGTCATATTCGGAAGTTCTTAAAACTCTTCTTCTACTTATCGGCAAAACTGCGCCAGACTATAGCCAGTTAAGGCGAAAAGCCAGTTTGGCCCGCTCTGGGCGTGTTCAAAGCAGACGATGATTGCGCCCAACCATGTCTAATGAAACCAACGTCCCACATTCCCCGCCTACCTCTCTCGACGCCTGGCTAAAGCTGCTCAGTGGCGTGCGCCTGCCCGTGCCGCAAGCCAGCCATGATCGGGTGTGCAAAGCCATCGCCAACAACCGCAGTTCACTGCGGGATATCGCCGACCTGATGCAGAACAGCCCGGCGCTGGCCCTGAGCGTGATCCGCGAAGCCAATCGGCATTCTCACGGCAGCATGAGCGAACCGGCAGAAAACCTGGAAGTCGCGGTCAACCGCCTGGGCCTCAAGCGCACCGAAGAACTGCTGGAGCAGTTGCCGACCCTGCCCGAGGAAAAGATCCCCAAGGAGCTGCGGCAACTGCAACTGATCAGCCAGCACGCCACCCAGCAAGCCAACGGCTTTTTTGCCGGGCGCCTGGCGCGGCTGTGGCAGGACATTCACTGGGGTAGCCTGCTGTTCCTCTCGCCACTGTGGGCCATGGCGCTGGTCTATCCCAAGCTCATGGAAGAGTGGGAGCTGCGGGTCATCTATAAGCATGAGTCGGCACGCAAGGTGGAGATGCAGCTGTTCGGCGTGCCACTGATGGAGCTGTGCCAGGCGCTGGTGCAGGTCTGGCACTTGCCGATCTGGGTGCAGCAGGGTTACCGCCTGCTGACCCGTGAGCGACGTCAACTGGCCAGGGCCATGCTGATCGCCCGGGACAACGAGCATCCCCTGCGCCAGCAGCAGCGCCTGGACGCCGATCCGGAACTGCAGCGCTGGCTGAACCAGCCGGCCAACTGCGTCTTGCTGGCCAACGGCCTGGCCCTGGCGGCACAACACTCCTGGAACAACCCCCACGGCCGACGCTGGCAGAACCTCACCGGCCTCTACCTGCAGATGCCGATCGCCCAGGTCCAGCAACAGCTGCACCAGCAGGCCGCAACCAGCGCCCGCAATGACAGCCAGCCCGACCTCTGGCATCCGGCCCAGGCCCTGCTCTGGCCATGGGACGCGCGCCGCCTGCACAGCGGCGAACAGCCCGCGCCGGCACCCACGGCCGAAGAACTGGCCAAGTGGCGCAAGGCCTGCAGCGAACTGCTGCTCGAACAAAGCCCCTTTACCAATGCCGTGCATCTGACCAGCTTTGCCAGGGACGCGCTGGTGGCATGCGGCATGCGTCGGGTGCTGCTGCTCATGGTCGACCGCAGCCTCAGTCATCTGCGGGTACAACAGTTGTACGGTCTGCCCAAGGAGGCTGCGGGCCTGACGCTGCACACCCAACAGAGTTCGCTGCTACAGCGCTTGCTGGAAAAATCCGCCCAGGTGCGCCTGACACCGGCCAACAATGCACAGTACTCCTCCCACCTGCCGGGACAATTGCGCCAGCTGTTCCGCGGCGACCACCTGCTGCTGCGCTCGCTGTCCTGCAACGGTCGGGTACTGATGCTGGTAATCGCCGACCAAGGCGGCGTGCCGTTCTCGGAAATCAGTGTCCAGGCATTCGGCAAGACCGCTCAGTGCATCGAAAAAGCCTTGCACAGCTTTACCAACCGCAGCCAATGACGCTTGCGCTACAATCCCACCCTTTGTGCCCTGGGGACCTCACATGTCTGACTTCTCTGGCTTGCCGCTGGTCATCGAGCCGAGCGACTTGCTCGCCCGCCTCGACGCCCGCCAACTGATCCTGGTCGACCTGACCAGCGCCGCCCGCTATGCCACCGGGCATATCCCCGGGGCACGCTTCGTCGACCCCAAGCGCACCCAGCTCGGCCAGCCCCCCGCTCCCGGACTGCTACCGCCACAACACGCCCTGGAAGCGCTGTTCGGCGAGCTCGGGCACAACCCGGACGCGGTCTACGTGGTCTATGACGACGAAGGCGGCGGCTGGGCCGGGCGCTTCATCTGGCTTCTGGATGTGATCGGCCACGGCCGCTACCACTACCTGGATGGCGGCCTGCCGGCCTGGCTGGCGGAAACCCTGCCCGTGAGCACCGAAGTGCCACCTGTGGCAGGCGGTCCGGTGCCGCTGACCCTGCACGACGAACCCACCGCCACCCGCGAATACCTGCAAAGCCGTCTTGGCGCCGCTGACCTGGCAATCTGGGACGCTCGTGGCCCGCTGGAATACTCCGGCGAGAAGGTCCTGGCCGCCAAGGGCGGACACATCCCCGGCGCGGTGAACTTCGAGTGGACCGCCGGCATGGATCAGGCACGCCACCTGCGCATCCGCCGCGACATGCCGCAGATCCTCATGGACCTGGGCATCAGCAAAGACAAAGAAATCATCACCCACTGCCAGACCCACCACCGCTCCGGCTTCACCTACCTGGTGGCCAAGGCGCTGGGCTACCCACGGGTCAAGGGCTACGCCGGCTCCTGGGGCGAATGGGGCAATCATCCCGATACGCCCGTAGAGATTTAAGGTTTTTAAGGACACCCAATGAAAAAGCGCTTGTTCATCCTCAGCCAGTACCTGCTGCCTCACCACCTGCTGTCGCGCCTGGCCGGCTGCATTGCCGAGTGCCGCGTGCGCTGGTTCAAGAATGCCTTCACCCGCTGGTTCGCCAAGCAGTATCAAGTGAACATGTCCGAAGCTCAGGTCGAGGACGTGACCGCCTACGAACACTTCAACGCCTTCTTCACCCGCGCCCTGAAAGACGGCGCACGACCGCTGGATCCGACACCAGGCGCAGTGCTCAGCCCTGCCGACGGCGCTGTCAGCCAACTGGGGCCGATCGAACATGGCCGGGTATTCCAGGCCAAGGGCCACAGCTACAGCGTGCTGGAATTGCTGGGGGGCGATCCGGCCCTGGCCGCTCCCTTCATGGGCGGCGACTTTGCCACCATCTACCTGTCGCCCAAGGACTATCACCGGGTGCACATGCCGCTGGCCGGCACCCTGCGGGAAATGGTCTATGTTCCAGGCCGCATCTTCTCGGTGAACCAGACCACCGCCGAGAACGTGCCTGAACTGTTCGCCCGCAACGAGCGCGTGGTGTGCATTTTCGACACCGAACGCGGGCCGATGGCGCTGGTACTGGTGGGCGCCATGATCGTGGCTTCGATCGAAACCGTCTGGGCCGGCCTGGTAACCCCGCCCAAGCGTGAACTCAAGACCGTGCGCTACGACGAAGCGGCCCGGGCACCGATCCATCTGGAAAAAGGTGCCGAAATGGGGCGCTTCAAGCTGGGTTCCACGGCCATCGTGCTGTTTGGCCCGGACCAGGTGCAGTGGGCGCAAGAGCTGGCCGCCGGCTCGCCAGTGCGCATGGGCCAGGGCTTGGGCCTGCCCAAGGCCTGAGGCCCGGATACCGGACAAAAAAAACGCCGCTGATCAGCGGCGTTTTTTATTCACTGGGCTTTTCCCCACTGCTCAGAGCTGACCGTCGCGATCCCGGAAGCCCAGCAGATACAACACCCCATCCAGGCCCAGGGTGGAGATCGCCTGCTTGGCCGACTGCTTGACCAGCGGCTTGGCTCGGAATGCCACGCCCAGGCCGGCAATGCCCAGCATCGGCAGGTCGTTGGCGCCATCACCGACAGCGATGGTCTGCTCCAGACGCAGGCCTTCCTTGTGCGCCAGCTCGCGCAGCAGATCAGCCTTGCGCTGGGCGTCGACAATCGGCTCCACCGCCACGCCGGTCACTTTGCCGTCCACCACTTCCAGCTCGTTGGCGAACACGTAGTCGATGCCCAACTTGGCCTGCAACTGCTTGGCGAAGTAGGTGAAGCCGCCTGAGAGAATTGCGGTCTTGTAGCCCAGACGCTTGAGTTCGGCGAACAGGGTTTCGGCACCCTCGGTCAGGCGCAACGAGGCGCCGATGGAGTCCAGCACGCTGACGTCCAGCCCCTTGAGCAAGGCCAGGCGCTCCTTGAAGCTGGCACGGAAATCCAGCTCGCCCGCCATGGCCCGCTCAGTGATTTCTGCCACCCGGTCACCCACGCCTGCCGCCTTGGCCAGTTCGTCGATCACCTCGGCTTCAATCAACGTCGAGTCCATGTCGAACACCGCCAGGCGGCGGTTGCGGCGAAATAGCGAATCTTCCTGGAAGGCGATGTCGACGTTCAGCTCCTGGGCCACGCTGAGGAACTCGGCCCGCAGCGCTTGCGGGTCAGCGGCCTCGCCACGCACCGAGAACTCGATGCAGCCCTTGCCCTGATCGGCCGGCATGTCCAGGGGCATGCGCCCGGACAGGCGATCGATGTGATCGATGTTCAGACCGTACTTGGCGGTGATCGAACTCACCCGCTGCAACTGCTCGGCGGTGACCTTGCGGGTCAGCAGGGTGACGATGTGGCGTTGCTTGCCCTGCCCGTCGACCCACTGCTGGTAATCGTCTTCGGACACCGGCGTGAAACGCACCTGCTGGTCGAGCTTGTAGGCGGTGAACAGAATGTCCTTGAGCACCGAAGAGCTCTGTTCGTTGCTCGGAATTTCAACCAGGATGCCGAACGACAAGGTGTCGTGGATCACCGCCTGACCGATGTCGAGAATGTTCACACCGCCCTGGGCCAGAACGCCGGTAATGGCTGCAGTCAGACCGGGACGATCTTCGCCGGTGATGTTGATCAGGACAATTTCGCGCAAGGCGCACCCCCGAGGTGGAAAAAAAGCGCATTCTACCCACTTTCGGTGACCATCGGGCACAGCCAGCGCTTTGCCGGTCTAGGGCCTGTCGCTATACTGCGCGTCAAATTCACGGACAAAAGAGCCGAGCTCAGTGAACCGGCCCACGCCAGTCAAAACCGACAACTTCTTCCTGCTGATCTTCCGTGCACTGCGCCATCGTCGTGTGCCGATTGCATTGCGCATTGCCAGCCATAACGTGATCCTGGTCGCCCTGGCCCTGGTGATCTATGCCGGCGTGATGGGCCTGCAGTTCAAGCAAGCCATGCACGAACAGGCTGACGCCCTGGGTCAGAGCCTGACCACCCAGACCGCCACCTCGGCCACCGAGCTGCTGGTGTCCAACGACATCCTCAGCCTCAACGTCCTGCTCAACAACCTGACCAAGAACCCGCTGGTGGCCCACGCGGCGATCTACAGCGTCGACAACCGCATCCTCGCCGAGGCCGGACAGCGCCCCAAGAGCAGCCTGCTGGGCGAAACCGAGGGCGTGTACCAGACCAAGATCACCTTTCAGGACGTGACCGCCGGCAATCTGCGGATCAGCCTGGACATGGCACAGTTCCAGCAGCCAATGACCATCAGCCTGCAGAGCATGGGCATCCTCAGCGCCATCCTGCTGGCCCTGGCGCTGGCGTTGAGCCTGCGCCTGGGTCGCCACATCTCCACCCCGTTGCTGCAACTGCGGGTCTGGCTGCGGGACCTGGATGAACACACACCGGCCACTCAGCGCCAGGACGAGATCGGCGATCTGGCGCGCCAGCTGCACGCCCGCCTGGTGCCGGAAAAACCCGAGCCAGAGCCTCAACCCGAACTGGAAACAGAGGCCGACGAGGAACCCGAGCCCGGGTTCGAAGTGCGCAACCTGCGCGATCCGAGCTTTGATCAAAGCGCGCCCGTGGCAGGCCTGAAGCCTGCGCCACGGCACCTGGTCAGCGCCGAGGAGGACGAGCTGGACGAGGAAGATCCGTTCGCCGACCTGCGTGATCACTCGTCGACACCCGCGCCCAAACCGGCGCTGCAACCGCAAACGCCCGCCCAGCCTCAGCACAGCGCGGTACTCGCGGTACAACTGGGAGCCCAGGAGCAGTTGCGCCGCCTGCCACGGGCCCGCCTGATGGAACTGCTGGAGCGCTATCGGGACTGCCTGGATCAGGCCGCCTCGCTCTACCAGAGCGAGCTGCACACCCTGAACGACGGCAGCACGCTGATGCTGTTCCACAACGAAGACAGCGGCGACGATTACCTGACCAACGCCATCTGCTGCGGCGAACTGCTGCGCGCCCTGGGCCATGCCCTGCAGATCGAAGTGGCGGACAGCGGCATCACCCTGCAATTGCAACTGGGCCTGACGCTGGGCGAAGGGCTGTTCGGCCTGAGCCAGATCGACCT
Organism: Pseudomonas sp. BC42; assembly: GCF_021560055.1. NCBI lineage: Bacteria > Pseudomonadati > Pseudomonadota > Gammaproteobacteria > Pseudomonadales > Pseudomonadaceae > Pseudomonas > Pseudomonas sp. BC42. Next base: position 6,240,554 of record NZ_CP091067.1, read on the forward strand.
GCTGCTGACCGAGAGCGCCCAGGATGCCCTGGCACTGTCCCAGCACAGCCGCAACCTGCTGCTGGTGGAACGCCAGGTCAATGACGACGCCTTGATCCGTCAGCGCGCACGCATCCGCCCTATCGCCAGCCCGGAAGGGGCTTGCTGTGTCGAACGGCTGATGGAGCCCTACCCCTCGATGCTGGAGCGGCAACTGGCGCGCATGCATGAGACACGGGCCAAGCTGTAAGGCTGCCCTGCGTCCAAGAAAAAGCCCGCCAAGTGCGGGCTTTTTTATGCCTGGCGGGTGGGCAACGTGGAGCCCTTCGCCGGCAAACCAGCGCCTACAACAGTCCCGCAGACTCGGTAGAAACTGGCTTGCCAGGACAAAAAGCGACCCGACCTCCCCCACCCCACTGCAGAAACGACAAGGCCCGCCAATGGGCGGGCCTCGTCTTAGCCACTACGTTCAGAACCTGAACACTTCCATATCCGTGCGGATCGGCGTCGCCATCGGAATCTTTGGCTGCTTCTCCTGCTCTACCGGCTTGGCCACCGGTGCCGGCGGCGCCTTGCGCGGCACCTCGGCCACGGCCGGCTGGTTGGCCAGGGGCTTGAGGGCGACCGACAATTGCTCGGCCAGGCGCTGCAACAGCACGCCCTGAGCCTGGACCTGGGAAGCGGTGGTGCCCGCATGCTGCTCCTGCAGGTGCACGATGCGGTTATCCCGCACCTGACCACGCCGATCGATCAGACGCCACTGCGCATCCAGCACCGCCGGCTGCGACTTGCCGGAATCCAGGCGAGTGATCGACAGCAGAACCTGTACATCCGGGGTGAAACCGCTGGTCGCCGGTGCCAGCACTACGCGCTGACTGTCCAGATGACCGGCCACCTGGCGCAACAGCAACTGGTCGATGTCCGAAGACAGGCTGCCCGCCCAACGACCGTCGGTGGAGGCTTGCAGGCTGCCATCGTCCTGGCGTTGCAGGAGGGTTTCGCGTTGCAGGTAATCGGCGATCAGCACCGGTCCCAACAATACCGACATGCCGGCACTGGCCGGCTGAGCTGGACTTCCGCTGTCCAGCTGATACAGCGACACCGGCTGGTGCACGCTGCAACCCGCCAGGCCAAGAACGCCCGCGAGCAGAAAAACAAGAGGAAGGCGCAGAGCAGTCATCATCCCATCCAGGTGGCGGCCACAAGGCTGGCCACAGTGTAAATACTCAAAAAAATTGAATAACGCCGGCAAGGCCGGCGTTTGAAACGCGCATATCATCCGTGAATATGCGCCTTGACTCCAGTGTTCCAACATCGATCCGCCGCTTAAATCCAGGATCAAGCGCTCTGGCCGGCACTCAACTGAGAGGCTCTACCAACAACGCATCGACCCGCTGGAATCCGCGCGGCAGTTTGTTGCCCCGGCGTCCGCGCTCGCCCTTGTAGTGCTCTAGGTCGTCGGCCTTCAGCGACAAGGTCCGCTTGCCCGCCTGCAATACCAGGGTCGCGCCATCCGGCAACACCGCGATGTCGGTGACGTACTCTTCGCGGCTGGCCACCCGCTCACCGGGAATGCCGATGATCTTGTTGCCCTTGCCTTTGCCCAACTGCGGCAGATCGCTGATCTTGAACACCAGCAGACGCCCTTCGGTGGTCACCGAAGCCAGCCAGTTCTGCTCGCGATCGGCCACCGGCCGCGGCGCCAGAACCTTGGCGTTGTTCGGCAGGCTCAGCAGCGCCTTGCCCGCCTTGTTCTTGGCCTGCAAGTCCTCGCCCTTGACCACGAAACCGTAGCCCGCGTCGGATGCGATCACATACAGAGCCTCGTCATCCGGCAGCAGCACGCATTCGAAGGTCGCACCCGGCGGCGGCGTCAGGCGACCGGTCAGCGGCTCGCCCTGGCCACGGGCCGATGGCAGCGTGTGGGCCGCCACCGAGTAACTGCGGCCGGTGGAATCGATGAACACCGCAAACTGGTTGGACCGCCCGGCAGCGGCGGTCTTGTAGCCGTCACCGGCCTTGTAGGACAGACCCGTGGCGTCAATATCATGCCCCTTGGCGCAACGGACCCAGCCTTTTTCCGACAGAACGATGGTCACCGGCTCGGTGGGCATCAGCTCGTTTTCCGACAGGGCCTTGGCTTCCGCGCGGGCGACGATCGGCGAACGACGATCGTCGCCGTAGGTTTCTGCGTCTTGCAGCAATTCGGTGCGCACCAGCTTCTTGAGCTTGGTTTCGCTGTTGAGCAGGGCCTGCAGCTTGGCCTGCTCCTTGAGCAACTCGTCCTGCTCGGCCCGCAGCTTCATCTCTTCCAGACGCGCCAGTTGCCGCAGACGGGTGTCGAGGATGTAGTCGGCCTGGATTTCGCTGAGGGCGAAACGCTCGATCAGCTTGGCCCGCGGATGCTCCTCGGTACGGATGATGTGAATCACCTCATCCAGGTTGAGGTAAGCGATCAGCAAACCGTCCAACAGATGCAGGCGACGCTCGACCTTGTCCAGGCGGAACTGCAGGCGCCGGCGCACGGTGGCCACCCGGAACTCCAGCCATTCCACCAGCAACGCCCGCAGGTTCTTCAACTGCGGCTTGCCGTCCAGACCGATGATGTTGATGTTGACCCGGTAGGTCGATTCCAGCTCGGTGGTGGCGAACAGGTGCTGCATCAGCTCATCGGGATCGACCCGGTTGGAGCGCGGGATGATCACGATGCGGCAGGGGTTCTCGTGGTCCGACTCGTCCCGCAGGTCGGCCACCATCGGCAGCTTCTTGGCCTGCATCTGCGCGGCGATCTGCTCCAGCACCTTGGCCCCGGAGACCTGGTGCGGCAGCGCGGTGACAATAATGTCGCCATCCTCGATCCGATACACGGCGCGCATGCGCACCGAGCCACGGCCGGTTTCATAGATCTTCAGCAGGTCGGCGCGCGGGGTGATGATTTCCGCTTCGGTGGGGTAATCCGGCCCCTGGATATGCTCGCAGAGCTGCTCCACCGTGGCCTTGGGTTCGTCCAGCAGACGCACGCAGGCCGAAGCCACTTCCCGCAGGTTGTGCGGCGGCACGTCGGTGGCCATGCCCACGGCGATACCGGTGGTGCCGTTGAGCAGGATATTCGGCAGACGCGCCGGCAATACCAGAGGTTCCTGCAAGGTGCCGTCGAAGTTCGGCCCCCAGTCTGCCGTGCCTTGGCCCAGCTCGCTGAGCAGCACTTCGGAATAGCGCGACAGACGCGCCTCGGTGTAACGCATGGCCGCGAAGGACTTGGGATCGTCCGGCGCACCCCAGTTGCCCTGACCATCCACCAGTGTGTAGCGGTAGCTGAAGGGCTGGGCCATCAGCACCATGGCTTCGTAGCAGGCGGAATCCCCGTGAGGGTGGAACTTACCGAGCACATCACCCACGGTACGCGCGGATTTCTTGTGCTTGGAATCGGCATCCAGCCCCAGCTCACTCATGGCGTAGACGATACGCCGCTGTACCGGTTTCAGGCCGTCGCCGATATGCGGCAAAGCACGGTCCATGATCACGTACATGGAGTAGTTGAGGTAGGCACTTTCGGTGAAGTCAGCCAGTGACCGGCGTTCTACGCCATCCAGGCTGAGATCAAGGGAGTCGCTCATGCGGGCCTCATTGGTTCGTGGTCTGGCGCAGCAGCATGGTGCCGCCGCGCTGAGTAAATTCAAGTTTCTTCAAAGCGCTCATGCCCAGCAAAACCTGGTCGCCGTCGAGCCCCGGGGCCACCAGGGCCCTGACGTCCTGGAGAAAGATATCCCCCAGTTGCAGACGCTCGATGCGGGTCCGATAACCCTCGCTGCGCCCGTTGGCGGTACTCAGGGTCACCGGCACCCCGCGCTCCAGGCCCAGGCGCTCGGCGAGCCCGGAAGGAATCGAGACTTCGGTAGCCCCGGTATCGAGCATGAATTGCACCGGCTGCCCGTTGATATGGCCGCTGGCAACGAAATGCCCCTGGCCGTTACCGACCAGCTTCACTTCGATGTAACCCTCATGTTGTTGCGAACTGACGACAGTGTTGGGGTTCTCCTGGCGGGCCTCCCAGTCGGCGAAGAACCGCGTGGCCAGGAACAGCGCCGCGGCCCAGGCCAGGATCAGCATCACCCGCCCGGCGCTCTTGCCCGGTTGCTGGCTCATGGCTTGGCACTCCAGCCGCCTTCAGGGGCGGCAAAGCGCCAGACGATGGGGCGGGCCTCGCCATCGGCGCGGGCGCCGTTGTTGTTGTCCAGTCCGATCCAAGCGCCCTTGGCATCCACCACCAGAGCCTCCGCCAAGCCGTAAGGCTGTGGATAACGCCGGTGTTCCAGCAGCGCCTCGGCCGCAAAGGACCAGCACAGCTCAACCTTGGCGCTCTGCGCATCCCGGCGGCAGATCTGGTAGGCATTGCGCTCCAGGGTGAACAGCTTGCCATCGAACAGCGACAGGTCGGCAAAGTCCCGGGACACCGCCTTGGCGTTGGGCACCTGCGGTGGCTGCATTTCCGAGCCGGCCTCACTGAGCAGCACGCAACCGCCATCACAGTCCCAGGTGGTCTGCCCCCGCTTGATCAACAACAGCCCGCGCCGCTCTCGCTCTGCCGCCAGCCAGATCCGGTCACCGGCGGGGTTCACCGCCAGGCCTTCAAACAAGGCATTGAAATGCAGGAGCATGCCGCTGGCCCGCGCTTCACGGACCATGATCGGCGAAATCTTCAACCAGGCCGGAGCGCCTTGCGCCGGGACTTTGAGCACCGTGGCGTGAGCTTCGCTGACCACATATTTGTTGCCCGCGGCGTCGCAGGAGATGCCTTCGAAATCCAGGTCGCCGCCACGCACGAAGGACGCGGCCCAGGTCCGCGACTTCAAGCCCCAGGGCAAGCCCGTGTCCGGCACCGCCGGCACTTCCAGCTTGAGGGCCTCGGCCTGCCAGACGCTGTCGCGGGTATCGAGCTTGTAGATCTGATCGTCGTCGCGGTCGGAAACCGTCCACAACTCCTGGCCGCATAGCGCCAGCCCAGACAGATTGCCGCCGCGCATGCCTTCCACAGGATGCTCGGACAGCAAGGTCAGTTCGGGCGCAGGCGCGGCCACCACCGAGGTTGCCAATAGCGCTAGGGCCAGGGCAAAACCTCTGTGCATCAGGCCAGCACCTCGGCCAGGTTGCCCTTGGACTCCAGCCAGGATTTGCGATCACCGGCGCGTTTCTTCGCCAGCAGCATGTCCATGATTTCCGCGGTGGCCTCGACGTCGTCCAGGGTCAACTGCACCAGGCGCCGAGTGTTCGGGTCCATGGTGGTCTCGCGCAGCTGCGGCGGGTTCATTTCACCCAGCCCCTTGAATCGGGTGACCTGGGGCTTGCCGCGTTTCTTCTCGGCCACCAGGCGGTCGAGAATGCCGTCGCGCTCGGCCTCGTCCAGGGCGTAGTAGATTTCCTTGCCCAGGTCGATGCGGTACAGCGGCGGCATGGCCACATAGACGTGGCCGGCATCCACCAGCGGACGGAAATGCTGGACGAACAGGGCACAGAGCAAGGTGGCGATGTGCAGACCGTCGGAGTCGGCGTCGGCGAGGATGCAGATCTTGCCGTAGCGCAGCTGGCTCATGTCCTCGGCGCCCGGATCGACACCGATGGCTACCGCAATGTTGTGCACTTCCTGGCTGGCCAGAACTTCGCTGCCGTCCACTTCCCAGGTGTTGAGGATCTTGCCGCGCAGCGGCAGGATCGCCTGGAATTCCTTGTCCCGTGCCTGCTTGGCCGAACCACCCGCGGAATCACCCTCCACCAGGAACAGCTCGGAACGCATCGGGTCCTGGCCGGCGCAGTCCGCCAGCTTGCCGGGCAGTGCCGGGCCCTGGGTAATGCGCTTGCGCTCGACCTTCTTGCTGGCCTTCAGGCGGCGGCCGGCGTTGCTGATGGCCAGCTCCGCCAGTTGCATGCCCAACTCGGGGTTGGCATTGAGCCACAGGCTGAAGGCGTCCTTGACCACTCCGGACACGAACGCCGCCGCCTCACGGGACGACAGCCGCTCCTTGGTCTGGCCGGAGAATTGCGCGTCCTGCATCTTCATCGACAGGACGAAGGCGATGCGCTCCCAGACGTCTTCCGGGGCCAGCTTCAGGCCGCGGGGCAGCAGGTTGCGGAATTCGCAGAACTCGCGCATGGCATCCAGCAGGCCCTGGCGCAGGCCGTTGACGTGGGTACCGCCCTGGGCCGTGGGGATCAGGTTGACGTAGCTTTCCTGAACGCTGTCGCCGCCTTCGGGCAGCCACAGCAGGGCCCAGTCCACCGCTTCCTTGTTGCCTGCCAGGCTGCCGCAGAACGGCTCGTTGGGCAGGCGCTCGAATTCACTGACCGCGTCCACCAGATAGGAACGCAGGCCATCTTCGTAATGCCACTCGACCTTCTCGCCGCTGGACTTGTCCTCGAAGCTCACCAGCAGCCCCGGGCACAGCACGGCCTTGGCCTTGAGCACGTGCTTGAGGCGGCTGACGGAGAATTTCGGCGAATCGAAGTATTTCGGGTCCGGGGCAAAGTACACGCTGGTGCCGGTGTTGCGCTTGCCGACGGTGCCGACCACTTCCAGCTCGCTGGCCTTGTAGCCGTCGGCGAAGGTCATCTGGTATTCGTTGCCGTCGCGCTTGACCCGTACCCGCACCTGGTTCGACAGGGCGTTGACCACGGAAATACCCACCCCGTGCAGACCGCCGGAGAACTGGTAGTTCTTGTTGGAGAACTTGCCGCCGGCGTGGAGCTTGGTGAGGATCAGCTCGATCCCGGAGACGCCCTCTTCCGGGTGGATGTCCACGGGCATGCCGCGGCCGTCGTCGGAGACTTCCAGGGAGTGATCGGCGTGCAGGATGACCTGTATCGACTTCGCATGGCCGGCCAGGGCTTCGTCGACACTGTTGTCGATGACTTCCTGGGCCAGGTGGTTGGGCCGCGTGGTGTCGGTGTACATGCCCGGGCGTTTGCGCACCGGGTCGAGTCCCGAGAGGACTTCGATGGCGTCTGCGTTATAAGAGCTAGCGCTGGGAGTGGCCATGGGTTCTCGTCGTTAGTCGTTCAATGAATATGGGGCGAGGCTTCACAGTGCCGTGAAGTCGATCGCCTGGTACTGATCGGCAGTGATGCCGGCAAAATTCAACATTGCCGGCAATTGTCCGGTAAATCCTTGGAAACTATGATCGCCGCCGGCCTGGATGCGCAAGGCACAGGCGCGGTAGTAGCGCTCGGCGCTGCGATAGTCCAGCGTCTCGTCCCCGGTCTGCAACCACACCTGATAACGCTGCGGGTCCTGGGGTGGCGCGACTTCCAGCGCCGCCAGCGCCGCCACGTGGTCGTGGGTCAGTTCCCAGGTTTCGTCGGTGTACAGGTTCTTCTGCGTGCCCAGATAACCGTCGAACATCCGGTGCGGGCTGACAGCAGGGTTGATCAGCAGGGCTTTCAGACCATAGCGCTCGGCAAGGTGAGTCGCATAGTAGCCGCCGAGCGAGCTGCCGACCAGCAATGGACGACCGAGTTCGGCAATCGCCTGTTCCAGCTGGCCAATGGCCTGGCGCGGATGGTGATGCAGGGCCGGTACGCGCAATTGCTCGCCCAGCCCCAACTGCTCCATGACGCGCCGCAACTGGGAGGCCTTGGTTGACGCGGGCGCACTGTTGAAGCCGTGGATATAAAGGATCGAACCGGACATGCGAACTCCCTGTGCACCTGGGCAAAAGCCGCAGTTTACAGGGATGACGGCAGCTAACGAAGCCGCTTCAGTAGCCGTTGCTGCCGTAATCGATGCTGAATGCGTAGCCGTGGACCCGTTGTACACCGGTTTCCAACCGTCCATCGGGCAGCAGGCGCAGCCAGCGATAGCCGGGCACCTGTTCTTCGACCTTGAAATCGTCGCTGCCGGGCTCGAACTGGATGCAGGTAGAGGGTGAGGCCAACAGCCGCACGTCGCCACGCAAGCGGTCGATCTCCTGATGCACATGCCCCCAGAGCAAGGCGCGAACCTGGGGGAAGCGGTCGAGCACGGCAAACAGCGCCTCGGCATTGCGCAGGCCGATGGGCTCCATCCAGGCGCAGTCGATGGACACCGGATGGTGGTGCAGGCAAATCAGGTGATGACGCTCGGGCGCCTCGCCCAGGGAGCGGGCCAGCAATTGCAACTGGTCGTCCTGCAGATAGCCCGGCACTGAACCGGGCACCGACGAATCCAGCAGGGTTATGCGCCAGTTGCCGATGTCGATGATCGGTTCCAGCAGATCGCAGTCCCGCGTCGCCAGTTGCATGACCTGTGGCTCGTCATGATTACCGGGCAACCAGCGGCCTGGCGCCGGAATCTGCCGGGTCAACTGACGAAAGCGCTGATAGGACTCCAGAGTGCCGTCCTGGGACAGATCGCCGGTGGCCAGCATCAGGTCGATCCGCGGCTGCTGCGCCAGCACCAGGTCGATGACCCGTTGCAGGCTGTCGGCGGTGTTCATGCCCAGCAGCGCACCGTCGGTGTCGGCAAACAGATGGCTATCGGACAGTTGCACCAGCAGCACCGAGTCGTCGGCAGTCAGTGCGGATACGCTTGGCACGGCGTTCTCCCGGTGCAAGGGCACAAAGCATGATGAAGGCGGTAATTATGCTGGGGGAAGCAAAAAAGAGGAAACCCGGGAAGCGGACCCAGTTCACATCTAGCGCACGGCTTCGAACTCGTGCCCACAGGCCAGGCAATGGCTCAGCCACTCCCCCAGGAAAACATTCAGCTGGGCCTTCTCGTCGGGCTGGTGCATGAAGGCATTCGGATAGGGATAGATGCTGCGAAACCGCCGGGCATGCTCGGCGCTGATGACTTCCGCCATGCGCGCATCGTGATAGACCTGCACCTCCAGTTGCGGCACCGGCAGCCAGGGCAGACTGTGTTCCTGGCGCACCTGCAAGGTGGTGGTGTAAGGGCAGGTCAGCACCACTTCCAGGGCCAGGACGCCGAGCATCTGCTCGCCCTGGGTCACGGCGATGCGCCGAGCCACAGGCTGGTTGCGCATGTCAGGCAGCAGGCGCATCAGTCGGGCATAGTTGGCCTCGCAGGAAGCTTGCAGCCCCGCCAGATCCACCCGATAGCGGTCGCGTACCTTGTTTACGACCATAACCCCCTCACTTCAGCGCGATTGAGCGCCAGCCACTGCAAGGCAATGATGCTGGCGGCATTGCAGATCCGCCCATCGCGCATGGCCTGCTGCGCATCTTCATAGGCCATCACCGAAACCCGGATGTCTTCCGCCTCTTCCTCCAGCCCGTGCAACCCGCCGGCGGCACTGCTGTCGCATCGTCCCAGGAACAGATGAACGAATTCGGTGCTGCCCCCTGGCGACGGGAAATACTCGATCATCGGCCACAGCGCCGAGATATCCAGGCCAGCTTCCTCCTGCGCCTCACGACGCGCCACTTCTTCCGGCTGCTCGTCCTTGTCGATCAACCCGGCCACCAGTTCCACCAGCCAGGGCGTGGCGGCCTTGCCCATGGCACCGATGCGAAACTGTTCGATCAGCACCACCTCATCGCGCTGCGGATCGTACGGCAGTACGCATACCGCATCGTGACGCAGCAGAACCTCACGATTGATTTCCCGCCCCATGCCACCGGCGAACAATTCATGACGCAGTTGCAGGCGGTCGAGCCGATAGAAACCCTGGAAGCAGTTCTCGCGCCGGATGATCTCGACGGCACTCGGCGTGGAGTTGGCAAAGTCAGTCATAGCAATCCTCGTGTACAGCCTGTTCGTCCCGAGGATCCCCCTCGACTTCGCGCCATCCTAACGCGCCCGCCGCTGCCGATGCAGCCCCTTTAGCCTCAGCGGGATAGACGGCGAGGGGCTAAACCTAATCTAATTGCCTCTATTGAGCTTAGTGGCGAACCGACTGCCTCGCAGGCAGTCGAAGCCGGTAACCCATGCCTCCCCCTGGTTTATGAAGGACGCCCATGTCGCTTGTCAAAATCGCCTCCGTGGCCTGTATCGCCCTGACCCTGGGCGCCTGCCAAAGCCTGTTTCAGCCAAGCTACAACACGCCGCTGGAAACCAAGCGCGAGAAGTCCGAGCAGCTCAAGCCCGGCTGCAGCGGCGCCGACTGTCCGCTGGTCAACCTCGACACCGTGCACTTTCCCGCCGAGCCGCAACTGGATGCCATCGTCGAAAAACGCCTGCTGCAAATGACCCGCACCAGCCCCGACGCAGCGCTGCCGGCCAGCCTGGAAGCCTACCGCGAGCAGTTCCTGCGCAGCGCAGCGGACCGCCACGGCATGTACCTGCAATCCAAGGTACGCGAACAGCATGACGGCCTGGTGATCATCGAGCTGGCCAGCTACCTGGACACCGGTGCCGCCAACGGCACCCCGGGCCGGGGCTTCGTCAACTATTCGCGCCAGCAGCATCGGGCGCTGAGCCTGGCGGACATGCTGCTGCCCGGCCAGGAGGAGATGTTCTGGAAAGCCGCGCGGGTCGCCCACAACAACTGGCTGATCAGCACCCACCTGGATCGCGAAGCCGAATTCATCAAGACCTGGCCGTTCCAGAAAACCGCCAACGTGGCGCTGACCCAGAAAGCCGTGACCCTCAAGTACGACGTCAGCACCATCGCGCCCTCGGTGCTGGGCCATATCGAATTGCAGATTCCCTACGACCGCCTCAAGGGCGTGCTCAAGCCCGAGCTGTTTCCCGGGAACTGAACCCCCGGCCCAGCAGCCACTGCAACAGCCCTGCCAGCAGCAGCGACGGCAGGGTAGCCCCGACATCCGGATACAGGTTGGCCAGCAGGTGGTAGGTGCTCACCCCACCCAGCCAGGCCAACAGCGCGGTCCAGCGCCAGGCTGACAGCGAATCATCCCCGGAGCGTCGGCGCAGGATGAAGTGATCCACCAGCACCACGCCAAACAGCGGCGCGAACACCGAGCCGATCAGCAGCAGGAAGTTCTGGTACTGGGCCAGCGGTGCCAGGCAGGCGATCAAGGTGCAGAGCACACCGATGGCCAGGGCCAGGTGCTCGACCTTCAGGCGCAGCAGAATGCCACTGGAAACCGCCGCCGAATGAATGTCGGCAAAGGCGTTCTCCGACTCGTCCAGCAGGATCAGCAGCAGCGGAATCCCCAACCCGGCACCGGCCAGCGCCAACAGCAAGGCATTCACCTCACCGCTCGGGGCGAAGGCCAGGGTGTAGGCAACGCCCAGGCTCATCAGCCAGAAATTGCCGATGAAAAAACCCAGGGCCGTGCCGCCGAACACGCTCTTGGCGCGCTTGCCGAAGCGCGAGTAGTCGGCGATCAGCGGCAACCACGACAAGGGCATGGCAATGGCGATGTCGAAGCCTGCGGCAAACGGCATCGAGCCATCCCCGGCCTGAGCCCGGAGCGCCGCCAGGTCGGCCCGGGCGAACAGGTTCCAGGTCAGCCACAGGCACGCCGCGAGCAATAGCCAGATGCCCCACTTGCGCAGGATCCGGCGGACAAAGGTCAAGGGGCCGCTGACCGCCAGCAAGGTCGCCAGGGCACCGAAAAACAGGGTCCAGAGCAGCGGATTGGCCAGCAGGCTGCCTTCACTGAAGGCCCGGGTGCCCAGGAGGCTGGCGGCATCGCGCATGACGATAATTTCAAACGCGCCCCAGCCCACCAACTGCAGCAGGTTGAGCAACGCCGGCAGACTGGCGCCGCGGCGGCCCAGGCTGAGCTTGAGCGCAGCCATGGACGACAGGCCGGTGTCGCTGCCGATCACCCCCACCGCCGCCAGCAGCAGAACGCCCACAGCGGTGCCAAGAAAGATCGCCAGCAACGCATGAGACAGCCCCAGGCCCGGCGCCAACAGCGCACCGGTCTGCAGCACCATCAAACCGATGCCGAGGGAGAACCACAGGGAAAACAGATCCCGGGCGCCAAACACACGCTTGTCGGCGGGCACCGCAAGATTGGGGGAATAGGTACTTGGACTGTTCAAGGGATATATCTCAAAAGGGACAGGAGCAAGCTGCAAGCCTCAAGCGTCAAGAAAAAGCACGTCGCCCTTTGCTTTCCACTTGCGGCTTGCAGCTCGTGGCTTAGACCTTCTTGTACAGCTGGCTGCCTTCCTGCTTGAAGCGCTCGGCCTGCTCCGCCAGGCCCTTGGCGACGTCCACGTCCACCGCGTCGATACGCTGGTTGGCCGCGTACTCGCGAACTTCCTGGGTGATTTTCATCGAGCAGAACTTCGGCCCGCACATGGAGCAGAAATGCGCCACCTTGGCCGAGTCCTTGGGCAGGGTTTCGTCGTGGTACGAACGGGCGGTATCCGGGTCCAGGCCCAGGTTGAACTGGTCTTCCCAGCGGAATTCGAAACGCGCCTTGGACAAGGCGTTGTCGCGGATCTGCGCGCCGGGGTGACCTTTGGCCAGGTCGGCGGCGTGGGCGGCGATCTTGTAGGTGATGATCCCGGTCTTCACGTCATCCTTGTTCGGCAGGCCCAGGTGCTCCTTGGGCGTGACGTAGCAGAGCATGGCGCAACCGAACCAGCCGATCATCGCCGCACCGATGCCACTGGTGATGTGGTCGTAACCTGGAGCGATGTCGGTGGTCAGCGGGCCGAGGGTGTAGAACGGCGCCTCGTCGCAGCACTCCAGCTGCTTGTCCATGTTTTCCTTGATCAACTGCATCGGGACGTGGCCCGGGCCTTCGATCATGCACTGCACGTCATGCTTCCAGGCGATCTTGGTCAGCTCGCCGAGGGTTTCCAGCTCGCCGAACTGGGCTTCGTCGTTGGCGTCGGCAATCGAACCCGGACGCAGGCCATCTCCCAGGGAGAAGCTGACGTCGTAGGCCTTCATGATTTCGCAGATTTCGTCGAAGTGGGTGTAGAGGAAGTTCTCCTTGTGGTGCGCCAGGCACCACTTGGCCATGATCGAACCGCCACGGGACACGATGCCGGTGACCCGCTTGGCGGTCAGCGGCACATAGCGCAGCAGCACCCCGGCGTGGATGGTGAAGTAGTCCACGCCCTGTTCGGCCTGTTCGATCAGGGTGTCGCGGAACAGCTCCCAGGTCAGGTCCTCGGCCACGCCGTTGACCTTTTCCAGGGCCTGGTAGATCGGCACGGTGCCGATCGGCACCGGCGAGTTGCGGATGATCCACTCGCGGGTTTCATGGATGTGCTTGCCGGTGGACAGGTCCATCACTGTGTCCGAGCCCCAGCGAATGCCCCAGGTCAGTTTCGCCACTTCTTCCTCGATGGAGGAACCCAGGGCGCTGTTGCCGATGTTGCCGTTGATCTTCACCAGGAAGTTGCGGCCGATGATCATTGGTTCCAGTTCGACGTGGTTGATGTTGGCCGGAATGATCGCGCGACCACGGGCGATTTCCTCGCGCACGAACTCGGGGGTGATTTCCTTGGGGATGCTGGCGCCGAAGCTGTGGCCGGCGTGTTGCTGGTTCAGCAGGCCGGCGGCGCGGGCCTCCTGCAACTTCATGTTTTCGCGGATGGCGACGTATTCCATCTCGGCGGTGATGATGCCTTTGCGCGCGTAGTGCATCTGGCTGACGTTGGCCCCGGCCTTGGCCCGGCGCGGGTTGTTGACATGGGCGAAGCGCAGCTGGGTCAGTTCCGGGTCCGCCAGGCGCTGCTGGCCGAAGTTGGAGCTCAGGCCGGGCAGGCGCTCGGTGTCGCCACGGTCTTCGATCCACGCCGAACGCACATCGCCCAGGCCCTTGCGCACATCGATCACCACGTTCGGGTCGGTGTAGGGGCCGGAGGTGTCGTACACGGTCACCGGGGCGTTGATCTCGCCACCGAAATCGGTGGGGGTCACGTCCAGGGTAATTTCGCGCATGGGCACGCGGATGTCCGGGCGCGAACCCTGGACATAGATTTTTTGCGAGCGGGTAAAGGGCTGAACCGATTGTTGGTCGACTTGGGCCGACTCACTGAGGTTGCTAGCGTTTTTTAGTTTTGTCGTCATCACGGGCTCTCCAGACAGCATCCAGGCAGTGGATTGTTGTCGGAGCGAACCTGTAACGGACGGACGCACCCTGTCTAAGCAACTAGTGAGTGCAGTGCTTGGTACTCGAGGGGTGTTCGATTGTCGAACAACATCCCGGACGAAGCACAAGAGGACTCGCCGGGTGACGAGAAATCTTGTTCCCTACGCAGGCGCTAACCTGATCAGGTTCAACGGGATCCGGATTATCCGATCTCAGCCTCATAGCAAGGCACCCCGACAAGAACCGCGCCAGTCTAGACAAAGCCGGGACAGAACGCCAACACCGGTGCAATAAGCAGGATGAATGGCGTAATTGCAGGATTGTTGCCATAGGTCAGCAGCTCTACACTCCCAGCCCTATGTCGAACCTTGACGCTCCATGGACCGCGCCTTAGCCTTGGCGCCTGGATTATCTCCGTAATATCAACTCTAGGGATCGCCGAATGCTGCGCAAACTCTCACTGGCTGTTGCCGTGTCTTGTGCGTCCAATGGAATGGCATGGGCAGCAGAAGCGCCTTTGACCACCAAGACCGATCTGGTCAGCGTCTACCAGGAAGCGGTGGACAACAACGCCGATCTGGCCGCTGCCCGCGCCCAGTACGGCGCCCAGAAGGAAGTGGTGCCCCAGGCCCGCGCCGGGCTGCTACCCAACCTCTCGGCGGGGGCGGACATCAACAACACCCGCACCAAGTTCGATGAGCCATCCATGGCCTCGACCCGCAGCGGCAACGTCTACCAGGCGACCCTGGCCCAGCCGCTGTTCCGCGCCGACCGCTGGTTCCAGCTACAGGCCGCCAAGGACATCAACGAGCAGGCCTCGCTGCAGCTCTCGGCCACCGAACAGAACCTGATCCTGCAAAGCGCGGAAAACTACTTCGCGGTGTTGCGCGCCCAGGACAACCTGGCCTCGACCAAGGCCGAGGAGGCCGCCTTCAAGCGTCAACTGGACCAGTCCAACGAACGCTTCGACGTGGGTCTGTCGGACAAGACCGACGTCCTGCAGGCCCAGGCCAGCTACGACACCGCCCGGGCCAACCGGATCCTCGCCCAGCGTCAGGTGGATGACGCTTTCGAAGCGCTGATCACCCTGACCAACCGCGAGTACAACTCGATCCAGGGCATTGTCCACACCCTGCCGGTGCTGGCACCGACGCCCAACGACGCCAAGGCCTGGGTCGACACCGCCGCCCGGCAGAACCTCAACCTGCTGGCCAGCAACTACGCGGTCAGCGCCGCCGAGGAAACCCTCAAGCAGCGCAAGGCCGGGCACGCCCCGACCCTGGACGCCGTGGCGCAGTACAAGAAAGGCGATAACGACGCCCTGGGCTTCAGCAACCCCAACCCGTTGACGCGCTACGGCAGCGATGTCGAGCAGCGCTCCATCGGCCTGCAACTGAACATCCCGATCTACAGCGGCGGCCTGACCAGCTCCCAGGTCCGCGAGTCCTACTCGCGCCTGAGCCAGACCGAGCAGCAGCGCGAATCCCTGCGTCGCCAGGTGGTGGAGAACACCCGCAACCTGCATCGCGCGGTGAACACCGATGTCGAACAGGTCCAGGCCCGACGCCAGTCGATCATCTCCAACCAAAGCGCCGTGGAAGCCACGGAAATCGGCTACCAGGTGGGCACGCGCAACATCGTCGACGTGCTGGATGCCCAACGTCAGCTGTACACCTCGGTGCGCAACTACAACAACAGCCGCTACGACTACATACTCGACAACCTGCGCCTGAAACAGGCCGCCGGCACCCTCAACCCCGGCGACCTGCAGGACCTGTCGCGCTACCTCAAGGCCGACTACAACCCGGACCGCGACTTCCTGCCGCCGGACCTGGCCAAGGCCGCACAGGAGCAGCTCAAGGCTCGTCCCTGAAGCCTGGAGCCATGAAAAAGGCCACCTTTGCGGGTGGCCTTTTTTTGCGGCCGCTACGCAGCCGAACGCAGCCTGCGGCAGCGGCTACAGACGGACGATCAGTGCCTGTTCAAGAGACGATCAAGGCCATCCAATAACCGCTGCAAGGCCCCCTGGTTGGCCTTGAGCACCTTGAGCCCGGCCTCGGCCATCTTCTGCGCATCCCGGGGCAACTCGAACAGGCGCTGCACCGCCACCGCCAGCCCCTCGGCGTCATCCACCTCCTGCAGGGCTCCGGCCTCGCGCAGCATCGCGGCGATTTCCAGGAAGTTGAACAGGTGCGGCCCGCTGATCACCGGCTTGGCCAGCGCCGCCGGCTCCAGCAGATTGTGCCCGCCGTTGGCCACCAGGCTGCCACCGACAAAGGCGCTGTCGGCCAGGGCATAGAGGAACAGCAACTCGCCCATGGTGTCCCCCAGCAACACCGAGGTGGTGGCGTCCACCGGCTCCCCGGCGGAGCGGCGAATGGTCGTGAAACCCTGTTGCCGACACAGCTCGTACACCGAGTTGAAGCGTTCCGGGTGCCGTGGCACCAGAATCAGCAAGGCATTCGGGTAACTGGCCAGCAGTTGTCGATGGGCGTCGAGCACCACGGCGTCTTCACCTTCGTGGGTACTGGCGGCGATCCATACCGGGCGGTCCATGGCCTGCCACTGCTGGCGCAGCTCACGGGCACGCACCAGCAGTTGCGGATCGATGCTCAGGTCGAACTTGATCGAGCCTGTCACTTCCACCGTCTCGGGGCGCGCACCCAGCTCCCGGAAACGCTGGGCCTCGGTCTCGGTCTGCACCGCGAACAGGCTCATCTGCGCCAGCATCGGCGCCGTCAGAGCGGCAAAGCGCCCATAACCCTTGGCCGAACGCGCGGACAATCGGGCATTGGCCAAGGCCACCGGAATCCCGCGCCGAGCGCACTGGTCGATGTGGTTGGGCCACAGTTCGGTTTCCATGATCACCGCCAGCTTGGGCTGCACCCGATCGAGAAAGCGCGCAGCAGCGCAAGGCAGATCGTAAGGCAGGTAGCAATGCTGGATGCGCGGCTCATGGGCGAACAGCGCCTGAATGCGCTCGGAGCCGGTGGGGGTCATGCAGGTCACGGTAATCGGCAGTTGCGGATGACGGGCCAACAGGGCCCGGATCATTGGCGCCGCAGCAATGCTCTCGCCCACGGACACCGCATGCACCCAGATACCGCCGGTCTGCATCACCGGCAAGCCCAGAGAGAAGCGTTCGCCAATGCGCTTGGCATAAGCCGGGGCCTTGCGCGAACGCAGCCACAGGCGAATCGCTACCAATGGCAGCCCCAGGTAAAACAGTGCGGTATAGAGAGTTCTATTCATGGCGGCGGAGTTTATCGGTTTTTTAGCCGATCGCCTTCAGGTGCACGGCAAAACGTTCCGCCAGCCAGCACGCGGCCGGCCCCAGGGGCTCGTCGCGGCGCCAGGCTAGCTCCACCACCAGCGCCGGCGGCGTCCATTCGCTGACCAGCTCCACCATCTGATGCTGATAGGTCGGGTACTGCACCACATGCCGCGGCAACCAGGCCCAGCCAAGGCCACGCATCAGCCATTCGGCCATCACGTAGAAACTGTCCGCCCGCCAGACCTGGGGGCTGACTTGCTCACCACCGGGGTAACCACTGAGTTGCGGGGCGATCAGCAACTGCCGGTGCCGGGCCAGGAGCTGGCGATTGACCCGTTTTTCATGGGCCAGGGGATGCCCCACGGCACACACCGTGACCATTTCAACGCTGCCCAGGGCCTGACGCTCCAGGGTTTCGGGCATCTGCTCATGGTGGAACAGCAAGCCCAGGTCGGCCCGGCGCTCCACCAGTTTGCGCGCCACATCGCCCTGGGCGCCGCTGGCCAGTTGCACCTCCAGGCTGGGAAAACGCTCGGCCAGGGCTTCCAGGCTGTCGAGCACCGGCTGGTAAGGCATCGCCTCATCCTGGGCCAGGCGCAACCGCGCCTCCTGGCCCCGCATCAAGGCCAGGGCCCGGCCATTGAGGCGATCGCACTGGCGCAGAATCTCCCGCGCCTCCTGCAACAAGGCACTGCCGGCTTCGCTGAGCTTGGGCTGGCGCCCGCTGCTGCGCTCGAACAGGCTGACCCCCAGGTCCTCCTCCAGCAGAGCGATGGC
Organism: Pseudomonas sp. BC42; assembly: GCF_021560055.1. NCBI lineage: Bacteria > Pseudomonadati > Pseudomonadota > Gammaproteobacteria > Pseudomonadales > Pseudomonadaceae > Pseudomonas > Pseudomonas sp. BC42. Next base: position 6,258,546 of record NZ_CP091067.1, read on the forward strand.
GCTGCTGATGGCCGATTGCGCCTTGCGTTGCTGGCGGGCCACCGCGGAAAACGAACGCAGCTCGGCGACACTGACGAACAGCCGCAACTGCTCCAGGTTCCATTGCATGTTCATAGCGCAACCTATCTCCATAACAGATAGGTAATGACTTTACCCCATCTGGACAGTCTCTAGAATGCCGACCTCAGAAAGCAGTCCCAAACACGAGGAACCCTCCCATGAACGCTTACTACTACCTGGCCATCGCCATCTGCGCGGAAGTGATTGCCACTGTTTCAATGAAAGCGGTCAAGGGCCTGAGCACACCGTTGCCCCTGGCGCTGATCATCGTCGGCTACGGCGTGGCCTTCTGGATGCTGACCCTGGTGGTGCGCACCGTCCCGGTGGGCGTGGCCTATGCGGTATGGGCCGGCATGGGCATCGTCATGGTCAGCATTGCCGCGCTGTTCCTGTACGGCCAGAAGCTGGATATCCCGGCGATGCTGGGCATGGCGCTGATCGTCCTCGGCGTGGTGGTGATCCAGTTGTTCTCGAAAACCGCCGGGCATTAAAAAGCAGCCTCAAGCGACAAGCTTCAAGCGGCAAGAGTGAGTGCCATGCTTGCAGCTTGAGGCTTGAGGCTTGAAACTTGCGCCTTCGTTTTGTTTACCGAGGTCGCTGCATGCCATCCGCTATTTCCACCGATGTGCTGATTGTCGGCGCAGGCGTCGCCGGTCTCTGGCTCAACGCCCGCCTGCGGCGCCAGGGCTTTTCCACTGTACTGGTGGAAAGCGCCAGCCTCGGTGGCGGACAGAGCGTGAAGTCCCAGGGGATTATTCACGGCGGCGCCAAGTACGCCCTGCACGGTGCCCTCACCGGCGCCTCGGAAGCCATCGCCGACATGCCCCGGCGCTGGCGCGAGGCCCTGGCCGGTACCGGCGAGCTGGACCTGTCCGGCGTGCGCCTGCTCTCCGAGTCCCACTATCTCTGGTCCCCCGGCACCCTGGCCGGCAACCTCACCAGCTTCTTTGCCAGCAAGGCCGTGCGTGGCCGGGTCGACCAGGTCAAGGGCGAGCAACTGCCTCCAGCGCTGCAGGACAAGCGCTTCAAGGGCAAGGTCTATCGGCTGGCCGAGCTGGTGGTGGACGTGCCCAGCGTCATCCAGCGTCTGGCGGACCTGGGCGGCGACAGCCTGCTGGCCGGCCAGAAGATCGAGCCACTGCGCGAGAGCGGCCAACTGGTGGGCCTGCGGATCGACGAACGGGAAATTCGCGCGCAGCGCATCGTCCTCAGCGCCGGTGCCGGCAATGCCGAGCTGCTCCAGGCGCTCGGCCTGAGCCAGCCGGCCATGCAGCGACGCCCGCTGCACATGGTGCTGGTCAAGGGACCCAGCCTGAAACCGCTGTACGCCCATTGCCTGGGCGGCGGCCCCAAGCCGCGGATCACCGTCACCACCCATCCGGCCGCCGACGGCCAGTGGGTCTGGTACCTGGGGGGCGATCTCGCCGAAGCCGACGGCGTGGCCCGGGAGCCGGCGGCGCAGATCGCTGCGGCCCAAAAGGAACTGGGACAGCTGCTGCCCTGGGTCGACCTGAGCCAGGCGCAATGGGCCACCTTGCGAGTGGAACGGGCAGAACCGGCACAATCAGGCCTGACCCGCCCGGACAACGCCTTCCTCGCCGGACAAGACCGCCTGCTGGTGGGCTGGCCGACCAAACTGGCCCTGGCGCCGGACTTTGCTGACCGAGTCCTGGCGGCCCTGGAGCGCGATGGCATTCGCCCTGGCCCCAGCCCGGCCCTCCCCGACCTGCCCAAGCCACCCCTGGCGCAAACGGCCTGGGAGCAACTGCTGCCATGAGCCAGCCAACCCTGCACGACCTGCATCGCCCCTTCGGCAGCACCGGGCTGATGGTTTCCCCCCTGGGCCTGGGCACGGTCAAGCTGGGCCGTGACCAGGGCGTGAAATACCCCAACGGCTTCCAGATCCCGGACGACCAGGAAGCGCGCATGCTGCTCAAGCTGACCCGCGACCTGGGCATCAACCTGATCGACACCGCTCCGGCCTACGGCCGCAGTGAGGAACGCCTGGGCCCGCTGCTGCGGGGCCAGCGCCAGGAATGGGTGATCGTCAGCAAGGTCGGCGAAGAGTTTGCCGACGGCGTGTCCCGCCACGACTTCAGCGCCGCCCACACTCGACTGTCCGTGGAACGCAGCCTGCAACGCCTGGAAACCGACTTCATCGACCTGGTGCTGGTGCATTCCGACGGCAACGACCTGGCGATCCTCGAGCAGTGCGAGGTCTACCAGACCCTGGCGCAGCTCAAGCAGGAGGGCAAGATCCGCGGCTTCGGCTTCTCCGGCAAGACCGTGGACGGCGGTTTGAAGGCCTTGGAGCAAGGCGATTGCGCCATGGTTACCTACAATCTGAACGAACAGGCCGAGCGGGCGGTCATTGATTATGCCGCCGCCCAGCACAAGGGCATCCTGGTGAAAAAGGCCCTGGCCAGCGGCCACGTGTGCCTGAGCCCGGGCACCGATCCGGTGCGGGCCAGCTTCGAATTGCTGTTTGACCGGCCCGGTGTGGCCAGTGCTATTGTCGGGACCATCAATCCGCTGCACCTGGCCCATAACGTGACGACTGTGGCACAGGTTCTAGGGGCTGTTCCCGCTGGGTGACAGGCCCTGGGCCAAAACTGATGCCGCCGACGCGGCCGACCCCGACGCAAGAAGGAGCCGAGATGTCGCGACCGCTGATTAGAAAGAACCCCAGCAACTTCAAGACCCTGCCCCTGTTCGTCGAAGCGACTCCCGAAGGCCTGTGCTACCAGAGCGTGGGCATGCCGCTGAACTTCGCCCAGACCCTGCAGCGCCGACGCCCGGTGACCGTGGCCGATAACCAGCGTTTCGCTCTGGAGTTGGCCAACCTCGGGGTCTCGGTGCGCCTGACCCTGCATTGGCAGAACCGCGATTACTGGGTACTGGTGCGCCAGCGCCGCCAGGATCGCGGCGACGTGGTGCTCAAGCTGATCTCCGGCTACGTGCCGGCCCATGAGCTGAACCTGCCGCTGCTCACCGCCATCCAGGAAATTGCCGAGGAATGCCTGCTGGAAACCCCGGAAGGCTGGCTCGGCGGACGCTTCAACGACACCTGGCTCCCCGCCCCCTATGCCGGGGCCCTGCACTACCGCGAAGCCCTGCCCTTTCGCCTGACGCCGCTGTCCGGCGCGGCGCGGCCGGTGCGTTGCGCCAACCTGCAATTGCTCGAGCGTCCCCAGGCCTATGTCCACCTGCCCACGGCATCGCTGCAGCTGATCTACGACCTGCGCCTGGAGGTGCCCCGGGAAGCCAAGTCCCTGAGCCTGTTCCACGTCGATGAACGCCTGGAAGGTGATCAACTGGTGGCCCGCCTGGACCGCAAGCGCCCGGACCTGTACCTGATGCCCCTGGAGAACGGCGAACCTTGCGCCGAGCTCTACACCCTGATGAAGGACCAGTTGCACCCGGCGAGCACCCGTGGCCTGTACCTGGCAGAAAGCTTCGCCCAGCAGGAAGGCTGGGTGGTGCGCGACGAGCGGATTCGCTGGAAGGACTGGCTCAGGCAACGAGGCCTGAGTGAACCGGAGAAGGACTCGAAACTCTCACGCCTGACCGGCAAGGCACGGCAGATCCTGCGCAAGATGGTTCCGGCCAAGGCCAGGCGCCAGGGCTGAGGCAAAAAAAAGGCGCCTGGAGCAGGCGCCTTTTTTCACTGCAGCCGTTACTCGGCCTTGTCGGTCTTGCGGATCTTCTCGACGATGGCGGTGGTCGAGCTGTTCTCGACCAGCCCCAGCACCTTCACCGTGCCGCCATAAGCGGTGACGATATCTGCGCCCACCACCTGATCGATGCCATAGTCGCCGCCCTTGACCAGCACATCCGGCCGTACCTGGGTCAACAGGTTTTCCGGAGTGCCTTCAGGGAAACTGATCACCCAGTCCACGGCGCCCAATCCCGCCAGCACCGCCATGCGTCGGTCGACACTGTTGATCGGCCGGCCGGGCCCCTTGAGGCGACTGACCGAGGCATCGTCGTTGATCGCCACGATCAGCCGGTCACCCTGGGCCCGAGCCTGTTCCAGGTAGGTCACGTGGCCGGCATGGAGAATGTCGAAGCAGCCATTGGTGAACACAATCTTCTCGTTGTGCGCCCGGGCGTCGTCAATCGCCAGCAGCAGCTGGTCGAGGCTCAGGACCCCACGCTCGGAACCTTCCTCGCGCTGGATCGCCCGGCGCAATTCCGGCGCGCTGATGGCGGCAGTCCCCAGCTTGCCGACCACGATGCCCGCCGCCAGATTGGCCAGGCCCACGGCATGGGGCAACTCTTCACCGGCAGCAATGGCAGCGGCCAGGGTAGAGATCACCGTATCCCCGGCACCGGTGACATCGAATACTTCACGGGCACGGGCCGGCAGGTGCAGGGGCGGGTGCTCCGGACGCAACAGGGTCATGCCATGCTCGCCACGGGTCACCAGCAGCGCACCCAACTCCAGATCGTGCATCAGCTTGGCGCCCTTGCTCACCAGCTCGTGCTCATCGGCACAGCCGCCGACGATGGTTTCGAACTCGCTGAGATTCGGCGTGATCAGGCTGGCGCCGCGATAGATGGAAAAATCCTTGCCCTTGGGATCGGCCAGCACCGGAATGCCCCGCGCCCGCGCCGCTGCGATCAGTACCTGATGGTTACGCAACGCGCCCTTGCCGTAGTCGGACAGCACCAGCACCTTGATCCCGTCGAGCAGGGCGTCGACCTCGGCCGCCAGGGCCAGGGCGTCAGTGGCGAACGGCTCTTCGAAATCGATACGCAGCAACTGCTGGTGACGGCTCATGACCCGCAGCTTGACGATGGTCGGCTGGTGAGCAATGCGCTGGAACAGCGCCCGTACGCCCGCGCCTTTCAAGCTGTTGGCCAGACTGTCGGCAGCCTCATCGTCACCGGTCACCCCCACCAGAGACGCCGGAGCGCCGAGAGCGGCGATGTTCAGGGCAACGTTAGCGGCACCACCCGGGCGGTCCTCGATTTGCTCGACCTTGACCACCGGCACCGGTGCCTCAGGGGAAATCCGTGAGGTACCACCATGCCAGTAACGGTCGAGCATGACATCGCCGACCACCAAGACAGGGGCTTGATCGAATCGCGGCATGGACAACTTCATGGAGCATCCCACATACAAAATGAACAGGGGCGCGATATTAACACAGGGTTGGCGCCGTCTCGTTTGAGAGCTTTACGCGGGATGTATCACGCACATTATCTGCTCACTTTTTGAACACCCGACTCAAAACAAACTGCACCGCATCGGACAATTCGATTTCATCGGTATTGACCTCGCAATCTGCGCGCTCTGGCGCTTCGTAAGGACTGTCCAGCCCGGTGAAATCCTTGATTGCTCCTTGCAGAGCAGCTTGATACAGGCCCTTGGGATCACGTCGGGCGCACACATCAAACGGCGTGCTGACATAGACCTCGAAAAACTGCCCAGGACCAAACAACGACCTGGCAATCGCCCGACCAGCACTGAAAGGCGAAATAGCCGAGACGATCACAATCAATCCGGCGTCGACCATCAAGCGCGCCACCTCGCCAATACGACGAACATTCTCTTTGCGCGCCTCGATTCCCATCCCCAGATCGCTGCATAAACCGGTGCGCAGGTTGTCACCGTCCAGCACAAATGTATGGCGACCCAGCTCATTGAGCTTGATCTCCAACGCGTTGGCCAGCGTGGACTTTCCAGCGCCCGACAGCCCCGTCAGCCACAGACAACAAGGCTGCTGTTGCTTTAACGCAGAGCGGGCATCCACTGACAACGATAGGGAAAAGGGACGGATAGCGGGAGCAACCCCAGTAGAGGCCGGAAAGACTGAAGAGTCACTCATAACCCAGGACCTCATAATCACGCTGATAAGCACGCCTGACCAAGCGCCGCGTACGCAAGGAGCAAAACTCCCTGACCGGCTCATTTCGACGGTCAAGGGAAACATTCAGATGTGGCAATAATGTGTCCACTCCGAGTCGCTTACACAGATGGCGAAAATCTCGCTCAATATGCTCGTGCCGGCCTAGAAAATCCATGGACATCCGCCCCATCTGATCAACAAGAAAGTCTGTCTGAGGCGCAAAGTGGAGCTGACGACGCAGGTTGTCCGGGTGCAACCACTGCGCAACGAAATCGTCGAAGTCTCGGTAGCTGGTCACCAAGGCCTGAGCCTCCCGGTCACGCCGCCCCATGTTATTGCCCCGCAAGTAAGCGTACGCCGAGTAAGCCCGCTCCAAGGGATCGCGGACAAAAGCGAACTTGAAACTACCCGCGCAGTGTTCGGGGAACTGCTGCTGATACCAGTAATACGGTAAATGCCCTGGCCACCGACCATCTAAAAACGCAGAGCACAGGCTACTGCCACCACATTTGGGTACATGAATGAACACACACTTATGCGTCACAAAACTTTTTGGAAGCGCAATGTTCGCAGACAGAGACTTGTTCACAGCCTGCCGGTCAACCACTGACAATCGCCCCAGCAAAAAAGCCCTTTGATTCTTAGGAAGCAGTTTCCACAACAGACGTTGCAACATCCGATTATCCACGCAAGAAGGTTAGCCCTCTCGTTCATCATTCGAATCGAGAGGGTCAACATAACAAACGCTGGAGAAGGAATTATTTAGCTTTGGTCAACCCTGTAAGGGTATTGATACAAATGCCCGGGCGCATTGCGCGCCCGGGAATATCAGACGATATCGGCCTCAGACGGCGCGTCCAGCCCCATGGCGTGCAGCCGCGAGTAGTAGCCACCCATGGCCAGCAACTCGAGGTGAGTACCACGCTCGACAATTTCGCCGTGGTCCATCACCAGAATCAGGTCAGCCTTCTCGATAGTGGACAACCGGTGAGCGATAACCAGGGTGGTACGCCCTTTCATGACCTTGTCCAACGCCGCCTGAATATGCCGCTCCGACTCGGTATCCAGTGCTGATGTCGCCTCATCCAGAATCAGCAACGGTGCATTCTTCAGCAACGCCCGGGCGATCGCCAAGCGTTGACGCTGGCCACCCGAAAGGAGCACGCCGTTCTCTCCGACTTCGGTATCCAGGCCATGGGGCAGTTCAGCAATGAAGTCCATCGCATAGGCATCTTGGGCAGCCTTCTCGATATCCGCACGCGGCGCACCGGCCAGGTCACCGTATGCAATGTTGTTGGCAACGGTATCGTTGAACAACGTCACATGCTGCGTGACCTGAGCCACGTGTCGGCGCAAGTTACGCAGCCGGTAGTCTTCGACCTCCACGTCGTCGAGCAGTATTTCTCCGGTTTCATGATGGTAAAAACGCGGAATCAGGCTGGCCAATGTCGACTTACCACTACCAGAGCGCCCAACCAAGGCAATCATCTGCCCTGGCTCGGCACTGAAGGTAATGTTCTTGAGAACCTCACGCCCGGTCTCCGGATACGTGAAGCTCAAGTTGCGTACTTCAAGGCGACCACTGATACGATCTCGTTCGACCGTTCCGCTATCGACTTCAGGCTCAACGTCCAGTTGCTCGAAGATACTTTCGGCACCAGCAACGCCCTTTTGAATCGTTGAGCTGACTTCCGACAACTGCCGAATCGGTTTAGGCAGCAAACCAGCGGCAGTGATATAGGCCACCAGATCACCGGCTGTTGCATCGCCCCGCAAGAACAACACCAGGAACATCAATGCAGCCATGGCGGAGTAAATCACCAGTTGCAACATGGGGGTGTATACAGCACCAGTCTTGGTCATGCGCAGCTGTTTTTCGGTATTGCTCTGGCTAGCCGCGGCAAAGCGCCGCTGCTCATAGCCTTCACCACCGAAACTGCGCACCACTCGATACCCCTGGATCGCTTCCGAAGCAACATGGGTCACATCTCCCATGGCGACCTGGATCTTTTTGCTCTGCTTGCGAAATTTCTTGCTGGTACTGCCGACCATCAGGGCAATCACTGGCAGGATCGCCAGCATCACCAGCGTCAGCTTCCAGTTCATCCACAACAGATAAACAAATAGAAAGACCACTGTCAGGCCTTCGCGAATGACCACTTTGATCGCGTCGGTGGCCGCCCCCGTAACCATAGTCACATTGAAAGTGATACGGGAAATCAGGTGCCCAGAACTATGAGTATCAAAATAGCGATTGGGCAGGACTAAAAGCTTGTTGAACAGTTCGACACGCAGGTCGTGGACCAACCCCAAGGAAACCTTGGCCAGGTAGTAGTTGCCCAGAAACGACCCCAAACCTTGCCACGCGGCGATCAGGACGATCAGCAGCGGAACAGCCATCAGCAGCTTCAGGTCTCTCAGATACGGCACATTGGGGAAGAACACCACATCGGGATTGCTCAAGCCATCAACGAAGTATTTGAGGATTCCCGCGAGCATCGGCTGGGTAGACGCAAAGATCACGAAGCCCACGATACTCAACAGAAACATGCCAAGGTACGGCCGTACATAGCCCAGCAGCCGGAAATAGATTTTCAGGCTGGAATCCTGTTCCGCTTTGGGCGGTGCGTCACTCATCATCGGGCTCACTGGTTAGGTAGAACGGCGAATTTTATCACAAGCCTCGGGCTTGGCCCGAGCCCAGACCAAAACGCTGGCCAAGGCAATTGGAAACCAGGAGATGAACCACTCGGCGCGAGGTGTGCCTGTGAGGCTTGCGGCATCGAACTGCATCGCCAGAAATGAGAACACCCATATCCCGATGATGCCCTTGCCATATTGGGTATCACGCGCCTTCCACGCTTGCCATAGCACTCCGAACCACAGCCCACACCAAAGCAGCAGGCCCGGCAGACCGAGTTCGATGGTCACATGGGTGAACAGATTGTGAGAGTGATCGAAATAGAGGTTATCGGCAAAGACCTTGTAATCGCCGCCCAATCCCAAGCCGCCCCATGGCCGCTCAGCAATCATGTGCAAGGCCGCCATGAAAATCTGAGGACGATAGGAAACGCCACGAGACAAGACCAGAGACTCCATTGCCCAGAACACCGCCAACGCGGTGACAACCGCCGCTGCCGCGATCAACGTACTGCGCCGGTCACGACACCAGATAGGCATAGCCACGATGCTCAGAAGCAGTGCCAGAGCGGCGCCTCTGCTTTGGCTCAGCACCACAAAGAGTGCGAGCAGCCCCATTGCCAACAACCAAGCCACCTGCATCCAACGGCCGCGAGGCACCCAGTGCAGCATCCACACCGCAGCCAAACCAATGACGTAAGCACCAAGAATCGGATGAGACAGCTGGCCTAACCCCTCAAGACGGGCATACCAGGCATTTCCTTCAATGCCATAGAATTTGATCACTGCAATCAGCGACGACAATGCCAGTCCGAAACCTCCCCACTGCATGACTCGAATGACCCGCTCGGGTCGAGCATTGGCAAACACCGGGAAGAACAGCAGGAAGACGCCGATGTAAAGCAGGCGCTTGGCCTCACGGGAAGGATCTTCTACGTTGGTCCAGAGCAAACTGATCCCGCCCCACACCGCCAACAACAGGATCATCAGGCAGATCCAAGTTTGCGAACGCCAGACTTCCTTGAGCCGATCACGGGCAGGCCAGGCAAAAACCAGGGCCGGCAACCAGAGAAAGAGCACCAGGCCCTGCTGATAGATCTTGTTGGTCGGCGCAAATGCAATAGCCAGTAAAAACCATAACAGTCCACAGACCATCCATCCCTGCGCCCAACGATTTGCTTGCATTCCTTCCCCCTCATCACGGCCAACCACCCTGACCGGCATGGTTAAAACCCAAAACTTTCGGCATCATTACCGACCACTGTGCCCGCGACTCCGAGAAGGCTCCGACGATGCAATGTTCAAGGCTTTCCCAAGCCGCTCTAACTTCAATGACTGAAGGCGCCAGAATATTGGAAGCCGACAGCTATGGTCCTAAAGTCTACCTGCTGGCAGACGGAGACATCCTCAAACTGTTTCGCCGCAAACGCCTTTTTTCTTCAGCGTTGTTTCACCCCTACTCCAAACGCTTCATCGACAACGCGGCGGAGTTGCGCAAGCGTGGAATCCCCACCTTGACCGTACTCAAGTTCTTCGAACTAAGTGCCCCCGGCATGACCGCGGTGCTTTATCGACCATTACCTGGGCAGACACTGCGTCAAATGGCCAGCCAGAAAGACTTTGACTGGCAACAGAACCTCGAGCCGCTGGTGGCCCTGATTCGTCGATTGCACACGGCCGGCATCTACTTCCGCTCATTACACTTGGGCAATATCGTGATCACGCCCGACAATGAAATGGGGCTGATCGATGTAGCCGATATGCGTTTCTTGCGGGCGCCGCTGCCTCCCAGGCTGATCAAGCGCAACTTGCAGCACTTTGCACGCTATATTGCGCGCGAAGAGCTGAACGAACGCTTTCCAATGCAGGCACTGGAACAAGCGCTGTTACCGGCATGAAAACAGCCGCCGCGAGGTTTCAGTGAAATCTGTCCAGGCCCGCTCCGGCGCCAGCGCTCGCGACTGACCGTCAAGGATCACCTCGGCAGACGCTGAAAATGCGCGCTCCATGAGGTTGCTCCAGGCACCGGCATCGTCCGGCGGCGCATACCAGCCGGCCTCAGCCAACTGCTCCCGGAATACCGCAAGCTCACTGGTGAGCACCGGAACTCCCGAGATCACCGCCTCTTGCAAGATCAAGCCCAGCCCCTCGTCCAGCGATGGAATGGCTACCCAGTCAAACGCTCGATAAAGCGTTGCGGCCTCTGGCAGATGACCTGGGAGAAAAACTTTGCCACTCAAGCCCAAACGCTCGATTCCGGCTTCAAACGAGAGCCGCTCGGGGCCCTCGCCGACAATGACCAAGCGCGCATCGGGTCGATGTACCGACGCGGCAGCAAAGGCCTCCAGCAGACAGGCAAAGCCCTTGCCACTCACCAAGCGGCCTACCGCACCCAGCACCGGCGAGGCTTCCAATGGCACTCCCAAGCGAGCTCGAGCCTGCTCACGAGACAGCGACCCGGCACGAAAAGCGACCGGGTCGTAGGCGCTGCGCAAGACTGCAACAGGCCGGCGCGTGTCACATTCAAGGGATTGGGCGAGAGTGTTCGACACAGCAACCAGCGTCAGCTCAGAGTCCGAGAACCTCTCAAACAGTTTGAGATCGCTCCCGCGCAGGCGAGTGGTGCCATGAAAAATGACCACAGCACGCACCCCTGGCACAGCCCTGAGTACTGGCAGTAACGCTCGCGCAACACCGATACCATCCAGAAGCACCACTTCCACGTCTTTCGGCAGGGCCTTTTTAAAACGCATGCGCATCCAGGGAGCCAGCAACTTCCAGATGCGCCGCTCCTTGAGCTGGTCAGAAGAAAGATTCCACTCGACAACGTGGTTGCCCAGATCGCCAACGCCCGCACTTCCTTGAAGCAGCCAGGTGTTGATCGATGCACAGCCCTCAACGCGAGAAAGTATCTGTTGATGTACCTTCTGCACCGAAGCAAAGGCAGAGCCGCCGGCCCACATGATGTTAAGAATGCTCATTGAAAAAATGACCTTGATACGTGGTTTCGCAAGCCCGCCATGTGCAATTCAGTGATGCCTGGTCGACCTTTGATCAAATAACTGAACCCGACGCGGACGATATCAAAAAGCCACTAAACATTCCCGACAAGTCGATATCAAACACCCAATCGCAACCGCAATCTTTCCACCAGACTCAAGGGAGCACGCGCTCTCAAGGGCGGTTGGAGCGCATCTACGATACGCCGGCCAATCTGGGCAAAACTGAACTGTTTGACCGCAAGTTCCTGTCCATTACGAGCAATATCTGCCGCCAGTAACGGATTCATGCGCAAGTGGACCAACTTCTCCTGCAACTGAGGGATGTCCTTGTAAAACACGACGTTGACCATGTCTTTGAAACCCAAGGCCTCATTCTCGGCAGCCCCTTGATCGAAGGCCAGCAAAACACAGCCACAAGCCATCGCTTCAAAGTTCTTGATCATGTACTCGCCCATACCCACGTCGGCACTGACGAAAAAACGAATCCGATTGAGGGTCGCGCAGTACTCTTCGCCTGACTTGGTTCGCGTGACCACCAAAGGTTCAACCCGCGCCAGCTCATCCAGCAATGCCTTGCGGCCGCTATAGGCAACACTGTTGGTACTGCCGACAAAGGCCAGTTCGATATCACGCTCACGCCCTTGCTCCTGCAAAAGCGCCTGATCGTAACCCTTGGGTACGAACACCGCGTCGAAACCTTCCTCGCGCAAGCGCTCGGTCACCATATGCCCTGAACTGATCACCCGCGCCCAAGGCAAGCGGCGGTAATGGGCACTGAACTTGCCCGTGTACTTGCAGGGAATGTAATTCTGATAAGCATCGTGCTCGAGAATCACCAAGTTGGGCACGGTGCGAATGAACCCGACCTGGCGTATCTCCTGCTTGAAGCGCAGGAAGAAGATGATGCGGTCATAACGGGAAACATCGACCTCCCGCCGGAAGTAACGACGCAAGTTGCGTTGCTCGTCGCTGCTCAGCCAGCGCACATCGCATTCACAATTCTCGGCGACGCCTTCGTACAAACGATCCAGGATGGCTCGCTGTTCTTTCTGCACCAGAAATAAAACCTTCATCATCTTCCTTTCGACGCTGAGCAGTCCGAGAAAAAAATCGACATTGCCCTGTTGTCTTGGCACAAGGCAGTTTTAAAGCAACAACTCACAAACGCCAGAACAACTCATGCCTGCGAACCGCCTTGCGGAAAAACTCGTTTTCACCGTAAGTCGACCCTGAACGGCCGGCCAACCAACGCTGCAGGTATCGTCGGACACGTCGTTTGAAGGGCGCTGATGGCTGCAAATCATGCATCATCCCCAGCGCCATCGCCTTGTCAAACTGCTCGGCCTGGGACAGCGACAGGCACCACGGACGCAAGGCGGCCGTCGCATCGAAGAGCGGTGGCAAGGCGACGCCGGCTCCAGAATCGCCCATGGGCCAGCGGTCGTTGTCATGCAGATGGTTGGCGTACCCGAGCACGCTGTGCGGTTGCCAGTCCAATCCTTGCAAGGCCTGCATCACCGCCGCCTGGGCGCAGATATGGTCGGGATGCGGGTCCAATGACGGGTGCGGCAGCACTATCACTTCAGGCCGGGCCTTGAGCAACAGCGCCCGCAGATCCGCCAGCAGGTTGTCCCAGGTCGGCAGGCCGTCCCGGTCAGCAGGCAAGGGGAACGGATTGAACTGACGGAACAGGCGGATATCGCTCAACTGCGCCTCACGCGAGGCTACCGGCTGCTGCGGATCGGCCTGCATGGCCGGCAGTTGCAGGCAGAAATACCCCAATTGCACGCAGTGAGCCTCGGGCACGCCGGCCCAGCGAGGCACGGCGATACTGTCCCAGGCCCGCAAGCGGCCCTTGATACGCGCCGCCTCGACCGGGCTCATGCCCATGGCCTGATAATGTTCGGCCTCGATTTCACCCGCCGTCAGGGTCACGATCCAGGCTTCGTCAGCCTGACTGTACAAGCCGAAGGCTGCCAGTTCGGCATCATCGGCATGGGGTGCGATCACCATCACCCGCTGACGCCGGTAGTCGGGGTCGCGCCAAGCCAGCAACCGAGGCTGGACCTGAATCCGGCAGAAGCGCCCGCGCAGTTGCAGCTCGCCGCGAACCAGGGGACCGGCCAGGCCACTGAGGTTGAGATAGCGCAGGCCATTGACCCCGCGCTCGAACGCCTGGCGATCAGCGCTCGGACCACCCAGCACCTCAATGGCCGGGTCGAGAAATCGCCCGATCCAGGAGCTCTTGACCTGCACTCCGAGAATCAGGGTTTCATCCGCGCCCAACTCTGGCGCCGGATCCAGCAACAAACGCCCCGCCTCCAGACGCACCGCGACCTGCCGGGCTTCATGACCGAAGTCGTAGCAGTAGTCATCCTTGGGCGAGTAGAACAGGTGATCGGCAAACCAGGCCTCATGAGCCAGCCAGCCAAGCACCGCCAACAGCAGCGGCAACCACCAGGCCACCAGCCCCCCCACCAGCAGCAACAGGACCAGACCCGCCAACAGGACGATTCGTTTGTTGCGCCGGTGGCGCTTGAGCAATTGCTGCTTGCGACTCATGGACGGACTCACACCTGGAAAACCGGCACAGGATTGCACCAACGATCCTTGTATTCACGATCGGCGCGACCGAAGGAAAAACGCAGCGGCTTGTTCAAGGCCCGGGCCTGCTCCCAGGCGCTCTGGGTATTGAGGAAACTCAGCACACTGCCGGGGCTGAACTCCCGCGTCTCGGGATCGACCCCCCCATTGACGTACTCGACGCTGATCCACTGCGGGGCTTCGACCCGGTAGATCAACTGCACGGCTATCGGCGCATCGTTGAGAAAGATCACCGAGCCAATCAGCAGCTCGCGCAGGCGCTCCAATACCTCGGCCATGCGCTCGGCCCCCGTCGCGGCAAAACCCCAGCGACGCTGGAACAGATCACAGTAGATTGCCGCCAGCTCAGCACTGCTGAAATCAGTGACTGCACGCACAACGCCGCCGGCCTCCTCCAGCAGGCGCAGTTCGCGGCGCTGGTTGTAGCGAAACTTCTTCGATAACTCTTCCGGAGTGCGGGCCATGGCCAATTGTTCGGCTTGGGGCCTGAGGGCGGTGAAGCGCCCTTGGTTGAGCGCGGAAAGATAACGTCCGCGATGGCGCAGCACGGCCTGGGCCTCCGCGGCGGCCGGCAGGATCAGCTCGGCATTGCCGATATCGAACAATCCCTTCTTGCCGGCACGCTTGAGCACGTCCTTGGACAGCGCCAGATCACGCCCCCACGTGGCGATGGCCGCCTGCAGCTGGCCGTTGTGTTCCCAGGCCAGATAACGCACGGGAATCTGCGCCAGGTCCGCCAGTTGCTCGACCACCAGCGGGTGAGTCGCCACGCTGCCACCAAAGCGCTGCCAGGCATCGGCATAGGTCGATGCGTCAATGACTGACCAGCCGCGTTCGCGCCAGCCTTGAAATCGATTGAGCATCAGCCCCTCGCGGTCAGATCGGTGACTTGTGGCAAACGCCAGAATACGTCGCGTACGGCACGGTCGGAGAAACGCTCACGCAGGCGATCAAGCATCAATTCGGCGCAGACCCGCCGCTGATGATCATCCATCGCGGCCAGGTGCTGCAGCCCTTGCGCCATGTGCTCGACGTCACCCAGCGGAAACAGGATACCCACACCCTCGACCACTTCCTTCGCACCACCACAGGCGGTGGCCAAAAGGGGCACGCCGGCGGCCATGGCTTCCAGCAGGACCATGCCAAAGGGCTCGTGGTCGGAGCTCAGGGCAAACACATCGAACGCGCGGAAGTAGCGCCGGGCCTGCGGCACCTGCCCAAGGAACAGCACGCGATCGGCGATTCCCAGTTCCCGGGCCAGGGATTTCAGCCCCTTCTCCAGGCGGCCGGTACCCAGGATCGCCAGCTGGCTGTGTGGCGGCAATTGCGGCACGGCGGCAGCAAAACCCCGCAGCAGAGTGGCCTGGTCCTTGTCCGGATGCAGGCGCCCGACATTGCCGACAATCCAGGCCTCAGCGGACAGGCCCAGCTCGCTGCGGGCCTGGGCCGCGCTCAGTTGTTCGGCTTGCAGCGCCTCAAGGTCGATACGGTTGTACAGGGTCTGAATGCGCTGCGCCGGCCATTTCGGCAGGCAGGCGCGCATATCGTCACGCACCGCATCCGACACCCCGAGCAGGCTCAAGCGTTTGCGGAACAGCTGGGCGAACAGCTTGCGGCTGCCACGCTTGTAATCGGAAAACGCATGATGGACGCCAATCACCGGCAAGCCCGTGCCCAGCAGGGCAATGTAGATCGGCTTGAAGCGATGAGCGATGCAGAAGCTGAAATCGCGCGAGGCCGCAATCTTGCGCAAGTCACGGATCGCGCCCAGCTTCAGGCCACGAATGGCCTTGGAACTGTATTCCATGAACAGCACTTCATCTGACGCACAGCCCGCCGCCACATCGGCATCGGCGGCCCCGGTCAGAAACACCGTGGTCACCCGATAGCCGCTGCCGGCGAACAGATTGGCGTATTGCCGGGCGCAGTCCAGGAACGGCCCGTCATAGCCGTGACAGAACTGCAGCACATGGCGTTCAGCCGAGCGTGTCATAAGGGTCCACGCCGTCTTTGACCACCAGAATGTCTTCCATGATCAGGTACTGCAGATCGGACCCATAGAACATGTTCAAGGCGTCGGTAGGCGAACAGATCATCGGCTCGCCGCGGCGGTTGAGCGAGGTGTTCAGCGACACGCCGTTGCCGGTCAGGACTTCCAGGGCCTTCATCATGTCGTAGTAGCGCGGGTTGTATTCACGCTTGAGCACCTGGGCCCGGGACGTGCCGTCCTCGTGGACCACTTCCGGCACGCGGGTCTTCCACTCTTCAGCCACTTCGAAGGTGAAAGTCATGAACGGCGCCGGATGGTCGACCTTGATCATTTGCGGACCAACGGTGTCGAGCATCGACGGGCAGAAAGGCCTCCAGCGCTCGCGGAACTTGATCTGCTCGTTGATCCGGTCGGCCACGCCCGTGGCGCTCGGGCAACCAATGATCGAGCGACCGCCCAGGGCCCGCGGACCGAACTCCATGCGCCCCTGGAACCAGGCCACCGGGTTGCCGTCCACCATGATCTTGGCGATGCGTTCCGGGGTGTTGTCGATCTGCCGCCAGGCCGGTTTGTTCGGGTGGCGGGCACAGGCGGCGATCACGTCTTCGTTGCTGTAGGACGGGCCGAGATAGACGTGTTCCATCTTCTCCACCGGCACCCCACGGGCATGGGAAACGTAGGCCGCGGCACCGACGGCGGTACCGGCGTCGCCGGACGCCGGCTGCACGAACAGTTCCTTGACCTCGGGACGGGCAATGATCTTCTGGTTCAGCTTGACGTTCAGCGCACAGCCACCGGCGAAGGCCAGCTTGCCGGTTTCCTTGAGGATGTCGCCCAGGTAGTGGTCGATCATCTGCAGGGCCAGCTTCTCGAACAGCGCCTGCATGCTCGCCGCGTAGTGGATGTAAGGCTCGTCGGCGATGTCGCCTTCGCGCTTGGGCCCCAGCCACTCGATGAGTTTTGGCGAGAAGTAGAAGCCCTTGCCCTTCTCTTTGTAGCGGCGCAGGCCGATGACGTTGGCGTAGTCGGTGTTGATCACCAGCTCGCCGTTTTCAAAGCTGGCCAGACGCGAGAAATCGTACTTGCTGGCATCGCCATAAGGCGCCATGCCCATGACCTTGAACTCGCCATCGAGCATTTCGAAACCGAGGAACTCGGTGATCGCGCCATAGAGGCCACCCAGGGAGTCCGGATCGAAGAACTCCTTGATCTTGTGGATCTTGCCGTTCTCGCCATAGCCGAAGAAGGTGGTGGCGTACTCGCCCTTGCCGTCGATCCCGAGGATCGCGGTCTTCTCCTTGAAGCCCGAGCAGTGGTAGGCACTGGAGGCGTGGGCCAGGTGGTGCTCCACCGGCTCGATCTTGACCTTTTTCGGGTCAAAGCCCAGTTGCTCCAGGCACCAGACGATCTTCTTGCGGTAGCGCTTGTAGCGACGGTTGCCCATCAGGATCGCGTCCAGGGCGCGGTCCGGGGCGTACCAGTAACGCTTGGCGTAGTGCCAGCGGGCCTTGCCGAACAGGCTGATGGGTGCAAAGGGGATCGCTACCACGTCAACGTCGGAAGGCTTGATCCCGGCCTGTTCCAGGCAGAACTTCGCCGACTCGTAGGGCATGCGGTTCTTTGCATGCTTGTCGCGCACGAAACGCTCTTCTTCAGCAGCCGCGATCAGCTTGCCGTCGATATACAGGGCTGCTGAAGGATCATGGCTAAGGGCGCCGGACAGGCCAAGAATCGTCAATGCCACAGGGGTCTAGCCTCGTTTAGTCTGCATGCGGGCGCGATGCGCCTTGAAAATAAAGTGTGCTCGCAAGGGGCGAGAAACAACGAAAGGGCGCGATTATAACTGAAAAGCAGGGGCAAGCCTCTAGCCGCAAGCGGCAAGCCAGGGCGCCGCGGCCACCAGGGCCCGCAGCCGCTGCCAGCAACAGCGGCCATGGGTCGCAGGTCAGGCTTGGGTGGAATGGACAGTCTTGGGCAAGCGCTGATCAATCACTTGATACAAATTGCTGCTTTCGGGCCAATTGCGCATGAAGCGCGCGCGATCCCGGGCATAAGCCGGGGCGAAACTGCTCAGGCTGGCGTGCTGGCACATGGAGTCAAGATCGATCAACGCCCAGCGATCCTGGTGCCAGAACAGATTGTGGCCCTTGAAGTCGCCATGACTGATGCGTTCCTTGATCAGCTCGGCAAACAGCCGGTCCAATGCCAGCAACTCCGATTCCGGCGCTGCGCCGCTGTCCACGAACGGCGCAAAACGCTCGATGATGTCGGGCCCCGGCAGGTATTCGGTGACCAGGTAGGCGCGCCGGCGCAACCAGAAACAGCGCTGTTCCAGCAGTGCCAGGGGCTTGGGGGTGGCAATGCCGAGAAACGCCAGGCGATTGCCTTCGCGCCAGGAGTGCCAGGCCCGGCTCGGGCGCCAGAAACGCTTGAGCCAATGGGCGAAGCCCTTGATGTTGTAGCGCTTGACCACCAGGGTCCGACCCGCCACCACGACCCGGCCGACGCTGGCCGCTCCGCCGGTCTTGTACAGATGGCCCTGGTCGAGCAAGGCATCGGCCTGCTCCAACACCGGCCGCATCGCCGCCTCTTCTTCGCGACGGATCGCCCGCAGGGCGAACGGCCCGCGCTGCACGCTGAACAGGGTGCAATCACGGCCGACCTTGTTGAGAAAATCCCGCAGCCGCCAGCCACGCACCTTGTTCACCTGTTTTTCCAGGGCTTCCAGGGGCAAGGCATGCTCGGCATTGCCGAGCAGGTAGTGCACCAGCAGCTCTTCGGTGAAGGGCTCCAGGCTCTTGGGCAACTGGGCGAAGAACACCCCAAGGTTCTCCAGCACCCGGGACCGGGACAGCGGCTTGCCGGCCTCTTCGACGCAAATCCCTGCGCCATCGATCAAATACAACTGGCCGGCATGGCGCAGCAGATTGTCCAGATGCAGGTCTTCCTGCCACAGGCCCTTGGCGTGCAACTGGGCAATCGCCCCGAGCGCCTCGGCCAGCACCGCCGTCTGCTCATCGGCCAGCACCGGCAGGTTCTCCACCTGCTGCCAGGCCTCGCCCAGGCTCTGCGCCCCTTGCAGAAACTCAAAGAGCAGCCAGCCGCCCTCGCCTTCCTGCAAGCCGTCGGCCAGCAGCAGAGGCGTGGTCAGGCCTTGCTGCGCCAGCAGGCGCACGCCGTTCAACTCTCGCTGAAAATGCCGCGCGGCCTTGGGCCCCACCAGCAACTTGGCCAGCACCGGGCGGCCTCGCCAGACCCCGGCGCCCACATAGCGCTGCCCCGGCAACACCCGCAGCAAACTCAGCAATTGCAGTTGCGCCGGGCCAGCGGCATCCGCCAGCTCCAGGCTCAGGGGCAGGGCCGGGCTGCGCCCGCTGTTCTTCAGCTCGGACAAACGCATCAGCGAGATTCCTTATGACTGCTGCGAGCACTGAGACGGGACAGCCAGGCCTGCACCAGGGAACTGTCTGGAGACTGATCCAGGTACGCAGCCAGCAGCGCGCGCACTTCGTCGCCGCTCCACACCGAAGCCCGGCGCAGCAAAGGCTCAAGATCCTTGACCCGATCACGCTGCCCGAACAATAGAGGCCGGGTTTTCTCCAGGTCGATCAACTGCGCCTGGTAACCATCGCCGTGGCCCCGCAGGAAAATATGCTTGGGATAGAAACAGCCATGCACCTGACGCAGGCTGTGCAGCTGCCGGGCCAGTTGCCCGCAAGCCTTGAGCACCGCCTGACGCTGCAGTTCGCTGAGCTCATCCCAACGCAACAGCAGCCCGTCCAGGTCGTCCCAACCGTCCAGGGCCCGGGTCAGGAGAATCGCCCGGGACTCGCCCGCCACCTTGCGCATGCCAAAGAACACCGCCTGCAAGGCCGGAATGCCCAGCAGCTGATAGCGCCGGATATTGCGGAACTCCCGAGCGAAACTCGGCTCGCCGAAAGGCCGGTGCAGGGTGC
Organism: Pseudomonas sp. BC42; assembly: GCF_021560055.1. Taxonomy (NCBI): domain Bacteria; kingdom Pseudomonadati; phylum Pseudomonadota; class Gammaproteobacteria; order Pseudomonadales; family Pseudomonadaceae; genus Pseudomonas; species Pseudomonas sp. BC42. Next base: position 6,278,653 of record NZ_CP091067.1, read on the forward strand.
GGGTCAGGTAGTTGGTCTGACGCTTGAGATAGAACCCCTGCCCTTCCACATCCAGGCGAAAGACACTGCTGCTGCCGCCGCGGCTGGTATTGGGCTCATCCACCGCAGCCAATTGCACGGCCCACAGCTGGTCAAAAGTGCCGAGGCCGTTGCGCTCCAGCAGCGCACGCTCCTCCGGCGCCAGGAAATCAGTCATTCACGCCCCTCAAAAAATCTCACCACGTGGCGAATGCGCTCCTTGTCCGAGGCGCTCAGCCGGTTGCGCTCGCGGTACTGCAGATAGAAACGCAGGCGCTGAGTGGCCGACAGATGATATTTGGCCACCTTGTCCAGGCAGGCCAGATCCTTGGTGATCCGGTACTTGAGCCAGAATCCACGCCAGAAATCGCCGTTCGGACAGTCGATCAGGTACAAGCGGTCCTGGTCGTCGACCAGCAAGTTGCGCCACTTCAAATCGTTGTGGGTAAAGCGATGGTCGTGCATCACGCGGGTATGAGTGGCCAGCTGCTGGCTGATGCCATCGACCCAGCGCCGGTCCTTGAGCCGTGGATCATTGCGCTCGGCCAGCACCGAAAGGTCCTCGGTACGCGGCAACTCGCGGGTGATCATCGCGCCTCGGGAATAGGCCAGGCAGCGCCGCTCCAGACCCCAGGCCACCACATCCGCCGTGGGAATGCCCCACTTGGCGAAGCGCTTGAGGTTCTGCCACTCGAACTTGACCCGTGGCTTGCCCAGGTAGCGCCGCAGGTTCTTGCCGGCGCCGGTGTAGCGCTTGACGTAATAGTGAATGCCGCCCCGTTCGACGCGAATCACTTCGGACAGCGGATCACGGGTCAGGTGCTCGCCCTGCAGGGCGAATACCGCTTCCAGACTGCCGAAATCCTGCGTCAACTCCTGATAGGCGGGGTCCAGATTCCAACTCGCCATCAGAGTGCGTCTCCGTAACGTTGCTTGCGGGCGTAGAGTTTTTCCGCCTTGCCCTCGAGCCAGGACAGCAGCGCCGCCTCTTCGCCCAGAATCTGCCGCAGCGGCTGCTGGAAATAGCCCTTGAGGAAACGCAGCTTGTCGCGGCGCGTCAGACCGATGTCCAGGGCCGAGAAATACAGGGCCGCCAGGTCCTTGTTGCGCCAGCGCAAGGTGATCTTCGGCCGGGTCTGGGCCCGATGCAGATCGATCACCGAGAGCTTGAGGGTCTCCGGGGTGATGGGCCGGTCTGTGTGCAGCAGGAAATGACAGATGTAGCAGTCGCGATGGTTGACCCCGGCGCGGTGCATCATGCCGGTCATGCGCGCCACCTCGGCGATCAGCGCGCGCTTGAGGGCCGGCGCAGGGGGCTGCTTGACCCAGTCGATGCTGAAATCTTCCAGGCTGACGGTCGGCGCCAGCTCTTCGGTGACGATGAACGAATGCTGATCCGCCGGATTGCTGCCGCGCTCGCCGTAGGCCACCGCGGTCATGGTCGGCACGCCGACCTGATGCAGACGCTCCAGGGCCCGCCATTCCTGACCGGCGCCAAGCACCGGCAACTTGGCGGTGAGCAGATTCTTGACGATCTCACCCCAACCGATACCACGATGGATCTTCACAAAATAACCGCGGCCGGCGACCTCCGTACGCAAGGTACGGCGCGCTTCCAGCTCACGGTAGACCTGACCCTTCAGGCCCTCGACAGCATCGAACGCATCGCGTCCGGCCCACAGGCTCTTGAAGGGTTCGGCAAGCATCAACTTCATCGGTGTTGCTCCGCCAGAATCACATCCGCAGCATGCTGCGGCATGCTGTAAAGGTCGGCCGTCTCGGCGAACGCCAGGCCATTACGGCTCCAGGTCGCGCGTGCCGCGTCATCGGTCAACATGGTGTTGAGGTATTGATTGAGCTGGCTCTGCTCGAACGGCTCATCCAGCACCAGGCCGCTCTCGGCCTCGGCGATGTAGTGGGCATAGCCGCAGACCGCACTGACCAGCACCGGCAGCCCGGCCACCAGGGCCTCCAGCAGGACGGTGCCGGTGTTTTCGTTGTAGGCCGGATGAATCAGCACATCGGCGCCCAGCAGGAACCGCGGGATATCGCTGCGCCCCTTCATGAACTGCACCTGATCGCTCAAACCCAGCGCCGCACTTTGCACCTGGAATACCTTGGGGTCGTCCTGGCCGATTACAAACAGCCGGGTGCGTTTTTTCAGCGCCGACGGCAACGCCGCCAGCGCCTTCAGGCTGCGGTCCACGCCCTTGGTCTTGAACCCGGAGCCGATCTGCACCAGCAGCAACTCGTCATCCCGCAAGGCGAATTCGCGACGGAACTCGGCGCGAATCTCGGCGGCGTTGGCCGGGGCCCGGCGGTCCTGGGCGATGCCCGGCGGCAGTAGGTGAAAGCGCTCCAGCGGGGTGTCGTAGTGCTTGATGAACAGCGGCTGCTGGACCTCGGAGATCATCAGGATCTCGGTCTTGGCATCCCGGGCGAATACCGCCCGCTCGTACTCGGCAAAATGTCGGTAGCGGCCCCAGCGCCGGTACAGGGAATGGCGCAGGTTCTGCGCCTTGTCCTCGAAACAGCCGTCGGCGGCGTAGTACACGTCCAGCCCCGGCATCTTGTTGAAACCGATCAGTCGATCCACCGGACGCTTGGCCAGGTCGGCCTCCATCCAGGCGCTGAGCTTTTCATTGCGCCGATGGTTGAACAGCGCCTTGACCGGCGCCACCAGCACTTCGAAGCCGGGAGGCACATCGCCCTCCCAGATCAGGGTGTAGACGCGAATCTGGTGCCCGCGCCGCTGGCACTCCAGGGCAATGCGCATGAAGTCGCGTTGCAGGCCGCCAAAGGGAAAATACTTATAAAGGACAAAAGCCAATTGCATCAGCGCGGCTCCTCAGCCAGTAACAAGGCGCTCAGTCGGCTGGCGACACGCTCGGGATTCAGGCGAGTGAAGCACAGTGGCCACTCGCGCTTGATGTCATAGCGCTGCTGGTCCACAGCGGAGGGCTGGTAGGTGCATTTTTTCTGCAGGCACGGCGCGCAGGGAAAGTTGCTGCCCAGGTGGATCTGCACCTTGCCATAGGCGCCGGTGAGGCCCGGATTGGTCGGGCCGAACAACGAAATGGTCGGCACATCCAGAGCCGCGGCAAGGTGACCCAACCCGGTGTCGACGGCCACACAGGCCTGGGCATCGGCCAGCACCTTGGCGACCCCGGCCAGGTTCAGCTTGGGCAGCACCGTGGCATTTCTCAGGCCACTGGCGATGCGCTCGGCCCGGGCTTTCTCGGCGGCGTTGCCCCACGGCAGCTTGACCTCCACCCCGAGCATGCCCATGCGCTCGGTCAACTCGCGCCAATAGGCTTCGGGCCAGTGCTTGGTGTCCCAGGTGGTGCCGTGCAGAAACAGCACGAAGGGATTCTTGCGCGGCAGCTCCACCAGCTTCTCGACATTCAGACCGTAGTCGCCCAGGCCCTGCGGCAGGTCGTAGCCCAGGGCCACGGCGAACAGCTGACGCACACGCTCCACCGCGTGCTGCCCACGGGCCACCGCCAGGCGCCGCGAATAGAAACGCGACGCCAGGGGCTCACGGGCCGAGTTCTTGTCCAGCCCCGCCACCGGGGCACGCACGTAGCGAGTCAGCCAGGCGCTTTTCAGCAGGCCCTGGGCATCGATCACCAGGTCGTACTTGGTCGAGCGCACGCTCTGCTTGAAGCGGCGCCACTCGCCGCTCTTGATGGTCTGCCAGATGTTCTTGCGCCAGCGACGGATCGCCACCGGAATCACCTTGCCGACCGCCGGATGCCAGGTGGGGATCTCGGCAAAGCCTTCTTCCACCACCCAGTCGAACTTGATCCCGGGAATGGCTCGCGCGGCATCGGTCAGCGCCGGCAATGCGTGAATCACATCCCCCAGGGACGAGGTCTTGATCAACAGTACCCGCAACTTATTGAACCTCGACCGGGGAGCCCTGCAAGCGCTGCAAGGCTTCATTCACCGGCTGCGGCAACAACTGGCGCAGGCAGTTGTAATGGCCGAAGCGGCAAGTGCGGTCGAAACACGGGCTGCATTCGATGCCCAGGCGCACCACCTCGACCTGATCCGCCAGAGGCGGAGTGAAGCCCGGTGAAGTGGAGCCATACACCGCCACCAAAGGGCGATTCAGCGCCGCCGCCACATGCATCAACCCGGAGTCGTTGGACACCACCAAGTCGGCACAGGACAACAGGTCGATGGCCTCGGCCAGGGAGGTTTCGCCGCTGAGGTTGGTCGATTCCTCACGCAGCCCGGGAATCAGTCGCCCGCGAATCTCCTCCCCCACGGCATGATCGTTCTTCGAACCGAACAGCCACACCTGCCAGCCCTCGCGGATCTTGGCCTCGGCCACCTGGGCGTAATGCTCGGACGGCCAGCGCTTGGCCTCGCCGAACTCCGCCCCAGGGCACAGCGCCAGCACCGGACGATCCAGTACCAGGCCGAACTTGGCCAGGGCCGCCTCACGGCTTTGCGGATCGATCTGCAGGCTCGGCCGTGGATAAGGCTGGGGCAGTTCGGCACCCGGCTCATGGGCCAGGGCCATGAAGCGCTCGATCATCAGCGGGTAGCGCTCTTTGTCGAGCTTGCGCACGTCATTAAGCAGGCCGTAGCGGAACTCGCCGCGCCAGCCGGTGCGCTTGGGGATGCCGGCAAAGAACGGCACCAGGGCCGACTTCAGCGAGTTGGGCAGCAGGATCGCCTGATCGTACTGGCCGGCCAGGGACTTGCCGATCCGCCGGCGGGTGGCCAGCTCCAGGGCGCCGTGGCCCAGGGGAAAGCTCAAGGCCCGACGCACCTGGGGCATGCGCTCCAGGATCGGCCGGCTCCACTCGGGGGCCAGCACGTCGATCTCGCATTGTGGATGACGCTGTTTCAGGCACTCGAAGAGTGTCTGCGCCATCACCATGTCACCGACCCAACTGGGCCCAACGATCAGAATATTCATGTGGTTTCCATAAACGAGCCGGGGAGGCATATGCCTCCCCGCCTCGAGAATCCAGCACCGCGGCCTTCACCGCCGGTTCAGTTTGGGCGAGCCCACAAGGCTCGCCGAAATAGGAGTGGCCCTGTCAGGCCGCTTAGCTTAGCCCCAGCTCGCGCCAAATCCGTAACACTTCCCGTCGTTCGGTCACGAATTGATCACCGGTAATGATTCCGGCCTCATTCTGCAACGCCTGTCGGTGAGCCGCAGAACGATAGGCCTTGTAGACCTCGCGCAGCAGGCTGGCATCGCTCGCCGGCATCAGGCCGACCTGCTCCAGACCTTCCAGAATGCGGATGTTATCGGTGTAGCGCAGCAATGACGGGTGCTCTTCGGACCACGCCAGGGCCGCGTATTGCACCATAAATTCGATATCGACGATACCTCCGGCGTCCTGCTTGAGGTCGAACGGCGCCGTAGCTTCGAAGGCGTTGGCCGCGGTTCCGGCGGCGGTCAGGCGACTGCCCAGGTTGTCGCGCATCTTGGCCCGCATCTCACTGACTTCCTGGCGCAAGGTCGGCAGGTCGCGCTTTTTGCCCAGCACCACGGCCCGGACTTTTTCAAAGGCCTGTCCCACATCCTGGCTGCCCACCAGTACCCGGGCCCGGACCAGCGCCTGATGCTCCCAGGTCCAGGCTTCGTTCTCCTGATAGCGGGCAAAGGCCCCCAGGGAACTCACCAGCAACCCCGACGCGCCGGACGGCCGCAGGCGCATGTCCACTTCGTACAACTGGCCGGAGTTGGTCTGGGTGGTCAGCAGATGGATGATGCGCTGCCCCAGCCGGGTGAAGAACTGTGCACCATCGATGGGTTTCGGACCGTCGGTTTCGGCCTGGGGGTCGCCATCATGGATGAACACCAGGTCCAGGTCGGAGCCGTGGCTCAGCTCGATGCCGCCGACCTTGCCGTAGCCGACGATGATGAACCCCGGATCACACAAGGTGCCATCGCTGCGCTGTGGCGCACCGTATTTGGCCACGGTCTGGCGCCAGGCCAGGGCCAGCACCTGCTCCAGAATCGCCTCGGCGAGCCAGGTCAGGTAATCGCTGACCTTCATTAAAGGCAGGCTGCCGGCGATCTCCGAGGCGGCCACCCGCAACCGGTGGGCCAGCTTGAAGTGGCGCAGCGCCTCCATCTGCTGTTCCAGGTCGTCCTCGGGAATCCGCGTCAGGCGCTCGCGCAGCTCGGCCGCCAGTTCCGGCGCCAGGGGCGGCTTGAACAGGCGCCCTTCATTGAGCAATTCATCCAGCAGCAGTGGAAAGCGGGTGATCTGCTCGGCAATCCATGGGCTGGCCGCGCACAGGGTCAGCAAGCGGCGCAAGGCGCCAGGGTTTTCGGTGAGCAGCACCAGATAGGCCGAACGCCGGGCCACGGCCTCGACCAATGGCAGCACCCGTTCCAGTACCAGATCCGGATTGGCGTGCTCCACGGCCTGGGCCAGCAAGCGTGGAATAAAGGCATCCAGGCGTTCGCGCCCGAGGCGCTGCATGGCGCGCAACTGCGGGCTGCCGCGCAAACTGGCCAGGGCCCGCAGGGCCTTGGGCGCATCGACAAAGCCGCCCTCCTGCAACTGCCGGCAGGCTGCCTCCTCGTCCTGGGCCTCCTCCCACAGCGGCAGCCACTCGCCGCCCACCACCACTTCGCTCTCCGCGCCGTCATCGTCATCGGGATCGGCAATCACCTGGCGGAAGTGCCACTCCACCCGCCCGCGCCAGTACATCAACTGTTCATGGAAGGCGCTCCAGTCGGCAAAGCCGAGCATGAAGGCGATTCGCGCCTGGTCCTGGGGATTGTCCGGCAGCATCTGCGTCTGGCGATCGGCAATGGCCTGGATCGCGTGCTCGGTATAACGCAGGAACTCGTAGCCCTCGCGCAGCTCGCTGATCACTGCCGCCGGCAAATAACCCTGCCCCTCCAGCGTGCCCAGCACCTTTAATAAAGGACGCTGCTGCAGGCTCAGGTCGCGACCGCCGTGAATCAGCTGGAAGGCCTGGGCGATGAACTCGACTTCGCGAATGCCTCCCGAACCCAGCTTGATGTTGTCGGCCATGCCCTTGCGCCGCACCTCCTGCTGGATCAGCTGCTTCATGGTGCGCAGCGCCTCGATGGCGGAGAAGTCCAGGTAACGGCGATAGACGAAGGGCCGCAGCATGTCCAGCAATTGCGCCCCGGCCACCTGATCCCCGGCGACCACCCGGGCCTTGATCATGGCGTAGCGCTCCCAGTCGCGCCCCTGATCCTGGTAGTACTGCTCCAGGGCATTGAAGCTCAGCACCAGGGCCCCGGCGGAACCGTAGGGCCGCAGGCGCATGTCGACGCGGAACACGAAACCGTCGACGGTCATCGGGTCCAGGGCCTTGATCAGCCGCTGGCCCAGGCGAATGAAGAACTCCTGGTTATCCAGGGCACGCTTGACCCCCACCGTCTCGCCGCCTTCGGGGTACGCGAAGATCAGGTCGATGTCCGACGACAGGTTGAGTTCCACCGCCCCCAGCTTGCCCATGCCGAGGATGACCATCTGCTGCGGCTCGCCGCTGCGGCCACCGGTGGGCACGCCGAATTGCTGGGTATGACGCAGATACAGCCATTGATAGGCCTGGTCGATGCAGGCGTCGGCCAGATCGGACAGGTCGCGGCAGGTCTGCACCAGATCCGCCCGGCGGGTCAGATCGCGCCAGATGATCCGCACCTGCTGCCGAGTGCGCTGACGCCGCAGCACCCGCCCCAATTGGTCGTCGCTCTCGGCGGTGTGCACGGCTGCGGCAATCTGTGCGCACAACTCTCCGGGGGCGAAACCGCGATCGAGTTCGCCGCTGCGCACCAGCTCCAGCAACATCAAAGGGTCACGCAGACTCTGTTCAATGACGAAGTCGCTGGCGGCACCGACCCGGGCAAACTCGGCCCAGCGCTCGGCAGTCCAATCCGCGACGCCGGGGCTGTCTTCCAGGGCCGCCACCGCAGCGCGGAACGACTGCTCTGCACGGCTGACCAATGGCAGAAGAATCGCGGGAACTGGGGCAAGCGCGGGCAGACTCATGGGCTATCCTTGATCGGCGTGGAAAAGGCAGGCGGAGAGGGATATCGAGGGCAAGCAGCCTGATGGACTGTCGAACAAAAGTTAGAAATAGCTGAAAATAGGTTTTTTTTGGCAGCCGGCATTAATTTTTTACCTATTCCCGTTAGTCACCGACCAACAGTAACGATTATTCTCACAACGCAGCAGGAGGCCATAAGCCGCTCTTCTGTAGTTTTACTACTCGTATATACATTCGAAAGGCTGAAATGGCCGACGATTTGTAGTAAAACTACACGCCGCCGGATCAACCTCCGGCAATCCAAGAATTTATAATCGTCTGCCCACAAGGCCAGTCGCAAACTCAGGCAACCGATTCTGGAAGCCTTTCCGCCCTGGAGCAAGCCATGCAAGACCTCGATCCCGTCGAAACCCAGGAATGGCTGGACGCCCTGGAATCGGTTCTCGACAAAGAAGGCGAAGACCGTGCTCACTATCTGATGACCCGTATGGGCGAACTCGCGACCCGCAGCGGCTCGCAACTGCCCTACGCCATCACCACGCCGTACCGCAACACGATTCCCGTCACCCACGAAGCACGCATGCCTGGCGACCTGTTCATGGAACGCCGCATTCGCTCGCTGGTACGTTGGAACGCGTTGGCCATGGTCATGCGTACGAACCTGAAAGATTCTGACCTGGGCGGTCACATCTCCAGCTTCGCCTCCAGCGCCACCCTGTATGACATCGGCTTCAACTACTTCTTCCAGGCCCCGACCGACGAACACGGCGGCGACCTGATCTACTTCCAGGGTCACGCATCGCCAGGCGTCTACGCCCGTGCGTTCATGGAAGGTCGCATCACCGAAGAGCAAATGAACAACTTCCGCCAGGAAGTGGATGGCAACGGCCTGTCGTCCTATCCACACCCTTGGCTGATGCCTGACTTCTGGCAGTTCCCGACCGTTTCCATGGGTCTGGGTCCGATCCAGGCGATCTACCAGGCACGCTTCATGAAGTACCTGGAAGCCCGCGGCTTCATCCCGGCCGGCAAGCAGAAAGTCTGGTGCTTCATGGGCGACGGCGAGTGCGACGAGCCGGAATCCCTGGGCGCGATCTCCCTGGCCGGCCGCGAGAAGCTGGACAACCTGATCTTCGTCATAAACTGCAACCTGCAGCGCCTCGACGGCCCGGTTCGCGGCAACGGCAAGATCATCCAGGAACTCGAAGGCGTGTTCCGCGGTGCCCAGTGGAACGTCAACAAGGTGGTCTGGGGCCGTTTCTGGGACCCACTGCTGGCCAAGGACGTCGACGGCATCCTGCAACGCCGCATGGACGAAGTCATCGACGGCGAGTACCAGAACTACAAGGCCAAGGACGGCGCGTTCGTCCGTGAGCACTTCTTCAACACCCCTGAACTCAAGGCGATGGTTGCCGATCTGTCCGACGACGAGATCTGGAAGCTCAACCGTGGCGGCCACGACCCGTACAAGGTGTATGCGGCCTACCACGAGGCGGTCAACCACAAAGAACAACCGACCGTGATCCTGGCCAAGACCATCAAGGGTTATGGCACCGGCGCCGGCGAAGCGAAGAACACCGCGCACAACACCAAGAAAGTCGACGTTGAAAGCCTGCGTCTGTTCCGCGACCGCTTCGACATTCCGGTGAAGGACGACGACCTCGAAAACCTGCCGTTCTTCAAGCCTGAAGAAGGCAGCGCCGAAGCCCGCTACCTGAGCGAGCGTCGTGCTGCGCTGGGCGGTTTCGTGCCTCAGCGTCGCGCCAAGAGCTTCAGCATCCCGACTCCGCCACTGGATACCCTCAAGGCCATCCTCGACGGTTCCGGCGATCGCGAAATCTCCACCACCATGGCCTTCGTGCGGATCCTCGCGCAGCTGGTCAAGGACAAGGAAATCGGCCAGCGCATCGTGCCGATCATCCCGGACGAAGCCCGTACCTTCGGTATGGAAGGCATGTTCCGCCAGTTGGGCATCTACTCCTCCGTCGGCCAGCTCTACGAGCCAGTCGATAAAGACCAGGTGATGTTCTACCGCGAAGACAAGAAGGGCCAGATCCTCGAAGAAGGCATCAACGAAGCGGGCGCCATGAGCTCCTTCATCGCGGCCGGTACTTCGTACTCCAGCCACAACCAGCCGATGCTGCCGTTCTACATCTTCTATTCGATGTTCGGCTTCCAGCGTATTGGCGACCTGGCCTGGGCTGCCGGCGACAGCCGCACCCGCGGCTTCCTGATCGGCGGCACCGCCGGCCGTACCACCCTCAACGGTGAAGGCCTGCAGCACGAAGACGGTCACAGCCACATGCTGGCCGGGACCATCCCGAACTGCCGCACCTTTGATCCAACCTACGGCTACGAGCTGGCGGTGATCATCCAGGACGGCATGAAGAAGATGACCGAAGAGCAACAGGACGTCTTCTACTACATCACCGTGATGAACGAGTCCTACCAGCAGCCAGCCATGCCTGAAGGTGTCGAGGAAGGCATCATCAAGGGCATGTACCTGCTGGAAGAAGACACCCGCGAAGCCGCGCACCACGTGCAACTGATGGGCTCCGGCACCATCCTGCGCGAAGTCCGCGAAGCGGCGAAGATCCTGCGTGACGAGTTCAACGTCGCCGCCGACGTGTGGAGCGTGACCAGCTTCAACGAACTGCGTCGCGATGGCCTGGCCGTAGAGCGCAGCAACCGCCTGCACCCTGGCCAGAAGCCGAAGCTGAGCTACGTCGAAGAGTGCCTGAGCGGCCGCAAGGGTCCGGTCATTGCCTCTACCGACTACATGAAGCTGTTTGCCGAACAGATCCGCCAGTGGGTGCCGTCCAAGGAATTCAAAGTCCTGGGCACCGACGGTTTCGGCCGCAGCGACAGCCGCAAGAAACTGCGTCACTTCTTCGAAGTAGACCGTCACTTCGTGGTGTTGGCAGCCCTGGAAGCCTTGGCTGACCGTGGCGACATCGAACCCAAGGTCGTGGCTGAAGCCATTACCAAGTTCGGTATCGACCCGGAAAAACGCAACCCACTGGACTGCTGAGGAGACTTTCTGTGAGCGAACTCATTCGCGTACCTGACATCGGCAGCGGTGAAGGTGAAGTAATCGAACTGATGGTCAAGGTCGGCGATCGCATCGAAGCCGACCAGAGCATCCTGACCCTCGAGTCGGACAAGGCCAGCATGGAAATCCCTGCACCGAAGTCCGGCGTGGTCAAAAGCCTGAAAGTGAAGCTGGGCGACCGCCTGAAAGAAGGCGACGAACTGCTGGAGCTGGAAGTCGAGGGCGCCGCTGCTGCGGCCCCTGCCCCTGCCGCCGCTGCGCCAGCCCCTGCACAGCCAGCCGCTGCGCCTGCTGCTGCCGCTCCGGCTGCCGCACCGGCCAGCGCTTCGGTGCAACAGGTTCACGTGCCGGATATCGGCTCGTCGGGCAAGGCCCAGATCATCGAGATCCAGGTCAAGGTCGGCGACACCGTCGAGGCTGACCAGTCGCTGATCACCCTCGAATCCGACAAGGCCAGCATGGAAATCCCATCGCCGGCTGCCGGCGTGGTCGAGAGCATCAGCGTCAAGCTCAACGATGAAGTTGGCACGGGCGACCTGATCCTGGCCCTGAAAGTGGCCGGTGCCTCGGCGCCTGCCGCTGCCGCTGCCGCCCCGGCCCAGGCCGCCGCACCTGCGCCAGCCGCTGCACCCGCCGCCCCGGTGGCCGACAGCGTGCAGGACATCCACGTTCCGGATATCGGCTCGGCCGGCAAGGCCAAGATCATCGAAGTCCTGGTCAAGGCCGGCGACAGCGTGGTTGCCGACCAATCGCTGATCACCCTCGAATCCGACAAGGCCAGCATGGAAATCCCATCGCCAGCCGCCGGCATCGTGGAAAGCGTATCGATCAAGCTGGACGACGAAGTCGGCACCGGCGACCTGATCCTCAAGCTCAAGGTCAAGGGCGCCGCCCCGGCAGCCGCTCCGGCACCTGCCGCCGCCCCTGCCCCGGCGAAAGCTGAAGCTGCTCCTGCCGCCGCCGCGCCTGCCGCTGCAGCCCCGGTTGCCGCACCGGCCAAGCCTGGCGCGAAAGTTCACGCCGGCCCGGCCGTGCGTCAACTGGCCCGGGAATTCGGCGTCGAGTTGAGTGCCGTGAGCCCAAGCGGCCCACACGGTCGCATCCTCAAGGAAGACGTGCAGGTCTACGTCAAGGCCATGATGCAGAAGGCCAAGGAAGCACCGGCTGCCGGTGCAACCGGTGGCGCGGGCATCCCGCCGATCCCGGTCGTGGACTTCAGCCGCTTCGGTGAAATCGAAGAAGTGCCGATGACTCGCCTGATGCAGGCCGGCGCCGCCAACCTGCACCGCAGCTGGCTGAACGTGCCGCACGTGACGCAGTTCGATTCGGCGGACATCACCGAACTGGAAGCCTTCCGCGTTGCCCAGAAGGCCGTGGCCGAGAAGGCCGGCGTCAAGCTGACCATCCTGCCGCTGCTGCTCAAGTCCTGCGCCCACCTGCTCAAGGAACTGCCTGACTTCAACAGCTCCCTGGCCCCAAGTGGCAAGGCGATCATCCGCAAGAAGTACGTGAACATCGGCTTCGCCGTGGACACCCCGGATGGCCTGCTGGTGCCGGTGATCAAGAACGTCGACCAGAAGAGCCTGCTGCAACTGGCCGCCGAGGCCGCTTCCCTGGCCGAAAAAGCCCGGACCAAGAAGCTCTCCGCGGACGAGATGCAAGGCGCCTGCTTCACCATCTCCAGCCTCGGGCACATTGGCGGCACCGGCTTCACGCCGATCGTCAACGCGCCGGAAGTGGCGATCCTCGGTGTGTCCAAGGCCACCATCCAGCCAGTCTGGGACGGCAAGGCCTTCCAGCCGAAGCTGATGCTGCCACTGTCCCTGTCCTACGATCACCGTGTGATCAACGGCGCGGCCGCCGCACGCTTCACCAAGCGTCTGAGCGACCTGCTGGCGGACATCCGCACCATTCTGCTGTAACCCGCGAACCGGCCCTCCCGACATGGGCGGGCCGGTATCGCACGCTTTCCGAGCGCCACGCTCGTACCTCAACCCCGTCAATTTGGCGGGGCTTTTTTTTGCCGAAAAAACCTCGCCATTGGCCCGTCAATCCGTGAGGCAAAGGCCCAGAAAAGTAACTTTGCAGAAATACTTGTGCCTGCCGATACAGGTTTATAGCACTTAGCCTTCATCTCACTTGTCAGTCGATGCGCCATGATGCAACCTTGCCGCAGGCAACAGTAAAGAGGGCGTGAGCCCGGCGCGATCAGCAATTTCGAAGCGAGTTTCCCCATGAAAAGCCAACCCGATGCCGCCAGCCGTATGGCGGCCGAGGTAGTGACGCAGTTGCCCGTGCCCTCGCGGCTCGGCATGTTGCGTTTCGAACGGCTGAATGAAGCAAGCTGGGCGCTGCTATTTCTCGATCCCAATTGCGAACGCCAGTTCGGCCTGCCCGCCGTCGAACTCTGTGCCCTGGTGGGTTCGCCCTACGCCAGCCTGATGGAGCCCGAAGCGCGCTATCAACTGCACGACACCATCCAGGAACAGCTGAGCAGCAGCCCCCATTACCTGATCCGCTACACCCTGCACACCGGCCAGGGCCCCTTGAGCATCCTGGAGCTGGGGGAAGCCTACAAACAGCACAACCGGCACCTGCTGCGCGGCTACCTGCTGGTCGTCGACGGCCTGTTCAGCGGCTCCGCGCCCCTGCCGACCCAGGACCTGGAAACCCAGAACACCAGACTGCAGATCGCCCTGGAACTCAACCAGCGGGCCCAGCAGGAACAACTTCAGCACCTGGAACGGGTGCGTGCCCAGCAGGACCTGATTCTGCTGCTGACCCGCCAGCGCTACAGCAGCGGCAACTCCCTGAAGGAAGCCGCCGAACTGATCACCCGCTGCGCCTGTGATATCTACCAGATCGACTGTGCCAGCATCTGGAACCTGGAAGACCGGCAACTGGTGCCGATTGCCGCCTACCATCGCGGCCCGCAGGAATACCGCATGCCGGAGCCCATCGACGCCAGCAGCTTTCCCGATTATCTGGAAGCCCTGCACAGCTCCCGCGCCATCGATGCACAGAACGCCATGCGTGACCCGCGCACCCGGGAGATGGCCGAGAGCCTGCGCCCGAGGGACGTCAACGCCATGCTCGACGCCAGCATCCGTATCGATGGCCAGGTGGTCGGCGTCCTCTGCCTGGAACAGACCGGCATGACCCGCGCCTGGCAGTCCGACGAAATCGCCTTCGCCGGCGAGCTGGCGGACCAGTTCGCCCAGGTCATCAACAATCACAACCGGCGTGCCGCCACCAGCGCCCTGCATCTGTTCCAGCGCGCCGTGGAACAGAGCGCCAACGCCTTCCTGCTGGTCAACTGCGACGGCGTGGTGGAGTACGTCAACCCGAGCTTCACCGCCATCACCCAGTACAGCACCGAAGAGGTTCATGGCCATCGCCTGTCCGAACTTCCGGCCCTGGAGAACCTCAGCGAACTGCTGTTCGATGCCCCCTCCAGCCTGGCCAAGAGCAACAGCTGGCAAGGCGAGTTCAAGAGCCGGCGCAAGAACCTCGAGCCCTACTGGGGCCAGCTGTCGATCTCCAAGGTCTACGGCGACAATCGCGAGCTGACCCACTACATCGGCATCTACGAAGACATCACCCAGACCAAGCTGGCCCAGCAGCGCATCGAGCGCCTGGCCTACACCGACAACCTGACCAACCTGGGCAACCGCCCCGCGTTCATCCGCAACCTGGATGAGCGTTTCGCCCGAGACAGCGATACCCCGATCAGCCTGCTGCTGGTGGATATCGACAACTTCAAGCGGATCAACGACAGCCTCGGCCACCAGACCGGCGACAAACTGCTGATCAGCCTGGCCCGGCGCCTGCGCAACAGCCTGAGCCCCAGCGGCAGCCTGGCGCGTTTTGCCAGCAACGAGTTCGCGGTACTGCTGGACAACACCGACCTGGAATCCGGCCAGCAGATCGCCAGCCAACTGCTGATGACCCTGGACAAGCCGATGTTCGTCGACAACCAGCTGATCAGCGTCACCGGCTCGGTGGGCCTGGCCAGTGCGCCGCTGCACGGCCGCGACCCCCAGACCCTGATGCGCAACGCCGGCCTGGCCCTGCACAAGGCCAAGGCCAACGGCAAGCACCAGGTGCAGGTGTTCACCGAAGCCCTCAACGCCGAGGCCAGCTACAAACTGTTCGTCGAGAACAACCTGCGTCGCGCCCTGACCCAGAACGAGCTGGACGTGTTCTACCAGCCCAAGCTGTGCCTGCGCAGCGGCCGCCTGCTGGGCATGGAAGCGCTGTTGCGCTGGAATCACCCGGAAAAGGGCATGATCCGTCCGGATCAGTTCATCAGCGTGGCGGAAGAAACCGGCCTGATCATCCCCATCGGCAAGTGGATCGCCCGTCAGGCCTGCCGCATGAGCAAACAGCTGACCGCCGCCGGCCTGGGCAACCTGCACGTGGCCATCAACCTGTCGCCCAAGCAGTTCTCCGACCCGGATCTGGTGGCCTCCATCGCCAGCATCCTCAGGGAAGAACAACTGCCGTCCTCACTGCTGGAACTTGAGTTGACAGAGGGGCTGCTGCTGGAAGCCACCGAGGACACCCACCAGCAACTGGAACAGCTGAAAAAGCTCGGCCTGACCCTGGCCATGGACGACTTCGGCACCGGCTATTCGTCCTTGAGCTACCTGAAGAAATTCCCCATCGACATCATCAAGATCGATCGCAGCTTCATCCACGAGATCCCCGACAACCAGGACGACATGGAAATCACCTCGGCGGTGATCGCCATGGCCCACAACCTGAAGATCAAGGTGGTCGCCGAAGGCATCGAAACCGCCGAGCAGCTGGCGTTCCTGCGTCGCCATCGCTGCGACGTCGGCCAGGGCTATCTGTTCGATCGACCGATTCCCGGCACCGAGCTGATCGCCAAGCTCAAGCGCTATCCCCGCGGCCCAATTGCCTGACAGCGCTGTAACACTCGGGCAAACTGCGTGTCTGATTAATTACTCGATCCCACCCTGACTGAGAGGACTGATCATGGTTCTGCGCTCGGAAATTCTGGTGAAAAAAAACGTGCTACCTACCAAAGAACAAGCTCTGCCTGGCCGCGAAACCCCGATGACACTGCCTGAAAAGCACTTTGTCTTCGAAGACACCCCGCTGCTGGGTCCGTTCTTCCAGGACGTCGACTTCGCGATCTTCGGCCTGGGCTGCTTCTGGGGCGCCGAACGTCGCTTCTGGCAGCGCGAGGGCGTGGTCAGCACCGTGGTCGGTTACGCCGGCGGCTTCACGCCGAACCCGACATATGAAGAGGTCTGCTCGGGCTTAACCGGCCACACCGAAGTGGTACTGGTGGTGTATGACAAGGCCAAGGTCAGCTACAAAGAACTGCTGGCGATGTTCTGGGAACTGCACAACCCGACCCAGGGCATGCGCCAGGGCAATGACATCGGCACCCAGTACCGCTCGGTGATCTACACCACCAACCCGGCCCAGCTGGAGCAGGCGCTGCACAGCAGGGACGTGTTCCAGGCGGAGCTGACCAAGGCCGGCCTGGGCACCATCACCACGGAAATCGAAGAAGCGCCGACCGTGTACTTCGCCGAGGCTTACCACCAGCAGTACCTGGCGAAGAACCCTGAAGGCTACTGCGGGATCGGCGGCACCGGAGTGACTTGCCCCATTTGAAGCAGCTGCGAGCTGCAAGCCTCAAGCTGCAAGAGATTCATCGTCGACTTGAGGCTTGAGGCTTGAGGCTTGCGGCTTGTAGCTGCTACTCAGCTATGAGCCAGTCCATCTGCCAGCCACCCTGGGTCTGGCCGAGCTTCTTCGACAGCCAGGGCAGCAGCTCGCGCAGCTCCTCCTCCAGGCCCCAAGGCGGATTGGCAATCGCCAGGCCCGAGCCGTTGAGGCTGTTGGGCGTATCCAGCGGATGCACCAGCAACTCCACCCGCAGCAGTTTCGGCGCACCGGTGCCGGCCAGGTCCTGGTAGAAGCGCCGCAGGGCGCGCTGGTCCTTGACCGGGTACCAGATGGCCGCCACGGTCTGGCGCATGCGGCCAATGGCTTCCTTGAGCGATGCCGCACAGCGCTGCATTTCGTCCAGCTGTTCAAAAGGCGGGTCGATCAGCATCACCGCGCGCTTCTCCGCCACCGGCAGCAAGGCCCGGGCCACATGCCAGCCTTCCCCCAGGTGCACTGCCACCCGCCGATCGCCCTTCATGTTGTCCTTGAGCAACAGGCCGTCTTCAGGGTGCTTCTCGTTGAGCAGCACCCGGTCCTGGGAGCGGGTCAGGCGCCGCGCCAGCTCCGGCGACCCCGGGTAGTAACGCAGCTCGCCATCGGGGTTCATCTTGTGCAGCACCTGCATGTAGTCGGCGGTCAGCGCCGGCAGATCCTGTTCGCCCCACAAGCGGGCGATGCCTTCCAGGTACTCGCCGGTACGGCTCGCCTGATCGCCCTTGAGGTCATACAGACCAATGCCGGCGTGGCTGTCGAGGTAGGCGAACGGCTGCTCCTTGCGCGACATCAGGGCGATGAGGCGGGTCAGGGTCAGGTGTTTGAAGACGTCGGCGTGATTGCCGGCGTGGAAGGCGTGACGATAGTTCATGGTTGCTCCTGCGCAGGAGCGCAAGTTTACCTTGTGTGCAGCCTGTCGTCAGTTCACGACAGGCCCGCACCCGGCGCAGTCGACGACGGGTACGGGGGGAGGCAATTTCCCGCGACCCAGCCCCCCCCCGTTTAAGCCCTGTCCGGGCTTGCCTGCCCGCATCGGGACCGCAGCGCCGGGACGGTATGGATCGGCATGAACGACGCCGCAAGACGCCAGTACCTATGCCAGGCGGTACTGGAAAGTGTGGCCCTACACAGCGCTGAAGTAATCAGCACCATGGACGCCCGCGGTACCAACACGCCTGCGCTCCCCTTGCCGATCCGCCACGCCTATTGGACACTGACGCGCCCGCCCGCCACCGAGCGGCGGGCACATCAAGCGGTTGCTGGCGACTCAGACACACGGGACCACTGACTGCTGCGCGGGCACACGACCTGCCTGGCTGTGCTCATAAACGGATTGCTACTGAGTCGAGGATTTATGAAAGACGCAACGATTGCGCTGCACCATGGATTCAAGTCGGACCCGACCACCAAGGCCGTGGCCGTGCCCATCTACCAGAACGTCGCCTTCGAGTTCGACAACGCCCAGCACGGGGCCGACCTGTTCAACCTGGATGTGCCCGGCAACATCTATACCCGCATCATGAACCCCACCAACGATGTGCTGGAGCAGCGCATGGCCGCCCTGGAAGGCGGGATCGCCGGGCTGGCGGTGGCCGCCGGCAGCGCCGCGATCCACTACGCGATCCAGACCCTGACCCAGGCCGGCGACAACGTTGTTTCCACCCCGCAGCTGTATGGCGGCACCTACACCCTGTTCGCCCACCTGCTGCCCAGCTTCGGCGTCGAAGTGCGTTTCGCCCGGGACGATTCGCCAGAGGCCATCGCCGAGCTGATCGACGACAAGACCAAGCTGGTGTACTGCGAGAGCATCGGCAACCCGGCGGGCAACATCGTCGACATCGAGGGACTGGCCCAGGCCGCCCACGCCCGCAACGTGCCGCTGATGGTGGACAACACCGTGGCCACGCCGATCCTGTGCAAGCCGATCCAGTTCGGCGCCGACATCGTGGTGCACTCGGTGACCAAGTACGTCGGCGGCCATGGCAACTCCCTGGGCGGGGTGATCGTCGACAGCGGCAACTTCCCCTGGGCCGAGCATCCGCAGAAATTCGCCAGCCTCAATACCCCGGAGCCGGCCTACCACGGTGTGGTCTACACCGAAAAATTCGGCCCGGCGGCCTTTATCGCCCGGGCCCGCACCGTGCCGCTGCGCAACACCGGCGCGGCGCTGGCGCCGATGAACGCCTTCCTCCTGCTGCAAGGCCTGGAAACCCTGGCCCTGCGCATGGAGCGCCACACCGACAACGCCATCAAGGTCGCGCAGTTCCTCAAGGATCACCCGCTGGTGGCCTGGGTCAGCTACGCCGGCCTGCCCGATCACCCGCACCATGAACTGGCGCGCAAGTACATGCAGGGCAAGCCGTCGGCGATCCTGTCCTTCGGTCTCAAGGGCGGCTACGCCGCGGGCGTGCGCTTCTACGACGCCCTGCAGATCTTCAAGCGCCTGGTGAACATCGGCGACGCCAAGTCCCTGGCCTGCCACCCGGCCTCCACCACCCACCGGCAGATGAACGAAGAAGAGCAGGCCAAGGCCGGGGTCAAGCCGGAGATGATCCGTCTCTCGGTGGGCATCGAAGCCATCGAAGACCTGCTCGAGGACCTCGATCAGGCGCTGCGCCAGGCCTGACCCCGCAAGGCCCGCCGCCCGAGGGTGGCGGGCCCGTGTCCCAAGCATTGAGCAACCCGCGTCGGCACCGGCGCGCCCTCCCCACCGACAGCCCCCAGGAACCTCTCTTACCCGCAAAGGACTCAACCATGATTGTGCGTTACGTAAAGATCACCATGACCCTGGCTGTCGCGGCCTTCGCGCTGCTGGTGGCCTACAACAACATCAGCGACTACGGCTCCAACTTTGCCTTTGTCCAGCATGTACTGAGCATGGACAGCGTGTTCCCCGACAACACCGCCACCGACCGCGCCGTGACCCTGCCGCTGCTGTGGAACCTCGGTTACTGGCTGATCATCGGCGGCGAAGCCCTGACCGGTGTGCTGCTGGTCGTCGGCGCGCTGCGCCTGTGGCTGGCACGGCACGGCGTGGCCAGCTACTTCAACCGCTCCAAGGGCTGGGCCATTGCCGGCTTCTGCCTGGGCTTCTGCGTCTGGTTCTTCGGCTTCATGGTGGTGGGCGGCGAGTGGTTCATGATGTGGCAATCCAAGGTCTGGAACGGCCAGGACGCCGCCTTCAAGTTCTACATGGCGATCCTTGGCGTGTTGATCTTCCTCAACCAGCCGGACGCAGAACTGCACTAACCCTGCCGCCGCCGAGCCTGCAAGGCCTTGCCTGGCGATCCCCTGTCGGAGCTCATCGGCCTTGAGAGCGCCACGTCCCTTCGGGCCGTTCGCAGCCTGCGGCAGCGGCTACACCAATCTCGGATAGGCATTGGTTGTAGCCGCTGCCGAGCCATGGCGAGGCTGCGCAAAGGCCTGCAAGGCCTTGCCTGGCGATCCCCTGTCGGAGCTCATCGGCCGTGAGAGCGCCGCGTCCCTTCGGGCCGTTCGCAGCCTGCGGCAGCGGCTACACCAATCTCGGATCGGCATTGGTTGTAGCCGCTGCCGAGCCATGGCAAGGCCTTGCCTGGCGATTGCCAGACGAGCCTTGGCGTTCTTCAGAGCGCCGCCACCGCTGCGCCGGAATGCCGCCCATCAGGTTCGCAGCCTGCGGCAGCCGCTAGCCGAACCGCAAAAAAAACGGCCCGCTGCGATAACGCAGCGGGCCGTTGTTCAGCGCCCTGGAGAATCAGGGCCTGGCCTTCGTACTCAGTGGTTGAGCTTGAAATCCTTCTCGGCCGCTTCGAAACGCTGAACCATGCCAGCGGTCGGCGCGCCCATCTTGCTCACCAGCAGGATCGCCAGGCTGGCGAAGATGAAGCCCGGGATGATTTCGTACAGGCCCAGCAGAGCGAAGTGCTTCCACAGGATCACGGTGACGGCACCGACGATGATCCCGGCCAGCGCGCCGTCGCGGGTCATGCCTTTCCACATCACCGAGATCAGCACCACAGGACCGAAGGCGGCGCCGAAACCGGCCCAGGCATAGCTCACCAGGCCCAGTACGCGGTTTTCCGGGTTGGCCGCCATGGCGATGGCGATCAGCGCCACCACCAGCACCATGGCGCGACCGACCCATACCAGTTCCAGCTGCGAGGCGTGCTTGCGCAGGAAGGCCTTGTAGAAGTCTTCGGTCAGGGCACTGGAGCACACCAGCAACTGGCAGCTCAGGGTACTCATTACCGCCGCCAGGATGGCCGACAGCAGCACACCGGCAACCCACGGGTTGAACAGCAGCTTGGCCAGTTCGATGAACACCCGCTCAGGGTTTTCGCTCACAGGGCCGGCCACGTCCGGATGCGCCGAGAAGTAGGCGATGCCGAAGAAGCCCACGGCCACGGTGCCACCCAGGCACAGGATCATCCAGGTCATGGAGATGCGACGAGCGTTGGCGATCGATTTCACCGAGTCCGCCGCCATGAAGCGCGCCAGGATGTGCGGCTGACCGAAGTAGCCCAGGCCCCAGCCCATCAGCGAGATCACGCCGATGAAGGTGGTGTTCTTGAGCATGTCGAAGTTGGTCGGGTCCTGAGCCTCGATGGCCAGGAAGGTGGTGTCGACGCCACCGGTGGCCAGCAGCACGATGATCGGGGTCAGCAGCAGGGCGAAGATCATCAGGGTGGCTTGTACGGTATCTGTCCAGCTCACTGCCAGGAAACCACCGACAAAGGTGTAGGCAATGGTCGCGGCCGCGCCGGCCCACAGGGCTGTCTCGTAAGGCATGCCGAAGGTGCTTTCGAACAGACGGGCGCCGGCAACGATGCCCGAGGCGCAATAGATGGTGAAGAACACCAGGATCACCACCGCAGAGATGATCCGCAGCAGGCCGCTCTTGTCTTCGAAACGGCTGGAGAAGTAGTCCGGCAGGGTCAGGGCATCGCCGTTGTGCTCGGTCTGTACCCGCAGGCGACCGGCCACGAACAGCCAGTTAAGGTAGGCGCCGACGATCAGGCCGATGGCGATCCAGCTTTCCGACAGACCAGACATGTAGATGGCGCCCGGCAGGCCCATCAGCAACCAGCCACTCATGTCGGAAGCACCGGCGGAAAGCGCGGTCACCACGCTGCCCAGGCTACGGCCGCCCAGAATGTAGTCGGAAAGGTTGTTGGTGGAGCGATAGGCCATGAAGCCGATCAGCACCATTGCTGCGATGTAGATCACGAAGGTGATCAGGGTGGGATTGCTTGCACTCATTGAGTTACGCCCTGGCTTTGTTTTTATGGTGCGGCGGTCACTGCCCGCCGACGCCAAACGATGGTATTTGGCAGACGGTCAGGCGAGCCGCGCATTTATGACTGATGTTTCCCCAGGAAAGCCATCAGCCGATGAACCACCCCAAAAAGGGGTCGGTTGCACCTTGGGCGCGAATCCTATGCAACAAAATGAACAAGGTGCAACCAATTTGCGGCGATTAAGTTGCACCTTGTCGAATAATCGGCTGCCAACGACGCTTTTGCTCCCTTTTGGAGCAAGAAACCGGTTTTTCAGAAGTAAATGCACCATCAGGAGGCAAGCCGGATCAGGCAGGAATTTTATTCCTGACAAGCTGCGGTTTTTTCCGTCCGAAAATGGGTTGCACCCGGTTGCACCTATTTCAGCGCGCGGATAATCTTGCCGCCAGCTGATGCCACACGTGCGTGGCAAACATGAGGATAAAAATATGGCTACCACCACCCTCGGGGTCAAACTCGACGACCCAACCCGCGAGCGCCTCAAGGCCGCCGCGGCCTCGATCGATCGTACGCCGCACTGGCTGATCAAGCAGGCGATTTTCAATTACCTGGAAAAACTCGAGGGTGGTGCAACCCTGTCCGAGCTGAGCAGTGTCACCGCCAAAGACGGCGATGACGCCGGCGAAGTGCAGACCGATCACGCTCACCAATGCTTCCTGGAGTTCGCCGAGAGCATCCTCCCGCAATCGGTGCTGCGCGCGTCGATCACCGCCGCCTACCGTCGTCCGGAGCCGGAAGTGGTGCCGATGCTGCTGGAGCAGGCGCGCCTGCCGGCCGCCACCGCCGAAGCCGCGAACAAGCTGGCGGCCTCGATCGCCGAGAAACTGCGCAACCAGAAGAGCGCCGGCGGCCGTGCCGGTATCGTCCAGGGCCTGCTGCAGGAATTCTCCCTGTCGTCCCAGGAAGGCGTGGCGCTGATGTGCCTGGCCGAAGCCCTGCTGCGCATTCCCGACAAGGGCACCCGTGACGCGCTGATCCGCGACAAGATCAGCACCGGCAACTGGCAGCCGCACCTGGGCAACAGCCCGTCGCTGTTCGTCAACGCCGCGACATGGGGCCTGTTGCTCACCGGCAAGCTGGTGTCGACCCACAACGAGGCCGGCCTGACCTCTTCCCTGAGCCGCATCATCGGCAAGAGCGGCGAGCCGATGATCCGCAAGGGCGTGGACATGGCCATGCGCCTGATGGGCGAGCAGTTCGTCACCGGCGAAACCATCGCCGAAGCCCTGGCCAACGCCAGCAAGTTCGAAGCCAAGGGCTTCCGCTATTCCTACGACATGCTCGGCGAAGCGGCACTGACCGAGCACGACGCGCAGAAATACCTCGCCTCCTACGAGCAGGCCATCCATTCCATTGGCAAGGCCTCCCACGGCCGCGGCATCTATGAAGGCCCGGGCATCTCGATCAAGCTCTCGGCCCTGCACCCGCGCTACAGCCGCGCCCAGTACGAGCGCGTGATGGAAGAGCTGTACCCGCGCCTGCTGTCCCTGACCCTGCTGGCCAAGCAGTACGACATCGGCCTGAACATCGACGCCGAGGAAGCCGACCGCCTGGAGCTGTCCCTGGACCTGCTGGAACGCCTGTGCTTCGAGCCGCAACTGACCGGCTGGAACGGTATCGGCTTCGTGATCCAGGCCTACCAGAAGCGCTGCCCGTACGTGATCGACTACGTGATCGATCTGGCCCGTCGCAGCCGTCACCGCCTGATGATCCGCCTGGTGAAAGGCGCCTACTGGGACAGCGAGATCAAGCGCGCCCAGGTCGAAGGCCTGGAAGGCTATCCGGTCTATACCCGCAAGGTGTACACCGACGTTTCCTACATCGCCTGCGCACGCAAACTGCTGTCGGTGCCGGAAGTCATCTACCCGCAGTTCGCCACCCACAACGCCCACACCCTGTCGGCGATCTACCACATTGCCGGTCAGAACTATTACCCCGGCCAGTACGAGTTCCAGTGCCTGCACGGCATGGGCGAACCGCTGTACGAGCAAGTGGTGGGCAAGGTCGCCGATGGCAAGCTGAACCGTCCGTGCCGCGTGTACGCACCGGTCGGCACCCACGAAACCCTGCTGGCCTACCTGGTTCGCCGCCTGCTGGAAAACGGCGCCAACACCTCGTTCGTCAACCGTATTGCCGACCAGTCGATCTCGATCCAGGAACTGGTGGCCGACCCGGTGAGCCAGATCGAGCAGATGGCCACCCTGGAAGGCGGCTTCGGCCTGCCGCACCCGCGCATTCCGCTGCCGCGTGACCTGTATGGCGCCGAGCGCGCAAACTCCGCCGGCATCGACATGGCCAACGAACACCGCCTGGCGTCGCTGTCCTGCGCGCTGCTGGCCACCGCCCACAACAACTGGAAGGCCGCGCCGATGCTCGGTTGCGCCGCCAGCAACGAAACCCCGGCGCCGGTCCTCAACCCGTCGGACCACCGCGATGTGGTGGGCCACGTCCAGGAAGCCACGGTCGAAGACGTCGACAACGCCATCCAGTGCGCCCTCAACGCCGCGCCGATCTGGCAGGCCACGCCGCCGGCCGAACGCGCCGCAATCCTGGAACGCGCCGCCGACCTGATGGAAGGCGAGATCCAGCCACTGATGGGCCTGCTGGCCCGCGAAGCCGGCAAGACCTTCGCCAACGCCATCGCCGAAGTGCGTGAAGCCGTGGACTTCCTGCGTTACTACGCGGTGCAGGCTCGCAATGACTTCAGTAACGACGCCCATCGTCCGCTGGGTCCGGTGGTGTGCATCAGCCCGTGGAACTTCCCGCTGGCGATCTTCAGTGGCCAGGTTGCCGCCGCCCTCGCCGCCGGCAACCCGGTACTGGCCAAGCCGGCCGAACAGACCCCGCTGGTGGCGGCCCAGGCCGTGCGCCTGCTGCTCGAAGCCGGGATTCCCGAAGGCGTGCTGCAACTGCTGCCGGGCCAGGGCGAAAGCGTCGGTGCCCGCCTGGTTGGTGACGAGCGCGTCAAGGGCGTGATGTTCACCGGTTCCACCGAAGTCGCGCGCCTGCTGCAACGCAACATCGCCGGGCGCCTGGACAACCAGGGCCGCCCGATCCCGCTGATCGCCGAAACCGGCGGCCAGAACGCGATGATCGTCGACTCCTCGGCCCTGACCGAACAAGTGGTCATCGACGTGGTGTCCTCGGCCTTCGACAGCGCTGGCCAGCGTTGCTCGGCCCTGCGCGTGCTGTGCCTGCAGGAAGATTCCGCCGACCGCGTGATCGAAATGCTCAAGGGCGCCATGGCCGAAAGCCGCCTGGGCAACCCGGAGCGCCTGTCGGTGGACATCGGCCCGGTGATCGACGCCGAAGCCAAGGCCGGCATCGAGAAGCACATCCAGGCCATGCGCGACAAAGGTCGCAGCGTGTACCAGATGGCCATTGCCGACAGCGAAGAATGCAAGCGCGGCACCTTTGTCATGCCGACCCTGATCGAGCTGGAAAGCTTCGATGAGCTGCAACGCGAGATCTTCGGCCCAGTGCTGCACGTGGTGCGCTACAAGCGCAAGGACATCGACCAGCTGATCGCCCAGATCAACGCCTCCGGTTATGGCCTGACCCTGGGTGTGCACACCCGGATCGACGAAACCATCGCCAAGGTGGTGGACAACGTCCACGCCGGTAACGTCTACGTCAACCGCAACATCGTTGGTGCCGTGGTCGGCGTGCAGCCGTTCGGCGGCGAAGGCCTGTCGGGCACCGGCCCGAAAGCCGGCGGCCCGCTGTACCTGTACCGCCTGCTGTCGACCCGTCCGGTGGACGCCATCGAGCAATCCTTCGCCCGCGCCGATGCCGCCAACGCTCCGGACCTGCGCCTGCGCGAAGTCCTCGGCAAGCCGCTCAATGCCCTGCAAGCCTGGGCCGAGAGCAACAAGCTGGCGGAACTGGCGACCCTGTGCAAACAGTTCGCCGGCCAATCGCAAAGCGGCATCACCCGGCAACTGACCGGCCCGACCGGCGAACGCAACAGCTACGCCATCCTGCCTCGCGAGCACGTGCTGTGCCTGGCGGACATCGAAGGCGATCTGCTGACCCAACTGGCGGCCGTGCTGGCAGTCGGCGGTTCGGCGGTGTGGCCGGAAAGCGAGCTCAGCAAGGCACTGTTCGCCCGTCTGCCGAAGGACGTGCAGGCACGCATCCAGCGTGTGGCCGACTGGACCAAGGACGAGGTGGTGTTCGACGCGGTCCTGCACCACGGCGACTCTGACCAACTGCGCGGCGTTTGCCAGCAAGTGGCCCAGCGTGCCGGCGCCATCGTCGGCGTCCAGGGCCTGTCCCAGGGCGAGACGGCGATTGCCCTGGAGCGCCTGGTGATCGAGCGCGCCCTGAGCGTCAACACCGCGGCGGCCGGCGGCAACGCCAGCCTGATGACCATCGGTTAAGAGCAGCGACAAGCTGCAAGCTACAAGCGGCAAGTAAGGGTGCAACGCCTTTGCTTGTAGCTTGTAGCTGCTTCTGCCCCTCCATCACCTTCATCAATCTTTCTATTCAGCCTTTATTCACGCGCCTAGACTCGGTCCATTCCCTAACCAACAGGTATGCCGCCATGTCCGAGACGCTGCTCAGTTCCCGCAATCTGGCTTTCGAACTGTATGAGGTGCTCGACGCCGAGGGCCTGACCCAGCGCGAGCGGTTTGCCGAGCACAATCGCGAAACCTTCGATGCCGCCCTGGGCACCGCGCGCAACATCGCCGAGAAGTACTTCGCCCCGCACAACCGCAAGGGCGATGAACACGAGCCGCGCTACGAAGACGGCCAGGCGGTGCTGATTCCTGAAGTGAAACCGGCGGTGGACGCCTTCCTCGAAGCCGGCTTCCTCAACGCCGCGCGCAGTTTCGACGCAGGCGGCATGCAGTTGCCGACCCTGTTGTCCCAGGCCTGCTTCGCCCATTTCCAGGCGGCCAACGCGGCCACCACGTCTTACCCGTTCCTGACCATGGGCGCGGCCAACCTGATCGAAAGCTTTGGCACCGACGAGCAGAAACAACGCTTCCTGCAACCGATGATCGACGGCCGCTTCTTCGGCACCATGGCCCTAACCGAGCCCCATGCCGGCTCCTCGCTGGCCGATATCCGCACCCGCGCCGAACCGGCAGGCGATGGCAGCTACCGGCTCAAGGGCAACAAGATCTTCATCTCCGGCGGTGACCACCCGCTGTCGGAGAACATCGTGCACATGGTCCTGGCCAAGCTGCCGGACGCGCCGCCCGGGGTGAAGGGCATTTCGCTGTTTATCGTGCCCAAGTTCCTGGTCAACGACGACGGCAGCCTGGGGCCGCGCAACGACGTGCTGCTGGCCGGGCTGTTCCACAAGATGGGCTGGCGCGGCACCACCTCCACCGCGCTGAACTTCGGCGATAACGGCCACTGCGTCGGCTATCTGGTGGGCCAGCCGCACCAGGGCCTGAGCTACATGTTCCAGATGATGAACGAGGCGCGGATCGGCGTCGGCATGGGCGCGGTGATGCTGGGTTATGCCGGCTACCTGTATTCCCTGGAATACGCCCGTGAACGCCCGCAAGGTCGCCTGCCGGACAGCAAGGACCCCACCACCGCACCGGTTTCGATCATCCAGCACGCCGATGTGCGACGCATGCTGCTGACCCAGAAAGCCTACGTCGAAGGTGCCTTCGACCTGGGGCTGTATGCGGCGCGGCTGTTCGATGACACCACCACCCTGGCCGACGACGGCGAACGCCAGCAGGCCCACGAACTGCTGGACCTGCTGACCCCGATCGTCAAATCCTGGCCGTCGGAGTTCTGCCTCAAGGCCAACGAGCTGGCGATCCAGATACTCGGCGGCCACGGCTATACCCGGGAATACCCGGTGGAGCAGTACTACCGCGACAACCGCCTGAACCCGATCCATGAAGGCACCCACGGCATCCAGTCCCTCGACCTGCTGGGCCGCAAGCTGGCGCAAAACGGCGGCGCCGGGCTCAAGCGCCTGATCCGCCTGATCGCCGAGACCGGCGAGCGGGCCCGCGCCCATCCGTCGCTGGATGCCCTGCGCCAGCCTCTGGAGCAACTGGTGTCGCGCCTGCAGGGCGTGACCCTGGGTCTGCTGGGGGATCTGGCCACTGGCAAGGTCACGGCGACCCTGGCCAACTCGGCGCTGTATCTGAAGGCCTTCGGTCACGCGGTGATCGGCTGGCGCTGGCTGGAACAGGCGATCAGGGCCGAGGAAGGACTGGCCCGGGAAGTGGCGGCGGATCGGGATTTCTATCGGGGCAAGCTGCAGGCCGCGCGCTACTTCCTGACCTGGGAAGTGCCGGCCTGCCAGCATGAGCTGACCCTGCTGGAAGCACGGGACGCCACCTGCCTGGAGATGCAGGACGCCTGGTTCTGAGGCCCAGGCGACCTGACACACCGCGGCGCGCAGCTCGCTGGCAAGCCAGCTCCTACCAGAACTTTCACTCCACACCCGTAGGAGCCGGCTTGCCGGCGAAAGCGTCAGGCCTGGCACTACGCGGCGCGCAGTTCGCTGGCAAGCCAGCTCCTACCAGAACTTTCACTCCACACCCGTAGGAGCCGGCTTGCCGGCGAAAGCGTCCGGCCTGGCATTGCGCGGCGCGCAGTTCGCTGGCAAGCCAGCTCCTACCAGAACTTTCACTCCACACCTGTAGGAGCCGGCTTGCCGGCGAAAGCGTCCGGCCTGGCACTACGCGGCCCGAGGTTCGCTGGCAAGCCAGCTCCTACAGGCTGGTCAGTGCAGCTTGAAACCACCCACCTGGCGCACCAGATCCTCGGCCAGGCGCTGCAGGGTCCGGCAGTCTTCACGGCAGCCATGCACTTCGGCCGCCGTGGCCCGGGCCAGATCGGAAATTCCCTGCACCGTGCGGTTGATCTCTTCGGTCACCGTCGACTGCTGCTCCGTGGCCGTGGCCACCTGCTGATTCATGTCGCTGATGCGCTCCACCTGCCCGGTGATCGCGGTCAGCGAGGCGCCGGTGCGCTGGCTGGATTCAACGCCGGTGCCGGTCGCCGTCTGCCCGGCATGCATCGAGGACACCGCGTTCTCCGCGCCTTGCTTGAGGCCCTGGATCATTTGCTGGATTTCATCGGTGGAGGTCTGGGTGCGCTGGGCCAGGGTGCGCACTTCATCGGCGACCACGGCAAAGCCACGGCCCATCTCGCCGGCCCGGGCCGCTTCGATGGCGGCGTTGAGGGCCAGCAGGTTGGTCTGTTCGGAAACCCCGCGAATCACCGCCAGCACCTGGTCGATGGAGGCCACCTGTTCCGCCAGCTCGCTCACGGCGCCGGCGGCCAGGGCAATATCCCCGGACATGCTTTCGATATGCCGGATCGAGCCGCCCACCACCTCCCGGGCCTGCAAGGCTTCGTCCCGGGCCGCCTGGGAAGCGTCCGCCGCTTGCCCCGCATTGCGCGCAATGTCCTGGACCGTCAGGCCCATCTGGTGCACCGCGGTGGCCACCGTGTCGGTCATTTCCTGTTGCTGTCCGGAGCGCTCGGCGGTGTTCTCCACCACCGCCGCCACCTGGCTCACCGAGGAACGCAGGCGTTCGGTGGTGGCCAGCACCTCGCCGATCATGCCGCGCTGGCTGTCGAGGAAGCGGTTGAACCCCCGCGCCAGGTCCCCCAGTTCGTCGGCGCGGCTGGCGTCCAGGCGCAGGGTCAGGTCACCGCCACCGCTGCCGATGGCCACCAGCCCCTCGGTCACTTGCCGGACCGGACGCACCAGGCCACGGGCCAGCAGCACCACCAGCAACAGGCAGACCGCGGCAATGCCCAGGCCGATCAGGCTGGTGAGCCAGATCGCCCGATGCGCCTCGGCGTAGATCTGCTCCTGCGGCACCTCGGCCACCAGGCTCCAGCCAAAGCCGCGCAGGGGCAGGCTCAGGGCCAGGTAGTCTTCGCCGTCACGCTCGAAATGACTGCTGGTCAGCCCGTCGTGCCCCATCAGCGCCTCGGCGGCGGTCGCGCCGATCTGCTCGGACAACTGTCGCTTGCCGCTGAATTCGGCGTCCGGATGGACCTGGATCAAACCATCGCTGCGCACCAGAAACACCCGGCCGCGCTCGCCAAAGCTGTAGTCGTGAATCAGCTTCGACAGCTCGGTCATGCGCAAGCCCAGGCCGGTGACGCCCACCAGCGCACCGTCCTTCTCGACCCGGTAGTTGATGAACAGCGCCAGCTCGCCGCTGGCAACGTCGATATCGATGTTCAGCACTCGCGGCTTGCCGCTGTCGATAAAGCGATAGAACCAGGCGTCCTTGGGATTGTCCCGGCTGAGGGTCCGGTCCAGGCCTTTCTGGTTGTAGTAATGATGGCTGAGCGGGCTGGCCATCATGGTGGTGAACGCCTGGTTCTCGGCGCGGATGTCTTCCAGGTAGCTGATGAAGCTCTGCGCCCGAGCCGGGTCTTCGCCCGCCGCCAGCCAGTCGCGCAGCATGCCGTTGCCGGCCAGGTCCCGGGCGGCGGTCAGCGGCTGGGTGAGAATGCGCTCGATATCGTTGCGCATGGCTTCGATGCTCGAAGGTAGCGCCCTGTCCACCAGATAGTTCTGGGTCAGGTGATTGATCAGTACCGTGTAGATGGCTACTACCACCAGCAGGCTGACCAACAGGGCCGACCCCATGCTGAGGATCAGCTGCCATTGAATACTGCGTCGCCAGAATTGCATGGAACACCTCTTTCTTATGGTTATAAGAGGCTGAGATACCGCGCCAGCCGCGGGAAGCTGTATACAAACATTGACCCTGCTTGTCCAACCCGTTACCCGTCGGCTGTGTGCACTTCCATCAATTCTGTTGAATGGTCTTGGCGATCACCTCGACGGTGGCGCTCACCTGCTCCTCATAACGGGCCAGTTCCTGGGCATGGCGCTTTTGCATCTCGATCTGCTGCGAGCACAGGTTCATCGCCGCCAGCACCAGCAGGCGCTCGCCAATCAGCGTCGGGTATTTCTTCTTGGTGTCGGCCAGGGCCGCCTTGAGCATCAGCGCGGCGTCCATGAGGGTCTGCTCCTCACCGGCCGGGGCCTTGATCGAGTAATCCTCGCCCAGGATCGAGATCACCTTCACCCCATCGATATGGTGTCTCATGGGTTGGCCGGGCTCGCACTGACGCGCTCAACCAGGGCCTGGATGCGGGCTGCGGTCGCGCCTTGTTTCTCTTCCTGTTCCATCAGGCTCAATTGCAGGCTTTCGTTTTCATCCTTGGCCTGGGCCAGTTGTTCCTTGAGGGCTGCGTTCGTGCCGAGCAGCTCCTGGTTCTGTAGCACCAGGTCGCTGACCAGCTGTTCCAATTGGCTGAGGGATGCTTCCAACATTTTGATCTTCCGGGCTTTTTGCAAAGGGCGCGTACGATAAAGAAAAGTCACCTTGGATACCAGGGTTATCCAGGCGCAAGGCCTTGATTTTACTGGCGATGACCCTTCCGCGAGAGCTGCTAGAGACTGTCATTCGCCCCGTGGGTTCCTGACGCTCCGTCGGGCCGTCGGGACTTTTCTGAAATTTCCCAACGAGCACTCAGACTTTTCTGAAACTGCTCCTGACGATTCAAGAAGCATTTTTTCAACGCGATAGCACAGGTACTTCCCAGCCCCACACGCGCAAGCTGCGCACATCCGAGGTAGGTTCAATGTCCCTGCGTACCCTGAATATCGCTCCGAGGGCATTCCTCGGTTTTGCCCTGATAGGTGGCTTGATGCTGTTTCTGGGGATCTTTGCCCTGAACCAGATGAGCAAGATCCGCGCGGCGACCGAACGCATCACCCAGGACACCATCCCCAGCATCAAGAGCGTCGACGACTTCACCCAACTGAGCCTGCGCCTGCGGGTCCAGGCCTATCGACTGCTGCTCAACCGCGACCCCGAGGAACAGCAAAAGACCCTGGACTCCATCAGCCAGCGCAACCAGAAGATCGATGAAACCCGGGCCCGCTACCAACAGCTCATCAGCAGCCCCGAGGAAAAAGCCGCTTACGAT
Organism: Pseudomonas sp. BC42; assembly: GCF_021560055.1. Lineage (NCBI taxonomy): Bacteria > Pseudomonadati > Pseudomonadota > Gammaproteobacteria > Pseudomonadales > Pseudomonadaceae > Pseudomonas > Pseudomonas sp. BC42. The sequence continues at coordinate 6,310,660 of NZ_CP091067.1, forward strand.
CAGTACCTGGAGCTGCTGAGCCACCACCGCCAACTGGAAGCCCAGTTGATCGAGCTGTCGCACAACAACCAGCTCGAAAGCATGCAGCAGTTGCTCAACACCGAACTGATGGCCAGCGCCGAAAAGATCAACGCCCTCCTCAACCAACTGGTGGAGATCAACACCCAGTACTCCCAGGCCGCCGATCAAGACGCGGCCGAGCAATACACCACCGCCTTCAATCTGGTGGTGAGCCTGCTGGTACTGGCCAGCGCCCTGACCCTGCTGTTCGCCTGGCGACTGATTCGCAGCATCACCCTGCCGATCGCCAACGCCCTGCATGCCGCCGAAACCATCGCCGAAGGCAACCTGACCCAACCGATCACCGTGGATGGCCGCGACGAAGCCGGCCGCCTGTTGCAGGCCATGCTCACCATGCAGGAAAAGCTGCGGGACACCCTGCAACGCATTTCCGCCTCCGCCGGCCAGCTGGCCTCGGCGGCCGAGGAACTCAACAGCGTCACCGACGAAAGCGCCCGCGGCCTGACCCAGCAGAACAACGAGATCGAACAAGCCGCGACGGCGGTCAATGAAATGACCAGCGCCGTGGAAGAAGTGGCACGCAATGCCGTCAGCACCTCCGAAGCCTCGCAGAACGCCACCCAGTCCGCCGGGGACGGACGGGACATGGTTCAGGAAACCGTCGCCGCCATCGAGCGCATGACCGGCGACGTGCAAAGCACCGCCAGCCTGATCGGCGATCTGGCCAACGAGTCGCGAGACATCGGCAAGGTGCTGGACGTGATCCGCGGCCTGGCCGACCAGACCAACCTGCTGGCGCTCAATGCCGCCATCGAAGCCGCCCGTGCCGGCGAGGCCGGCCGCGGCTTTGCCGTGGTCGCCGATGAGGTGCGCGCCCTGGCCCACCGCACCCAGCAGTCCACCAGCGAAATCGAACGCATGATCGGCAGCATCCAGAGCGGCACCGAACATGCCGTGGACTCCATGCGCAACAGCACCGAACGCGCCGAGTCGACCCTGAACATCGCCCGTGGCGCCGGTCTGTCCCTGGACACCATCAACAGCGCCATCATCGAGATCAACGAACGCAACCTGGTGATCGCCAGCGCCGCCGAGGAACAGGCCCAGGTGGCCCGGGAAGTGGACCGCAACCTGGTGAACATCCGCGACCTGTCGGTGCAATCCACCACCGGGGCCAACCAGACCCGCTCCGCCAGCAGCGAATTGTCGGGCCTGGCCGTGGACCTGAACAATCTGGTGACCCGGTTCCAGCTGTAACACCCCCCCTTGCGTCCTGCTCCAGCCCTCTAGTGCGGGGGCTGGAGCCAGGGGTAGCGGCGCTTGGCGCTGCCGGGGCGGTGCATGGGCGGGCGGCTAAATCCGCGGCGTGACTCAAGACTTTAGTCGTACGACCGATATGTCACGGTAGATCAGTCTCAAGCCCCGCACGGATGCGCCCTTTTTGGTACTCACCATGTCCCTTCGTAATATGAATATCGCTCCGCGGGCCTTCCTCGGTTTTGCCATGATCGGCGGCTTGATGCTGATCCTCGGGGTGTTCGCCCTGAATCAGATGAGCAAGATCCGCGGTGCCGCCGAGGACATCACCCTGAGCAGCGTGCCGAGCATCAAGAGCCTCGACGAATTCACCCAGCTGACCCTGCGCCTGCGGGTGCTGTCCTACCGTTTGCTGGTCAACCGCGAGCCGGATGTGCAGCAAAAGACCGTGGAACTGCTGGAGATGCGCAACCAGCAGATCCGCACGGCCCAAACGACCTATGAAAAGCTGATCAGCAGCCCGGCGGAAAAAGCCGCCTATGACCAGTACGTGCAGTTGCTGGGCCAGTACCGGCAGATCGAAGAGCGGATGAAGAGTCTGTCCCGCAGCAATCAGGTGGACGAGTTGCGCAACCTGCTCAACACCGACCTGCTGAACAACTCCGAAGCCATGAACACCGTGCTCAACCGCCTGCTGGAGATCAACACCCAGCAGACCCTGGACACCAACCAGCAAGCCGCCGAGCAGTACTCCTCGGCCTTCGCTCTGGTGGTGGGCCTGCTGGTGCTGGCCACCGCCCTGACCCTGCTGTTCGCCTGGCTGCTGACCCGCAGCATCACCCTGCCGATCGCCAACGCCCTGAGCGCCGCCGAAGAGATCGCCGAAGGCAACCTGACCCGGCCGATCCGGATCGACGGCAGCGACGAGGCCGGGCGCCTGTTGCAGGCCATGGCCAAGATGCAGGAAAAACTGCGCGACACCCTGCAACGCATCTCCGGCTCCGCCGGCCAACTGGCCTCGGCGGCCGAGGAACTCAACAGCGTCACCGACGAAAGCGCCCGTGGCCTGACCCAGCAGAACAACGAGATCGAACAAGCCGCGACGGCGGTCAATGAAATGACCAGCGCCGTGGAAGAAGTGGCCCGCAACGCCGTCAGCACCTCCGAAGCCTCGAAGAACGCCACCACCTCCGCCGGCGACGGTCGCGACCTGGTGCAGGAAACCGTGTCCGCCATCGAGCGCATGAGCTCGGACGTACAGAGCACCGCCAGCCTGATCGGCGATCTGGCCAACGAGTCGCGGGACATCGGCAAGGTGCTGGACGTGATCCGCGGCCTGGCCGACCAGACCAACCTGCTGGCGCTCAATGCCGCCATCGAAGCCGCCCGTGCCGGCGAGGCTGGTCGCGGCTTTGCCGTGGTCGCCGATGAAGTGCGCGCCCTGGCCCACCGCACCCAGCAGTCCACCAGCGAAATCGAACGCATGATCGGCAGCATCCAGAGCGGCACCGAACATGCCGTGGACTCGATGCGCAACAGCACCGAACGCGCCGAGTCGACCCTGAACATCGCCCGTGGCGCCGGTCTGTCCCTGGACACCATCAACAGCGCCATCATCGAGATCAACGAACGCAACCTGGTGATCGCCAGCGCCGCCGAGGAACAGGCCCAGGTGGCCCGGGAAGTGGACCGCAACCTGGTGAACATCCGCGACTTGTCGGTGCAATCGTCCACCGGCGCCAACCAGACCAGTGCAGCCAGCAACGAGCTGTCGCGCCTGGCCGTGGACCTCAACAGCCTGGTGGCGCGCTTCAGCCTTTGAAGCACCGGGCCAGGCTCGGCAAAGACCCGGCGCACAGCACGTGCGCCGGATCGGCCGGTGCCATTGAAAGCTTTTTGACAGCGGCACATTTCAACAGGTTAGAATCGCTGGCACGCAGACTGCATGGTCAGTTTGCGCCCGCCTTTTTCACCCTGGAGTACTGCCTTTGAATGCGACGACCATCAACAGCCTGTTCTTGATCGGCGCGTTGCTGGTAGGTGCGAGCATTCTGGTGAGTTCACTGTCCTCCCGGCTCGGCATCCCGATTCTGGTGATCATCCTCGCCGTGGGCATGACCGCCGGGGTCGACGGCGGCGGCATCATCTTCAACAACTACCCGACCGCCTACCTGGTGGGCAACCTGGCCCTGGCCGTGATCCTGCTGGACGGCGGCCTGCGCACCCGGGTGGCGAGTTTCCGCGTGGCCCTGTGGCCGGCGCTGTCCCTGGCCACGGTGGGGGTGCTGATCACCACCGGGCTGACCGGCATGGCCGCGGCCTGGCTGTTCGACCTCAACCTGATCCAGGGCCTGCTGATCGGCGCCATCGTCGGCTCCACCGACGCCGCGGCGGTGTTCTCGCTGCTGGGGGGCAAGGGCCTCAACGAACGGGTCACCGCCAGCCTGGAGATTGAGTCCGGCAGTAACGATCCGATGGCGGTGTTTCTCACCGTGACCCTGATCGACATGCTCGCCAGCGGCCACACCGGCCTGCACTGGGGCCTGCTGGGGGACCTGGTCCGCGAATTCGGCATCGGCGCGGTGATCGGCCTGGGCGGCGGCTGGCTGATGCTGCAACTGGTCAACCGCATCCACCTGGCCAACGGCCTGTACCCGATCCTGGTGATCGCCGGCGGCCTGGTGGTCTTTGCCCTGACCAACGCCCTGCACGGCAGCGGCTTTCTGGCGGTGTACCTGTGCGGCCTGATGATCGGCAACCGCCCGGTGCGCAGCCGCCACGGCATCCTGCACATGCTCGACGGCATGGCCTGGCTGGCACAGATCGGCATGTTCCTGGTGCTGGGGCTGCTGGTCACCCCCCACGACCTGCTGCCCATCGCCCTGCCGGCCCTCGGCCTGGCGCTGTGGATGATCCTGTTCGCCCGGCCGCTGTCGGTGCTGGTGGGCCTGGCGCCGTTCAAGGCCTTCCACGGCCGGGAAAAGGCCTTTATCTCCTGGGTCGGCCTGCGCGGCGCGGTGCCGATCATTCTCGCGGTGTTCCCATTGATGGCCGGGCTGCCCAACGCCCAGCTGTACTTCAACCTGGCGTTCTTCATCGTGCTGATCTCGCTGCTGGTGCAGGGCACCAGCCTGCCGTGGGTGGCCAAGTGGCTGAAGGTCACGGTGCCGCCGGACCCGGCGCCGATCTCCCGATCGGCCCTGGAAGTCCATGTCACCAGCGAGTGGGAGATGTTCGTCTACCGCCTGGGAGCGGAAAAGTGGTGCATCGGCGCCGCCCTGCGGGAGCTGAAGATGCCCGAAGGCACGCGGATTGCCGCGCTGTTTCGCGGCCAGCAACTGCTCCATCCGTCGGGTAGTACCGTGCTTGAGGCCGATGACTTGCTGTGCGTGATCGGCCATGAACACAACCTTCCGGCCCTGGGCAAACTCTTCAGCCAGGCGCCGGAGCGCGGGCTGGACCTGCGCTTCTTCGGCGACTTCGTCCTCGAAGGCGACGCCCAGCTGGGCGCGGTGTCGGCGCTCTACGGGCTCAAGCTCGACGGCCAGGACGCGGACATGCCGCTGGGGGCGTTCATCGCCCAGAAGGTCGGCGGTGCACCGGTGGTCGGCGACCAGGTGGAGTGGAACAACACCATCTGGACCGTGGCGGTGATGGACGGGAACAAGATCGGCAAGGTGGGCGTCAGATTCCCCGAAGGAAGTCGCCCCGGCCCCGGCCTCTTCCTCTAAACTGCGGAGCGCGTCGGACCTGGTCGCGACGCGTCCCCCCATTCCTATTTGCTTGACCGACTTCTATGCCTAACCTGCGTAAATTCTTCGCTGTTGCCCTGCTGGGCCTGAGTCTCTCTGTCGGCGCCGCACAGGGCGGCGATCCGCCCAGTGCCGAGTCGGTCCAGCAAAGCCTGGACAAGATCGCCGAACGCAAATTGCCGGAAGCCGATCAGAAGGCCCTGCAGACCCTGCTGCAAAACACCCTGAATCAGCTGAACAACAAGCAGGACTACGAGCGACGCCTCAGCGACCTGCGCCAGCAGTTGAGCAACGCGCCGCGCCAGACCACGGAAAACCAGCGGGAACTGGCACGCCTGAAGGCCAGCAAAGTGGTGCCGGTGGCCCAGCGCTACGGCTCGCTGGCGGTGTCGCAACTGGAGCAACTGCTGAGCGAACGCACCACCCTGCAAGGGGAGCTGCAAAAGGCCCTGGCCGACGCCAACACCCTGACCATCACCGCCCAGACCCGGCCCGAGCGGGCCCAGGCGGAAATCAGCAGCAGCCAGACCCGCATCCTGCAGATCAACGCCGCACTCAAGTCCGGCAAGGACGGCGGCAAGCTGCTCGGCGCCGATCAACGCAACCTGCTGAATGCCGAACTGGCGGCGATCAACGCCCTGATTCCCCTGCGCCGCCAGGAATTGGCGGGCAACAGCCAGTTGCAGGATCTGGGCAGCAGCCAGCATGACCTGCTGATGGAAAAGACCGCGCGCCTGGAGCAGGAAATCCAGGACCTGCAGACCCTGATCAACCAGAAGCGCCTGGCCCAGTCCCAGGAAACCGTGACCCAGCAGTCCATCGAGGCGCAGAAGGCCGGAAGCAGCAGCCTGCTGGCCACCGAAAGCGCCACCAACCTCAAGCTCTCCGACTACCTGCTCAAGAGCACCGACCGCCTCAACGAACTGACCCAGCAGAACCTGCAGACCAAACAGCAGCTGGACAGCGTGACCCAGAGCGATGCGGCCCTGGACGAGCAGATCAACGTGCTCAAGGGCAGCCTGCTGCTGTCGAAGATTCTCTACAAACAGAAACAGGCCTTGCCACGCCTGAAACTGGACCGCGACCTGGCGGACGAAATCGCCGATATCCGCCTCTATCAATTCGAGGTCAACCAGCAGCGGGAACTGCTGGGCAGCCCCAGCACCTACGTCGACAACCTGCTCAAGAGCCAGCCGCCGGAGCAGGTCACGCCGCAACTGCGCCGGACCCTGATCGACCTGGCGATGACCCGCGCCGATCTGCTGGAGCGCCTGAACCGCGAACTCAGCGCCCTGCTCAACGAGTCCATCACCCTGCAGCTGAACCAGAAGCAGTTGCTGAGCACCTCCCAGAGCCTGCGGGCGACCCTCGACGAGCAGATGTTCTGGATCCCCAGCAACAAGCCCCTGGACGCCGAGTGGCTGCAGGAAGTGCCCCAGCGCCTGCAGAAACAGGTCACCACCCTGCCCTGGGCCTCCAGCCTCAGTGAACTGACCGACGGCCTGGCGCAGCGGCCGTTGCTGTTCCTGCCCCTGGCGCTGCTGATCGGCGCCCTGCTGTGGCGGCGCAAGAACCTCTACGCGCGCCTGAGCAAGGTGCACAAGGACATCGGCCACTTCAAACGCGACAGCCAGTGGCACACGCCGCTGGCGATCCTGGTCAACATTCTCCTGGCGATGCCGGTGACCCTGGGCCTGGCGCTGTGCGGCTATGCCCTGCAGATCGACGCCCGGGGACAGAACGCCAACCTCGGCGCGGCGCTGCTGCAGATCGCCCAGGCCTGGCTGGTGTTCTACACCGCCTATCGGATCCTCGCCCCTGGCGGCGTGGCGGAACTGCATTTCCGCTGGGAAAAACCCCAGGTGGAATTCCTCCAGGGCTGGGTCCGCCGCCTGGGGCTGGTGGTCCTGGCGCTGGTGGCCGTGGTGGCCGTTGCCGAGCACCAACCCGCGGCCCTGGCCGATGACGTGCTGGGCATCGCCGTGGTGCTGACCTGCTACGGGCTGATGGCCTGGCTGCTGAGTCGCCTGCTGCTGAGCAGCCCGGCCCACGAGAATGCCTCGCTGTTCCGCAAGGCGGTGGGCCTGCTGTTCACCCTGCTGCCGATCGCCTTGTTCATCGCCGTGTGCTTCGGCTACTACTACACCGCGCTCAAGCTCAGCGACCGCCTGATCAACACCCTGTACCTGCTGATGTTCTGGCTGGTGATCGAGGCCACCTTCGTTCGCGGACTCGGGGTTGCGGCGCGGCGCCTGGCCTACCAGCGGGCCCTGAGCAAGCGCCAGGCGGCCAAGGAAGCCGGGGAAAGCGGCGACGCGGTGGTCGAAGAGCCGACCATGGACATCGAGAAGGTCAACGAACAGTCCCTGCGCCTGATCCGCCTGGCCCTGCTGGGCGGCTTCATCGCCGCACTGTACTGGGTCTGGTCGGACCTGATCACGGTGTTCTCCTACCTGGACAACATCACCCTCTACGAATACACCAGCGGCACCGGCGCCAACATGAGCATGGTGCCCATCAGCATCGGCGATGTGATCGGCGCACTGATCATTGTCGGCATCACCTTCGCCCTGGCGCGCAACCTGCCAGGGCTCCTGGAAGTGCTGGTGCTGTCCAAGCTGAACCTGGCCCAGGGCAGCGCCTACGCCACCACCACCCTGCTGTCCTACGCCATTGCCGGGGTCGGCTTCGTCTCGACCCTGGCCACCCTCGGCGTCAGTTGGGACAAGCTGCAGTGGCTGGTGGCGGCCTTGTCGGTAGGCTTGGGTTTCGGCATGCAGGCGATCTTCGCCAACTTCATCTCCGGCATCATCATCCTGTTCGAGCGGCCGGTGCGCATCGGCGACACCATCACCATCGGCAACCTGTCGGGCACGGTGAGCAAGATCCGCATCCGCGCCACCACCATCACCGACTTCGACCGCAAGGACATCATCGTCCCCAACCAGACCTTCATCACCGGGCAACTGATCAACTGGTCGCTGACCGACACCGTGACCCGGGTGACCCTCAAGCTCGGCGTCGACTACGGCTCGGACCTGGACCTGGTGAAAGAGCTGCTGCTCAAGGCCGCCCGGGACAACCCGCGGGTGCTCAAGGAGCCGGAGCCCCATGTGTACTTCCTCAACTTCGGCGAAAGCACCCTGGACCACGAACTGCGCATGCACGTTCGCGAACTGGGGGACCGCAACCCGGTGGTGGACGAGGTCAACCGCTTCATCAACCGCGAGTTCAAGAAGCAGCACATCAACATCTCGTTCCGGCAGATGGAGGTCTACCTGAAGAACCTCCACGGCCAGGAATACAAGATGGTGCCCATCGAGCCGGAGGCCAAGACCATCGTCCCGGTGGCCGAAGGCAAGCCGCTGCAGGAACCGCCGCCAAGCAAACTCGACTAAGGCCTCTATCCCTAGCAGAATGCTCGGACATTCTGCTGGGAGATGGCCGTTGAAAGCCCTCGACGAACTGACCTTCGACAACCGCTTCGCTCGCCTGGGCGACGCCTTCTCGACCCACGTACTGCCCGAACCCCTCGACAACCCCAGGCTGGTGGCAGCCAGCCCGGCGGCCATGGCGCTGCTGGACCTGGACCCGGCCGTGGCCGAAAGCCCGGTGTTCGCCGAGCTGTTCGGCGGACACAAGCTGTGGGCCGAGGCCGAGCCCCGGGCCATGGTCTATTCCGGGCATCAGTTCGGCTCCTACAACCCGCAACTGGGGGACGGTCGCGGCCTGTTGCTGGGCGAGGTCTACAACCAGGCGGGAGAACACTGGGACTTGCACCTGAAGGGCGCCGGGCAGACGCCCTACTCCCGCATGGGCGATGGTCGTGCCGTGTTGCGCTCGTCGATCCGCGAGTTCCTCGCCTCCGAGGCCCTGCATGCCCTGGGCATTCCCAGCAGCCGCGCGCTGTGCGTGATCGGCTCGGACACCCCGGTATGGCGCGAGAAGCAGGAGCGCGGGGCGATGGTCCTGCGCCTGGCGCCGAGCCATGTCCGCTTCGGCCATTTCGAGTACTTCTACTACACCAAGAAACCCGAACAGCAGAAGCAGTTGGGGGAGCATGTGCTGACGCTGCATTTCCCCGAGTGCCTGGAGCAGCCGGAACCCTACCTGGCGATGTTCCGCGAGATCGTCGAACGCAACGCCGAGCTGATCGCCAAATGGCAGGCCTACGGCTTCTGCCACGGGGTGATGAACACCGACAACATGTCGATCCTGGGCATCACCTTCGACTTCGGCCCGTTCGCCTTCCTCGATGATTTCGACGCCCACTTCATCTGCAACCACTCCGATGACCAGGGTCGCTACTCCTTCAGCAATCAGGTGCCCGTCGGCCAGTGGAACCTCAGCGCCCTGGCCCAGGCCCTGACCCCGTTCATCAGCGTCGAGGCATTGCGGGAAAGTCTCGGTCTGTTCCTGCCGCTGTATCAGGCTCACTACCTGGACCTGATGCGTCGGCGCCTGGGCTTCACCCAGGCCGAGGACGACGACCAGAAACTGGTGGAACGCCTGCTGCAACTGATGCAGAACAGCGGCGTCGACTACAGCCTGTTCTTCCGCCACCTGGGGGACCAGGCGCCGGAGCAGGCGCTGGCCCGGCTGCGGGACGATTTCGTCGACCGCGACGGCTTCGATGCCTGGGCCGAGCAGTACCGGGAACGGGTCGCCCGGGATCCGATCCAGGGCCAGGACCTGCGCCGGCAGCGCATGCACGCGGTCAATCCGCTGTACATCCTGCGCAACTATCTGGCGCAGAAGGCCATCGACGCCGCCGAGTCGGGGGATTACTCGCAAGTGCGGCGCCTGCACCAGGTGCTGAGCCGGCCTTTTGAGGAACAAGAGGGCATGCAAGGGTATGCCGAACGTCCGCCAGAGTGGGGCAAGCACCTGGAAATCAGCTGCTCGTCCTGAGTCAGACGAAGGTCTCCATCGACACCTTGAAGCGCTCGGCCAGCCAGCGGACCTGCCGCAGGTTGAGCTGGCGCTTGCCGCTGAGCACTTGCGACACCACCGACTGCGCGCCCACCCCGGGCAGGTCGCTTTGAGTCAGGCCATGTACACCCATCAACGAACGTAGAACCTCCACGGCGCTGACCGCCGGCATCGGATGGTGCTCTTCGTCGTAGGCCTCGATCCAGTCACCCATGATGTCCACCAGCGAAGCCAGTGGGTGCGATTCGTCTTCGCCATGATGTCCAACAGCTCATCGAGTGCCAGGGCCAGCGCCTCGGCCATCGTGCAGAAAAGCGCCAAACACAAGATTGCGCATGGACCCGTCGGCAGCGGATGCGGATAATGCCCGCCCCTGATGTCCAGTACCTGCAAGGATGCGCATGAACCTGTTCCTGACCCTGGTCACCCTGGCTTTGGGCGTGATCACCCTGGTGTCGGCCGTCATCTACCTGAGCCGCCGCGCCAAGTACCGCATGAACCTGCAGGACCTGCGCCTGCACGGTAAACCGCACCGCACCATTACCCAGGCCGAACGGGACGAACTGACCAAACAGACCGCCAGCCTGCAACGTATCCAGGGCAGCGGCGGCATCTCCTACGAGCCGATCAGCGACAGCGTCTATCTGATTAGCGGCGGCACCGCGAGCGACGGGCTGGACCTGCAGGCGCTGTCGATAAAACACGTGTCGATCGCCGGTATTCCCGTGGAATTCCCCTACCCGATGGCCAGCTTCCTGGCTGAAAGCAACCAGGCCGAAGTGGTGATCGCCAAGACGTTCGCCGTGGTCATCGGCCTCAACGGGCATCGCCTGGCCCTGTGACGCACCGGCGGCCCGACTGCCACCTTCACCACTCGCCCATGCCACGAGCCCTGTCCCCCCGTCGACACCCTGCAAGAGTCCGCCATGAAACCTCGCTACCTGCTGCTGTTGCCCCTGCTGTTCGCCCTGACCGGGTGCAAGGAAGACTTCGCCACCCTGCACTTCCAGGATTCGGTGCGCTCCGATCCCAAGGCCGGCCCGCAATACTCCGACCAGTTGGTGCACGAGGCGTACAAGCAGAGTATCTACACGGCGCTCCGTGCCCAGGGCCTGGACCCGGATGCCATTGCCCTGGAGCGCGACAAGGAGGATGACAAGGTGATCCAGCTGCGCCTGGTGGACTACTCCCTGAGCCCGGAGCAACGGGGCCGCCTCCGGGCCGTCTTCGAGCAGGTCACCGAGGCGCGCAAGGCCAGCTCGATGAACCTGCACCTGGAACTGGACAACGCCCAAGCCAAGGTCACCCCGTCGGGCAGCAGCGACTTGCCGGACAGCCTCGACGCCGGCCTGGCGTTCGAGCCGGAGTTCGGCATGCTACTGGACCGCAGCTACGAAGACAGCATGCAGGCCATCGTCAACGCGAGCGAAATCCAAGGCCCGGTCAGTTGCAAGATCACCGCGCGCCTGACGCTGCCCATGCCCTTGAAACTGATCGCCTACGAAGCCCTTGAACAGGACAACAGCGAGCGCGGCCTGATCTCCTTGCTGACCCGCAGCGGCAGCATTGCCAAGGTGCCACTCAAGGTGCATTTCGATGACCCGGACCTGAACCGGCTCCTGCAGCAGAAAACCGTCCAGGCCTGGCCATCCAGCTCGAAGATCACCCGGCCCGCACCGGTGCCCCTCGACGAATTCGCCATCGTCATCGGCTCCATCGGCGTCCAGACCCTGACCTCGGCCCTGCCCTTCGACACCCGCAAGGACGAGCTGCAAGCGCTGTGCGATCAAAAGATGCAGACCCTGGGTCGGCCATTCACCTTTCAAATAGGCCGGACCCTGGATCGCTTGACCAGCGTCGACTTCCGCTAAGCGCCATTGCGCAACAAGGACCTCCATTGAACCGACGCCTCTGCACGGCAGCCCTGCTGCTGATGCTGCTGACCGGCTGCAAGCAGACCTACCTGACCCTGCATTTCCAGGACGAAGTGGGCGACCCCAAGCAGGCCCGGATCGTGCCGTACTTTGCAGAGACCATCACTCAGATGGCCACTGGGATCGGCATCGAGCCCGACGCCATCGGCCTGGAGATGGACCGCAAGGACGACAAGACCCTGCATATCAGCCTGGACAGCAGCGTGCCCGACAGCCAGCGCCAGCGTCTGCGGGCGCTGTTTAACGAAATTGTCGAGGCGCGCGCAGCCGGCACCTTCGAGGCCGTTCTGGAGATCGCCCCGGAAACCGGGAAATACACCAGCCCCGAGTACCGCAAAAGAGCCATGGCCTTGCCGCGCCACTTCTCCCTGGCGCTGGAGCCGGTGAAGTACGCCGCGGTGATGTTTCATTACTCGATGGAGGAATTGATCAGCGGCAAGCTCTCGGCCACCGGCACGCCCAACGAGGCGTTTTGCCAATACCAGGCCACCCTCCAGGCGCCGGGCATGCCGTTCAGCCAGATGGGCAGCAAGGCCGGGAGCGGACCAGGGGACTACAACGTGTATCTGGAGTGGAAAGACCACAAGCGCGAACCGGCGCAGTTCTTGTTCGGCAACATCAGGTTCGCCAACCCCACGCTCAACCAGATGCTGTTCGACAACCGCATCCAACTGTCCGCGATCAAGACCTCCTGGGGCTCGCGAGTGGATCGCCGCGCCGACCGCGTCGGCTTCAGTGTCGGCTCCCTGGGCTTGCAGTACCACGAGGATGGGGAGATTTCTCCGTTTCAGCACATAGGCTTCATGGGCAGGTGCGAGGGCATGGCCATGGAGCTTGGCCGGCCCTTTACCTTCTACATCGGCCGCTCCATGGACCGTCTGCTCAGCGTCGAACTGGCCCCGCCCAGCACGTGAGGCCATGGCGACATCTGCCCGGCGGACGCCAACTTGATATTCACCCCGGGCGCCGCCATCTAAGGCGCTCCACCTATTTGCGGAGCCCATCATGTCCGAGCCACTGCTGATTCCCTGCCCGCACTGCAACGGCCTCAACCGCATCCCCGGCGAACGCCTGGGCGATCACCCCAAATGCGGACGCTGCAAGGCCGAGGTCTTGCTGAGCAGGCCTTTTGACTTGAAACAGGGCGACTACGCCAGCCAGATCAAGGGCGACCTGCCGCTGCTGGTGGACGTATGGGCCGACTGGTGCGGGCCGTGCAAATCCTTTGCGCCGATCTTCGCGCAGGCCGCCGCGCAACTGAGTGGCAAGTGCCGGCTGGCCAAGCTGGACAGTGAAGCCAACCCGCAGCTATCGGGGCAATTGGGCATTCGCTCGATTCCCAGCCTGATCCTGTTCAAGAACGGCCGGGAAGTGGCCCGGCAAAGCGGCGCCTTGCCATTGCCACAACTCTTGGGCTGGTTGCGCAGCCAGGGGATCTAACGCGACGTCATGAGCCGCAGGACACGGCCTGCGCTCACGAGGACTTGAGGGTCAGGCGTTTTCCAGCAGGTTGTGCAGGTCGACGAACTGCTGGGTCAGCTTGTGCCGTGGGTCGAGATGGATCAGCGGCATGCTGGCCTGGTGCGATTCACGCATGCGCACCGAACTGCCCAGGTACACCGGCAGCACCGGCAGACCTTCGCTGATCAACTCATCGAGCATCTGCTGCGGCAGGCTGGCCCGGGCCTGGAACTGATTGACCACGATGCCCTCGACCTCCAGGCCCTCGTTGTGGTCTTCCTTCAACTCTTCGATCTCCGCCAGCAGGCCGTACAGCGCCTGACGGGAAAAACTGTCGCAATCGAAGGGAATCAGCACGCGATCAGCGGCGATCAGCGCCGATACCGCATAAAAATTCAGGGCCGGCGGGGTGTCCAGGTAGATCCGGTCGTAATCCTCGGCCAGCTCGTCCAGCAGTTTGCGCAACTTGTTGATCTTGTGCTTGGCCTCGAGCTTGGGCTGCAGGTCCGCCAGCTCGGCGGTGGCAGTCACCACGTGCAGGTTGTCGAAAGGCGTTTCGTAGATATCCACCTGGTTCTTCTTGGCGAACGGCCCGGACGACAGGGTCTGCTTGAAGAAATCGGCAATGCCCATGGGAATGTCCTCGCCGGTCAGGCCGGTGAGGTACTGAGTCGAGTTGGCCTGGGCATCCAGGTCCACCAGCAAGGTGCGATAGCCCTCGCTGGCGCTGACCGCCGCCAGATTGCAGGCAATGCTGGATTTGCCGACGCCACCTTTCTGATTGAACACCACACGCCGCATGTCTAGACCTCCCTGTATCAAAGATCACCGAGTGTAGTAGGCCACGTCGGCCCTTAGCTACCTCGACAGCGCAAGACTTTGCGCAGTCCTGGCAGCGCCGGGTCGGGCCAGGCCAAGGCTTGGCCACGGCGGCTTGCGCTCGGAGCGGTCCTCGATAGTGGCAAATGGACACCTTCTCTCAGATCAGATTCGGCGTTTTTGCGACCAACAACCCAAGCAGCATTTGCTACAAGCCAGTCGCACCGGGATAATGCGCGCCACTGACGCCTTCGCGTCACCCAGGTCAATCGCCAATCGAAGCGATACACCGCGTCAAGGAAGCCCGCAGGGGCGGGATGAAATCAAGTGATCAAGTTCAACATCGCTCAATGGCGTGCGTGGGCCCCTGGGCTCGAAAGCGTGGACGCCTGGCAGGCCTGGAGCCACCAGCCGACCCTGCCGGAAAGCAGCGATGCCGCTCCCGATGTGTCCTTTCTGCCCGCCATGCAGCGCCGGCGCCTCAGCCGCCTGGCGCGCATGGCCTTCAGCGTCGGCTGGCCCCTGGCCGAGGGCCTGGAGCAGTTGCCGCTGGTGTTCATTTCCCGGCATGGCGAAACCCCGCGCACCTTCGACATCCTCAGCGACCTGGCCGCCGAGCAGCCGCTGTCGCCCACCCAGTTCAGCCTGTCGGTGCACAACGCGGTGATCGGCCTGTGGTCGATCATGCGCGGCGAAACCAGCGAAATGACCGCTCTGGCCGCCGCCGGCGATGGCCTGGAACACGGCCTGCTGGAAGCCGCCAGCCTGCTGGCCGACGGCGCGCCCCACGTGTTGCTGGTGATCACCGAGGAGCAGCCGCCCGAAGCCTATGCCAGCTGGATCGACGACGTGCCGTTCCCCTACGCCCTGGGCCTGCTGCTGACGCCGGGCGACGACTGGCAGCTGTCGCTGGGCAGCGACGACGGTCAAACCCCCAAGGCCCCGTGGCCCCACGCCCTGAACCTGCTGCGCCTGCTGCTCGGTGCACAGAACACTTGCCAACATGCCTGGATGAATCGTGTATGGACCTGGCAACACAAGCACTGAGCGCCAAGGGCCGCAATGCCTACCACTGGCGCCTGATGGCCACCGCTCTGAGCTTTGCACTGTTCGGAATAGGTGGTTTGTGCCTGCGCCTGGTGATTTTCCCGCTGCTTGCCTGCCTGCCCGGCGATGCCCACAGCCACCGCCAGCGGGCGCGCAACACCGTGAGCCGGCTGTTCTGGCTGTTCATCCGCTTCATGGCCAAGAGCGGCGTGCTCACCTATGAGGTGCAGGGCGCCGAGCGGCTCGGACGACCGGGGCAGATGATCATCGCCAACCACCCGTCGCTGATCGACGTGGTGTTCCTCATCGGCCTGGTGCGCGACGCCAACTGCGTGGTGAAGCAGAGCCTGTGGAGCAACCCCTTCACCCGCGGCCCGGTGCGCGCCACCCAGTACATCAGCAACGACGGCAGCCTGGACATGCTCGATGCGGCCTCCGGGGCACTGCAGGAAGGCCAGACCCTGATCGTCTTTCCCGAAGGCACCCGCACCCAGCCCGGCAGCGCCCCCGCCTTTCATCGGGGGGCTGCGGCCATTGCCCTGCGCGGTGCGAAAATCATCACGCCGGTGGTGATCCGGGTCAGCCCCACCACCCTGACCAAGGCCGAGCCCTGGTACCGCATTCCACAACGCCGTGTGCACTTCAGTTTTCACGTCGGTGCCGATATAGACCCACAGACCTTTGCAGCCCAAGGCCCGGCGCCCCAGGCTTCGCGCAAGCTCAATGAGCACTTGCACCACTACTTCATTAAGGAGCTCGCCAGAGATGAGCGATACACACCCGGACCTGATGCTTGAAATCAAACTGCTGATCATCGACGCCCTGGGCCTCGAAGACATCAGCGCCCAAGACATCGGCAACGATCAGACGCTGTTCGGCGAAGGCCTCGGCCTGGACTCGGTGGACGCCCTGGAACTGGGCCTGGCGATCCAGAAAAAGTACGGCATCAAGATCGATGCCGACGCCAAGGACACCCGCAACCACTTCAGTAACGTGGCGAGCCTTGCGGCGTTCGTCACTGCAAAACAGGCAGCTTGAGAACCGACCATGCAAACCCGTGACGACATCTTCAACACCCTGCGCGATGCCCTGGTCGAACTCTTCGAACTGGCCCCCGACAGCATCAGCCTGGACTCCAACCTGTACCAGGACCTGGAAATCGACAGCATCGACGCCGTCGACCTGATCGACCACATCAAGCGTCAGACCGGCAAGAAAATCGCCGCCGAGGAATTCAAGTCGGTGCGCACCGTCAACGACGTGGTCGAGGCGGTCTACCGTCTGGTCCAGCCGGCCGCATGAGCCGGCTGATCGGCCTGGGCTTGTTGCTGGCCGGCCTGCTTTACCCCTTCGCGGTGTACTTCGGCATGGAGCACTTCGCGCCCTGGCAGTTCGGTCTGCTGCTGGGCGGCCTGTGGCTGGCCCGGGCGCTGACCGGCGAACGCCGCCCCGGCAGCCTGTGGATGGCCATTGTGGCAATCGCGTTCTGCCTGCTCCTGGCCTGGTTCGACAACCCGGCGCTGCTGCGCTGGTACCCGGTGCTGATCAGCAGCTTCATGCTCGGCCTGTTCGGCCTGAGCCTGAAATATGGCCCGCCGGTGGCGGAACGCCTGGCGCGCCTTGGTGAGCCGGACCTGCCGGAAAAAGCCATCCGCTATACCCGCCAGGTGACCATCGCCTGGAGCGTGTTTTTTCTCTGTAACGGCGTGCTCGCCGCGGCCCTGACCCTGTGGGCGCCGCTGAGCTGGTGGACGTTGTACAACGGCCTGATCGCCTATGGGCTGATGGGTCTGCTGTTTGCCATTGAATGGCTTTTACGACAACGGGTACGAGGCCGTAGATGAACTGGATTGCCCTTGAGCGGCTGTTGCTCAAGACCCAAGCACCGCGCGTGGTCAGTGCCCAGCCCGGGATCGACCTGCAGGGTCTGCAGCAACAGGCCCTGAGCCTGGCCGGCGCCCTGCAGCAGCGCGGCGTGAGCCGCCTGGCGCTGCACCTGGAAGACGCCGTGGACCTGGCCGTGGCCCTGCTCGGCGCCTGGCGCGCCGGGGTCAGCGTGCTGCTGCCCGCCGACCTGCAGCCCCAGACCCGCCAACGCTGGGCGGCGGATGTCGACCTGTGGCTGACCGATCAGGACACGCCGCTGCAGCAGTTGCAGGCCCAACCCCTGGAGCCGGCCGAGCTGGACCTGGACGCCTGCCGGTTGAGCCTGTGCACCTCCGGTTCCAGCGGCGAGCCCAAGCGCATCGACAAAAGCCTGCGCCAGCTGGCCAACGAGGTCCAGGCCCTGGAGCACCTGTGGGGCGCCGACCTGGGACCGGCCTGGATCATCGGCAGCGTCGCCACCCAGCACATCTACGGTTTGCTGTTCCGCGTGCTCTGGCCACTGTGCGCCGGGCGCCCCTTCGTGCGCCGCCAGTTGCCCTTCCCCGAAGACCTGCAACGGGCCAGCCGCGAATGCCCGGCCTTCGCCTGGGTG
This sequence comes from Pseudomonas sp. BC42, assembly GCF_021560055.1. Classification (NCBI taxonomy): domain Bacteria; kingdom Pseudomonadati; phylum Pseudomonadota; class Gammaproteobacteria; order Pseudomonadales; family Pseudomonadaceae; genus Pseudomonas; species Pseudomonas sp. BC42. The sequence goes on from NZ_CP091067.1 coordinate 6,328,362, forward strand.
GCCAGCCCCGCGCTGCTCAAACGCATGGGCGACAACCTCGACTGGCCGGCCCTGAGCCCGGTGCGCCGGGTGTTCTCTTCCGGTGGCGCCCTGCCGGCCGAAGCCGCCGACAGCCTGCAGCAACGGCTGCAGCAGTGGCCGACGGAAATCCTCGGCAGCTCGGAAACCGGCGGTATCGCCTGGCGCCAGGGGTCGGACCTGTGGCAACCCTTCGCCGACGTCCGCCTGAGCCAGGACCCTGACGGCGCACTGCTGATCGCCTCGCCCTATCTGCCGCCCGGGCATGTCGAACACACCGCCGACGCCGCGCGCATTGCCGCCGACGGCCGCTTCGAACTGCTGGGCCGCCTGGACCGCATCGTCAAACTGGAAGAAAAGCGCCTCTCCCTGCCCATGCTGGAACAGGCCCTGGAAAGCCACGATTGGGTGGCGGAAGCGCGCCTGGGGGTGGTCGAAGACAACCGCGCCTACCTCGGCGCCCTGCTGGTGCTCAGCGAATCCGGCCTGCATGCCCTGCGCAATCAGGGTCGGCGTCACCTGACCCAGACCCTGCGCCAGCACCTGTCCCGGCACTGTGAGGCCCTGGCCCTGCCGCGACGCTGGCGCCTGGTGCGGCAACTGCCGCTGAACAACCAGGGCAAGCTGCCCCAGGCCGAGGTCCAGGCCCTGCTGCTGGCGCCGCGCCCCAAAGCGCCGGAGGTGCTGGAACAGCTGCAGCACGCCGACGAATGGCAACTGCAACTGGCGGTTCCGCCGGACCTGGCCTACTTCAGCGGGCACTTCCCCGCCACCCCGGTGCTGCCGGGGGTCGTGCAAGTGGACTGGGCCCTGGCCCTGGGCCAGCAACTGCTCGACCTGCCGGGCCGCTTCGCCGGCATGGAAGTGCTGAAGTTCCAGCAACTGGTGCGCCCCGGTGATCGTATCCAGCTCAACCTGCGCTTCGATGCCCAGCGCCAGAAACTGTATTTCGCCTACCTCAATGACGGCGTTCCTTGCTCCAGCGGGCGGATCGTTCTGGAGGCCAGCTGTGGATAAGTTGCAGGGGATGGAAACCGGCATCCCGGCTCCTGCCGTGCAGGGGCCTGCGGCCATGCATAGGCCTTGTGCGGTGATTCCGGTGTACAACCATGAAACCGCCGTGCCCGCGGTGATCGATGCGCTCCTGGCCCGGGGCCTGCCCTGCGTGCTGGTGGACGACGCCAGCAGCCCGGCCTGTGCGGCGGTGCTGGAACAAATGGCCGGGCGCGAGCAGGTGTTCCTGATCCGCCTGGCGGTCAACCAGGGCAAGGGCGGCGCGGTCATGGCCGGCCTGCGCGAAGCCGCGCGGCTGGGCTTCAGCCACGCCCTGCAGGTGGACGCCGACGGCCAGCACGACCTCACGGATGTGGATCACTTCATCCAACGCTCCCAAGCCCATCCCGAAGCGCTGATCTGCGGTTATCCACAGTACGACGCCAGCGTGCCCAAGGGCCGCCTGTACGCCCGCTACCTGACCCATGTCTGGGTCTGGATCAACAGCCTGTCGCTGCAGATCCCGGATTCCATGTGCGGCTTCCGGGTCTATCCCCTGCCTGCGGCGCTGGCCCTGATCGACTCGGTGCAACTGGGCCGGCGCATGGACTTCGACCCGGAGATCCTGGTGCGCCTGTCCTGGCGCAACCAGCCCATGCACTGGCTGCCGACCCGGGTGCACTACCCGCAGGACGGCCTCTCGCACTTTCGCCTGTTCCACGACAACGCGCTGATTTCCAAGATGCACGCCAAGCTGTTCTGCGGCATGTTGGCGCGCCTGCCGCTGATCCTCTGGCGCCGGTGGCGCCCATGAGCCAGACGCCCCCCAACGAACACTGGGCCGAGCACCAGGAGCGCGGCAGCTTCTGGCTGATGAAGCTCACCGCCTTCGGCGTGCGGGTCCTGGGACGCCGCGTCCTGAGCCCGGTGCTGTACGTCATCGTGTTCTATTTCTTCCTGTTCGGCCGCCGCGCCCGGCGCAGCATCTGGCAGTACCAGCAGCGTCTGGCGCAATGGAGCGGGCGCGCAGAGTTGCGCCCCAGCCACGGGCGGGTGTTCGCTCAGTTCATGGCCTTTGCCGATGCCCTGCTGGACAAGCTCGACGTGTGGAACGGCAAGCTGCGCATCGAACAGATCGAGATCATCGACCCGGCGATGCTGCGCCACCAACTGCGCGGTGAACGCGGGCAACTGCTGGTGGGCGCGCACCTGGGCAACCTGGAAGTCTGCCGGGCCCTGGCCGAGCTGGGGGAGCAGGTGACCATGAACGTGCTGGTGCACACCAAGCACGCTGAACGCTTCAACCGCCTGCTGGGCGAAGCCGGGGCCAGCAACCTGCGGCTGATCCAGGTCAGCGAGCTGGACCCGGCGATCATGCTGCAACTGAGCCAGCGCCTGGATCGCGGCGAGTGGCTGGCGATTGCCGGCGACCGCGTGCCGCTGCACGGCGGGCGCAATGTGCGGGTGGATTTCCTCGGCCATCCGGCGGCCTTCCCCCAGGGCCCCTGGCTGCTGGCGGGGCTGCTCAAGTGCCCGGTCAACCTGCTGCTGTGCCTGAAACAGCAGGGCCGCTACCAGGTGACCCTGGAACCCTTCGCCGAGGCCGTGCAGTGGAAGCGCAACGACCGCCAGCAGGTGATCGCCCAGTGGACCGCCCGCTACGCCGAGCGCCTGGGCCAGTACTGCCTGCAGGCACCGCAACAATGGTTCAACTTTTACCCATTCTGGAAGACCGATGACGACCTCGACCCATGAGCCGGTAACCTTCGGCGAACACCCCCTGCGCATCGAAGACGTGCTGGCCCTGGCCAACCGCCAGGCGCCGACCCGCCTGCAAGACGACGCCGCCTGGCGCCAGCGGATCGCCAAGGGCGCGCAGTTCCTCGATTCCCTGCTGGACAAGGAAGGGGTGATCTATGGCGTGACCACCGGCTATGGCGACTCCTGCGTGGTGGCCGTGCCGCTGCAGCACGTCGAGGCCCTGCCCCGGCATCTGTACACCTTCCACGGCTGCGGCCTGGGCAAGCTGCTGGACGCCCAGGCCACCCGCGCGGTGCTGGCGGCGCGCTTGCAGTCGCTGTGCCACGGCGTGTCCGGGGTGCGGGTGGAACTGCTGGAACGCCTGCAGGCCTTCCTCGACCAGGACATCCTGCCGCTGATCCCCGAAGAGGGTTCGGTGGGCGCCAGCGGCGACCTGACGCCGCTGTCCTATGTGGCGGCGACCCTGTCCGGCGAACGCGAGGTGCTGTTCCGTGGCGAGCGTCGTGAGTCCGCCGACGTGCACCGCGAGCTGGGCTGGGAGCCCCTGGTGCTGCGGCCCAAGGAAGCCCTGGCGCTGATGAACGGCACCGCGGTGATGACCGGGCTGGCCTGCCTGGCCTTTGCCCGGGCCGACTACCTGCTGCGCCTGGCCACCCGCATCACCGCCCTCAACGTGGTGGCCCTGCAAGGCAACCCGGAGCACTTCGACGAGCGCCTGTTCGCCGCCAAGCCGCACCCGGGGCAGATGCAAGTGGCCGCGTGGCTGCGCCAGGACCTGGCGATCGATGCACCGACCGCGCCCCTGCACCGCCTGCAGGACCGCTACTCGCTGCGCTGCGCGCCCCACGTGCTCGGGGTGCTGGCCGACAGCCTGAACTGGCTGCGTAGCTTTATCGAAACCGAACTCAACAGCGCCAACGACAACCCGATCATCGACGCCGAAGCCGAGCGCGTGCTGCACGGCGGGCACTTCTATGGCGGCCACATCGCCTTTGCCATGGACAGCCTGAAGAACCTGGTGGCCAACGTCGCCGACCTGCTGGACCGGCAACTGGCGCTGCTGGTGGACGTGCGCTACAACCACGGCCTGCCGAGCAACCTGTCCGGCGCCAGCGCCGAACGCGCCATGCTCAATCACGGCTTCAAGGCGGTGCAGATCGGCGCCAGCGCCTGGACTGCCGAAGCCCTGAAGAACACCCTGCCGGCCAGCGTGTTCTCGCGCTCCACCGAGTGTCACAACCAGGACAAGGTGAGCATGGGCACCATCGCCGCCCGCGACGCGATCCGGGTGCTGGAACTGACCGAACAAGTGGCCGCCGCCACCTTGCTCGCGGCCAACCAGGGCGTCTGGCTGCGCCGCCAGGAAGCCGATGCCCGGCCGTTGCCGCCGGCCCTGGATGCCATGCACCGGCAACTGGCCGCGGACTTCCCACCGGTGATCGAGGACCGCGCCCTGGAGCGCGAACTGCGCCTGTGCCTGCAGCGCATCGCCGAACAACACTGGAGGCTGCATGCGTAGCAAGGGAGTGATCCACGCCGACACCCAGGTGCTGGTGCCGTTCTTCGACGTCGACACCATGCACGTCGTCTGGCACGGGCATTACGTCAAGTACCTGGAAGTGGCCCGCTGCGCCCTGCTGGACAAGCTCGGCCACAACTACAACCAGATGCTCGAATCCGGCTACGCCTGGCCGGTGATCGACCTGCAACTGCGCTACGTGCGCGGCGCGGTGTTCGGCCAGACCCTGAACGTGCGCGCCAGCCTGGTGGAGTGGGAGAACCGCCTGAAGATCAACTACCTGATCACCGACCTGGCCAGTGGCGAGCGCCTGACCCGCGCCAGCTCGGTGCAGGTGGCGGTGGAGATCGCCAGCCGGGAGATGCAGCTGGCCTCGCCCAAGGTCTTCACCGACGCCGTCGCGAGGGCCCTGCCGTGACCGTGGGAGCGAGCTTGCTCGCGAAGCGGGTCGGCCTGTCTGCCCAGTGCTCGGCGCTGCGCACCGTGCTGCGGCGGTTCGCGAGCAAGCTCGCGCCTGCACTCTGGGTGCTGTGCTGTGTTCCGGGCCTGGCCCAGGCCTTCGACCTGCAACAGCTGAGCGATCAGCTGGCGCGGCCGGAGGTGATCCACGGCCGCTTCGTCCAGGAGAAACACCTGCGCGCCCTGCCCCAGCCGCTGACCAGCAAGGGCCACTTCGTCCTGGCGAAAAACCACGGCCTGCTGTGGCTGCTGCAAACCCCGCTGCAACAGGACTACCGCATCACCGCCCAGGGCATTGCCCGGCGCGATGCCGGCGGCTGGCAGATGCTCCCCGGCAAGAGCGCCGGGGCCGAGCAGAACCGCCTGTTCCTGGCCGTGCTGCAAGGCGACAGCAGCGGCCTGCAACGGGACTTCGAGCTCAAGCTGCAAGGCAGCGCCGAAGACTGGCACCTGCAGTTGATCCCCCGCTCCCTGCTGCTGAAACAGATCTTCAACCAGATCAACATCGACGGCGGCGCACTGGTGCAACGCATCGAACTGCTGGAAGCCCAGGGCGACCGCACCCTGCTGATCATGGAGGACAGCAGCAGCGCCGAGCCGCTGAGCGCGACGGAGCAACATGATTTTGCCGAGTGAACGCTGGCTGCCCCGTGCTTTCCTGATCCTGCTGCTGGCGGTGCTGGCCCTGGGTGCCTGGCAATGGCGCCACGGCGCGCCGCTGTCGGCCAACCTCATGGAACTGGTGCCCGGCACCGCTCCCGATGCCCTGGAGCTGCAGGCCGAACAACGCATGCAAGAGCCGCTGAACCGGGAAATCCTGGTGCTGGTGGGTCACGCCGAGCGCCCGCAGGCGCTGAACATGGCCCGCCAGTTGGCCGAGCAGTGGCAGGCCAGCGGGCTGTTCGACAAGGTGCAGTGGAACCTTAAGGCCGACCTGCCGGCCTTGCGCAAGCAATTGCTCCAAGGACGGCTGGCGATGCTCGCGGCCAAGGACCGGGAGCAGTTGATCAACCAGCCCCAGGCGTTCATCGAGCAGCGGGTGCAAAGCCTGTTCGACCCCTTTGCCGGCTTCTCCCTGGTGCCGAGCCAGGATGACTGGCTGGGCCTGACCGGACGCATCCAGAACAGCCAGCCGCAACATGGCGCGGTGCAGCTGGATATCGGCAGCGGCGCCCTGGTGGCCGAAGCCGAGGGCCGGCACTGGGTGCTGCTGCGGGCCCATACCCGCGGCAACGCGTTCGACATGCAGTTGCCCCTGCAAGTGGCCGAGCTGCTGCGCCACAGCCGGGAACAGGCGAGCCAGGGCGGGGTCCAGCTGCTGGCCGCCAGTGGCCTGCTGTACGCCGCCAACGGTCAGCAGCAAGCCAGCCGCGAGATCACCTGGGTCGGCGGTGGCGCGACCCTGGGAATCCTGTTGCTGCTGCTCCTGGCCTTCCGCCGCTGGCGGGCCTTGCTGGCCTTCGTTCCGGTGCTGGTGGGCATGCTGTTCGGCGCGGTGGCCTGTGTCGCCCTGTTCGGCCACATGCACGTGATGACCCTGGTGCTGGGGTCGAGCCTGATCGGCGTGGCCGTCGACTACCCGCTGCACTACCTGTCCAAGAGCTGGAGCCTGAAACCCTGGCGCAGCTGGCCGGCCCTGCGCCTGACCCTACCGGGGCTGAGCCTGAGCCTGATCACCAGTTGCATCGGTTACCTGGCCCTGGCCTGGACCCCGTTCCCGGCCCTGACCCAGATCGCCGCGTTCTCCGCCGCCGGCCTGCTGGGGGCCTACCTGTCGGCGGTGTGCCTGCTGCCGGCGCTGCTCAAGGGCGTCGAACTGCATCCGGCGCGATGGCCGCTGCGGGTCGCCGAAGCGCTGCTCAGGGTACGTGAAGCGCTGCTCAAGCGTGTGCCGAGCCCGGCACTGCTGGCCCTGTTGGCGCTGTTCTGCGCGGGCGGCCTGTGGCAACTGGAAAGCAAGAACGATATCCGCCAGTGGGTCGGCGCACCGCCGCAACTGCTGCAAGAGGCCCAGGCCATTGCCCGGATCACCGGCTATCAACCCACCAGCCAGTTCTTTCTGGTGCGTGCGGCCAGCCAGGAGCAATTGCTGCAACGTCTGGGCGCCCTGGACGAACGCCTGCAGCAACTGGTGAACCTGGGCAAGCTCAAGGGCTACCTGTCCCTGGAGCAACTGCTCAGCCAGGCCCGGGACCAGCAGCGGCTGCGCCAGGCGCTGCAGCAACTGCCGCAGTTCTGGCAGCCACTGCTGGCCCTGGGCGTGCCCCTGGAGGCGTTGCAGGCCGAGTTACAGCAACTGCAGGAACTGCCGCCCAGCGATATCGACAGCGCCCTCAACGGCCCCCTGGCCGAGCCCTATCGCCCATTGTGGCTGGGGCCCAACGCCGACGGCGTGGCCGCCATGGTCAGCCTGCAAGGGTTGAACGACGCCGCCCTGCTGCGGGTTCAGGCCGACGATCTGCCCGGGGTGCAACTGGTGGACCGCCTCGGTGAATTGAACCGGGTGTTCGCCGCGACCCAGGTCAGCGCCGCCGAACTCAAGCTGGCCTCCTGCGTGCTGATCGTCCTGCTGCTGATCCTGCCCTTCGGCTTCGGGGGCGCCTTGCGCCTGGTGGCGCTGCCGCTGCTGGCCGCCTTGTGCAGCCTGGCCAGCCTCGGCTGGCTGGGCCAGCCCCTGACCCTGTTCAGCCTGTTCGGCCTGTTGCTGGTGACGGCCATCAGTGTCGACTACGCGATCCTCATGCGCGAGCAGATCGGCGGTGCAGCGGTGAGCCTGCTGGGCACCCTGCTGGCGGCCCTGACCACCTGGCTGTCGTTCGGCCTGCTGGCGGTGTCCAGCACCCCGGCGGTGAGCAACTTCGGGCTGGCGGTGAGCCTGGGGCTGGCCTTCAGCTTTATCCTCGCGCCCTGGGCCGGCCACACGCCGCACCCGACGCCCGAGGCGGAGCGCGGCCCATGCTGATCCTGCTGTTCTGGCTGCTGGTCCTGGGGCTGTTCGCCCTGGCCACCCATCTCGGGCGGCACCTGGGCCTGATCCCGATCGTCAGCCAACTGCTGCTGGCGACCTTCGGCCTGCCCCTGCTGATGCTGCTATGGATCGAGCCGCACTGGCAGCTTGACGGCGCGCAACTGGTGGCGCCGCAGTGGCTCAAGCACCTGTACGGCCTGAGCTTCGCCCTGTTGCTGGGGCATATCCTCAGCGACGTGATCGACCTGCGCCTGGATCGCCAGAGCCTGAAGATCGCCGTGCCGAGCTTCGGCATTCCCTTCGCCTGCGGCCTGGCCACGGCCTTCTGGCTGCTGCCGGCGCAACCCTGGATCAGCTCCCTGGCGGTGGGCCTGCTGTTCGCCATCACGGCGATCCCGGTGCTCTACCTGTACCTGCGGCACATCCAGTACCCGCCCGCCGCCACCCGGCGCCTGGTGCAGACGGCGATTCTCATCGACCTGACCTGCTGGAGCCTGTTCGCCCTGGCCCAGGGCAGCCTGCACCTGAGCAGCCTGCTGCTGCCGCTGGCCGGCGCCTGCCTGCCGTTGCTGCTGCGTGGCCTGGGCCTGCGCCAGCCGCTGCTGCACAGCCTGGGGTTCTTCGGCCTGCTGGTGGTGGCCGAGCACTACAAGCTCAATGCGCTGATCTTCGGCATCGGCTACCTGCTGTGCATGGCCGCCCTCAAGCTGCCGCTGGTGCTGCCGTTAAAGGCTGCCTGGATGAACCGCTTGCAGAGCAGCATCGCCATCCCGCTGATCCTCACGTTCGGCATCGTGCAGATCAATGTGCACAGCGCCATGGACAGCCTCGGCTGGGTGCAACTGGCAGCGCTGCTGGTGCTGCCGATTGCCAGCAAGCTGCTGGGCAACTGGCTGGGCCTGCGCTGGGCCGGCGCCTCCTTCACGGGCGCCAGCCGCTGGCGGGAAAGCCTGCTGCTGAACATTCGCGGCTTGAGCGAGATCGTCTTTCTCAACCTGCTGCTGCAACAACAGCTGATCAGCCCGGCGCTGTACTTCGCGCTGATGCTCATGGGCCTGATCGCCACCCTGCTGCCGGCCCTGGCCGGGATGCACCGAACGCCCCCGGCAGCGACCCACGCTGCCCCCTTGAATCTGAACATCGCCAAACCGGCAAGGAGCCCCAGTGCCAACAGTTGAAATGCAACGTCGCCAGGTCGTGGTGATCGGTGCCGGCCCCTCGGGGGCCATCGCGGCCGCGCTGCTCAAGCGCCAGGGCCACGACGTGCTGATCGTCGAGCGGCAACATTTCCCGCGTTTCTCCATCGGCGAAAGCCTGCTGTCCCACTGCCTGGATTTCGTCGAGGAAGCCGGGATGCTGGAGGCCGTGCAGGCCGCCGGGTTCCAGTTGAAAAACGGCGCGGCGTTCGCCTGGGGCGAGCACTACAGCACCTTCGATTTCGGCGACACCTTCAGCCACGGCAAGCCCACCACCTTCCAGGTGCAGCGCGCCGACTTCGACAAGCTGCTGGCCGATCAGGCGGCGCTGCAAGGGGTCGAGATCCGCTACGGCGAGGAGATCATCGCGGTGGACGTGGCGCGGCCGTTGCCGCAGCTCGACTGCCGTCGCGAGGACGGCAGCCAGTACCGCATCGAAGCCGACTTCATCCTCGACGCCAGCGGCTACGGCCGGGTGCTGCCGCGCCTGCTGGAGCTGGAGGCGCCGTCGAACTTCCCGGTACGCCGGGCGGTGTTCACCCATGTCGAAGACCGCATCGACTGCGAGCATTTCGACCGCAACAAGATCCTCATCACCACCCACCCGCAACACCGCGACATCTGGTTCTGGAGCATCCCCTTCAGCAACGGCCGCTGTTCGGTGGGCGTGGTGGCCGCCGATGAACACTTCGCCGGGCGCGATGGCGACCTGGACGCCTGCCTGCGCGGTTTCATCGAGCAAACCCCGAGCCTGGCCAGGGTCCTGGAAAACGCCGAATGGGACACCCCGGCGCGGACCATCGGCGGCTACTCGGCCAACGTCACCACCCTGCACGGCCCGGGCTTCGCCCTGCTGGGCAATGCCGCGGAGTTCCTCGATCCGGTGTTCTCCTCCGGAGTGACCATCGCCATGCGCTCGTCGAGCATGGCCGCCGCCGTGCTGCACCGGCAGTTGCAGGGCGAAAGCGTCGACTGGGCGAGCGAGTTCGCCGAGCCGCTCAAGCGCGGCGTCGACACCTTCCGCTGCTACGTCGAGGGCTGGTACGCCGGCACCTTCCAGGACGTGATCTACCACCCGGGCAGCTCGCCGGAAATCCGCCGCATGATCAGTTCGATCCTCGCCGGTTACGCCTGGGATGAACGCAACCCCTTCGTCAGCGAGCCCAAGCGCCGGCTCAAGGCCCTGTCGGAAGTCTGCGCGAGGGACGTGGCATGAGCGAGCAAAGCGGCCAGTACCTGAGCCCCAGCTACGTCGAGGAAACCCGCTTCGGTTTCTGGTTCCTGCGCAGCCACACCTGGCAGCACCATGTGCTGCGGGTGGCGATCAACGACCTGCGCTCGCTGTTCGACGGCGAGCCGCCCGCCCATCCGGTGCTGCTGGATGCCGGCTGCGGCCAGGGCAAGTCGTTCCAGCACCTGCGCCAGGTGTTCGCCCCGCAGCGCCTGATCGGCATCGACGCCGACCCTCACAGCCTCGAGCTCAGCGCCGAAGAAGCCCGGCGCCAGCAATTGCAGGTGGAGCTGATCGGCAGCGACTGCGCGACCCTGCAACTGGCCGACGCCAGTGTCGACCTGCTGTTCTGCCACCAGACCTTCCATCACCTGGTGGAACAGGAAAAGGCCCTGGCCGAGTTCTACCGGGTGCTCAAGCCCGGGGGCTACCTGCTGTTCGCCGAATCCACCGAGGCCTACATCGATACCTGGGTGATCCGCTGGCTGTTCCGCCATCCGATGCATGTGCAGAAAAGCGCCGCCGAATATTTGCAGATGATTCGTCGGCAGGGCTTTGAATTCGGCCCGCAGAACGTGTCTTATCCCTACCTGTGGTGGAGCCGCGCCAAGGACTTCGGCCTGCTGGAGCGCCTCGGCCTGCGCCAGCCGCCGCCGGTGGGCCAACGCGAGGAAACCCTGGTCAACGTGGTGGCGCGCAAGCCTCTGGATGCCAGCGTTGCCGGGGCAGGTGAGTCGGCATGATCCGCGCTCTGCTGCTCGGTTGTGTCCTGTTGCTGAGCGCTTGCGTCAGTCAGGCTCCGCTGCCCGAGCGCATGCCCACCCTGGCGTTGCCATTGCAGCTGCATGTCGAGCGCCAGGCCGACGGACAACGCCAGGACTGGCTGCTGGTGATCCAGGCCGAGGGCCCGGACCTGCGCTGGTCGCTGATGGACCCCCTGGGCATCCCCCAGGCCCGCCAGCGCCTGGTGGCCGGCCACTGGCAGGCCGACGGTCTGCTGCCGCCCAACCCGGAAGCTCGGGAGCTGTTCGCCGCCTTGCTGTTCGCCCTCACCCCCAAGGCCGAACTGCGGGCCAACTACCCCGGCGCCCTTGAGCAAGGCACTCGACGCACCCTCGGCCCACGCTGGCGGATTGACTATCAACAACCTCTGGATTTCGAGTTGAACCTGCCCCAAGGCCCGCATTACCACATCAGCCCACTGAGCACCGGGGGCATGCCATGACGGCCTACCTCAATGCCCTCGGAGTGATCTGCGCCCTGGGGCGCAATCGCCGGGAAGTCGCCCGCAGCCTGTGGGCCGGGGACTGCTCGGGCCTGCGCGCCGAAAGCCACTGGGTGCCCGACCGCAGCCTGCCGGTGGCGGCGGTGCGCGGCGCGCTGGCCAGCATGCCCGCCGGGCTGCAGGCGCAGAGCAGCCGCAACAACCAGCTGTTGCTGGAGGCCACGCTGCAGATCGAGGACGACATCCGCCAGGCGATCCGGCGCTACGGCCGCGGCCGCATCGGCATCGTCCTGGGCACCAGCACCTCGGGCATCGACGAGGCCAGCCGCGGCATTGCCCGCTATCTGCAGGACCGGCAATTCCCGGCGGACTACGACTACCGCCAGCAGGAACTCAGCGCGCCGGCCAACTTTCTTGCCGACTGGCTGCAACTGTGCGGCCCGGCCTATGTGATTTCCACCGCCTGTACCTCCAGCGCCCGAGCCCTGATCAGCGCCCGGCGCCTGCTGGACCTGGGCCTGTGCGACGCCGTGCTGTGCGGCGGGGTCGACAGCCTGTGCAAGCTCACCCTGAACGGCTTCAGCGCCCTGGAAGCGGTGTCCGGGCAGCGCTGCAATCCGTTCTCGCGCAACCGTGACGGGATCAACATTGGCGAGGCGGCAGTGCTGTTCCTGATGAGCAGGGAGGCCGCAGGCGACGCCCCTGTGGCCCTGCTCGGCGGTGGCGCCAGCTCCGATGCCTACCATATTTCCGCCCCGGCCCCCGATGGCCGCGGTGCCTTGCAGGCCATGAGCCTGGCGCTGCGCAGCGCCGGCCTGCAGCCGCAGCAGATCGACTACCTGAACCTGCACGGCACCGCCACCCAGCACAACGACGCCATGGAAAGCCTGGCGGTGGCCCAGCTGTTCCCCGAGGGCCTGCCCTGCTCCTCGACCAAGCCGATGAGCGGCCACACCCTGGGCGCCGCCGGAGCCCTGGAAGCGGCGTTCTGCTGGCTGGCCCTGAGTGCCGACAACCCCGACCAGGCGCTGCCGCCCCATGTCTGGGACGGCGCGGCCGACCCGGCCCTGCCGCCCCTGCACTGGGTGACCCCGGCCGACCGCCTGGCGGCGCATTCACCACGCCACCTGATGAGCAACTCCTTCGCCTTCGGTGGCAACAACGTCAGCCTGATAATCGGAGACGCCCCATGATCGACTGGCCGCTCGCCGAACTGCTGCCCCACGCCGGGGACATGATCCTCATCGATCAGGTCCTGGACTTTGATGAAGAACAGATCCGCACCCGCCTCCAGGTTCGCCCCGGCGGCCTGTTCAATCGCCCCGACGGCAGCCTGCCGGCCTGGGTCGGGATCGAGCTGATGGCCCAGAGCGTGGCCGCCTACGCCGGCTGTCGCGCGCGCCAGCAAGGCCTGCCGGTGGAGCTGGGCTTTTTGCTGGGCACTCGCAAGTTCGAATGCAATGTCGAGCACTTCCCGGTCGACAGCCTGCTGGAGATCCACGCCCTGCGCTCCCTCGAAGACGACAACGGCATGGGCGTGTTCGAATGCCACCTCAGCGGCCCCGGCATTGCCGCCACGGCGCGCCTGAACGTGTACCGTCCGCCCCAGGCCGCCGACTATCTGCATGAAACACCTGCCTCTTCTACAGGAACTCCCTCATGACTGACTCCGTACTGGTCACCGGCTCCAGCCGTGGCATCGGCCGTGCCATCGCCCTGCGTCTGGCCCGGGCCGGTTATGACCTGGTGCTGCACTGCCGCAGCGGCCGCAGCGAAGCCGAAGCCGTCAAGGGCGAGATCGAAGCCCTGGGCCGCGGCGCCCGCATCCTGCAATTCGATGTATCGGACCGGGAGGCCTGCCGGACCGCCCTGGAGGCCGACGTCGAAGCCCATGGCGCCTATTACGGCGTGGTGCTCAATGCCGGGCTGACCCGCGACGGCGCCTTCCCGGCCCTCAGCGAAGACGACTGGGATCAGGTGCTGCGCACCAACCTCGACGGTTTCTACAACGTCCTGCACCCGGTGATGATGCCGATGATCCGCCGCCGCGCAGCCGGACGCATTGTCTGCATCACCTCGGTGTCGGGGCTGATCGGCAACCGCGGCCAGGTCAACTACAGCGCCTCCAAGGCCGGCCTGATCGGCGCCGCCAAGGCCCTGGCCATCGAGCTGGGCAAGCGCAAGATCACCGTCAACTGCGTAGCCCCGGGGCTGATCGACACCGCCATGCTCGATGAGAACGTGCCGGTGGACGAGCTGATGAAGATGATTCCCGCCCAGCGCATGGGCACCCCGGAAGAGGTGGCCGGGGCGGTGAACTTCCTGATGTCCGCCGAGGCCGCCTACATCACCCGCCAGGTGCTGGCGGTGAACGGGGGCCTGTGCTGATGAAACGCGTGGTCGTCACCGGCATGGCCGGCATCACCTCCCTGGGCAGCGACTGGGTCAGCATCGCCGAGCGCTTTGCCGCCAACCGCAGCGGCATCCGGCGCATGGACGAATGGGACCGCTTCAGCGAACTCAACACCCGCCTGGCCGGCCCCATCGATGACTTCCAGGTGCCGGGGCACTGGACCCGCAAGCAACTGCGCAGCATGGGCCGGGTTTCGCGGCTGGCGGTCGGTGCCGCCGAGCAGGCCCTGGCCGATGCCGGGCTGCTGGGCGACCCGTCGATCAAGGACGGGCGCATGGGGGTGGCCTGCGGCTCTTCCACCGGCAGCACCGACGAGATCAAGGCCTTCGGCAACATGCTGCTGAACTCGGTGGCCGAAGGGCTCAACGCCAACTCCTACGTGCGCATGATGCCCCACACCACCGCGGCCAATATCAGCATTTTCTTCGGCCTGACCGGGCGCCTGATTCCCACCTCCAGCGCCTGCACCAGCGGCAGCCAGGGCATTGGCTATGCCTACGAAGCGATCAAGTTCGGCCGTCTGCCGCTGATGCTCGCCGGCGGCGCCGAAGAGCTGTGCCCCACCGAAGCCATGGTGTTCGACGCGCTCTACGCCACCAGCCTGAAAAACGATGCGCCACACACCAGCCCCCGGCCCTACGACACCGACCGCGACGGCCTGGTGATCGGTGAAGGCGGCGGCATGCTGGTGCTCGAAGAGCTGGAACACGCCCTGGCCCGGGGCGCGCGGATTCACGCGGAAATCGTCGGCTTCGGCAGCAACGCCGACGGCCAGCACACCACCCGTCCCGAGCAGAGCACCATGCGCCGGGCCATGGAGCTGGCGCTGGAAGACGCGGCCCTGGCCCCCTCGGCCATCGGCTACGTCAACGGCCATGGCACCGCCACCGAGCAGGGCGATATCGCCGAGACCCTGGCCACCAACAGCCTGTTCGGCAGCCGCATGCCCATCAGTTCGCAGAAGAGTTTTCTCGGCCACACCCTGGGCGCCTGCGGCGCGCTGGAATCCTGGTTCAGCATCGAGATGCTCAACCGCGACCTGTATGTGCACACCTGCAACCTGGACCAGGTCGACCCACGCTGCGGCGAACTGGACTACCTGCAGGGCGGCTTCCGGGCCATGAGCCACGAATTCGTGATGAACAACAACTTTGCCTTTGGCGGGGTCAACACCTCGTTGATCTTCCGCCGCTGGCCTTAACGCCCAACCCCACTGGAGAAATGGAATGTCCTCCCTGTTTCGCGCGACGCTGATCCTCCTGGCCCTGCTGAGCACGGCCGCCTGCACCAGCAAACCGATGTACACCCCGAACCGGGTGATCCCGACCACCATCCAGGCCAGCCAGGAGCAGGTCAAACAGGCGATCCTGAAGAACCTGGTGGCCCGCAAGTGGACCGTGCAGCGCATCAGCCCGGAGCTGATCCAGGCCGAGATCACCGTGCGCGGGCAGTTCCACGCCGAGATCGATATTCCGTACAGCGCCAGCGCCTACAAGATCGTCTACCGCGACAGCCGCGACCTGGACTACAAGGACGGCAAGATCCACAAGAACTACATCCGCTGGGTGCGCCTGCTGGACAAGGGCATCCTGCGCGAGCTGCGGGACAACCAGAACGAGCGGACCGCGCAACAACTGTCAGACGCTGCGACCAAGAGCTTCCCGGCCGGCCAATGATCATCCCCCTGTGACCCCGGTCACCGGGCTGCTTTGCCCCCTTTTCAAGTCAAGGAGACTGCGATGCGTTTGAAGACCCTGGCGGCAACCGCCACCCTGCTGCTGTGCACCCTGCCCGGCGTCAGCCAGGCCCGCGACACCACCCTGTTCCTGCCGTTCGACAAGGTGGTCGCCGAGGCCATCAGCACCGGCAAGATCGACGGCAGCGTGAAGTTCTACCTGGCGGGCAACAAGCCGGCCGGCAAGGTCAGCGTGCTCAGCCCGGGCGCGGTGACCAACAAGAAGACCAACGCCTTCGGCAAGGCCGATCAGGTGGCCTGCGAGTGGGCCCTGCAATCGGCGCTGATCACCCTGCATGAAGCGGCGAAGAAAGTCGGGGCCAACGCCGTGACCGACATCGCCAGCTTCTACAAGAGCCGTGAGCGCAAGGACGCCAGCACCTATGAGTGCCATGCCGGCGCCATCATGGCGGGCGTGGCGCTGCGCGGGGATCTGTCCAAGGTTCAGTGAACCGTTGCGGACCGCGAAGGGCGCCTTGGGGCGCCCTTTTTTGTGGGCGTGCCTCTAGCCGGCAGCCTTCACCTCCGCCTGGGGCCCGAGTGTGCAGGACAACGCGCGGATAACCCCTGCGTGACCAGCGCCGGCACGTCCAGACTCAGGGCGCGGCCCCGGTCTTGCGCGTCAGGAGTTCGACAAAGGCCCTGGCCATGGGTGAGCACTGATCCTTGCGCTGCACCAGCCACACCGCGGTCATGGCTTCGGGGTCCAGCAGCCGGCGGTAGACCACGCCGTCGATGCGCATGCGCTGGTAGGACGCCGGCAGCACCGAAACACCGAGGCCCGCCGCCACCAGGCCGATGATGGTCATGGCCTCCGCCGCCTCCTGGGCAAAATGCGGGGTGAAGCCGGCGTCCCGGGACAGGCTGAGCAATTGGGCATACAGGCCGCTGCCGTAGCTGCGGGGGAAGAACACAAAGGGCTCCTGGGCCAGCGCCGCCAGGTGCAGCCCCTCTTCAGTGCCGCCTGCCAGCGGGTGCTTGGAACTGAGCACCGCCACCAGCGGCTCGCGCAGCAGCTCCACTACCGACAGCGAGTCCGGCAATGGCAGGGGCCGCATGATGCCGACCTGGATCGACTGGTCCACCAGCGCCTCGGCCACCTGGGTGCTGCTCATTTCCTTGAGCTTGAGGTGCACCGCCGCAAAGCGCTGGCGAAAGGCGAAGATCGCCTGGGGAATGGTCGAGTTGAACGGCGCCGACGAGGTGAAGCCGATCTTCAGTTCCCCCAGCTCACCCAATTGCGCGCGCCGGGCCACGTCCGCCGCCTTGTCCACCTGGGCCAGCACCAGGCGCGCCTCTTCGAGGAACAGGCGTCCGGCTTCGCTGAGCTCGACCCGACGATTGGTGCGCTCGAACAGGCGGGCGCCCACCTCCTGCTCCAGGGCCTGGATCTGCTGGCTCAGCGGTGGCTGGGAAATGCCCAGGACCTGGGCCGCGCGGCCGAAATGCAGCTCTTCGGCGACGGCGATGAAGTAGCGCAAGTGACGCAATTCCATGGGGCGGCTCCATTGAGTCGTTAAAGCTATCAAACAGGTCGAACAATATATTGGAAAGGAACATTAGCCAGCTATATGCTTTTTTCCATTGCCTGACCGGCTGCGCTCCCCCCGAGGTTCCCGTGAAAATCGCTGTCGCCCCCCTTGCCCACGAAATCCCCTCCACGCCCGCGGACGAGGTGCTCGCCCAGCTCAACGAGGTGTACATCGAAAAAGGCACGCCGCTGTTCATGCGCACGGTGCTGGCGTTGTTCTCCGGGGGCTTTGCCACCTTCGCCCTGCTGTATTGCGTGCAACCGATGATGCCGCTACTGTCCACGGAGTTTTCCATCAATGCGGCCCAGAGCAGCCTGATCCTCTCGGTCGCCACCGGCATGCTGGCCATCGGTCTGTTGATCACCGGGCCGATTTCCGACCGCATCGGCCGCAAGCCGGTGATGCTCGCCGCCCTGCTGGCCGCCGCCCTGTGCACCATCGCCAGTGCGCTGATGCCCAGCTGGCACGGGGTGCTGCTGATGCGGGCGCTGGTGGGGCTGTCCCTGAGCGGGCTGGCGGCAGTGGCCATGACCTACCTGAGCGAAGAGATCCACCCTCAGCACATCGGCCTGGCCATGGGCCTGTACATCGGCGGCAACGCCATTGGCGGCATGAGCGGACGACTGATCACCGGGGTGCTGATCGATTTTGTCAGCTGGCACACGGCGATGCTGGTGATTGGCGGCCTGGCCCTGCTGGCGGCGGCCGTGTTCTGGCGCATCCTGCCGGAGTCGCGCAACTTCCGCCCGCGCTCGCTGCACCCGCGCAGCCTGCTGGACGGCTTTACCATGCACTTTCGCGACGCCGGCCTGCCCTGGCTGTTTCTCGAAGCCTTCCTGCTGATGGGGGCCTTCGTCACCCTGTTCAACTACATCGGCTATCGCCTGCTGGCCGAGCCCTATCACCTGAGCCAGGCCCTGGTCGGCCTGCTGTCGGTGGTCTACCTGTCGGGCATCTACAGCTCGGCGAAGATCGGTGCCCTGGCCGACCAGTTGGGCCGGCGCCGGGTGCTGTGGGGCACCATCGTGCTGATGCTCGCGGGCATTGCCCTGACCCTGCTCGCCCCACTGGCCCTGGTGCTGGTCGGAATGTTGCTGTTCACCTTCGGCTTCTTCGGCGCCCACTCGGTGGCCAGCAGTTGGATCGGCCGCCGCGCCACCAAGGCCAAGGGCCAGGCCTCTTCGTTGTACCTGTTCAGCTACTACGCCGGGTCGAGCATTGCCGGCACCGCGGGCGGGGTGTTCTGGCACCTGGCGGGGTGGAACGGCATTGGCCTGTTCATCGGCGCCCTGTTGCTCGGGGCACTGCTGATTGCCATGAAACTGGCGAAACTCCCGCCGTTGTGACGCCTGGCCTGTGTGCAGGCGTTCGTCAGGCAGGTGCAGGTCTCTAGGGCCCTTTCGCCAGCAAGCCGGCTCCTACACGGATCGGGTCTGTGCAGACGGGCCCTTGTGGGAGCTGGCTTGCCAGCGAAGGCGGCCACCAGGCAGGCGCAAGTCTCAAGGACCTATTCGCCGGCAAGCCGGCTCCTACACGGATCGGGTCTGTGCCGGCGGGCCCTTGTAGGAGCTGGCTTGCCAGCGAAGGCGACCGCCAGGCAGGTGCAGGGCTCGAGGGCCTATTCGCCGGCAAGCCGGCTACTACACGGATTGGGTCTGTGCCGGCAGGCCCTTGTGGGAGCTGGCTTGCCAGCGAAGGCGGCCACCAGACAGGTGCAGGTCTCGAGGGCCTATTCGCCAGCAAGCTGGCTCCTACAAAAAAGTGTTCGCCAATGAAAACGCCCGGCAGGTGCCGGGCGTTTGTATGGGGTGACGCTTATGCGTGGTACTGCGCCGACAACTCGTGCACCGCTTCCAGGAAGGCCCCGGCGTGCTCCGGTTTCACTTCCGGGGTGATGCCATGGCCCAGGTTGAACACATGGCCGCTGCCCTGGCCATAGCTGGCGAGGATACGCGCGACTTCGCCACGGATCGCCTGCGGGTTGGCGTAGAGCACGGTGGGGTCCATGTTGCCTTGCAGGGCGACCTTGCTGCCGACGCGGCGGCGGGCTTCGCCGAGGTCGCAGGTCCAGTCCAGGCCCAGGGCATCGGCGCCGGCATCGGCAATGCTTTCCAGCCACAGGCCGCCGCCCTTGGTGAACAGGATCACCGGCACCTTGCGCCCGTCGTGCTCGCGGATCAGGCCGCTGACGATCTTGCGCATGTAGGCCAGGGAGAACTCCTGATAGGCCGCCGCCGAGAGGCTGCCGCCCCAGCTGTCGAAAATCTGCACCGCCTGGGCACCGGCCAGGATCTGCCCGTTGAGGTAGGAGGTGACCGACTGCGCCAGCTTGTCCAGCAGCAGGTGCATGGCTTGCGGGTTGTCGTAGAGCATGGCCTTGGACTTGCGGAAGTCTTTCGACGAACCGCCTTCGACCATGTAGGTGGCCAGGGTCCAGGGGCTGCCGGCAAAACCGATCAACGGCACGCGGCCATTGAGTTCGCGACGAATGGTGCTGACCGCATCCATCACGTAACCCAGGTCCTTTTGCGGATCGGGAATCGGCAGGGCTTCGATGTCGGCCAGGGTGCTGACCACTTTCTTGAAGCGCGGGCCTTCGCCGGTCTCGAAGTACAGGCCTTGGCCCATGGCGTCGGGAATGGTCAGGATGTCGGAGAAGAGGATCGCCGCATCCAGCTGGGGATAGCGGTCCAGAGGCTGCAGGGTGACTTCGCAGGCGAACGCCGGGTTCATGCACAGGCTCATGAAGTCACCGGCATTGGCACGGCTGGCGCGGTATTCAGGCAAGTAGCGCCCGGCCTGACGCATCATCCACACCGGGGTGACGTCTACGGGTTGCTTGAGCAGGGCACGAAGGAAACGGTCGTTCTTCAGGGCAGTCATGTCGGCATCCGGAAAAAAAGTGAGGGCATTTTCTCAGAGCCGGGCATAAAAGGCACGGCAAGAGCCGTTTCTTTATGTCTATGAGGTCAATTTGTCGCGCCACAACCTACGTACCTGTAGGAGCGAGCTTGCTCGCGATGGGGGCGCATCAGGCAACATCGGTGGTTGGCTGATACACCGCTATCGCGAGCAAGCTCGCTCCTACAAGGGATGGCGGTCAGACGCCCAGGTAGTCGAGGATGCCTTCGGCGGCGTTGCGCCCTTCGAAGATCGCCGTCACCACGAGATCAGAACCACGCACCATGTCGCCACCGGCGAAGATCTTCGGGTTGCTGGTCTGGTGCTTGTACTGACCTTGTTCAGGTGCAACGACCCGGCCCTGGCTGTCGGTCTGGATCTGGAACTGCTCGAACCACGGCGCCGGGCTCGGGCGGAAACCGAAGGCGATGACCACGGCGTCGGCCGGGATGATCTCCTCGGAACCGGGGATCGGCTCGGGGCTGCGGCGGCCACGGGCGTCCGGTTCGCCGAGACGGGTCTCGACCACCTTCACGCCTTCGACCTTGTCTTCACCGACAATCGCGATCGGCTGGCGGTTGTAGAGGAATTTCACGCCTTCTTCCTTGGCGTTCTTCACCTCTTTGCGCGAGCCGGGCATGTTGGCTTCGTCACGGCGGTAGGCGCAGGTCACCGACTTGGCGCCCTGGCGAATCGAAGTGCGGTTGCAGTCCATCGCGGTGTCGCCACCGCCCAGCACCACCACCTTCTTGCCCTTCATGTCGACGAAGTCTTCCGGCGACTTTTCAAAGCCCAGGTTGCGGTTGACGTTGGCGATCAGGAAGTCCAGGGCGTCATACACCCCCGGCAAGTCCTCGCCGGCAAAGCCGCCCTTCATGTAGGTGTAGGTGCCCATGCCCATGAACACCGCGTCGTATTCGGCGAGCAGTTGCTCCATGGTCACGTCCTTGCCCACCTCGGTGTTGAGGCGGAACTCGATGCCCATGCCGCTGAAGACTTCGCGACGATTGCTCAGCACGGTCTTTTCCAGCTTGAACTCGGGGATGCCGAAGGTCAGCAGACCGCCGATTTCCGGGTTCTTGTCGAACACCACCGGGGTCACCCCGCCGCGCACCAGCACGTCGGCGCAGCCCAGGCCCGCCGGGCCCGCGCCGATGATCGCCACGCGCTTGCCGGTGGGCTTGACCTTGGACATGTCCGGGCGCCAGCCCATGGCGAAGGCGGTGTCGGTGATGTACTTCTCCACCGAACCGATGGTCACCGCGCCGAAGCCGTCGTTGAGGGTGCAAGCACCCTCGCACAACCGGTCCTGCGGGCAGACCCGGCCGCAGACTTCCGGCAGGGTGTTGGTCTGGTGCGACAGCTCGGCGGCGGCGAGGATGTTGCCCTCGGCCACCAGCTTGAGCCAGTTGGGAATGAAGTTGTGCACCGGGCACTTCCATTCGCAGTACGGGTTGCCGCAACCCAGGCAGCGGTGGGCCTGGTCGGCCGACTGCTGGGGTTTGAAGGGCTCGTAGATTTCCACGAACTCTTTCTTGCGCTGACGCAACAGTTTCTTCTTCGGATCCTTGCGCCCGACATCGATGAACTGGAAGTCGTTATTCAGACGTTCAGCCATTTTCAAAAACCTCTATACAGCAGCTGCAAGCTCTAAGCTGCAAGCCGCAAGTCGATCACGTATGCCCGGCAAACCTCGCACTGCTTCATTTGCAGATTGAGGCTTGCCACTTGCAGCTGCTTTATTGCGGACTCGCACGAGTACTGGTGAGCAGAGACTTCAGGTTCGCTGCCTTGGGTTTGACCAGCCAGAAGCGACGCAGGTAGTCGTCGAGGTTCTCGGCCAGTTCACGCCCCCACTCGCTGTCGGTTTCCGCGACGTACTCGTTCAGCACGTTTTGCAGGTGGCTGCGATAGGCTTCCATCGCTTCGCCACTGATCCGCTGGATTTCCACCAGTTCGTGGTTGACCCGGTCAACGAAGGTGTTGTCCTGGTCGAGCACGTAGGCGAAACCGCCGGTCATGCCCGAGCCGAAGTTGTAACCGGTCTTGCCCAGTACGCAGACGAAACCACCGGTCATGTACTCGCAGCAGTGATCGCCGGTGCCTTCCACCACGGTGTGGGCACCGGAGTTGCGCACAGCGAAACGCTCGCCCGCGGTGCCAGCGGCGAACAGCTTGCCGCCGGTGGCGCCGTACAGGCAGGTGTTGCCGATAATGGCGCTGTCCTGAGTCTTGTAGACGCTGCCCTTGGGCGGAACGATGACCAGCTTGCCGCCGGTCATGCCCTTGCCCACGTAGTCGTTGGCATCGCCTTCCAGGTACAGGTTCAGGCCGCCGGCGTTCCACACGCCGAAGCTCTGGCCCGCAGTGCCCTTGAAGCGGAACGTGATCGGCGCCTGGGCCATGCCCTGGTTGCCGTGGAGCCGGGCGATCTCGCCGGAGATGCGTGCGCCGATGGAACGGTCGCAGTTGCAGATATCCAGTTCGAACTCGGCTCCGCTCTTGTCGTTGATCGCCGAACGCGCCATGTCGACCATTTTTTCGGCCAGCAGGCCCTGGTCGAACGGTGGGTTACGGTCCACCTGGCAGAACTGCGGCTTGTCCGCCGGGACGTGATCGCTGCCCAGCAACGGGGTCAGGTCCAGGTGGTGCTGCTTGGCCGTCTGGCCCTCCAGCACCTCCAGCAGATCGGTGCGGCCGATCAGCTCTTCCAGGGAGCGCACGCCGAGCTTGGCCAGCCACTCACGGGTTTCTTCGGCGACGTAGGTGAAGAAGTTCACCACCATGTCGACGGTGCCGATGTAGTGATCCTTGCGCAGCTTTTCGTTCTGGGTGGCGACGCCGGTGGCGCAGTTGTTCAGGTGGCAGATGCGCAGGTACTTGCAGCCCAGGGCGATCATCGGCGCGGTGCCGAAGCCGAAGCTTTCGGCGCCGAGGATGGCCGCCTTGATCACGTCGAGGCCGGTTTTCAGGCCGCCGTCGGTCTGCACGCGGACCTTGCCGCGCAGGTCGTTGCCGCGCAGGGTCTGGTGAGTTTCCGCCAGGCCCAGTTCCCACGGCGCGCCGGCGTACTTGATCGAGGTCAGCGGCGAAGCGCCGGTGCCGCCGTCATAGCCGGAGATGGTGATCAGGTCGGCATAGGCCTTGGCCACACCGGCGGCGATGGTGCCGACACCTGCTTCCGCCACCAGCTTCACCGAAACCAGGGCCTGAGGGTTGACCTGCTTGAGGTCGAAGATCAGCTGCGACAGGTCTTCGATGGAGTAGATGTCGTGGTGCGGCGGTGGCGAGATCAGGGTCACGCCGGGCACGGCGTAACGCAGCTTGGCGATCAGGCCGTTGACCTTGCCGCCGGGCAGTTGGCCGCCTTCGCCGGGCTTGGCGCCCTGGGCCACCTTGATCTGCAGCACTTCGGCGTTGACCAGGTATTCCGGGGTCACGCCGAAACGGCCAGTGGCCACTTGCTTGATCTTGGAGCTCTTGATGGTGCCGTAGCGCGCCGGATCTTCGCCGCCTTCACCGGAGTTGGAACGCGCACCGAGGCGGTTCATGGCTTCGGCCAGGGCTTCGTGGGCCTCGGGGGACAAGGCGCCCAGGGAGATGCCCGCGGAGTCGAAGCGCTTGAGGATCGACTCCAGGGGCTCCACTTCGCTGATGTCCATGGGCGTGTCCAGGGTCTTCACCTTGAACAGGTCACGGATCATCGACACCGGGCGGTTGTCCACCAGCGCGGTGTATTCCTTGAACTTGGCGTAGTCGCCCTGCTGCACGGCGGCTTGCAGGGTGTTGACCACGTCCGGGTTGTAGGCGTGGTATTCGCCACCGTGGACGAACTTCAGCAGGCCGCCTTGCTGGATCGGCTTGCGCGGGCTCCAGGCTTCGGTCGCCAGGGCTTTCTGCTCGGCTTCGATGTCGACGAAACGTGCACCCTTGATCCGGCTCGGTACGCCACGGAAGCTCAGGTTGCAGACTTCCTCGGACAGGCCGATGGCTTCGAACAGCTGCGCGCCACGGTAGGAAGCGATGGTGGAGATGCCCATCTTCGACAGGATCTTCAGCAGGCCCTTGGTGATGCCCTTGCGGTAGTTCTTGAACACCTCATAGAGGTCGCCCAGCACTTCACCGGTACGGATCAGGTCGCCCAGCACTTCGTAGGCCAGGAACGGATAGACCGCCGAGGCACCGAAACCGATCAGCACCGCAAAGTGATGCGGATCGCGGGCAGTGGCGGTTTCCACCAGGATGTTGGAGTCGCAACGCAGGCCTTTTTCGGTCAGGCGGTGGTGTACCGCGCCCGTGGCCAGGGAAGCGTGGATCGGCAGCTTGCCCGGAGCGATATGGCGGTCGCTGAGGACGATCTGGGTGCGACCGGCGCGCACGGCCTCTTCCGCCTGATCGGCGACATTGCGGATCGCCGCTTCCAGGCCGACGCTTTCGTCGTAGTTGAGGTCGATGATCTGCCGCTCGAAGCCCGGGCGGTCGAGGTTCATCAGCGAGCGCCACTTGGCCGGGGAGATCACTGGCGAGCTGAGGATCACGCGCGAGGCGTGCTCGGGCGATTCCTGGAAGATGTTGCGCTCGGCACCGAGGCAGATCTCCAGGGACATGACGATGGCTTCGCGCAGCGGGTCGATCGGCGGGTTGGTGACCTGGGCGAACTGCTGGCGGAAGTAGTCGTAAGGGGTGCGCACGCGCTGGGACAGCACCGCCATCGGCGTGTCGTCGCCCATCGAACCCACTGCTTCGTAGCCTTGCTCGCCCAGCGGACGCAGGACCTGGTCACGTTCTTCGAAAGTGACCTGGTACATCTTCATGTACTGCTTGAGCTGGTCGACGTCGTAGAAGGCCGAACCGTGGTCGTTGTCTTCCATGGTGGCCTGGATGCGCAGGGCGTTCTTGCGCAGCCATTGCTTGTACGGATGGCGCGACTTCAGACGGTTGTCGATGGCGTCGGTGTCGAGGATCTGCCCGGTTTCGGTGTCCACGGCAAAGATCTGCCCCGGACCGACCCGGCCCTTGGCGATCACGTCTTCGGGCTGGTAGTTCCAGACGCCGATCTCCGAAGCCAGGGTGATGAAGCCGTTCTTGGTGGTGACCCAGCGGGCCGGACGCAGGCCGTTGCGGTCCAGCAGGCAGACGGCATAGCGGCCGTCGGTCATGACCACACCGGCCGGGCCGTCCCAAGGCTCCATGTGCATGGAGTTGTATTCGTAGAACGCCCGCAGGTCCGGGTCCATGGTCTCGACGTTCTGCCACGCCGGCGGAATGATCATGCGCACGCCGCGGAACAGGTCGATGCCGCCGGTGACCATCAGTTCGAGCATGTTGTCCATGCTCGAGGAGTCGGAACCCACGCGGTTGACCAGCGGCCCGAGCTCTTCCAGATCCATCAGATCGTTGCTGAACTTGGTGCGCCGGGCCTGGGCCCAGTTGCGGTTGCCGGTGATGGTGTTGATCTCGCCGTTGTGGGCGAGGAAGCGGAATGGCTGGGCCAGCGGCCATTTCGGCAAGGTGTTGGTGGAGAAGCGCTGGTGGAACACGCAGATCGCGGTTTGCAGGCGCGGATCACCCAGGTCCGGATAGAAGGCGGCGAGGTCCGCCGGCATCATCAGGCCTTTATAGATGATGGTCTTGTGGGAAAAGCTGCAGATGTAGTGATCGGTGTCGGCAGCGTTGGCCACCGAGGAGCGACGACGGGAGCTGAACAGCTTGACGGCGAAATCCTGATCGCTCAGGCCTTCGCCACCGATGAACACTTGCTCGATCTGCGGCAGGCGCTCCAGGGCCAGACGCCCGAGCACACTGGTATCGATCGGCACTTTGCGCCAGCCCAGCAGTTGCAGGCCAGCGGCCAGGATCTCGCGGTTCATGTTTTCGCGAGCGGCTTCGGCCTTGGCCGGATCCTGGTTGAAGAACACCATGCCCACTGCATATTGCTTGGGCAGATCGGTGCCGAAATGCTCCTTGGCGACGGCGCGCAGGAACAGGTCGGGCTTTTGCATCAGCAGACCGCAACCGTCGCCGGTCTTGCCGTCCGCGTTGATCCCACCGCGGTGGGTCATGCAGGTCAGGGCCTCAATGGCCGTTTTCAACAGGGTATGACTGGGTTCGCCCTGCATATGGGCTATCAGGCCGAAACCACAGTTATCCTTAAATTCATCTGGTTGGTACAGACCTGCTTTCATAGACACTTTCTCACCAGGCTGCCTCTTATCGAGACAAATTTCTTTTCAATTCAACCACTTACCATCCACGCCGAACGTACGCCGACTTTGCGGGGGCAAAAGGGAGGTCATTGTACACACCGACACAAAGCCCCACAAATTTGGCGACGATCTGTCGCAAATTTATGTCGCATTTATGAACGTTTTAAAGCGATATGCTGTGCTAGTCAAAAAGTTTTGCTTTTGACTGCCGCGACTCAAAAACTACTGTGACGCAGACACCACAAGGCACGCGGCCTGTAAGGCAGCATGCCGATGCGGAAATTTGAGGTTGCCGGGAGAGGCGGCCTGGGTAAGGCCGCCGAATCTTCAGCGAGTTGTTGCCAGTTCTTGTTGAACGCTAGCGACAGTGCGAGGCCAAGGTTTACCAGCCTGAACCTTCGCTGGCAAGGATTTGATGGCGCTGACCGCGGCATCGCGGCTGGAGAAGTTGCCGTAGGTGATCACATACAGCGGCTTGCCATTGAGGACTTTCTTGAAGTAACGGTACTCGCCGCCCTGCTCCTTGACGAAGCTCTGGGCCGTGGCTTCCGAACTGGTGCCAAGGATCTGCACCACGTAGTTGCCCGGCGCTTGACCGGCGTACCAGCTGCCACCGGCGGCCTTGGCCACGGTGACCGGCTTCTCCGCCGGCTTGGCGGCTGGAGCAGGCTTGGCGGCAACCGGTTTTTCCACCGGCTTGGGCGCTGGCGTCGGCTTGGCGGTGGCGACCTGGGTCGGCGCCGGGGTTGGCCGCGCAGCCGGAGTCGGTGCCGGACCGGCCACGGCGCCGGCAGGTGGCGCGGTGGTGGTCACGGTGGGCGGAACCGCGCTGGAGCCTTCCACCGGAACCCCGTCATCACCCTCGGTAATGCCGCCTGCGGCTTCCGCCAGAGGACCACGCATCACTGGCTGCGACTGGCCGACCAACGGCAGAGGCATCGGTTGGGATGAACCGGCGAACTCCACAGATGGACTGCCATTGGCATTTGGCGTCGGCGTCTGACCCAGCGGCAACTGCGCCTGTTCATTGGTCGGCGTACCGCTGGTCGGTGCCTTGCTGCGCCCCGGCATCAGCCAGGCGGCAGCCACGGCCACCACCACTACAGCGGAAATGGCCAATACGTGTTTCTTCGGCATGTTGAACCCCATACTTGGACGCTTGACCGCAGAGCGGCTGGCGATCATGGCTTCGATCATTGCATCCCTGGCGACCTGGTTGATGTTGCCCGGCCAGCCATCGGAGCTTTCGTGAATATCACTGATCTGATCTGCGGAGAAAAGTTCGATGCCCTGACCCGCGCCTTCGAGGCGCTGGGCCAGATATTCGCGGGTTTCCTCTTCGGTGTAGGGCTGCAGTTCGATGACGTGGAAGCGTTCTTCCTCGGTGCTCAACTGATCCAGGGTGGCGATCAGCGACGACTCGCCGAACAGGAAGACATGAGGGCGGCCTTCCGGAGCCCCTGCCGCCAGAGCCAGCAGCGCCTCGAGCGCGGACTCGTCGAGCTGCTCGGCATCATCCACCAGCAGATAGACTTCCTGGCCGGTCAGGGCCAGTTGCACCACCTGGGCCAGAATCGCGCCGATCTCGGCCTGGGCCACATTCAGCGCCTGGGCCACCTGGCGCAACACGCCGGCGGCATCGCCGGCACCGCGGGCGGAAACCACCACGCTCTGTACCGACTGCTTGTTGGTGCTGGCAACCAGCGCCTGGCGCAGCAGGGTCTTGCCGCTGCCCTGGGGGCCGGTCACCACCAGCAATAACTGGCTATAGCGAGCCAGGTGATGCAACTGCCCCAACACAGGCTTGCGTTGGGCAGGAAAGAATTTGAAGCCAGGAACCCGGGGAGCGAAAGGATCATGGCTCAACTGGTAATGGCCGAGGAAAGCCTCGTCGGCGTGCAAACTAGTCATCGGGATTTTATTAACCTTTAAGCTGAGCCAGGGCGCGGTAATCCGCTCCCAGCGTGGCCTGTAAAACCTCTTTCGGATAATCGTCGGTCACTACGGCTTCGCCCATGCGGCGCAACAGCACCAGACGCAAACGACCGTCGATCACTTTCTTGTCAATTGCCATGTGTTCGAGAAAATCCGCTTCAGTCATCTCTTCAGGCGGGATGACCGGCAGGCCCGTGCGCTGGAACAGGCGAATACCGCGGTCACGCTCCTGGCAGGTGATCCAGCCCAGGCGTGCAGACATTTCCAGGGCCATGACGGTGCCCGCGGCAACCGCCTCGCCATGCAGCCAGACACCGTAGCCCATGTGGGTTTCGATGGCATGGCCAAAGGTGTGCCCCAGGTTGAGGGTGGCGCGCACCCCGGACTCACGCTCGTCGGCACCCACCACGGCGGCCTTGGCCGCACAGGAGCGTTCGATGGCGTAAGTCAGCGCCTGCTGGTCCAGGGCCCGCAGGCGATCGACGTTTTCTTCCAGCCAGGTGAGGAAGGGTTCGTCGCAGATCAGGCCGTACTTGATCACTTCCGCCAGGCCCGCCGACAGCTCGCGGCTGGGCAGGGTATTGAGGCTGCTGGTGTCGATCAGCACCACGTTCGGCTGGTAGAAGGCGCCGACCATGTTCTTGCCCAGTGGATGGTTGATACCGGTCTTGCCGCCCACCGAAGAGTCCACCTGGGACAGCAGAGTGGTCGGGATCTGGATGAAGTCCACGCCGCGCTGATAGCAGGCAGCGGCAAAGCCGGCCATGTCGCCGATCACGCCGCCACCGAGGGCAATCAGGGTGGTGCGCCGATCATGACGCGCGGTCAGCAGGCCATCGAAGATCAACTGCAGGGTTTCCCAGTTCTTGTGGGCCTCGCCATCGGGCAGGACCACCGAGATCACCGAGTATTGCTCCAGGCTGCGGGTCAGGCGCTCAAGGTACAGCGGCGCGACCGTTTCATTGGAAATGATCGCCACTTGCCGTCCGGCGATATGTGGCACCAGCAGCTCGGGCCGGTCCAACAATCCTTCACCAATGTGAATCGGGTAGCTGCGCTCGCCTAGATCGACCTTAAGTGTCTGCATGTGTCCCCACAGTGAAGATGGAAGCAGGCGTTGTGCCTTGTATTGACGATGGGCCTCGTCAGGTCTTCTGACGCTGCCCGATAGCTCTGCGCCAAACCCTGGCGGTCATGGCGCGACGCCGAGAATAGCGCATTTCGCTCGGCGCATTAACGGGGTGGCAGCTGCTGCAGGCGCTCCAGGATGTCCAGCACCACCATTCGCGGCGGCCGCTCATCGGTTTCCACCACCAGATCGGCGATTTCCCGATAAAGCGGATCGCGGACTTCCAGCAAGTCGCGCAGGGTCTTGGCCGGATCGGCGGTGCGCAGCAAGGGACGATTGCGGTCCCTGGCAGTCCGACCAACCTGTTGCTCCACCGAGGCATGCAGATAGACCACTCGTCCGCCGGCATGCAGTGCCCGACGATTGGCCTCGCGCATGACCGCGCCACCACCGGTGGCCAGCACTACGCCGTCGGTGCCACAGAGCTCGGCGATCATTGCCTGCTCGCGATCGCGAAAGCCCGGTTCGCCTTCCTTATCGAAGATCCACGGGATGTTCGCGCCTGTACGCAGTTCAATTTCCTTATCGGAATCTTTGAATGGCAGGCGCAGCTCTTTGGCCAGTAAGCGGCCTATGGTGCTTTTTCCAGCCCCCATCGGCCCAACAAGAATCAAATTTCGCACAGAATCAACGACTCACAGCAATCGCCTGGTTGTTCATGATACGCGGAGTGAGAAATACCAGCAGCTCGGATTTTTTCTCCGACACCACGTCACGCCGGAAAAGGCGGCCAAGATACGGCACATCGCCAAGAAATGGCACTTTATCTACAACCTTGCTCTGGGTATTGGAAAAAACCCCGCCAATGACGATGGTTTCTCCGTCACGGACCAGGACCTTGGCATTGACCTCGTTCTTCTTGATCGGCGGCACATCCTGGACCTTGTTCAGGTAGTCCGGCTCGTCCTTGGTGACCTTGACCTCCATGATGATGCGGTTGTCGGGGGTGATCTGCGGCGTCACCTCAAGGGACAGCGAAGCCTCCCGGAACGACACGGACGTGGCGCCACTGGAACTGGCTTCCTGATAGGGAATCTCGGTGCCCTTGAGGATCCTCGCGGTTTCCTTGTCGGAGGTGACCACCCTGGGCCGGGAAACAATCTCGCCATTGCCGGTCTTTTCCATGGCGCTCAGTTCCAGGTCCAGCAGCACGTTGTCGGAGAGGTAGGCGATGTCGATGCCCGAGGTATTGGCCACAGCCCCAAGGTCGACGAACGGCGCGCTGCCACTGCCCGGCGCCCCGACCGCCGATGAACCGCCGCCCTGCACCCCGGAAGCCTGCCAATGGCCCCTGTTGCGCAGCGAACCGCCCCAGCGCACTCCCAGGCTCTTGTTGTAATCGAGGTTGGCCTCGACGATCCGTGCCTCGATCATCACCTGGCGCACCGCAACGTCCAGCTGGCCAACGATGCGCCGCAACTCATCGAGGCGCTCCTGGGTCTGGTAGGCAATGATGTTGTTGGTGCGCTCGTCCACGGTGATCGAGCCCCGTTCGCCCGCCTGGTCCTCGGTGCCGGTCACCGAATGGAACAGCTTGGCGATGTCCGCGGCCTTGGCGTAGTTGACCTGTAGCAGCTCCCGGCGCAGCGGTGCCAGATCCTGCAACCGCTTCTGCGACTCCAGTTCCTGACGTTCCCGGGCGGCCATTTCATCCGCCGGGGCCACCAGCAAGACATCACCCACCTGGCGCTTGTCCAGGCCCTTGGTCTTGAGCACCAGATCCAGGGCCTGATCCCAGGGCACACGCTGCAGGCGCAGGGTAATGCTGCCTTGCACCGTGTCGCTGGCCACCAGGTTGAGGCCCGTGAAGTCGGCGATCAGTTGCAGCACCGAACGCACCTCGATGTCCTGGAAGTTCAACGAAAGCTTGGCGCCGCCATAAGCAGGCCCGGCCACAGCGCCGCCGAGCGAGTGCGTCGGGGCTGGGTCCCCCGCCTGAAGCGGCGCGGATGCCCGAGCGGCCTCAGCGGCCGGAGTGGTCTTGAGTTCGGCGGCGCCGACCAGCGGTGCCAGCAGCGCCATCCATAGCGCCACACCGATGGCTGAAACAGTCCTGTTCATTGTGCAGACTCCACCTGAGAGTGTTTTTTCAGCAGCAGCGTCCGTGGTCGTTCCTGCCAGCCCCCCGCCCCATCGGCAACAATTTCCAACACCTCGACCCGTGACTCGCTGATCGCCACGATCCGACCTTCGCTTCGCCCCAGGTAGTCGCCGATCTGCAACCGGTGGACACCCTCGGCACTGCGCAACAGGGCGAAGCTGGCGCTGGTGCCGGACATGGTTCCGACCATCTGCAACCGCTCGATATCAAAGCCCTCCAGATACTGCCGGGGTCGCTGCGGATCCGGCCGGACTGCCCGCTCGCCCCATCGACGCTCGACGCGTTCGACGCTCTGCGGGGGCTGGAACGGGCTGCGCAGCCCACTGGCGTCATAGGTGAAAGCGGGGCTGGAGCGGACAACCGGCAGCGGCTCAATCGGCTCCGGCGCTTGCCGGCGCATCTGGTTCATAAAAGCCTGGGTTTCAGCGAAGTCGGCGGCCCCCTCGCACCCGCACAAGCCCAGACCAAAGCAGGCCCACATCAGCCAGCGCCAGGCCTTCATGAGTGCGGTTCCGGGCTGTCGTAGCTGTAGGTTCGCGCCCCGATGCTCAAGCGCAAGCGCGCAGGATCACCCGCTTCCAGGGGCCTGAGCTGAAAATCATGCAAGGTGACGATTCGCGGCAGGCCGGCGACGCCGCTGACGAAGGTCGCCAGATCGTGATAGCCACCTGTCACCGTGATCTGGATCGGCAGCTCGACATAAAACGGACGCGGTACGGGCGGTTGCAACTTGATCTCTTCGAGCGCCAGACCGCTGCCCAAGCCCAGGCGACTGATGTCTTCAAGCAACCCCGGGACTTCGCCGTCGCTGGGCAACTGATGCAGCAACTGCTCGAAACGGCTGCGCAGGGCCGCGAGCTGCGCCCGATACAGCTCGAGATTGGCCACTTGCCGAGCCTTGCTGGCGAACTGCTGCTTGAGGCGGGTTTCTTCGTGACGCATCTGCTGCAGTTGCCGCAGATGAGGGCTCAGGTACAGGCCGTAGCCTGCTGCCAGGATCACCAGCAGAAGCAAGGCCGCCGTCAGCGCCCTCAACGGCGCAGGCCAGGCGCCGAGGTTGCTCAGCTCCAGCTCTCGCAGATCGGCGCCACGCAGCTGCGCCAGCCACCCGCTCGGCCTCATCGCGTCGTCTCCTCAGGCAGCGGCGGCATCAACCCGACACTGAGCCGAAACAGATGGCTCGGCTGCGGCTGCACCTCGCTGGTCTTTTTCACTTCGGCCAGGCTGGGAGCGGCAAATCCTGCGGTCGCCTGCAGATTGCGCAGCAAATCGGAGATCCGGCCATTGGCCTGGGCAACTCCACTGATACTCAAGTTCTGCCCCTGCAGATCGACTTCGGTGAAATGCAGGCCATCGGGCACGCTGCGGGTCAGCCCCTGGAACATCCGCACCCGGCTCGAGCGGCTGTCTTGCAGGGCCTCGATAACCTGCATGCGCTCAAGCAGTTGCTGGCGTTGAGCCTTGAGCTCGCGAACACCGGCGATCTGCTGATCCAGGTCCACGTTCGCCTGCTCCAGGTACTGGTTGCGGGCGTGCTGCCGAGCACTCACGCGCTCGATGCCGACATCAATCAGCAGCACCAGCCCCAAGCCCAGCAGCAGGATGACTGCCACTATCTGCAAAAAGCGCCGCTGTTGCTGCGCCCGCGCAGCTTCCCGCCAGGGTAGAAAGTTGATCCGGGCCATCAGTCGAACCCTCTCAGGGCCAGACCGCAGGCCAGCAGCAGCTCAGGCGCCTGTTCGGCGAGCGCCTGGGCATCGACCCGGGGCCCGACGCTCATGCCGACGAACGGATTGGCAAGGGCCGTGGCTATCCCCAGTTGCTGTTCGATCCGCCGCTCCAGCCCGGCAAGGCGCATGCCCTCGCCAGCCAGCAGCAACCACTGCACCGGTTGCCGCTGTGGCGACTCGGAGAACTGTTGCAAGGCGCGCTGGACGTTGTGCAGCAAGTCCTGCTCAAAGGGCCGCAGCGCCTCCTCGAGACAGACTGACGGCAAACCTCCCTGGCGCTCGGCTCGCAGCGCCTGATCCAGGGTCAACGAGAAACGCTGCCCAAGGACCTGGGTCAGCTGCCGACTACCGAACAGTTGCTCGCGGCTGTAAATGATTCGCTGGTCGCGCATCACACTGAAACTGCTGACGCCCGACCCCACGTCCAACAGCGCCACCGCAGACTGCGTGGCCGCCGGACTCTGCGCCGCCAACAGCGCCAGGCAGCGCTCCAGGGCCAGGGGCGCGCTCTCCACCACCTGCGGCGTCAGGCCGGCCCGGGCCAGCAGCGCCTCCCGGGCTTCGACCGTCTCGTGGCGACAGGCCACCAGCAACACCTGGACCCGCCGGGGATTGCCCGGCACCCTGCCCTGCACCTCAAAGTCGGTGGCCACCTCTTCCAGGGGATAGGGAATGTACTGGCCCGCTTCCAGACTGAGCTGGTACTCCAACTCCGCTTCATCCAGTTCCGCCGGCATGTCGATCAGTTTGCTGATCACCGCTTCACCGGGCACCGCCACCGCGGCCGCCTTGAGGCGACTGCCGCTTGTGCGCCAGGCCTGGCATAACGCCACGGCCTGCGCCTCGGTGTCGACACCGCCCGATTCGAGAAATGAGTCGGGTGCCAGGTCTTGCCGGGCATACGCCTCGACCCGGTAGCCCCGGCCCTCCCGGCTCAAGGACAGGAGCCTGACCGATGTGGCGCCGATATCGATCCCCAACAGGGAACTCGACTTTCTGCTGAAGACTCCAAGCACACCAATTCCCTTTGCCTATCCGTGACTTACGAACCCCAGGAGCAGCAGCGTATTCAATCGCCACACCTTGACAGACGGGCAAATGACGCTCTCGGCGGAAAATGCTTATAATGCCCAGCGTTTTTTCCCGCTTTTCCTGCTGCGTGGGTCGGTCCCTGATTACCTTGAATGCCCTGACGCCTAATTCATTCCTTTCTCTGGAAATCCAAAAGCCTTGATTCGTCTGCTGAAGTTTTTCGGGTGGTCCATCGTCGCTGTGTTCTGCGGGCTGCTTCTCGCCCTCTCCGGTGCGTTTCTTTATCTTAGTCCCGGCCTTCCATCGGTTGAGGCCCTGAGAAGCATCCAGTTGCAGATTCCTCTGCGGGTGTACAGCAGCGACGGCAAGTTGATCGCAGAATTTGGCGAAATGCGCCGTACCCCCATACGTTTCGCCGAAATTCCACCCAACTTCATCAATGCGTTACTAAGTGCTGAAGACGACAACTTCGCTAACCATTACGGAGTTGACCCCAGCAGCCTGATGCGCGCCGCGACCCAGTTGGTCAAGAGCGGACACATCCAGTCCGGCGGCAGCACCATCACCATGCAGGTGGCGAAGAACTTCTTCCTCAGCAGCGAGCGCAGCTTTTCTCGCAAGACCACCGAGATTCTCCTGGCCCTGCAGATCGAGCGGCAGCTGACCAAAGACGAGATCCTCGAGCTGTACGTCAACAAGATCTACCTGGGCAACCGCGCCTACGGGATCGAGGCGGCAGCCCAGGTGTACTACGGCAAGTCCATTCGCGACGTGAGCCTGGCGCAGATGGCGATGATCGCCGGCCTGCCCAAGGCCCCTTCACGCTTCAACCCGCTGGCCAATCCGGCGCGCAGCAAGGAGCGCCGCGACTGGATCCTCGGCCGCATGTACAAGCTGGGCAAGATCACCGAAGCGGCCTACACCGAAGCCATCAACGAGCCGCTGAACGCCAGCTACCACGTGCCGACGCCGGAAGTGAACGCGCCGTACATCGCCGAGATGGCCCGCGCCGAGATGGTCGGCCGTTATGGCAGCGACGCTTATACCGAAGGTTTCCGCGTCACCACCACCGTGCCCAGCGACCTGCAGGAGATGGCCAATACCGCGGTCCAGGAAGGCTTGATGACCTACGACCAGCGCCACGGCTACCGTGGTCCTGAGTCGCGCCTGCCCGGCAAGACCCATGCCGCCTGGGCCACAGAGTTGACCAAGCAGCGGACCATCAGCAGCCTGGAACCGGCGATCGTCACTCAGGTCGAGAAGAACGGCCTACAGGTGCTGACCCGCAACGGCGAGGAACACGTGGCCTGGGAGAGCATGAAATGGGCCCGGCCGTTCCTCAACACCAACAGCATGGGCGCCGCTCCTCGCCAGCCGGCGGACGTGGCCCAGGTCGGCGACCTGATTCGCGTGCAGCGCCAGGCGGACAACTCCCTGAAGTTCAGCCAGGTCCCGGTCGCCCAGGGTGCCCTGGTGACCCTGGACCCGCAAAACGGTGCGATCCGCGCCCTGGTCGGTGGCTTTGCCTTCGAGCAGAGCAACTACAACCGCGCGATGCAAGCCAAGCGCCAGCCCGGCTCGAGCTTCAAGCCGTTCGTCTATAGCGCGGCCCTGGACAATGGCTACACCGCGGCCAGCCTGGTCAACGACGCGCCGATCGTGTTCGTCGACGAGTACCTGGACAAGGTCTGGCGGCCGAAGAACGACACCAACACCTTCCTCGGCCCGATCCGCATGCGCGAAGCGCTGTACAAGTCGCGCAACCTGGTGTCGATCCGCCTGCTGCAGAGCATGGGCGTGGACCACACCATCGACTACATCAGCAAGTTCGGCTTCAACAAGCAGGACCTGCCGCGCAACCTGTCCCTGGCCCTGGGCACCGCGACCCTGACCCCCATGGAGATCGCCACCGGCTGGAGCACCTTTGCCAACGGCGGCTACAAGATCACCCCGTACATCATCGACAAGATCGAAAGCCGCAACGGCGAGCTGCTGTTCAGCGCCAACCCGCCCAGCGTCCCCACCGGGAACACCGCCAGCAGCGGCATCGCGGCGCCAGAGCACAACTTCACGGTCAACACCGTGGCCGGCGAAAACCCGGTACAGGCTCCGGTACAGACGCCCGCCGTCGCCGAACGGATCATCGACGGACGCACCACCTACATCCTCAACAGCATGCTCGAGGACGTGATCAAGCTGGGCACCGGGCGCCGAGCCCTGGCCCTGGGCCGTTCGGACCTGGCCGGCAAGACCGGTACCACCAACGAGTCCAAGGACGCCTGGTTCTCCGGCTACAACGCCGACTACGTGACCACGGTCTGGACCGGTTTCGACCAGCCGGAAAGCCTCGGACGTCGCGAATACGGCGGCACTGTGGCCCTGCCGATCTGGATGAACTTCATGGGCGCCGCCCTCAAGGGCAAGCCGCCGCACACCCAGGCCGAACCGGAAGGCATCCTCAGCCTGCGGGTCGACCCGGTCAGCGGCCGCGCCGCCACCCCGGGCACACCGAATGCCTACTTCGAGCTGTTCAAGAGCGAAGACACCCCACCCTCGGTCAACGAGCTGGGCAATGGCGTCGCACCGGGCAGCCCGCTGCCGGCGGACGAAGCGGCGCCGATCGACCTCTTCTAAGAGCAGCGGCAAGCTGCAAGTGATCGGCGGCAAGCAAGAGCGCGCCCCGCTCTTGCAGCTGGAAACTTGCAACTAGCCGCTGATTGCCTGCCCATAAAAAAACCCGGCTCGATGGCCGGGTTTTTTTATGGGCGGCTGTTAGCCGTTGAACACATCGTCCACGCTCTTGAGCGGGTAGTTCTTCGGATACGGCAGGGTCGCCACGCCGGTCTCGATAGCGGCCTTGGCCACGGCATCGGAGATCACGGTGATCAGACGGGCATCCATCGGCTTCGGAATGATGTACTCACGACCGAATTCCAGCTTGATGCCACCGTAGGCGTCGCACACTTCCTGAGGCACTGGCAGCTTGGCCAGTTCACGCAGGGCGTTGGCCGCGGCGATCTTCATTTCTTCGTTGATGCGCTTGGCGCGAACGTCCAGGGCACCACGGAAGATGAACGGGAAGCCCAGCACGTTGTTCACCTGGTTCGGGTAGTCCGAACGGCCGGTGGCCATGATCACGTCGTCACGGGTGGCGTGAGCCAGCTCTGGAGCGATTTCCGGATCCGGGTTCGAGCAGGCGAACACGATCGGGTTCGGCGCCATCGACTTCAGGCCTTCAGCGCTCAGCAGGTTCGGACCGGACAGACCGACGAACACGTCGGCGCCTTGCAGGGCATCGGCCAGGGTGCGCTTGTCGGTGGTGTGGGCGAAGACTGCCTTGTACTGGTTCAGGTCGTCACGGCCAGCGTGGATAACGCCGGTACGGTCAACCATGAAGATGTTCTCGATCTGCGCGCCCATGCTCACCAGCAGTTTCATGCAGGAGATGGCGGCCGCACCGGCGCCCAGGCAGACGATCTTGGCATCGGCCAGGGTTTTGCCAGCGATTTCCAGGGCATTGATCATGCCGGCAGCGGTCACGATCGCGGTGCCGTGCTGGTCATCGTGGAACACCGGAATGTCGCACTGCTCAATCAGAGCACGTTCGATCTCAAAGCACTCTGGCGCCTTGATGTCTTCCAGGTTGATGCCACCGAAGGTGATGGAGATGCGCTTGACGGTGTCGATGAAAGCCTGCGGACTTTCGGAATCGACTTCGATGTCGAATACATCGATGCCGGCGAAACGCTTGAACAGCACGCCCTTGCCTTCCATCACCGGCTTGGAGGCCAGTGGGCCGAGGTTACCCAGGCCGAGAATCGCGGTGCCATCGGAAATGACGGCAACCAGGTTGCCTTTGCCGGTGTACTTGTAGGCCAGTTCCGGATCGCGAGCGATTTCGCGTACCGGCTCGGCTACGCCGGGGCTGTAGGCCAGCGCCAGATCACGAGCGGTAGCAGTGGCCTTGGTGAGCTCGACACTCAGCTTTCCTGGACGAGGATTGGCATGATATTCGAGAGCGGCAGTTTTCAAATCAGACATGTGGGCATTCCGCTTTTTACTGTTGGACAGACGGACCGCCGAGGATACGCGTGTCGCATAGTCCCTACAAGACTGCCCAGTCACCCCTGTCAAGGCCCGTAGCGTACGACTTTGGGCCAAGAGCCACGGGGTACAAGGCTTTCAACTGTTCACAATCCAATTAAAAAATGTCTACAATTTTTCTTTATCAGAGAAGTCTGAGCATGGAAACGTCGGTCAGCGACAACATCCAGCCTGCCCCGCTCGACCTAAAACCGCCGGAACGCGAACGTGCCAGCACCCAGCCCCGAGCCTCGATCCGCCGCCCGGAAAGCCCCTTGAGCCACTGACGATCGAAACGTCCCAGAACATTGGGTGCAATACGCAATACAACTGCACCGCGCAATGTGATCCAAACCCCGCCACGATTGCGTTCGACCTTGCTCACACGCCCCTCGAGCACGACAAAGCCGGAACGGCGGATCTGCTCCGCTTTCAGTACAGCTGAACGGCGCCAGAGGCCCAGCCCCGCTCGACGCGCGTGGTTTTCCGCAGCCTGCTGACAAGTGACCAGAGCGACGTTCGGCACGATGGCGATCTGATAGGCAAGCCCTTCGGCAATCAACCGGGCTTCCAGATTGGTCCCGCTGACGTCGTAGACATGGGCCAGCGTCCGCCCATGGCGATCGTGCCGCTCGCGCCCGGGCAACAAGCCGACCCGACCACCGCTCTGCGCCACCAGGCGCTGCAAACGTTGCCGCGCCGCCACCGCAAATGGCTCGGCCGGGCGCCCCCGACTGGCCAGCTCCGGCGCATTGAGGCCGATCATGCGTACGCTGCGACCATCCTTGAGACGCAGGGTATCGCCATCCACCACCCGCTGGACCGTTGCAGGAATCAGCCCCTCGGGGGCCGGGCAAAACGCCTGGGCGGCGGTCAGCCAAATCGCGGACACAAAAAAGGCGCCCACATGGGACGCCTTTTTCATCAGCGAGGAAAGTCGGTATCGGCTTTCCAGAACGATCAGCCTCAGGCCTTTTTCGTTGCGCCGAAAGCACCGAAGCGCGACTTGAACTTGTCGACACGACCGCCAACGTCCAGAGTCTTTTGCTTACCGGTGTAGAACGGGTGGCACTCGTTGCACACGTCCAGGCTCAGAGGCTTGGCCAGGGTGGAGCGAGTTTCGATGACGTTACCGCAGCTGCAGGTAGCGGTAACGGCTTCGTATACTGGATGGATATCGGCTTTCATGGTGTATTCCTCAGGCTAGCGTGCCGCCACCCAACACTATTGTTGAATACCGCACGAATTAGGGCGCGGATTCTACCAGACCGCGTCAAACGCGCAAGAGATCCTGAGTACCCCCCATCAGAAAAAGCCGGCGCAACCTTGACAGCCCCGGCTTTGCCACGCACTGCACTGCGGTGCCTGCTCGGCCGCGGCAAAACCTCCGTAGACCGGGGAGCACGCACGCTTATACAGGACACCCCACGGCTCGTCTGTTAGGCTCCGGAGCCTATTTACCGTCCGCTCATCGAGATTGTCCCGCGTGCCCGACGCCATTCTGCGCCTCGCCCTGCCTTCGCCTCTGCGCCGCCTCTTCGACTACCGTGCCCCGGCCGGTGTGCTGCGCGCCCAGCTGCATCCGGGGATGCGCCTGCGAGTGCCCTTCGGTCGCCGGGAAATGATCGGCATCCTGGTGGAAGTGGCGGATCACAGTGAAGTGCCGGCCGACAAGCTCAAGCCGGCCCTGGCCCTGCTGGACCCCACGCCACCGCTGCCCCCGGCCCTGTTCAAGCTGTGCCTGTGGACCGCCCAGTACTATCAGCACAGCCTCGGCGACACCCTGAGCTGGGCCTTGCCGGTGCTGCTGCGCCAGGGCGAGCTGGCCGAGGCCCGCCAGGAACGCTTCTGGTCGATAGCCCCCGGCGCCCGCCTGGATGACCCGCGCATCGCCCGCGCCCCGCGTCAGCGCGAAGCACTGGCCACCCTGGCCCAACACCCCCATGGCGTGCCCCACACTCTGCTGAGCAAGCTGATGCTGAGCAAGGACAGCCTGGACCTGTTGCTGGCCAAGGATCTGGTGCAGGTAGAAGTGCGCAAGCACGCGCCAGGCGTGCGCCATGAACACTGGCTGGCCCAGCCCGAGCTGCCGCTCAACAGCGAGCAACGCGCCGCCTACGAAGCGATCCGCGCCGGGTTCGACAGCTATCACGCCTTTCTTCTGGCCGGGGTCACTGGCAGCGGCAAGACCGAGGTCTACCTGCAGTTGATCCGCGAAACCCTCGAAGCCGGCAAACAGGCCCTGGTGCTGATCCCGGAGATCAACCTGGGGCCCCAAACCCTGGCGCGTTTCGAACAGCGCTTCAACGCCCGCATCGCCCTGCTGCACTCGGCGGTCAATGACCGCGAACGCCTGGATGCCTGGCTCGCCGCCCGGGATGGCGAAGCTGACATCATCATCGGCACCCGCTCAGCGCTGTTCACGCCGATGAAGAACCCCGGGCTGATCATCATCGATGAGGAGCACGACGGCTCTTATAAGCAGCAGGAAGGCCTGCGCTACCATGCCCGCGACCTGGCCCTGGTGCGCGCCCGCCAGGAAGACATCCCCATTGTCCTGGGCTCGGCCACACCGTCCCTGGAAAGCCTGCACAACGCCTACACCGGCCGCTATGGCCTGCTGCGCCTGAACGAGCGCGCCGGCGGCGCCAAGCAACCGCGCTTCCTGCGCCTGGATGTGAAGAGCCGCCCTCTGGACAGCGGCATTTCCGGTCCCATGCAGCAGGCCATCGGCCAGACCCTGGCCGCCGGCCAGCAAGTCCTGGTATTCCTCAACCGCCGCGGTTTCGCCCCGACCCTGCTCTGCCACGACTGCGGCTGGATGTCCGAATGCCAGCGCTGCGACGCCCGCATGACCGTGCACCAGCGCTCCGGCGAACTGCGTTGTCACCATTGCGGCCATGTGGAGCGAGTGCCCCGGCACTGCCCGCAATGCGGCAAGGTCGATCTGCGCCCCGTGGGCGCCGGCACCGAGCGCGCGGAAGAACGCCTGGGCATCCTGTTTCCCGACTACCCGGTACTACGGGTGGACCGCGACAGCACCTCGCGCAAGGACGCGATGAACCAGCTGTTCGCCACCATCCAGAAGGGGCATCCGTGCATCCTGGTGGGCACCCAGATGCTGGCCAAGGGGCATCACTTCCCCCGGGTCACCCTGGTGTCGATCCTCGACGCCGACGGCGGCCTGTTTTCCGGGGACTTCCGCGCCAGCGAGCGCATGGCGCAGCTGATCGTCCAGGTCGCCGGGCGCGCCGGGCGTGCCGAAGAACCGGGCAAGGTGATCATCCAGACCCATCTCGCCGACCACCCGCTGCTGGTGCAACTGACCGAGCAGGGTTACTTCGCCTTCGCCGAACAGGCCCTGAGCGAGCGCCGCGCCGCCGGCCTGCCGCCCTTCGCCCATCTGGCCCTGCTGCGGGCCGAGGCCCACAAGCCGGGGCAGGCCGAAGGTTTTCTCGATGAGGCGTGCAGCGAGGCCGAGCGCCTGCTGGCGGAACAGAACCTGGGGGGCATCGAGTTGCTGGGGCCGGTTCCGGCACCGATGGAGCGGCGCGCCGGGCGTTATCGTGCGCAGTTGCTGCTGCAAGCCAATGCCCGGGCACCGCTGCATCGACTGCTGAGCAGCTGGTTGCTGGTGCTGGAGCAGATGCCCAGCGGACGCCAGGTCCGCTGGTCGCTGGATGTGGACCCGGTGGATTTGTATTGATCGATATCGCGTTTTCGCGGGCAAGCCCGCTCCTACAATGGGCTGCATCAAACCCGCAGGAGCAGGCTTGCCGGCGAAGGCACTCGAATGCCGCCACCGATCCCCAAGCAGCCCTCTATAGTTGGCAAGGCCGTTCCAGCAACGGATAATGCCCAGTTTTTCCACCCGCGCACCAACGCGCCGCCGCGCCAGCGGTCGAACGAGAAGACCATGAAAGACACCATTCGCCAGCTCATCCAGCAAGCCATCACCCAACTCGTCGCCGAAGGTGTGTTGCCAGAAGGCCTGACGCCGGCGATCCAGGTCGAAAACACCCGCGACAAGACCCACGGTGACTTCGCCAGCAATATCGCCATGATGCTGGCCAAGCCCGCCGGCATGAAGCCCCGCGACCTGGCAGAAAAAATCATCGCCGCGCTGCCGGCCCATGAGGACCTGAGCAAGGCGGAAATCGCCGGCCCGGGCTTCATCAACTTCTTCCAGAACACCCAGGCCCTGGCCGCGCGCCTGGACGCCGCCCTCGGCGACGAGCACCTGGGCGTGCGCAAGGCC
This sequence comes from Pseudomonas sp. BC42, assembly GCF_021560055.1. Lineage (NCBI taxonomy): Bacteria > Pseudomonadati > Pseudomonadota > Gammaproteobacteria > Pseudomonadales > Pseudomonadaceae > Pseudomonas > Pseudomonas sp. BC42. The sequence continues at coordinate 6,370,787 of NZ_CP091067.1, forward strand.
GGCCCGGCGCAGCGCACCGTGATCGACATGTCGGCCCCCAACCTGGCCAAGGAAATGCACGTCGGCCACCTGCGCTCCACCATCATCGGTGACGGCGTGGCACGGGTCCTGGAGTTCCTCGGCGACACCGTGATCCGTCAGAACCATGTCGGCGACTGGGGCACCCAGTTCGGCATGCTGATGGCGTACCTGGAAGAGAACCCGATCACCAGCGATGAGCTGTCGGACCTGGAGAACTTCTACCGCGCCGCCAAGCAGCGCTTCGACGAATCCGAAGCCTTTGCCGACCGCGCCCGCGGCCTGGTGGTCAAGCTGCAAGCCGGCGACCCGGATTGCCTGGAGCTGTGGACCAAGTTCAAGGACATCTCCCTGTCCCACTGCCAGAAGATCTACGAGCTGCTCAACGTCAAGCTGACCATGGCCGACGTCATGGGCGAGAGCGCCTACAACGATGACCTGATCAACGTGGTCAACGACCTCAAGGCCCAGGGCATGCTGGTGGAGAGCAACGGCGCCCAGTGCGTGTTCCTCGACGAGTTCAAGAATGCCGAAGGCGAGCCGCTGCCGGTAATCATCGTCAAGGCCGACGGCGGCTACCTGTACGCCACCACCGACCTGGCCGCCGTGCGCTACCGCAGTGGCAAGCTCAAGGCCGATCGCGCCCTGTACTTCGTCGACCAGCGCCAGGCCCTGCACTTCCAGCAAGTGTTCGCCGTGGCCCGCAAGGCCGGCTTCGTGACCCATCCGATGGAGATGGAACACATGGGCTTCGGCACCATGAACGGCGCCGACGGCCGTCCGTTCAAGACCCGCGACGGCGGCACCGTGAAGCTCATCGACCTGCTGACCGAAGCCGAGGAACGCGCCTACGCCCTGGTCAAAGAGAAAAACCCGCAACTGCCGGAAGCCGATCTGCGCGGCATTGCCAAGGTGGTGGGCATCGATTCGGTGAAATACGCCGACCTGTCCAAGCACCGTACCAGCGACTACAGCTTCAACTTCGACCTGATGCTCAACTTCGAAGGCAACACCGCGCCGTACCTGCTGTACGCCTATACCCGTGCCGCCGGCGTGTTCCGCAAGCTGGGCAAGGACTTCAGCGAAGTCGGCGGCCAGATCGAACTGCACGCGGCCCAGGAACTGGAGCTGGCGGCCAAGCTGGCGCAGTTCGGCGAGATCCTCAACAACGTCGCCGACAAGGGCACCCCGCACATCCTCTGCACCTACCTGTACGACGTGGCCGGTCTGTTCTCCAGCTTCTACGAGAACTGCCCGATCCTGGCGGCCGAGACTCCGACGCAGATGCACAGCCGCCTGCGCCTCACCGAGCTGACCCGCCGCACCCTCAAGCAAGGTCTGGAACTGCTGGGCCTCAAAGTCCTGGAGCAAATGTAAGTTGGCTGCCAAGAAAAAACCTGCACCCAAGCGTGGCGCCAGCCGCTACCAGGCCCCGGCCAAGAAGCCGATCCCGGGCTGGTTGTGGCTGGCCATCGGCCTGACCATCGGCGCCTTCATCGTGTTCCTGATGAAGCTCGAACCAGGCAAGGGCGGCGACAGCGTCAAGCGCGAGAAGATCGAACAGCAGAAAGCCAGCAAGATCGCCGAGGCCAACAAGACCCCGCCGAGCCCGCAGCAACCGGTGAAGCCGAAGTACGACTTCTATACCCTGCTGCCGGAATCGGAGGTCATAGTGCCGCCGGAAGCGGTGCCGGAGAAAACCCTGCCGACGCCTCAAGTGCCGCCGGTGCCGACCACCCCGGTCACCCCGGCGGAAGCCGCGAAGATCGACACCGCCCGGGCCCAGGCGGCCCTGGCCGGCATCACCCCACCGCCGGCGCCACCGGTGGCCAAGGCGGCGCCGGTGACCAAGTTCTTCCTCCAGGCCGGCTCGTTCCGCAAGCAAGCCGATGCCGACAAGGTACGAGCGCAGATCATCCTGCTGGGCCAGTCGGTGGCGGTGGAATCCGGCACGGTGAAGGATGAAACCTGGTACCGGGTATTGGTGGGCCCGTTCAGCAACCGCGAACAGCTGACCGTGGCGCAGAAACAACTGGCCGGCGCCGGCTTTAGCAATCTGCTGTTACAACAGCGCCAGAGCCGTTAAGCCGACCGCTACGCGATTGATCGCGGCCCAGCCCACTCCTACACGACGCCTCGTAGGAGCGGGCTTGCCCGCGAAGCGCTTGCAGCTTGCAACAAAGACCGCTGGTCCCCCGCTACAGCCTCCGGTTGAAAAACTCCCAGCCACCCCCATATGAGTTTCCATCAGGGCACTTTCGCCCCGCTGTGTGGAGACTCCCCCCTTGACCACCATCGTTTCAGTCCGCCGCCACGGCAAAGTCGTCATGGGCGGCGACGGCCAGGTTTCTCTCGGCAACACCGTGATGAAAGGCAACGCGAAAAAAGTCCGCCGCCTGTACCACGGCCAGGTCATCGCCGGCTTTGCCGGGGCCACCGCCGACGCCTTCACCCTGTTCGAGCGCTTTGAAGGCCAACTGGAGAAACACCAGGGCCATCTGGTGCGCGCCGCTGTCGAGCTGGCCAAGGAATGGCGTACCGATCGCTCCCTGAGCCGCCTGGAAGCCATGCTGGCCGTGGCCAACAAGGACGCCTCCCTGATCATCACCGGCAACGGTGACGTGGTGGAGCCGGAGGACGGCCTGATCGCCATGGGCTCCGGTGGCGCCTACGCCCAGGCCGCAGCCAGCGCCCTGCTGAAAAAGACCGACCTGTCGGCTCGCGAAATCGTCGAGACGGCCCTGGGCATCGCCGGCGACATCTGCGTATTCACCAACCACACTCAAACCATCGAGGAGCAGGATCTCGCGGAATAAGCCTGTTGCGGCGCTCGCGCCACGGCATTCATTCTTGCTTGAGGACCGCCAATTACTATGTCCATGACACCCCGCGAAATCGTCCACGAACTCAACCGCCACATCATCGGCCAGGACGATGCCAAGCGCGCCGTCGCTATCGCCCTGCGCAACCGCTGGCGCCGGATGCAACTGCCGGCCGAACTGCGCGTTGAAGTGACGCCCAAGAACATCCTGATGATCGGCCCCACCGGTGTCGGCAAGACCGAAATCGCCCGCCGCCTGGCCAAGCTGGCCAATGCACCGTTCATCAAGGTCGAAGCCACCAAGTTCACCGAAGTCGGTTATGTCGGTCGCGACGTCGAATCGATCATTCGTGACCTGGCCGATGCGGCGATCAAGATGTTCCGCGAACAGGAAATGATCCGGGTTCGCCACCGCGCCGAAGACGCCGCCGAAGAACGCATCCTCGACGCCCTGCTGCCACCGGCCCGCATGGGCTTCAGCAGCGATGAAGCGCCAGCCCAGGACTCCAACACCCGCCAGCTGTTCCGCAAGCGCCTGCGCGAAGGCCAGCTGGACGACAAGGAGATCGAGATCGAAGTGGCGGAAGTCACCGGCGTCGACATCTCCGCGCCACCGGGCATGGAAGAAATGACCAACCAGCTGCAGAACCTGTTCGCCAACATGGGCAAGGGCAAGCGCAAGAGCCGCAAGCTCAAGGTCAAGGAAGCGCTGAAGCTGGTACGGGATGAAGAGGCCAGCCGCCTGGTCAACGACGAAGAGTTGAAGACCAAGGCCCTGGAAGCCGTCGAGCAACACGGCATCGTGTTCATCGACGAAATCGACAAAGTGGCCAAGCGCGGCAACTCCGGCGGCGTCGATGTGTCCCGCGAAGGCGTGCAGCGCGACCTGCTGCCCCTGATCGAAGGCTGCACCGTCAACACCAAGCTGGGCATGGTCAAGACCGACCACATCCTGTTCATCGCTTCTGGTGCCTTCCACCTGAGCAAGCCCAGCGACCTGGTTCCGGAGCTGCAAGGGCGCCTGCCGATCCGCGTCGAACTCAAGGCCCTGTCGCCGGAAGATTTCGAGCGCATCCTCAGCGAGCCTCACGCTTCGCTGACCGAGCAATACCGTGAGCTGCTCAAGACCGAAGGCCTGAACATCGAGTTCCTGCCTGAAGGCATCAAGCGCCTGGCGGAGATTGCCTGGCAGGTCAACGAGAAGACCGAGAACATCGGTGCCCGTCGCCTGCACACCCTGCTCGAGCGCCTGCTGGAAGAGGTGTCGTTCAGCGCCGGCGACCTGGCCAGCGCCCACAGCGAAGAGCCGATCCGCATCGACGCGGCCTACGTCAACAGCCACCTGGGCGAATTGGCGCAGAACGAAGATCTGTCCCGCTATATCCTCTAAGCGACAAGCTTTAAGCCTCAAGCTGCAAGTTGATCGCGGTCATCTTGTAGCTTGTAGCTTGCAGCTTTAAGCTGCCCTCATGACTAAACTCCCCTCTGGCATCAACCTGCACAAAGCCTCGAAAACCCTGACCCTGACCTACGGGCCGGACGAGGTCTATCACTTGCCTGCAGAGTTCCTGCGGGTGCACTCCCCCTCCGCCGAGGTCCAGGGCCACGGCAAACCCATCCTGCAGTTCGGCAAGCTCGGCGTGGGCCTGAGCAAGGTTGAACCGGCTGGCCAGTACGCACTGAAATTGACCTTCGACGACGGCCATGACAGTGGACTGTTCACCTGGGACTACCTGTATCAGTTGGCTCTGCGTCAGGACGAACTGTGGAGCGATTATCTGGCAGAGCTCAAAGCCGCCGGAAAATCCCGCGATCCGAATGAGTCGATAATCAAGCTGATGCTCTAGTCCGAGCCTCCGGCTGTTTAGAGGGCATTTTCTAATTCCATCTGTTTGAATGCTGGGCTGTATGGCCAATGAATGGCCTGCTTGCGAAAAAAATTAAACTCGGGTAACCAATGGAACTGGCAAGTTCCCTGCAGAGTTCTCTGCACTTTTAAAGCAGCGGTACGCAATCAACGGTCACCCGAGCAGTAGTACCTGGCATCGTGCTGTGTGACTGCACAGCAGGTCCGGTACTCGTCTCAGGACAATGGAGCGTCGTAGATGAGTAACAAGAATATCGATGACCTGAAACGCCAAGCCTCGGAAAACACACTGGGGCTCAATCCGGTCATCGGCTTGCGTAGAAAGGATCTGCTTACCTCTGCTCGAATGGTGCTCACCCAGGCCATTAAACAACCCATCCACAGCGTCAAGCATGTCGCCCATTTTGGCCTTGAGCTGAAGAACGTGATATTCGGCAAATCGACCCTGCAACCGGAGAGCGACGACCGTCGCTTCAACGATCCGGCCTGGAGCCAGAACCCGCTGTACAAACGCTATCTGCAAACCTACCTGGCGTGGCGCAAGGAGCTCCACGAGTGGATCGGCGACAGCAACCTGTCCGATCAGGACATCAGCCGCGGCCACTTCGTGATCAACCTGATGACCGAAGCCATGGCCCCGACCAACAGCATGGCCAACCCCGCCGCGGTCAAGCGCTTCTTCGAAACCGGCGGCAAGAGCCTGCTGGACGGCCTGTCCCATCTGGCCAAGGACCTGGTGCAGAACGGCGGCATGCCCAGCCAGGTCAACATGGACGCCTTTGAAGTGGGCAAGAACCTCGGCACCAGCGAAGGTTCGGTGGTGTTCCGCAACGATGTGCTGGAGCTGATCCAGTACCGGCCGATCACCGAACAGGTGTATGAGCGGCCGCTGCTGGTGGTGCCGCCCCAGATCAACAAGTTCTACGTCTTCGACCTCAGCCCGGACAAGAGCCTGGCGCGCTTCTGCCTGCGCAACAACGTGCAGACCTTCATTGTCAGCTGGCGCAACCCCACCAAGGCACAACGGGAATGGGGCCTGTCGACCTACATCGAGGCCCTGAAGGAGGCGGTCGACGTGGTCACCGCCATCACCGGCAGCAAGGATGTGAACATGCTCGGGGCCTGCTCCGGCGGTATCACCTGTACCGCGCTGCTGGGCCACTACGCCGCGCTCGGAGAAAAGAAGGTCAATGCCCTGACCCTGCTGGTCAGCGTCCTCGACACCACCCTGGATACCCAGGTGGCGCTGTTCGTCGACGAGCAGACCCTGGAAGCGGCCAAGCGCCATTCCTACCAGGCCGGTGTGCTCGAAGGTCGCGACATGGCCAAGGTGTTTGCCTGGATGCGCCCCAACGACCTGATCTGGAACTACTGGGTCAACAACTACCTGCTGGGCAACGAACCACCGGTGTTCGACATCCTGTTCTGGAACAACGACACCACCCGCCTGCCCGCAGCGTTCCATGGCGACCTGATCGAGATGTTCAAAAACAATCCCCTGGTGCGCCCCAATGCACTGGAAGTGTGCGGCACACCCATCGACCTGAAACAGGTGACCGCCGATATCTTTTCCCTGGCCGGCACCAACGATCACATCACCCCGTGGAAGTCCTGCTACAAGTCGGCGCAACTGTTTGGCGGCAACGTGGAGTTCGTGCTGTCCAGCAGCGGGCATATCCAGAGCATCCTGAATCCGCCGGGCAATCCCAAGGCGCGCTACATGACCAGCACCGAGATCCCCGTCTGCCCCGATCAATGGCAGGAAAACTCGATCAAGCACACCGATTCCTGGTGGCTGCACTGGCAAGCCTGGCAGGCGGAGCGTTCCGGCGAGCTGAAAGCGGCCCCCAGCACGCTGGGCAACAAAAAGTACGCTGCCGCCGAGGCCGCACCAGGGACCTACGTCCACGAGCGCTGAGTCCGGGCATTGAACGATGCGACGCCAGGAGGCGTCGCCACGCCCTATGCTTGGTACGAGGCCCGGCCTCGGAAAATCCGGACGACGCCCAGGACGGCGTTGCCCATGGTTCAATTCACAGGGCTACGGCATGCCACACTCTTTCATCTTTCGCACCGTTGATCTGGATGGACAGACCATCCGCACGGCGGTACGCCCCGGCAAGCCGCACTTGACGCCGCTGCTGATCTTCAACGGTATCGGCGCCAACCTGGAGCTGGTCTTTCCCTTTGTCCAGGCCCTGGATCCCGACCTGGAGGTCATTGCCTTCGACGTCCCCGGCGTGGGCGGCTCCTCGACCCCAAGCCGGCCTTATCGTTTTCCCGGCCTGGCCAAGCTGACCGCCCGCATGCTCGATTACCTGGACTACGGCCAGGTCAACGCCGTGGGCGTGTCCTGGGGCGGAGCCCTGGCCCAGCAATTCGCTTACGACTACCCCGAACGCTGCAAGAAACTGGTACTGGCGGCCACCGCCGCCGGCGCCTTCATGGTCCCCGGCAAGCCCAAGGTGCTGTGGATGATGGCCAGTCCACGGCGCTACGTGCAGCCTTCCCATGTGATGCGCATCGCGCCGCTGATCTATGGCGGTGCCTTCCGGCGCGATCCGAACCTGGCCGCCGAACACGCAGCCAAGGTCCGCTCGGCCGGCAAGCTGGGCTACTACTGGCAACTGTTCGCCGGAGTGGGCTGGACCAGCATCCACTGGCTGCACAAGATCCACCAGCCGACCCTGGTGCTGGCCGGCGACGATGACCCGCTGATCCCCCTGATCAACATGCGCATGCTGGCCTGGCGGATTCCCAACGCGCAGCTGCACATCATCGACGACGGCCACCTGTTCCTGATCACCCGGGCCGAGGCCGTCGCCCCGATCATCATGAAATTCCTCCAGGAAGAGCGACAACGCGCCGTGATGCACCCGCATCCACTGCCATCGCACCCAACGAAATAAAACAACGCTGCCGACAGGATCGTCGCGCGCAAGAAAGGCCAGGAGCGACTATGTTGTCTGTCTTGGATTGGTCTGCTTGTTAGTGGTTTGACGAAGGAGTGTTGACTCATGCAAGACAAGCCTGCACAGGGTTCGCTTCCGGCCCCTGCGGCCTACATCAACGCACAGAGCGCGATCACCGGTCTGCGCGGCCGGGATCTGCTCTCGACACTGCGCAGCATTGCGGCCCACAGTTTGCGCAACCCGTTGCACAGCGCCCGCCACACCCTGGCCCTGGGTGGCCAGCTGGGACGTGTGCTGCTGGGGGAAACCCTGCATAAACCCAACCCCAAGGACAACCGCTTCGCCGACCCGGCCTGGACCCTCAATCCCTTTTACAAACGAGGCTTGCAGGCCTACCTCAGCTGGCAGAAGCAGGTTCGGCACTGGATCGACGACAGCGGCATGAACGAGGACGATCGGGCCCGGGCGCACTTCGCCTTCTCCCTGCTCAACGACGCGGTGTCGCCCTCCAACACCCTGCTCAATCCCCTGGCCCTCAAGGAAATCTTCAACACCGGCGGCAACAGCGTGGTGCGCGGCATCGGCAACCTGCTGGACGACCTGTTGCACAACAACGGACTGCCCAGCCAGGTGACCAAGCACGCCTTCGAGATCGGCAAGAACCTGGCCGTAACCCCTGGCTCGGTGGTGTTTCGCAGCGAGCTGCTGGAACTGATCCAGTACAGCCCCATGAGCGAAAAACAGTACGCCAAGCCGTTGCTGATCGTGCCGCCGCAAATCAACAAGTACTACATCTTCGACCTCAGCCCGCACAACAGCTTCGTCCAGTACGCCCTGAAGAACGGCCTGCAGGTATTCATGATCAGCTGGCGCAACCCGGACGTGCGCCATCGCGAGTGGGGCCTGTCGAGCTACGTAGAGGCTACCGAAGAGGCACTGAATGTCGCCCGGGCCATCACCGGCAGTCGGGAAGTCAACCTGGTAGGTGCCTGCGCCGGCGGCCTGACCATCGCCGCCCTGCAAGGTCACCTGCAGGCCAAACGCCAGCTGCGCCGGGTGGCCAGCGCCACTTACCTGGTGAGTCTGCTGGACAGCCAGCTGGACAGCCCGGCCACCTTGTTTGCCGATGAAAAAACCCTGGAAGCGGCCAAGCGTCGCTCCTACCAGCATGGGGTGCTCGATGGCCGCGACATGGCCAAGGTGTTTGCCTGGATGCGTCCCAACGACCTGATCTGGAACTACTGGGTCAACAACTACCTGCTGGGCAAGGAGCCGCCAGTCTTCGACATTCTCTACTGGAACAACGACAGCACCCGCCTGCCCGCCGCCTTGCACGGCGACCTGCTGGACTTTTTCAAGCACAACCCGCTGAGCCACGAAGGCGGACTCGAAGTCTGCGGCACCCCGATCGATCTGCAGAAGGTCACGGTGGACAGCTTCAGCGTGGCCGGCATCAACGATCACATCACCCCCTGGGATGCGGTGTATCGCTCAACCCTGCTGCTGGGCGGAGAGCGGCGCTTCGTGCTGTCCAACAGCGGGCATGTGCAGAGCATTCTCAATCCGCCGAGCAACCCAAAGGCCAACTACGTGGAAAACCACAAGCTCAGCAGCGATCCGCGAGCCTGGTATTACGACGCCAAACATGTCGACGGCAGTTGGTGGGGCCAGTGGCTGAGCTGGGTCCAGGAGCGCTCAGGAGCGCAGCGGGAAACCCTGACCACCCTCGGCAATCAGAACTATCCACCCATGGAGGATGCTCCGGGCACCTACGTGCGCGTGCGCTGAAAACACTTTGCTCCACGACTCCATGCTGGAGTCGTGCCCGCCAATGGACCGACAAGAAGTCAGGATGAAGACCCGCGACCGGATACTCGAATGTGCCCTGCAACTGTTCAACCAGAAGGGCGAGCCCAATGTCTCCACCATGGAGGTGGCCAATGAGATGGGCATCAGCCCCGGCAACCTCTACTACCACTTCCATGGCAAGGAGCCCCTGGTGCTCGGCCTGTTCGAACGTTTCCAGAACGAGCTGACTCCGCTGCTGGATCCACCGTCCGATGCCCGGCTGGCGCCGGAGGACTACTGGCTGTTCCTGCACCTGATTGTCGAACGCCTGGCCCACTACCGCTTCCTGTTCCAGGATCTGTCCAACCTGGCGGGACGCTTGCCGAAACTGGCCAAGGGCATTCGCAACCTGCTCAACGCCCTCAAGCGGACCCTGGCCTCGCTGCTGGCCCGACTCAAGACCCGTGGACAGCTGGTCAGCGGGACCCAGGCCTTGGGCCAACTGGTGGAGCAGATCACCCTGACCCTGCTGTTCTCCCTGGATTACCAGCGGATCCTTGATCGCGAGGGGGAAGTGCGCCTGGTGGTCTACCAGATCATGATGCTGGTGGCACCGCACCTGTTGCCGCCGGCGAAGCTGGCCACCGAGCAGATGGCGTTGCGCTACCTGGAAGAACAGGGATAGACGGGCCTGGCGAGTACCGAACGCGGCCCAATAAAAAACGCCCGGCCTTTACAGACCGGGCGTTCTTTGAGCCCGATGCAATCAGGACTGGCTGCTTGGCGTCGCTGGAGCTGGCGCAGCCGTTGGCGCTACCGCCGGGCTGGGGGCTGCGGCGGAGTTTGCCGAACTGGCCGAAGCCGTCGGCGCTGGCGCTGCAGGCTTGGCCGCTACCGCGGGCTTGGCGGCAGGCTTCTTGGCGGCAGGTTTTTTCGCCACCGCCGGCTTGGCCGCGGGTTTGGCGGCGGCTTTCACCGCTGGCTTGGCGGCGGGCTTGGCCGCAGGTTTTGCTGCAACCGGCTTGGCAGCGGGTTTGGCAGCCGGCTTGGCAGCAGCGGTTTTCGCGGCGGGCTTGGCGGCGGGTTTAGCTGCAGCTTTGGCCGCCGGTTTGGCCAGAGGCTTGGCTGCAGGTTTAGCCGCAGGCTTGGCAGCGGCGGTTTTGGCCACAACCGGCGCAACCTTGGCACCTGTGAGTTTTTCAATCTGCTTGGTCAGGGTATCGACCTTGTCATGCAGCGCTTTCACCTCATTGCGGCTCGGTACGCCCAGGCGCGAGATGGCACTGTTCAAACGCTTGTCGAAAGCGCCTTCCAGTTCGTCCCACTTGCCCAGGGCGCGGTCCTTGACGTCGCTGATGCGCGACTTGGCCGAACTGGCGGAGTCTTTGGCGGCATCAACTTTCTTGCCGACTACACTCTTGGTCAGTTTCTCGGCTTTCTCACCATCCTTGACCAATGTCTCGAAAAGCTTGCTGCCGTCAGAGTCGATTTTCGAGTACACGCCTAAACCAGCAAGCCAAATTTTACGGGAGTACTCTTCGACTTTCCCGATCCACGAGCTGCCTTCTTTTTCAGTATTCTTTTTACCAGCCATCCCGTTCTCCTTAATGTTTACGCGCGACACGTTCGAGCAACGCCGTCAGCTCATCGAGCTTAGCAGAGAGTGTCTCGACGTCATGTTTAGACGGAATGCCGATGCGATTCAAGGCACTGGCGACGCGCGTGTCAAAGGCCTTTTCGACCTTGTCCAGTTGCACTTCGACTTTGCCTTTAAGAGTACTGACATCCCCTTTAACGCTGTCTATCTGACTATTGGCCGCTTCAAGTTGTTCAGTGACAACTTTTTTGCCTTTCTTTTCAACGGATTGACCGGCCTTGATCAACTCCTGGAAGTATTCGCTGCCCTCGTGACCGACTTTGGCGTAGGCACCCAGGCCAGCCAGCCAGATCTTGCGGGCATAGGATTTGACTTCGCTCAGAGCAGTCGATTGAACATCAACTTTTTTCTTCAGAATCACTTTGGCCATGGTGCACCTCACGCGCGGAAGGTTTGAGGAACTGTCCTCGGAACGAGGACCTGAGGCACAACCTAGAGAGAAAAATTAGAATCGGCACCCTAACGAATGTCATCAATTGATGTAGGGGCCGGCTCGCCGGCGAGGCTCTTGAGCGTGGCGCCGTCGCAGTGCCTGCGATTCGCCTGCAAGCCGGCGCCTGGGGATCGGGGCTCAGGCCAGGGCCTTGTCCAGGGCTTTTTCAATTTCGGACTTGATGGTGCCGCTCATGGCCGACATCAACAGGCCCAGTTCCACATCGATCCGGATCGACGCCTCACCCACATGCACAGCGCCTTTGACCCCGGATCGCTTGAGGTTCAGCGTATCCCCCGCCCATTGCGGCTCCAGGCCATATTGATCGGCGAGTTTCTGCGCCAGTTTGTCGGCCTTTTCACGGGCTACCTGCTTACCCAGGCCATGGGCGCGTTCAACACTAATACGGGCCATCGAAGGACTCCTGCTGTTTGCGGACTTGCCTGAAGCATCTTGACCCTGTGTGCGTCAAAACGTCCCGGCGGTTCGCTATCTTACATTCAGCCTTGCCAAGACAAAGGCCGCCACCGGGATTAGAATGTCGCGCATTCTCTTTTGGTGACAGCGATATGACTGATCAGCGCAAAGGCAGCGATGCCGAACCCACCACGCACTTCGGCTTCAAGAACGTTCCTGAAAGCCAGAAAGCGGAAAAAGTCGCAGAGGTGTTCCACTCGGTAGCGGCCAAGTACGACCTGATGAACGACGTACTGTCGGGCGGCATGCACCGTTTGTGGAAACGCTTCACCATCGAGCTCTCCGGCGTGCGCGCCGGCAACCGCGTGCTGGATATCGCCGGTGGCACGGGCGATCTGACCAAGCGCTTTTCCCACCTGGTGGGGCCTACCGGCCAAGTGGTGCTGGCGGACATCAACGAATCCATGCTCAAGGTCGGCCGTGACCGCCTGCTGGACCTGGGTGTGGCTGGCAACGTCGAATTCGTCCAGGCCGATGCGGAAAAACTGCCCTTCCCGGACAACCATTTCGACTGCGTGACCATCGCCTTCGGCTTGCGCAACGTCACCCACAAAGAAGACGCCCTGCGCTCCATGCTGAGGGTGCTCAAGCCCGGTGGCCGCCTCTTGGTGCTGGAATTCTCCAAGCCGACCAACGCCCTGATGTCCAAGGTCTACGACGCCTATTCGTTCGCCTTCATGCCCCTGGCCGGCAAGCTGATCACCAACGATTCGGAAAGCTACCGCTACCTGGCCGAATCGATCCGCATGCACCCTAACCAGGAAACCCTGAAGTCGATGATGGTCGAGGCCGGTTTCGACCGCGTGACCTATCACAACATGACCGCAGGCATCGTCGCCCTGCACCGCGGCATCAAGCCCTGATGTTGCTCAGCGGCCTGCTCGCCAGCGTCGAGACCGGCATCAACCGGGTGCTGCGTCTGGACAGCACGGCCCTGCCGCGCCTGCAGCACCTCAATGGCAAGGTGATCGCCGTCGACTGCCGCAGCCCGGCATTGCAGCTGTTCATCCTGCCCAGCGATGAAGGCCTGATACTGGCCAGCCAGTGGGCCGCCGACCCTGACTGCATCCTCCGCGCGCCGGCATCGAGCCTGGTACGCCTGGCCCTGAGCAAGGACAAGACCGCTGTTCTGCACGCGCCGGACGTGGAGCTGGAAGGCGACAGCGGCGTGCTGCTGGACCTGGCAGCCATCCTCCAGGATCTGGAGCTGGACTGGGAATACGAACTGTCGCGCTGGCTGGGGCCGGTGGCCACCCAGCTGTTCAGTGGCCATGTGCGCAGCCGTGCACGCTGGTATCAACAGGGCTTTGCCAGCCTGAATCAGAACCTTGCCGAATTCCTTGCCGAAGAGTCGCGGACCCTGGTGGGTCAGCGCGAAGCCGAAGCGCGCTTTCGCGAGCTGGATCAGGCCAAACTCGACCTGGAACGTCTCGAGGCGCGCTTCGAGCGCCTTTCCCGCTCCCTTGACCCAAGCGATAACGCATGAAGCTGCTTGCCGTCCGCCGTCTGTTGCGCATCCAGCGCGTCGTGATCCGCTACCGCCTCGATGACCTGCTGTTCGCCCTGCCCCTGCCCTGGTTTCTCCTGGCCCTGCGCTTTGCCCTGCCCTGGCGCTGGTTCCCGCGCAAACCGCTGGACCTGAGCCGCGGAGCCCGCCTGCGCCTGGCGCTGCAGGACCTGGGCCCGATCTTCATCAAGTTCGGGCAGATCCTCTCCACCCGCCGCGACCTGCTGCCGGAAGACATCGCCGACGAGCTGATGCTGCTGCAGGACCGGGTGCCGCCCTTCGACTCACAAAAGTCTGTGGCCCTGATCGAGGAGCAACTGGGCAAGAAGATCAGCGACGTGTTCAGCCGCTTCGACATCGAACCCCTGGCCTCGGCCTCGGTGGCCCAGGTTCACGCCGCCAAGCTCAAGACCGGTGAAGAAGTGGTGGTCAAGGTGATCCGCCCCGGGCTCAAGCCGATCATCGCCCAGGACCTGGCATGGCTGTTCATCCTCGCCCGCGCCGCGGAAAAGCTCTCCGCCGACGCGCGCCTGCTGCATCCGGTGGACGTGGTCAGCGACTACGAGAAAACCATCTACGACGAGCTCGACCTGCTGCGCGAGGCGGCCAACGCCAGCCAGCTCAAGCGCAACTTCGAAGGCTCGCCGCTGCTGTATGTACCCCAGGTCTACTGGGACTGGTGCCGGCCTAAAGTGCTGGTGATGGAACGCATCTACGGTATCCAGGTGACCGATCTGGCGACCCTGGCCGACCAGCGCACCGACATGAAGATGCTCGCCGAGCGCGGCGTGGAGATCTTCTTCACCCAGGTGTTCCGCGACAGTTTCTTCCACGCCGACATGCACCCGGGCAACATCTTCGTCAGCACCGTGCAGCCCTGGAGCCCGCAGTACATCGCCATCGACTGCGGCATCGTCGGCAGCCTGACCCCGGAAGACCAGGACTACCTGGCACGCAACCTGTTCGCCTTCTTCAAGCGCGACTACCGTCGCGTGGCCCAGTTGCACATCGACTCCGGCTGGGTCCCGGCAGAAACCAAGCTCAACGAATTCGAGGCGGCGATCCGCACCGTGTGCGAGCCGATCTTCGAAAAGCCGCTGAAGGATATTTCCTTCGGTCAGGTGCTGATGCGCCTGTTCCAGACCGCCCGGCGCTTCAACATGGAAGTGCAGCCACAACTGGTGCTGCTGCAGAAGACCCTGCTCAATATCGAAGGCCTGGGCCGCCAGCTGTACCCGGACCTGGACCTGTGGAACACCGCGCAACCCTTCCTCGAACGCTGGATGCGCGAGCGGGTCAGCCCCAAGGCCGTGCTCGGCAATATCCACAGCCAGATCGAGCAATTGCCGCACCTGGCCAACATGACCCGCGACCTGCTGGAACGCATGTCGCAGCCCCACGCCGCCGATCCGCCGGCCCCCTGGCACCGACGCAAGGACGACTGGTTCCTGCGCTTGCTGGGCACTGCCCATCTGGGCGGCGGCGCCGTTCTGGCCGCCGGCGGCCCACTGCAGGATCTGGGGCACTGGCCGGCCGGCGTGATGATCGCAGTGGGTCTGTATCTGATCGTGCGCCGATAGCCAGTGGCGCGACCTGCTGGCAAACTGTCGCAATCGCCGAGGCGCCACCAGCGGGTTGCGCCCGGTTGTCGGAGTCGAACATGAAAGATTGGCTGGACCAGATCAAATGGGACGCGGACGGCCTGGTGCCGGCCATCGCCCAGGACCACAAGACCGGGCGCGTGCTGATGATGGCCTGGATGAACCGCGAGGCCCTGAGCCTGACCGCCGCCGAGCACCGCGCCATCTATTGGTCACGTTCCCGTGGCAAGCTATGGCGCAAGGGCGAAGAGTCCGGGCATGTGCAGAAACTGCATGAAATGCGCCTGGACTGCGACGCCGACGTGATCATCCTGATGGTCGAGCAGATCGGCGACATCGCCTGTCACACCGGCCGCCACAGCTGTTTCTACCGCGTCTACGAAGACGGCGAGTGGAAAACCGTCGAACCGGTCCTCAAGGACCCGCACGCGATTTATTCTGCAGGACACTGACATGAGCGATACCCTCACCCGTCTGGCCCAGGTGCTGGAAGAGCGCAAAGACGCCGCAGCCGACAGCTCCTACGTCGCCAGCCTGTATCACAAGGGCCTGAACAAGATCCTGGAAAAGGTCGGCGAAGAGTCGGTGGAAACCATCATCGCCGCCAAGGACGCCGCCATCAGCGGCGACTGCAGCGACCTGATCTACGAAACCGCGGACCTGTGGTTCCACACCATGGTCATGCTGGCGCAGCTGGGGCAGCATCCCCAGGCCGTGCTCGATGAGCTGGACCGCCGCTTCGGTCTGTCCGGACACGCCGAGAAAGCCTCGCGCCCGTCCGCCTGAACAACTTTCTAAGAGGAAACGCAGCATGGGCATTTTTGACTGGAAACACTGGATCGTCATCCTGGTGGTCGTGGTACTGGTATTCGGCACCAAGAAACTCAAGAACCTGGGCACCGACGTCGGCGAGTCGATCAAGGGCTTCCGCAAGGCCATGAACGACGACGAAAAACCGGCCGAGCCAGTGGTTCCTCCAGCGGCCCAACCGGTGCCACCGGTTCAGCCCCAGCAAAGCGCACCGCTGACCCAGCCGCACACCATCGACGTGCAGGCCCAGAAAGTCGAAGAGCCGACCCGCAAAGACTCGTGAGCACTGACTAATGTTTGGTATCAGCTTCTCTGAACTGCTGCTGGTGGGCCTGGTGGCCCTGCTGGTGCTCGGCCCCGAGCGCCTGCCCGGTGCTGCGCGCACCGCCGGCCTGTGGGTCGGGCGCCTCAAGCGCAGCTTCAACGCGATAAAACAGGAAGTTGAACGTGAAATCGGGGCCGATGAAATTCGTCGGCAACTGCACAACGAGCACATTCTGTCCCTGGAACAGGAGGCGCGGAAGATCCTCGCCCCGACCCAGCAGCAACCGACTCCGGTGGAACCTGTGGCCGAGCAGACGATCCACGCGCCAGGCGCCGCGCCGCTGGCCGAAGCCTCGCCAGCCAGCGAGGTGCCCGCCCCCGCGACACCGACATCGGCACCGACCGCAGAGCCAGCGGCCCCGGTGGCAACACCCGCCACCACGGCCACCCACGACTCCACCTTGCCGCCGCGAGCACCATGAGCGATATCCCAGAGAACGACCAACACATGCCGCTGGTGTCGCACCTCACCGAGCTGCGTACCCGCCTGCTGCGCTGCGTAGCGGCGATCTTCATCATCTTCGCCGGGTTGTTCGCCTTCACCCAGCAGATCTACACCATCGTCTCCACGCCACTGCGCCAGTACCTGCCGGTCGGCGCGACGATGATCGCCACTGACGTCGCCTCGCCGTTCCTGACGCCGCTGAAGCTGACCATGATGGTCTCGCTGTTCCTGGCCATTCCGGTGATCCTGCACCAGATCTGGGGCTTTATCGCACCCGGTCTGTACAAGCACGAGAAGCGCATTGCCGTGCCCTTGCTGGTGTCGAGCATCCTGCTGTTCTATGTCGGCATGGCCTTCGCCTACTTCCTGGTGTTCCCGCTGATCTTCAAGTTCTTCGCTGCCGCCACCCCGGCCGGCGTGGAAATGATGACCGACATCACCAGCTACCTCGATTTCGTCATGACCCTGTTCTTCGCCTTCGGCGTGGCCTTCGAGATCCCGGTGGCCGTGGTCCTGCTGGTGTGGATCGGCGTGGTCAACGTGGCCTACCTGAAGAAGATCCGGCCTTACGTGATCATCGGCTGCTTCGTGGTGGGCATGATCCTCACGCCGCCGGACATCTTCTCCCAGACCCTGTTGGCCGTGCCCATGTGGCTGCTGTTCGAGATCGGCGTGCTGTTCGGCGGGCTGATCAGCAAGCGCGGCGAGCATCCGGACGACGCCCCGGCCGACGATCACAACGACCAGCCGCCAGCGACCCAAGCGTGAACCTGCTGCTTCTGGAGGAGGCCGACTTCATCGCGGCCGACCGCGTGGTGCTGCGCGATCGACGCCTGACCCACATGCAGGAAGTGCATCGGGTAGCCGTGGGCGACAGCCTGCGCGTGGGGCGCATCGGCGGCTTGATGGGCAGCGCCCGGGTCCTGCGCCTGGAAACAGCCGAAGCCGAACTGCAAATCAGCCTGGAGCAGGCGCCACCGGCCAAGCTGCCACTGACCCTGGTGCTGGCCCTGCCGCGGCCGAAAATGCTGCGCCGGGTGTTTCAGACCGTCGCCACCATGGGTGTGCCGCGGCTGGTGCTGGTCAATAGCTACCGGGTCGAGAAGAGCTTCTGGCAGACCCCGTTCCTTGAACCCGAAGCCATTCGCGAACAACTGATCCTTGGCCTGGAGCAGGCACGCGACAGCGTGCTGCCCGAAGTGCTGATCGAGAAACGCTTCAAGCCCTTCGTCGAGGACCGCTTGCCGACCCTCTGCGCCGGAACCCTGGGACTGGTGGGTCACCCGGGCCAGTACCCGCCCTGCCCACGCGACGTGGATCGACCGGTGACACTGGCCATCGGCCCGGAAGGCGGCTGGATTCCCTACGAGATCGACCTGCTGGGCAAGGCCGGATTGCAACCGGTGCAACTGGGCGAACGCATCCTGCGGGTGGAAACCGCCGTCACCGCCCTTCTCGCCCGCCTGTTCTGAGGATGGACCCGGCCACAGCCGGGTCTGTCGCGAGCAATATCAAACCGCCATTACCGCTACAGAATCCAGGGTTCCCGCCGATAGCCTATGGTTAAGCCATATTGCTAATAGGGAGTTCGCAGCATGTACGGTTGGCTAGCCAAAAACCTGGGAAACCTGAGCGTCAGCCTCAAGCTCGGCATCGGCTTCGGCCTGGTACTGCTGCTGACCCTGTTGATCACCGCCACCGGCTGGACGGGCTTGGCGGGGGTCATCGATCGTGGCGATAAGCTGGGTAACATCTCCACCCTCTACGCCATGACCAAGGACCTGCGCATCGCTCGCCTCAACTACGAGATGCTCCATGGCGAACAAGGTCCCGATGCCGTCAACGGCATACTCCAGCAGCTCGACGAAGGCCTGCAGGCTGCCCGTCAACAGTTGCAGCAACCCGAAAGCATCGCGATGCTCGAGCAGCAGCTGGAAGCCGTTGCCGAGTATCACCGGGCCTTCAACGACATGACCCGCGCCACCGCCGCCCGCGAAGCCGCCCGCTCCCAGCTCGGCGCCAGCGCGGACAACGCCGCGGCCCGGGTAGCCGAAGTCGAGAAATCGCTGCTGCAAGGCGACAGCGTGGCCCAGTTCAACAACGTCATCGAGCTTTCCAGGCTGATCCAGCAGGCACGCTTCCAGGTTCGCGGCTACACCTACAGCGCCAAGCCCGAGGCCAAGCAGCCGGCCCTGGACGCCATCGACAACGCCCTGAACAACCTCACCGGCCTGCCCTCGCGCCTGCCGGAACAGCACATCGCCAACCTGCAACAGGCCAGCGACTCGCTCAAGACCTACCGCGCCGCGGTCAGTGCCTTCAGCGACTCCGAGGAAGCCAGCGCCGCCGCCCTCAAGCGCATGGCCACCCAGGGCGACCACCTGATGACCCTGAGCAAGCAACTGACCACCGCTCAGACCGCCAAGCGTGACAGCGAGGCCGGCCAGGCCAAGAGCACCCTGCTGATCGCCACGCTACTGGCGCTGGTATTCGGCATGGTCGCTGCCTGGGCCATCACCCGGCAGATCATCCAGCCCTTGCAACAGACCCTCAAGGCCGCCGAGCGCGTGGCTTCCGGCGACCTCAGCCAGGACCTGACAGTCGATCGCCGCGACGAACTGGGCCAGCTGCAACGCGCCATGCAGCGCATGACCCTGGGCCTGCGGGAGCTGATCGGCGGTATCAGCGACGGCGTGACCCAGATCGCCAGCGCCGCCGAACAGCTGTCCGCCGTCACCGAGCAGACCAGCGCCGGGGTCAACAGCCAGAAAGTCGAGACCGACCAAGTGGCCACCGCCATGAATGAAATGGCCGCCACGGTGCAGGAAGTGGCGCGCAACGCCGAAGAGGCGTCGGAGGCCGCAGTAGCCGCCGACCAGCAGGCACGCGAAGGTGATCGGGTGGTCAACGAAGCCATCGCCCAGATCGAGCGCCTGGCCAGCGAGGTGGGCAACTCCACCGAAGCCATGGGCCACCTCAAGCAGGAAAGCGACAAGATCGGCAGCGTGCTGGACGTGATCAAATCCGTGGCCCAGCAGACCAACCTGCTGGCCCTCAACGCCGCCATCGAAGCCGCCCGCGCGGGCGAGGCCGGACGCGGTTTCGCCGTGGTTGCGGACGAGGTGCGCAGCCTGGCCCAACGCACCCAGCAATCCACCGAAGAAATCGCCGAGCTGATCGTCGGCCTGCAAAGCGGCACCCAGCAAGTGGCCAGCACCCTGGACACCAGCCGCAGCCTGAGCGACAGCAGCGTCGAGCTGACCCGCCGAGCCGGCGGTTCCCTGGAGAACATCACCCGTACCGTGTCGGCGATCCAGGCGATGAACCAGCAGATCGCCGCCGCCGCCGAGCAGCAGAGTGCCGTCGCCGAAGAGATCAATCGCAGTGTGTTGAATGTGCGGGATGTGTCCGAACAGACATCATCGGCCAGCGAGGAAACCGCGGCCTCCAGCGCCGAGCTGGCGCGGTTGGGGATTCACTTGCAGAGCCTGGTGGGGCGCTTCCGGGTCTGAGCCGCTTCGCCGGCAAGCCGGCTCCTACAAGGAAATGCAGGAGCCGGCCTGTCGGCACAGGCCTTACAGCACCTGACGCAGGAAAGCCTGGGCCCGCGGGTCTTTCGGCGCCTCGAAGAAGACATCCGGCGCCGCATCTTCCAGCAGCTTGCCGTGATCGAAGAACAGCACCCGATCCGCCACTTCCCGGGCGAAACCCATTTCGTGGGTGACGCAAACCATGGTCATGCCTTCCAGGGCCAGGGTCTTCATCACGTCCAGCACCTCGCCGACCATTTCCGGGTCCAGGGCCGAGGTCGGCTCATCGAACAGCATCACCTTGGGCTCCATCGCCAGGGCCCGGGCAATCGCCACCCGCTGCTGCTGACCGCCGGAAAGCCGTGAAGGAAACTCATGGGCCTTCTGCGCGATACCGACCTTCTCCAGCAGCGCCAGGGCCTTGGCCTCGCGCTCCTGCTTGCCCCGCTTGCGCACCACCTTCTGCGCCAGGCAGAGGTTTTCCAGCACGGTCATGTGGGGAAACAGGTTGAAATGCTGAAACACCATGCCGACTTCGCGACGATAGGCGTTCACGTCGGTCTTGGGATCGGCCAGTTGCAGGCCGTCGATGCTCACCGAGCCCGAGTCGAACTCTTCCAGGCCGTTGAGGCAGCGCAGGAAGGTCGACTTGCCGGAACCGGAAGGACCGATCACCACCAGCACCTCGCCCTTGGCCACTCGGGTGGTGACGTTATCCACCGCGCGCACCACCTGGCCGCGGGTGTCGAAGACTTTTACCAGATCGCGGACTTCAATCACTTTGCGCGAGCCTCCGCTCAAGCCGGCTGGCCATCTTCGACAGCGGCAGGTTGATCAACAAATACAGGCCCGCCACACAGAACAGGATCTCGAACGGCGAGAACGAGGTGGTGATGACTTCCCGACCGCTCTTGAGCAGCTCGGTGATGGCGATCACCGACACCAGCGAGGTGTCCTTGACCAGACTGATGAACTGCCCGGCCAGGGGCGGCAGCACCCGCTTGAAGGCCTGGGGCAGAACCACATGACGCATCGACTGGCCGGCGCTGAGCCCCAGGGAGCGGGCGGCTTCGTTCTGCCCGCGGGCGATGGACTGCACCCCGGCACGGACGATCTCCGCCACATAGGCCCCGGTGAACAGCGACAGTGCGGCGATCCCGGCGAACTCCCGGGACAGGTTGAGCACCGTGCCGATGAAGAAATAGAAGATGAAGATCTGCACCAGCAGCGGCGTGCCGCGCACCAGTTCGACATAGATCGTCGACAGATCGCGCAGGGTCGGGTTGTTCGACAGGCGGCACAGGCCGGTGCCCAGGCCGATGATCAACCCCAGCACCCCGGACACCACCGACAGCCACAGTGTGGTCCACAGGCCCCACAACAGCGGCCCCGCGGCCCAGTGCCGGGTTACGCCGATGACGTCGCCCTCACCCACGTCATCGCCGTTGGCCACTTGCAGGCTGCTTTCATCGACGCTCAGATGCTGCTCGGCACCCGAATCACCGCGCAGGGTGACTTGAGCCTTGCCGCCCTGGCGCACAACCTCGGCGACGGTGGAGATCTCCGCCGCCCGCTGGGACTCTTCAGCCTGATAGGCGAAGTACTGGGGGACACGGTTCCAGCGCCACTCGTAGGACATCAACGAGGTGGCGTAGTACAGCGCGCCGGCCAGACCGATCAGCACCAGCACGGTCAGCACGTGCCAGGGCCATTGGGCTTTTTTCTGTTTGTTCACTTTGCAGGTTCCAGCGGGTTGCAGCGGGGAGGTTCGGCAGAGCCTGGGTGGGCATCATCGCGAGCAATCTCGCTCCTACAAAAACGCTGTACGCCCTGTAGGAACGAGCTTGCTCGCGATCAACCGCAAATCAGTTGCCTGACGCCTATTCCATGTCCTTGAGCCACTCGGTGCTCTTGAACCACTTGTCATGGATGCGATCGTAGGTGCCGTCTTCGTGGATCTGGTGCAGGAAGTTGTTGATGAAGTTGATGCTGTCGTAATCGCCCTTCTTCAGGCCGAAGGCCAGCGGCTCGTAGGTGAACGGCTTGTCGAGGAACACCAACTTGCCATTGCCCACTTTGTTGACGGCCACCACGTTGTACGGGGCGTCATAGATGAAGGCGTCGGCCTTGCCGTTGACCACGTCCAGCACCGCCTCCTGCTCGTTGTCGTAGCCGTGGTACTTGGCCTTGGCGATCAGCTTCTTGGCAACCATTTCACCGGTGGTGCCCAGCTTGGAGGTGATGCGGTAATCGGCGCTGTTCAGGTCCTTGTAGGACTTGATGGTGCCTTCCAGCTCCTTGCGGATCAGCAGGGTCTGGCCGACCACGATGAAGGGTTCGCTGAAGTTCAGGCGCAGGTTGCGTTCCTGGGTCAGGGTCATACCGCTGCCGATCATGTCGAACTTGTCGGTCAGCAGGGCCGGGATGATGCCGTCATAGCCGGTGGAAACCATCTCCAGCTTGACCCCCATGGACTTGGCCATGGCCTTGAGCAGATCGACTTCGAAGCCGATGATTTCGCCACGCTTGTTGGTCATTTCGAACGGCATGTAGGTCGGGTCCATGCCGACTTTCAGCGTGCCGCGCTTGACCGCATCATCGATGGCGCCGGCCTGGGCGGTATTGACCGCCAGCAGGGCGGCAGCGCCTGCCAGCAGCAGCGAAAGATACTTCTTCATCTCAAGTCCCCTGAAGCCATTTTATTGTGGTGTCTGCACGCGGCGGGCCCGGAAAGGAAAGTCTTCGACGATCAAGGCGTTATCGATCACGCACAGAAATTTGCGGGTGCGATGCTAACGCACTCGGCCATTTGCACAAGGATTTTTGTTGCTTGCCCAGGGGATGGAGACTATTGGCCGCATACAGCAAAACGCCCTTGAGCAGGAGCTCAAGGGCGTTGGCTTCAGGCGGGTTGCGGCGCCGCGTTCAGCGGCTGCAACGGCAGCAGGGGAGCATGGGGATCGGTATCCACCGACTGGCGCCAGGCGCTCAGCCATTCGCTGTGCCCCTCGCTCCAGACCTGCTCGTGCAGGCGTCCCAGGGCCACCGGATCGCTCAACAGCGCCAGGCGCTCGCTGTTGTTCAAGGCCGCCGGACCGGCTTTCAGGGCATGGCGCACCCGCTCCTGACGCAGCCATTCGATCGGCTCGGCCTGGGTGTGACGGGAAGTCGCCAGGGCACAGGCCAGGGCGTTCTGCTGCGGATCGACCACGGCCCGGATAAAGCCGTCGTTGAGCGCGTGCCAGCGGTTCTCGTGGGTGTACTGGTCGGTGGCCAGCAGCGCCTGGGGCGGAGCGTATTCCTCGGGAATCAGGAACAGGCTCTCGTCACGGGACTTCAGGCCCAGGCCGACCCGGCTGGAGATCACCGACACCGGGATCGACAGCATCAGCGAACCGACGATCGGCACCAGCCACCAGAGGAAGCTCGGGTTCAGCCAGATCACCAGCAGTGCCCAGCAGAAGCCCAGCAGGGTCTGCGGACCATGGCGGCGCACCGCTTCGCTCCATGGCGTGGAGTCGTCGTCACGCTGCGGCGAGTTCCAGGTCGCGGCCCAGCCAAGGAACGCGGCCAGAACGAAACGGGTGTGGAAAATCATCCGCACCGGCGCCAGCAGCATGGAGAAAAGCATCTCCAGGAGCATCGACAGGGTCACCTTGAACTTGCCGCCGAACTCTTTCGCGCCCTTGGCCCAGATCAGGATGATGCTCAGGAGCTTCGGCAGGAACAGCAGCACGATGGTGGTGGAGAACAGCGCGATGGCCTTGTCCGGGTGCCACTGCGGCCACAGCGGATACAGCTGCCGTGGTTCGAGGAAGTACTGCGGCTCCATCAGGGTGTTGACCGCCAGCAGGGCCGTGGACAGCACCAGGAAGAAGAACCACAGCGGCGCCGACAGGTAGGACATCACCCCGGTGAGGAAGACCGCGCGGTGCACCGGGTGCATGCCCTTGACCAGGAACAGGCGGAAGTTCATCAGGTTGCCGTGGCACCAGCGACGGTCACGCTTGAGCTCGTCCAGCAGGTTCGGCGGCAGCTCTTCGTAGCTGCCCGGCAGGTCATAGGCAATCCACACGCCCCAACCGGCACGGCGCATCAGCGCGGCTTCGACGAAGTCGTGGGACAGGATCGCACCGGCGAAGGCGCCTTTGCCGGGCAACGGCGCCAGGGCGCAGTGCTCGATGAACGGCTGCATGCGGATGATCGCGTTATGGCCCCAGTAGTGGGATTCACCCAACTGCCAGAAGTGCAGGCCGGCGGTGAACAGCGGGCCGTAGACCCGGGTGGCGAACTGCTGCATGCGCGCATACAGCGTGTCCATGCCCGAGGCCCGTGGCGCGGTCTGGATGATCCCCGCGTCCGGCGTGGCTTCCATCAGGCGTACCAGGCTGGTCAGGCATTCGCCGCTCATCACGCTGTCGGCGTCGAGCACCACCATGTATTTGTAGTCGCCGCCCCAGCGACGGCAGAAGTCGTCGAGGTTGCCGCTCTTGCGTTTCACCCGGCGCCGGCGCCGGCGATAGAAGATCTTGCCGAAGCCCTTGGCTTCGCGGCAGACATCCAGCCAGGCCTGCTGCTCGGCGACGCAGATATCGCTGTCGTTACTGTCGCTCAAGACGAAGAAGTCGAAGCGGTCCAGGTCACCGGTGGCTGCCACCGACTCGAAGGTCGCCCGCAGGCCGGCAAACACCCGCGGCACGTCTTCGTTGCAGATCGGCATGACCAAGGCGGTGCGCGCATCCTTGGGGATCGGCTCGTTGCCGGCGCTGGCCCCGGAAATGCGGTACTTGTCGTGACCGGTCAAGAGTTCCAGGAAGCCCATCAGGGCGGTCCAGAAACCGGCCGACACCCAGCAGAAGAGAATCCCGAACAGAATCAGGATGCTGGTCTGCAAGGCATAGGGCAGCACTTGCTGGGCGGTCTGCATCAGCGGCTGATGCATGACCTCTTCCAGGTCGACGAACGACCAGCCCTGGTACGGCATGATGCCTTTCATGTACCAGCCGGCGACGATGGTCTGGCCAAGCATCAACAGCAGCAGGATGTAGCGACGGATCGAACCCACGGTGCGCCAGCGGGCAGCCGGCAGCACGCGTTCGTCCTTCTTCGGCGCTGGCGGGTTGCTGCGCCCGGTCAGGCGCCGCCAGCCACGCACCAGGATATTGGTGCGCCAAGGCTCCGGTACCACCTTGGTACGGCGGATGGGCGGCGTGGCCTTGAGGCAGACCCGGCCTTCGGCGTCGACACCGAGCATTTCCGCTTCTTCAAGTTCGGCGGCGGTGCTCATGTTCAGGCGCTGGCCCACCGAGGCCTGGGCGGCATCGGTGGGGGCGTCGAAGGTGCTGGACGACAGGCGTTGGTGCAATTCGCTGAAGGACTGGCAGCCCGCGAGTTCCGCGCGCTGCTGGTCCGACATCGGCAGGTGCGCCAGGTACTCGGCAAGAGACTCTGGCTGTAGTTGAGAGTTACTCATCGGCAGGCAACTGATAGCTCCAGGTCTCGGTCAGGACTTGTTCAGTTTTAACCGGTTCCGGTGTGGCAGGGGCCGCTTCGGCAGCAGCAGGCTGCTTGGCGTCTTTGTGGTCCTTGTCCTTGGTGCTCTTGGCATCCTTGACCGGCTTGGCTTCAGCCTGCTTGGCGGCCGCTGCGGCGGCTTCCTTGTCCTTCTTCTCCTGCTGCTTGGCGGCGAGCTTGTCGGCCTTGGCCACAGAAGAGTTGGAGTTCGGCATCGACGCCTTGGCCGGCTCGGGCTGCGCAATGTCACGGACCAGGGCGGCGCGCATCTCGGTGGACTTGCTCGCGTCCTTGATCTTCATCCGCAGGGTCAGGCGCCAGCCCTTGGTTTCCGGGTTGTAGCGCACGCTGTTTTCCACCAGTTCGGCGTTGTCACCGACACTGACCTGGCTGCGAACTTCGGCGTTCTCCGGCAATGCCGCCAGGGACGGGCCCTGGAAGTCCACCAGGTAAGCCACGCTGCCATCGGGTTGACGGATCAGGTTGGACTGCTTGACGTCACCGGTGGAACGCAGGGTCTGTTGCACCCAGGCGCTGTCCGGGGAATGCAGGGCAGCTTCGTCGATGGTCCAGTGCAGGCGGTAGGCGTAGTCCAGCGGCTGGCCTGGCTCCGGCTGTTTTTCCGGGTTCCAGAAGGCCACGATGTTGTCGTTGGTTTCGTCCGCGGTCGGGATCTCTACCAGGTCGACGGTGCCCTTGCCCCAGTCGCCCTTCGGCTCGATCCAGGCGCTCGGACGCTTGTCGTAGCGGTCGTCGAGGTCTTCATAGTGGCTGAAGTCGCGGCCACGCTGCAGCAGGCCGAAACCACGCGGGTTTTCCACCGAGAAGTTGCTCACGGCCAGGTGTTTCGGGTTGTTCAGCGGACGCCAGATCCACTCGCCATTGCCGGCATGGATCGACAGGCCGCTGGAGTCATGCAGCTCGCGACGGTAGTTGAGGACTTTCGACGGCTGGTTGGCACCGAACAGGTACATGCTGGTCAGCGGGGCCAGGCCCAGCTTGCCGACCTTGTCCCGCAGGAACACCCGGGCCTTGACGTCGACGATGGTGTCGGCGCCCGGACGCAGGGTCAGGCGATAGGCACCGGTGGCCCGTGGCGAGTCCAGCAGGGCGTAGATCACCAGGTGCTTGTCGGTCGGCTTGGGCTGCTGGATCCAGAACTCGCTGAAACGCGGGAACTCTTCGCCGGACGGCAAGGCGGTGTCGATTGCCAGGCCCCGGGCGGACAGGCCATAGGTGTGGCCCTTGCCAACGACGCGGAAGTAGCTGGCGCCGAGCATGGTCATGATTTCGTCTTGCTTGTCAGCCTTGTTGATCGGGTACAGCACACGGAAACCGGCATAGCCCAGCTTCTCGGTGGCCTTGGGATCGAACTTCACGTCGCCGAAATCGAAACGGTTCGGGTCGTACTTGATCTCGGATACGGTGTTGGCGCTGATCTCGTTGATCTTCACCGGCGTGTCGAAGTGCATGCCCTGGTGATAGAACGACAGCTTGAACGGGGTCTTCTGATCGGCCCATTCGGCTTTTTCGCTGAGGAAGCGGATTTTCTGGTAGTCCGCGAACTTCATCTCACGGAACTCGTTCGGCAGGTTACTGCGCGGGGCCTCGTACTTCTGCCCGGCCAGGTCCTTGGCCTTGGCCGACACATCATCCAGATTGAATGCCATGAGTTGACCGGCACCGAACAGGCAGACCAGCGCAGAGCCCGTCACCAGTGCGTTTCGTAACCGTTTGGCAAACAAGTTTGGTGCATTACAGGGACTAACAATCACGAGCAACCCTCGCCGAAAACAGATCAAAAAACCAACGGCCAGCTATCTATATGCCAGGTTGGCGAGCATTGTTCCGACTCCGATGGGGCTAAATGATTCCCCAAGCGGCCGTGGACAAGTCTCTACTTAAGTCAAAATGGACCAACGAACGCTGATCCCCGTAGCGCGCGATTATCTAGTAGCCCGCGTTACAACGCATCAGGGGTAACAAAGTATTTATCGCGAAAAACAGCTGTTTGCGCCGCAATTCGGTGGAAAAAGCTGTTTCAGGCGTTTTCAGGTCTGTAACAGGAAGGTTACCGGGCCGTCATTGACCAGATGCACCTGCATGTCCGCGCCGAAACGCCCTGATGCCACTTTGCCATGCAACTGTTGCGCCTTCACTACCAGATAGTCAAAAAGCGCCTCGCCAAGGGCCGGCGGCGCAGCCGTGGAGAAGCTCGGGCGCAACCCGCTCTTGGTGTCCGCTGCCAGGGTGAACTGCGACACCAGCAGCAACCCGCCCTGCACATCGCTCAGGGACAGGTTCATCTTGCCTTCAGCATCGCTGAACACCCGATAGTTAAGCAGCTTATGCAGAAGTTTGTCGGCGCTGGCCCGAGTGTCCTCGGGCTCCACCGCCACCAGCACCAGCAACCCCTGGTCCACAGCACCGACGATTTCCCCGGCCACCTCGACCCGCGCGCCGGTTACGCGTTGCAACAGCCCCTTCATGCTTCTTCGGGCGGCAGATCGAGGAGGCGACGTGCCATCTGATCAGTGGCACGCACCAGAGCATCGGTGATGCCCGGTTCGGAAGCGGCGTGACCGGCGTCGCGAATCACCTGCAGCTCGCTGTTGGGCCAGGCCTGATGCAGCTCCCAGGCATTGTCCAGCGGGCAGATCACGTCGTAGCGACCATGGACGATGACCCCGGGCAGATGGGCGATCTTGCCCATGTCGCGGATCAGCTGGTCGGGTTCGAGGAACGCATTGTTGATGAAGTAATGGCATTCGATCCGGGCGATCGACAGCGCTCGCTGCGGCTCGGAGAAACGGTCCACCACCAACGGATTGGGACGCAGGGTCGCGGTGCGCCCTTCCCAGCCCGACCAGGCCTTGGCCGCATGCATCTGGGCGATCTGGTCGGTGCCGGTCAGGCGCTTGTGGAAGGCGCTGACCAGATCGTGACGCTCCTCCAGGGGAATCGGCGCCACATAGTCCTGCCAGTAGTCGGGGAACAGGCGGCTGGCGCCACACTGGTAGTACCACTGGATTTCCTGGGGACGGGCCAGGAAGATCCCGCGCACGATCAGCCCCAGCACCCGATCGGGATGGGTTTGCGCGTAGGCCAGGGCCAGGGTCGAACCCCAGGAGCCGCCAAACAGCACCCATTTGTCGATGCCCAGGTGCTGGCGAATCCGCTCAAGGTCGGCCACCAGGTCCCAGGTGGTGTTGTTTTCCAGGCTGGCGTGAGGGGTGGAGCGCCCGCAACCGCGCTGGTCGAAGGTGACGATACGGTACAGGTTCGGATCGAAGTAGCAGCGGCTGGACGCATCGCAGCCGGCCCCCGGCCCGCCATGAATGAACACCACCGGCAACCCTTCCGGTGAACCGCTTTCGTCGACATACAGCACATGGCGCTCGTCGACGGCCAGATCGTGCCGGGCATAGGGTTTGATCTGCGGGTACAAAGTCTGCATTACGCGCTCCGTGGAGGTCGGGTTCATCCCTGGTGGGACTTCATTTATTCTGCCGTTCGGCATCATAAACCCGAATCACGCAATCAGCATGTCCTTGAAGAAAACAGGGTTGTTCAAGGAATAGCGACGCGTAGCGCAGAGCGTTTCGCCAGCAAGCGCGCTCCGGCAGGAAGGCGGCATCGGCGCCAGGAGCGCGCTTGCTGGCGACAGCCCTGTCAGCGGTAACGCTCCTGGCCCCAGGTCAGCAGCCCCTGCAGCAATGCCTTGAGTACCACCTGGGTCGGCGCCGCCAGATCCTCGCGATAGCGGAATGGCTCGAACTCCTCCATGTAGGCACTCTGTGCCAGCTCCAGTTGCACCGCATGAATGTGCTCGGCCGGGTTGCCGTAATGCCGGGTGATGTGCCCGCCCTTGAAGCGGCCGTTGAGCACGTGGGTGTAATCGCCGTGGGCCGCGCAAATGCTCTCCAGACGACCGGCCAGTTGCGGATCGCAGCTGGCGCCATTGAAGGTGCCGAGATTGAAGTCCGGCAGCTTGCCCTCGAACAGGTGCGGAATCAGCGAGCGGATGGAATGGGCATCGAACAGCAAGGCGTAGCCGAACTCGGCCTTGAGCCGCGCCAGTTCCTCCTGCAGGGTGCGGTGATAGGGCACCCAGACCTGCTGCAGGTACTGCTGTCGTTCCTCACTGGACGGCGCCTGCCCTTCGACGAACAACGGCTGGCCATCGAACAGCGTCGCCGGATACAGCCCGGTGGTAGCGCCCGCGTACAGCGGCTTGTCATCGGAGGGCCGGTTCAAGTCGATGACGAAACGCGAGTACTCGGCGGCCAGGGTGCTGGCCCCCATCTCCTCGGCAAATTCATACAGCCGCGGGATGTGCCAGTCGGTATCCGGCAGGCTCTGCGCCTGGGGCACCAACCCGGCCGCCACTTCCGGGGTCAGGCGCGTACCGGCGTGGGGCATGCTGATCAGCAGCGGCACCCGGCCTTGTTTGAAAGTCAGAACCTTATCCACAAGCCTTCTCCTAGACAGTCACTTCAATGCCGTGTCGCACGACACGTTTTTCCAGGTCGCCGCCCAGCCAGTAGGCCAGGTCGGCGGGACGCTCGATCTGCCAGGCGACGAAGTCCGCCACCTTGCCCGCTTCCAGCGAGCCATGGGTCGTGTCCATGCCCAGGGCCTGGGCCGCGTGCAAGGTCACCCCGGCCAGCGCCTCCTCGGGGGTCATGCGCAAGCAGGTGCAGGCCATGTTCAGCATCAAGCGCAGCGACAGCGCCGGCGAGGTGCCGGGATTGAGGTCGCTGGCCACGGCGATCTTCACCCCATGCTTGCGCAGGGCGGCCAACGGTGGCAGTTGGGTTTCCCGGAGGAAATAGAACGCCCCCGGCAACAGCACCGCGACGGTTCCCGAGGCCGCCATGGCAATGGCATCGTCCTCGGTCATGAACTCCAGGTGATCGGCGGACAGCGCCCGGTAGCGCGCCGCCAGGCTCGATCCGTGCAGGGACGACAGCTGCTCGGCATGCAACTTGACCGGCAGTCCGAGCTTCTGCGCAGCGATGAACACCCGCTCCACCTGCTCAGGGGAGAACGCCAGGTATTCACAGAAGGCATCCACCGCATCCACCAGCCCTTCAGCCGCCAGGGCCGGGAGCATTTTCGTGCAGATGTGCTCGATGTAGTCGTCGCTGCGCTCGGCGTATTCCGGCGGCAAGGCATGGGCCGCCAGGCAGGTGCTGCGCACACTGACCGGCAACTCCTCGCCAAGACGGCGGATCACCCGCAGCATCTTGCGCTCGCTGGCCAGGTCCAGGCCGTAGCCGGACTTGATCTCGACGCTGGTGACGCCATCGCGCAGCAGGCTCAGCAGCCGCTTGCGGGCGCTGCTGAACAACGCCTCTTCGGTGGCCTCGCGGGTCGCCCGCACGGTGCTGGCAATACCGCCACCGGCGGCGGCGATCTCCGCGTAGCTCACGCCCTGCAGGCGCTGTTCGAACTCGCCGCTGCGGTTGCCGCCAAACACGATGTGGGTGTGGCAATCGATCAGCCCCGGGGTGACCCAGGCGCCGCCCAGGTCCTGGACCTGGTAGTCATCGGCGACAGGCGCCTGCTGGCGCCGGCCGATCCACTCGATGTGCGCCCCTGACGTCACGATGGCCGCGTCCTCGATGATCGAGTAAGTGCCCTGGGCCATGCTGGCGACGTTGCAGTGTTGCCAAAGAGTTCTCATCCAAGGCCTCCGTTAATGATCAGTAGGTAAAGAAGAATCGACGCGAATCTGCTGAGCCTGCCCCGCCGCCGGCTTGACCCACAACAGATAGGCCACCACCAGCAGAACGATCCACACCACGCCCACCATCAGCGCCGCTTGGGTTTTCGGGAAATAGCCCAGCACGCCAAAGATGAACAGCATGAAGGCAATCGCCGCCGCCGGCGCCCAAGGCCAGAACGGCACCTTGAACTGCAACCGGGCCACTTGCTCGGCGGTCATGGAGCGCCGCATGGCCACATGGGTCAGCAGAATCATCAGCCACACCCAGACCGTGGCGAAAGTGGCCAGGGAAGCGATCAGCAGGAAGATGTCTTCCGGGATCAGGTAGTTCAGCACCACGCCGCCCAACAGGGTCACCGCCATCACCACCACGGTCATCCACGGCACGCCGGCCTTGGACACCTGGGCAAAGCCCTTGGGCGCCTGCCCTTGCTGGGCCAGGCCGTACATCATGCGCCCGGCACCGAAGATGTCGCTGTTGATGGCCGACACCGCCGCCGAAATCACCACGATATTGAGGATGGTGGCCGCCGAGCTGATACCCAGGCTGTCGAAGATCTGCACGAACGGGCTGCCCTGAGTGCCAATCTGTGGCCAGGGGAAAATCGACATCAGCACGAACAGGGTCAGTACGTAGAACAGCAGGATGCGCAGAGGCACAGCGTTGATCGCCTTGGGAATGACCCGCTGCGGGTCCTTGGCCTCACCGGCGGTGACACCGATGATCTCGATGCCGCCAAAGGCGAACATCACCACCGCAAAGGAGGCGATCACCCCGCCAATGCCGTTGGGCATGAAGCCGCCATGGGCCCAGAGGTTGCTGGCGCCGGTGGCCTGCTCGGTGAGCGCGCTGCCCATGCCGAACAGCATGATGCCGAAGCCGCCGAGGATCATGGCGATGATCGCCCCAACCTTGAGCAGCGACAGCCAGAACTCCATCTCGCCAAAGACCTTGACGCTGCACAGGTTCAACCCGCCGATGAGCAGGACGATGCCCAGCACCCAGATCCAGCGCGCCACCTCGGGAAACCAGAAGCCCATATAGATGCCGAAGGCCGTGACGTCCGCCAGGCAGACGATGAGCATCTCGAAGGCGTAGGTCCAGCCCAGGATGAAGCCCGGCAAGGGCCCCAGGTACTGACTGGCGTACTGCCCGAAGGAGCCCGACACCGGGTTGTGTACCGCCATCTCCCCCAGGGCGCGCATCACCATGAACACGGCAGCGCCACCGATCAGGTAGGCCAGCAGCACCGCCGGGCCGGCCATCTGGATGGCGGAGGCCGAGCCGTAGAACAATCCGGTACCAATGGCCGACCCCAGGGCCATGAAGCGAATATGGCGAGCCGTCAGCCCCCGACGTAATCCTGTTTCTTGCGATTGCATGTCATCGTCCCTTTTATTGTTATCGGACAAGTGCGCCCCACGCCGGAGCGCGGGGCGACATCAGCGGGCGCTCCGCGCCCGTCTTGCAGGTGAAGCGAACCCACTCGGGCCACCGCTCTCGGCCGAGCGCGGAGTGATCGGGTGGCCCGGCGTGCATTACAGGCTCGGCAACAACTGGGCTGGCAGCAGCCCATTCAGGCAGCGCGAAGCCAACAACTCGCTGGCCGCGTTGATATCCGGTGCGAAGAAACGGTCCTTCTCGTAGTACGCCACCTTCTCGCGCAGGGTGGCGCGGGCTTTTTCCAGGGTCGGCGAGGTTTTCAGGCCTTCGCGCAGGTCCAGGCCCTGACAGGCCGCCAGCCATTCCACGGCCAGCACACCGCGGGTGTTCTCGGCCATTTCCCACAAGCGCTTGCCGGCGGCCGGCGCCATGGAAACGTGGTCTTCCTGGTTGGCGGAAGTGGGAATGCTGTCCACCGAGTGCGGGTGGGCCAGGGCCTTGTTTTCACTGGCCAGGGCCGCAGCGGTCACCTGGGCGATCATGAAGCCGGAGTTGACCCCGCCATTGGCCACCAGGAACGGCGGCAGCTGGGACATGTGCTTGTCCATCATCAGCGAGATACGGCGCTCGCTCAGGGACGCGATCTCGGCGATGGCCAGGGCCATGTTGTCGGCCGCCATGGCCACGGGTTCGGCGTGGAAGTTGCCACCGGAAATCACATCGCCTTCGGCAGCGAACACCAGTGGGTTATCGGACACCGCGTTGGCTTCGACCACCAGCACCTCGGCAGCCTGGCGGAACTGAGTCAGGCAGGCGCCCATCACTTGCGGCTGGCAACGCAGGGAGTACGGGTCCTGGACCTTGTCGCAGTTCTGGTGCGAGGCGGACACCTCGGTGCTGTCCCCCAGCAAGGCGCGATAAGCCGCAGCGGTATCGATCTGCCCGCGCTGACCGCGAGCGGCGTGAATCCGTGGGTCGAACGGCGAGCGCGAACCCAGCACCGCTTCCACCGTCAGGCCGCCGCACACCAGGGCACCGGCGAACAGGTCTTCGCCTTCGAACAGCCCGCGCAAGGCGAACGCGGTGGACACCTGGGTGCCGTTGAGCAGCGCCAGGCCTTCCTTGGCGGCCAGGGTCAGCGGCTTGAGACCGGCGACTTCCAGGGCCGCGGTCGCTTCCAGCCACTGGCCCTTGTAGCGCGCCTTGCCCTCACCCAGCAGCACCAGGGACATGTGCGCCAGAGGCGCCAGGTCGCCGGAAGCGCCCACCGAGCCCTTGAGCGGGATATGCGGATAGACCTCGGCATTGATCAGGGCGATCAGGGCATCGATCACCTGACGGCGGATGCCGGAGAAACCGCGGCTCAGGCTGTTGACCTTGAGCACCATGATCAGGCGCACCAGGTCATCGCTGATGGGCTCACCGACGCCGGCGGCATGGGACAGCACCAGGGAGCGCTGCAGGTTTTCCAGGTCGGCGCTGGCGATGCGGGTCGAGGCCAGCAGGCCAAAACCGGTGTTGATCCCGTAGGCGGTGCGGTTCTCGGCAAGGATTTGCTCGACACAAGCGACGCTGGCGTCGATCTGCGCCGAGGCGCTGTCATCCAGGGTCAGGGTCAGCGGCTGCTGATAGATGGCCCGCAGTTGGGCCAGGGTCAGTTGGCCGGGAATCAGGTTAAGCGCAGTCACATTCATGCTCCTTTTGAGAGTTTTGTAATAACTACCAGTCGCTCCGGAAGCTTCCGTTATCCGTCGTCATTCGCGGTTTTGCACGAGTGACGCCTTGGCACGCTGGTGATGGAAAAAACGGTTTATTGCACCTTGGAAAAACGTTTGTGCAGCAGCTCCGGATCCCTGAGCAGAGCCGCTGCGCTGGCAATGTCCGGCGCCAGCCAACGGTCCTGGTCATAAGCCGGGACCCGCTCGCGCAACAGGCACCAGGCGATACCGGTACCGGTGCCGAAGCGCTGCGCCTTGAGAAATTCGAAAGCCTGGGCCGCCAGCAGGTACTCGATGGCCAGGATCTGGGTGCAGTTCTCCAGTACCTGATGCAGCTTCAGGGCGGCATTGGTGCCCAGGCTCAGGTGGTCTTCCTGCAGGCCCGAGGTCACGTAGTTGTCCAGCACTGCCGGCTGTGCCAGTTGACGGTTCTGGGCACACAGCGAGGCCGCAACGTATTGCACGATCATCATTCCGGAGTTGACCCCGGGCTCGCTCACCAGGAACGCCGGCAAGCCGCTGACATGAGGGTTGATCAAGCGGTCCAGGCGACGCTCGGCAATGGCGCCGATCTCGGCCATGGCGATGGCCAGCAAGTCCGCCGCCAGCGCCACCGATTGCCCGTGGGGGTTGGCCTGGGACACCACGCGGTACTGCTGCGGGGTGCCCAGCAGCAACGGGTTGTCGGTAGCTGCATTGAGCTCGGTTTCCACCTGCCTGGCGGCGTGGGCCAGTTGATCCCGGGCTGCGCCGTGCACCTGGGGAATGGAGCGGATGCTCAAGGCGTCCTGGGTACGGATGCCGCGGCTGGCGGCGATGACTTCACTGCCGTCGAGCAAGGCCCGCAGGTTGCTGCCCACCACCTGCATGCCGGGGTGCGCCTTGAGGGCAATGATCTGGGCATCGAAGGCGTCGATCTGGCCGCGCTGGGCCTCGAAACTCATGGCACCGATCACATCGGCCCACTGCAGCAGGCGGCTGGCGTCGGCCAGGGCCAGGCAGCTCAGGCCGGTCATGCACGGCGTGCCGTTGACCAGGCACAGGCCATCCTTGGCCCCCAGTTGCACCGGCTGCAGCCCCTCTTCGGCCAGGGCCTGTTCGGCGCTGACAACACGACCGCGATAGCTGACCTGACCGACGCCCAGCAAGGCGATGCCAATGTGGGCCATGTGGGTCAGGTAACCCACCGAGCCCTGGGACGGTACTTGGGGGGTGATGCCGCGATTGAGCAGGGCCAGCAGCGCCTCGACCACCTGGCGGTGGATGCCGGATTTGCCGTGGCTGTAGTTGATGATGGCGGCGCAGAGGATCGCCCGGGTCTGCTCATCGGCCAAGGCCGGGCCCACGCCGCAGGCATGGCTGAGCAAGGTGTTGCGCGACAGCTGGCTGAGTTGCTCACCGGCCAGCACCACGTTGCACAAGGCGCCCAGCCCCGTGCTGATGCCATAGGCGCGTTCGCCACTGTCCACCACCTGGCGGACGATGGCCTGGGCATTGTCGATACGCGCCCAGGCCTGGGCCGAAAGCGCCAGCTGCGCGCCATGACGGGCGACGGCGACTACATCCTGCCAACCCAGGGGGGCGTCGGCGATAACGATTTTTTCAGCCTGGGACATCGGGGACCTCTTCTTGCAAACCTTGGGTTGTCTGCCGCTTTGCCGGACCTTTGGCCGGCCAGCCGGCTCCTACACGGTGGCGGCGCGACGCTGGACGAAACGGTCGACGTACTCGTCCGCCGGCGAATGCAGGATCTCCTTCGGCGTACCCACCTGGATCAGGCGGCCGTCCTTGAGGATCGCAATGCGGTTGCCGATGCGCACGGCCTCGTCCAGATCGTGGGTGATGAAGACGATGGTCTTGTGCAGGGTCTTCTGCAGCTCCAGCAACTGGTCCTGCATCTCGGCGCGGATCAGCGGGTCCAGGGCGCTGAAGGCTTCATCCATGAGGATGATGTCGGTGTCCGCGGCCAGGGCCCGGGCCAGGCCGACCCGCTGGCGCATGCCGCCGGACAGCTGGTGCGGGTACTTCTTCTCATAGCCCTTGAGGCCCACGGTGTTGATCCAGTGCAGGGCCCGTTCGGCGCACAGCGACTTGCTCTCGCCACGCACCTTGAGGCCATAGGCGACGTTGTCCTGCACATTGCGGTGGGGCAGCAGGCCGAAGCTCTGGAACACCATGCTGATCTTGTGCCGGCGGAATTGGCGCAGGGCCTCCATGTCGTATTGCAGGATGTCTTCGCCGTCCACCAGGATCGCGCCGCTGGTGGGGTCGATCAGACGGTTGAAGTGGCGCACCAGGGTCGACTTGCCGGAACCGGACAGGCCCATGATGACGAAGATCTCACCGGTACCGATGCTCAGCGACAGGTCATTGACCCCCACCACGCAGCCGGTCTGGGCCAGCACCTGATCCTTGCTCTGGCCCTGGCGGATCATCGCCAGGGCGTCAGAGGGGCGGTTGCCGAATATCTTGAAGACGTTCCTGACTTCGATCTTGCTCACGGCAGCACTGCTCATTTGCTCACCTCATGACGTGGACGACCGTAGGCCTGGGTAATGCGGTCGATCACCACCGCCAGAATCACGATCGCCAATCCCGCTTCCAGGCCACGCCCGACGTTGAGCGTCTGGATGCCCACCAGCACATCCTCGCCCAGGCCGCGGGCGCCGATCATCGAGGCGATCACC
The DNA here is from genome assembly GCF_021560055.1 of Pseudomonas sp. BC42. NCBI lineage: Bacteria > Pseudomonadati > Pseudomonadota > Gammaproteobacteria > Pseudomonadales > Pseudomonadaceae > Pseudomonas > Pseudomonas sp. BC42. Next base: position 6,408,011 of record NZ_CP091067.1, read on the forward strand.
ACCATCGACAGGGCCATCATGGTGGTCTGGTTGATCCCGGCCATGATGCTCGGCAGGGCCAGGGGCAGTTGCACACCGAACAGCTGCTGCCCGCGGTTGGCGCCAAAGGCGTTGATCGCCTCCATCACCTCGCCGTCCACCTGGCGGATCCCCAGGTCGGTGAGACGGATCAGCGGCGGCGCAGCGTAGATCACCGTGGCGAAGATCGCCGGCACCTTGCCCAGGCCGAACAGCATCAGCACCGGGATCAGGTACACGAAGCTGGGCATGGTCTGCATGATGTCCAGCAGCGGCATCAGCACCGAGCGCAAGCGGTTGCTGCGGGCCGAAAGAATCCCCAGGGGGATGCCGATCAACACCGAGATCAGCGTGGCCACCAGCATCAGGGCCAGGGTCTGCATCAGCTTGTCCCACAGGCCGACGGCGCCCACCAGGAACAGCAGGCCGACGATCACCGCCGTGGTCAGCAGCTTGCGGGTCGCATGCCAGGCGATGCCGCCGACAATCGCCAGCATCAGCCACCAGGGTGCCAGGCGCAGCAGGCCCTCCAGGTTGACGATGGCCCACAGCAGGGTGTCGGAGATATGCCGGAACACATCGCCGTAGTTGGTCACCAGGGCGTCGACCCAGCCATTGACCCAGTCGGCGATGGAAAAAGTGAAGCGGTCTGGAAACATAAGAAATTCTCGATCAAAGGAGGTTGTGGTCCGGCTTCCGGCGGTGCTTGCGAACCGCCGGAAAGGCTCGACCTACAAGGCCGCGTCGATTTTCCTGGCCGCGTCTTCGCTGACCCATGGGTGCCAGACTTCAGGATGTTCCTTGAGAAAGAGTTTCGCCAGTTTCGGCGACTCGATGCGTTCGCGGGTCATCCGCGCCAGATTCTGATTGAGCAGGTCGATGGGCAGGTTGGCCTTTTCCAGCACCGCCACCAGTTCCGGGGCCTCGTCGTGGAAGGTCCTGGACAGGCCGACCTTGATGCTCACGCTCTTGTCGACGCCGGGTTTCTCCTCCAGCTTGACCAGGTCCACCTGGCCCATCAGCGGCGTCGGCGACCAGTAGTAGAAGAGGATCGGCTCGCCACGCTTGTAGCTCGACAGCACCGCCGCATCCAGGGCCGGGCCGGTGCCCGGACGGAAGTTGGTGTAGTGGCTTTCCAGGCCGTAGCTCTTGAGCATCTCGCTGTTGTCCAGCTCGCAGGTCCAGCCCGCCGGGCAGTTGTAGAAGCGGCCCTTGCCCGGTTCTTCCGGGTCCTTGAACAGGCTGGCGTATTGGCCCAGGTCGGCGATGTTTTTCAGGTTTGGCGCCTTGGCTTCGAGCTTGCGCTTGGCGTCGCCCTCGATCACATAGCGCGGCACGTACCAGCCTTCGACGGCTCCCACCACCGGCGCGCCGACGCCCACCACCTTGCCGGCCTTCTCGGCCTTGTTCCACACCTCGCTGCGGCCCACCCACTCTTCGGCGAAGACCTGGATGTCATTGCTGCCCAGGGCGTTTTCCATGGTGATGGAGTTGCCCGGCAGGCTGTCGGTCTTGCAGTCGTAGCCCTTCTCCAGGACGAACTGCAGGACGTCGGTCAGCAACATGCCGCTTTCCCAGTTCAGGCCGGCGAACTTCACCGGTTTGCCCGACTCGCACCAGCCGGCCGCCTGGGCGCCGGAGGCGGCCAGCAAGCCCATGGACAGCAACGTGGTCAGCAGGGTCTTATGCATTTTCATTGTGTGACGCTCCTAATCATAAGTTGGCTTACGGCAGTTAAGAGGCATCCAGCCCTGTCCACGTCCCGTCAAGACTCACACCGCAGCAGCGCGGCCGGTCCCACTCAGTTCTTGTTCGATCGGCGCACCCTGCTCTTGCGGCAGGATCAGGTGCTCGGGCACCGCGCCATGCCACTTCTTCGCGCACACGTAGTACAACGCCGCCGGCACCAGCAGGCCGATGATCCAGGAGATATCGGTATCGCCCAGACTCGCCACCAGGGGGCCGGTATAGAAGTGGGTGGAAATGAACGGCATCTGGATCAGCACGCCGAACACATAAATAGTGATGCCCATGGCATTCCAGCGACCGTAGCGACCGTCCGGGTTGGACAGTGCCGGGATGTCATAGCGCTCCTTGGTGATGCAGTAGAAATCCACCAGGTTGATCGCGCTCCAGGGCGTGAAGAACGCCAGCAGGAACAGGATGAAAGACTTGAAGGCGCCGAGGAACGAGTGCTGGCCCAGCAGCGCGATCAGGGTCGCGGTGCCGACAATCAGCAACACCGCGATCAGCCGCTGCAAGCGCGTCACTTTCAGCTCGCCGCGAAAGCCGCTGATGATGGTGGCGATGCACATGAAGCTGCCGTAGGAGTTCAGCGTCGAGATGGTCACCTTGCCGAAGGCGATGCTGAAATAGAGCATCGCGGCAATGGCGCCGCTACCGCCCAGGCCGACGATGTAGGCCACTTCACGACCGGCGAACTGGCCCTGGGACAGGGCCGCGGCGAACACGCCGAGCACCATCGCCACCTGGGCACCGATCACCGAGCCTGCGCCAGCGGCGAAGAACGTCTTCAACGGCGACGTCTTGCTCGGCAGGTAGCGCGAATAGTCGGCCACGTAGGGTCCGAACGCGATCTGCCAGGACGCGGCCAACGACACCGCCAGGAGGAAGCTGCTCCAGCTGAAGTGCCGAATCGCCAGCAAGGCGCTGACATCGGTCTGCTCCAGCAGCCGACTGAACAGATAGAAGAAGGCGACCACGCCGATCACGCTAGCGACCCGACCGATGTAGTGGATCACCCGATAACCGAGCACGGTGACCAGCACAATGACGCTGGCGAAGATCAGGATGCCGAGACTGTCGCTGACACCGAACATCTGGCCCAGCGCCTGGCCGGACAGCACCGTGCCGGTGGCGGTGAACCCCAGGTACATCAGGCACACCAGCACCATCGGGATGGCGGCGCCATAGACGCCGAACTGCACCCGGCTGGAAATCATCTGCGGCAGGCCGAGCCTCGGCCCTTGCGCCGCATGCAGCGCCATCACCCCTCCGCCCAGCAGTTGCCCGATCAACAGCCCGATCAACGACCAGAACACATCGCCGCCCAGCACCACCGCCAGAGCCCCGGTGACGATCGCCGTGATCTGCAGGTTGGCACCCAGCCACAGGGTGAACTGACTCAGTAGACGACCGTGTCTTTCCGCTTCCGGGATGTAGTCGATCGAACGCCTTTCAATCAACGGTTTGTTGTTGGCACGATCATTCGCTAAAGCCATGGACGTCAAACCTCTATGGGCACTACTGACGATATCCACTGTAGGAGCGAGCTTGCTCGCGAGGCGGTGCATCTGATGCCGCGCGGTGCTTGCTTCGCCAGCAAGCTGGCTCCTACAGGGAGAGTGGGTGAACCGACGCTCCGGTTACTTGCCGGTGATCATCGGCAGGTTCAGGCCCTGTTCCTTGGCGCAGTCGATGGCGATCTGGTAACCGGCGTCGGCATGACGCATGACCCCGGTGGCCGGATCGTTGTGCAGCACCCGGGCAATCCGCTCGGCCGCTTCATCGGTGCCGTCGCAGACGATGACCATCCCCGAATGCTGGGAGAAGCCCATGCCGACACCGCCACCGTGGTGCAGGGAAACCCAGGTCGCACCGCTGGCGGTGTTCAACAGGGCGTTGAGCAGCGGCCAGTCGGACACGGCGTCGGAGCCGTCCTGCATGGATTCGGTTTCACGGTTCGGGCTGGCCACGGAGCCGGAGTCCAGGTGGTCGCGACCGATGACGATCGGCGCCGACAGCTCGCCGCTGCGGACCATCTCGTTGAACGCCAGGCCGAGCTTGGCGCGCTGGCCCAGGCCGACCCAGCAGATCCGCGCCGGCAGGCCCTGGAAGCTGATGCGCTCGCGGGCCATGTCCAGCCAGTTGTGCAGGTGGGCGTCGTCGGGGATCAGTTCCTTGACCTTGGCGTCGGTCTTGTAGATGTCCTGCGGGTCGCCGGACAGCGCCGCCCAGCGGAATGGACCAACGCCACGGCAGAACAGCGGACGGATGTAAGCCGGCACGAACCCCGGGAAGTCGAAGGCATTCTCGACGCCCTCTTCCTGGGCCATCTGGCGGATGTTGTTGCCGTAGTCGAAGGTCGGGACGCCCATCTTCTGGAACGCCAGCATGGCTTTGACGTGTTCGGCCATCGACTGCTTGGCGGCCTTGATCACGGCAGCCGGCTCGGTCTTGGCGCGGTCGCGGTACTGCTCCCAGGTCCAGCCCTTGGGCAGGTAGCCGTTGAGCGGGTCGTGGGCGCTGGTCTGGTCGGTGACCATGTCCGGACGCACGCCGCGACGCACCAGTTCCGGCAGGATTTCGGCAGCGTTACCGCACAGGGCAATGGAGATCGCGCGGCCTTCGGCGGTGTATTTCTTGATCCGTGCCAGAGCGTCGTCCAGGTCGGTGGCCTGTTCGTCGACGTAGCGGGTCTTGAGGCGGAAGTCGATGCTGGTCTGCTGGCACTCGATGTTCAGCGAGCAGGCCCCGGCCAGGGTTGCGGCCAGCGGTTGCGCGCCGCCCATGCCACCCAGGCCGGCGGTCAGGACCCAGCGGCCCTTGAGGTTGGAGTCGTAATGCTGGCGACCGGCTTCGACGAAGGTTTCATAAGTGCCCTGGACGATGCCCTGGCTACCGATGTAGATCCAGCTGCCGGCGGTCATCTGGCCGTACATGGCCAGGCCCTTGGCGTCCAGCTCGTTGAAGTGCTCCCAACTGGCCCAGTGCGGCACCAGGTTGGAGTTGGCGATCAGCACCCGTGGCGCGTTGCTGTGGGTCTTGAACACACCCACCGGCTTGCCGGACTGCACCAGCAGGGTTTCGTCGTCATTCAGCTGGGTCAGGGCGTCCACGATCTTGTCGTAGCACTCCCAGTTGCGCGCGGCGCGACCAATGCCACCGTAGACCACCAGTTCCTTGGGGTTCTCGGCAACTTCCGGATCGAGGTTGTTCATCAGCATGCGCAGCGGCGCTTCGGTCAGCCAGCTCTTGGCGGTCAGCTTGTTGCCACGTGCGGCACGGATTTCGACGTTGCGGAATTTGGTGGGTTTGCTGTCAGTCACGGAAAAACTCCTCGGCGATGAGTCCAAGGTGCGAAGAGGATTCCATCGACTCTTACGCACACATATTTACTTGTACATACAAGCATATGCAATCAAGCGGCCAACTTGCATGAGACATCCCTGAAAAGCCCGTGGATGAAACCGCGGGCCTTGTGGAACAAGGCTTTCAAACAAGCGAGATTTTTTGAGAAGAGGATTTTGCTCAGCCGCCAGGCTGTTACCAAACAGCGGTTTTGCGCTGTCCTGGGGCGTTCGGTAACAAATGGGTGCGCGGGAGACACCGCCCCGACCGGAAAAGATGCGCCGCACACACCAGTGCCGCGGACCAGCATCCGCGGGTCATCGAAGGGAAGCTATAAGGAGGGGAAACCTGCAGCCGTCGCGGTCCGTATCCCGGACTGCGACAGCCCATGGACATCAGCGGGCAGTGAGCTCGATGACGCAGCAGCGTCCGTCGGTGGCGATCTCCAGTACTCCGGCATTGCCATCCAGGCGCAGGCAATCGTAACGACCCAGGGCCTGCAACGGGCTGCTACCTGTGTCCACCCAGGCTTGCTCGGCGGCACTGAACACCAGCACGGTGTGGGCCTGGGTAAAGAAGCGCTGCTGACCATCGAGCCACTGCAAACGAGCGGCATAACGCTCAGGGCAGTAAATCAGGTTGAAGTCGCGGATCGCCCCGTCCAGCAGTGCGCAGCTCACCTGGCTGGCGCCACTGAAGGCGAAGGGGTCCAGCGGCAGCAACGGCCGCACGGCCTGACCATCCACCGTCAGTTGCATGCCCGCGCCTTGCAGCACGGTGATGATCCGCTGATAACCGGCAAAGCTGGAGAAGCCGCCGGACTCGCCAATGTCGGCAATCGACAGGCGCCAGCCAAAGCCTTCCAGGCCGGTGCCGGCGTCACGGGTGATTTCTTCGGTGCTGCCGCCGCCGTTTTTCCAGGGCATGCGCGGGTAGTCGGCGGCGCGTAACAGAGTGGACTGGATCATTTGTGAAAGCGTCCTTCCAGACGATGACGGGAGCCGGGGTGGATCAAGCGGGCAGCGGTCACCGGCTGACGTCCGGACCAGGTGCGACGGCGAATCAGCAGGCAGGGCTCGCCGCGCTCGATCTGCAGCAGCCGGCACTCCTCGGGCTCGGCGAGGATCGCCTCGACCACATGCTCGCCCTCGGTCAGCGGCGCCACCTGGGACAGATAGGCGTAAGGGGTTTGCAGGGTGAAGTCCTGCTTGAGGTACTCCGGCGCCACCAGGGCGTTGACGAAGCGATCCTCGATCTGCACCGGGATGTCGTTCTCGAAATGCACGATCAGCGAGTGGAAGACCTTCTGCCCTTCACGCATGTCCAGGGCCAGGGCACGCTCGGAACCGGCGGCCTCTTCACCCAGGGTGATGACCTGGCAGGTGTGGCGATGACCGCGGGAAGCAATCTCGTCGGCAATGTTGTGCACTTCGAACAGGGCCGACTGGCTCTTGGGCTCGGCGACGAAAGTGCCCACGCCCTGCATGCGCACCAGCATGCCTTCGGCGGTCATCTCACGCAGCGCGCGGTTGATGGTCATGCGGCTGAAACCCAGCTGGTTGACCAGCTCGCTTTCCGAGGGAACCCGGTAATGCGGTGGCCAGTTTCCGCTCTCGATCTGCTGGGTGATCATCTGTTTGACGCGGGCATACAAGGGCGCCGGACTATCGCCCAGATGGGCAGCCAGCGGCGATTTGGCAGGCGGAGTCGGCACAGGAAATCCTTGTTGAGGAAAAAAGGTGACTAGCTTGCCGGAGTTTACCGGGCAGGCAAACGTCTGTATATGTATATACAAATAACACACGATGGGGTGCTTGAACCATGTCCGCCTTCTTCGCCGAACGCGCGCTGCTGCCTGATGGATGGGCCAACCATGTACGTCTTGAAGTCAGCCCCGATGGCCTGTTGACACAGATCCAGGCCAACGCCAGCGCCGAAGGTGCACAACGGCTCAAGGGCCCGCTGCTGCCCGGCATGCCCAACCTGCACTCCCACGCGTTCCAGCGGGCCATGGCCGGGCTGGCGGAAGTGGCCGGCAACCCCAACGACAGCTTCTGGACCTGGCGCGACCTGATGTACCGCCTGGTGGGCAAGATCAGCCCCGAACAGCTGGAGATCATCGCCCGCCAGCTGTACATCGAAATGCTCAAGGCCGGCTACACCTCGGTGGCCGAATTCCATTACGTGCACCACGACAGCGATGGCCGGCCCTACGCCGACTCTGCCGAGTTGTCCCGACGCATCAGCCAGGCGGCCGCCGCCAGCGGCATCGGCCTGACCCTGCTACCCGTGCTCTACAGCCACTCGGGCTTTGGTGGCCAGGCGCCGAATGACGGCCAGCGCCGCTTCATCAACAGCACGGAAAACTACCTCCAGCTGCAACAGCGCCTGCAACCCGTACTGGCGCAACAGGCCAACCAGCAACTGGGCCTGTGCTTCCACTCGTTGCGCGCAGTCACGCCCCAGCAGATCAGCGAAGTGCTGGCCGCCAGCGACCGCCAGTGTCCGGTGCATATCCACATCGCCGAGCAACAGAAGGAAGTTGACGACTGCCTGGCCTGGAGCGGACGCCGTCCCCTGCAATGGCTGTACGAAAACGTCGCGGTGGACCAGCGCTGGTGCCTGGTCCACGCCACTCACGCCAACCCGGAAGAAGTCAGCCTCATGGCCAAGAGCCGGGCCATTGCCGGCCTGTGCCTGACCACCGAAGCCAACCTGGGGGACGGCATCTTCCCGGCCGTGGATTTCCTCGCCCAGGGCGGGCGCCTGGGCATCGGCTCCGACAGCCATGTTTCGCTGAGCGTGGTGGAAGAGCTGCGCTGGCTGGAATACGGCCAGCGCCTGCGGGATCAACGGCGCAACCGCCTGTACCGCGCCGACCAGCCCATGGTGGGGCGGACCTTGTACGACGCCGCGCTGGACGGCGGCACCCAGGCCCTGGGGCAAGACATGGGTGCCCTGGCCGTGGGCAAGCGTGCCGACTGGCTGGTGCTGGATGGCAACGACCCTTACCTGGCCACGGCCGAGGGCGATGGCATTCTCAACCGCTGGCTGTTTGCCGGTGGCGACCGTCAGGTGCGGGATGTGATGGTGGGTGGCCAGTGGGTTGTGCGCGACGGACACCATAGCGCCGAAGAAGACAGCAGCCGGGCCTTCACCCAGGTCCTGCGCGACCTGCTCAACTGACCCATAGGCACAGGAGCCGGCTTGCCGGCGAAAGCGTCCATGAAAGCGCCTTCGCCGGCAAGCCGGCTCCTACAGGTCTACTTCGAGGTCTTGGCCATGGCCGAGTCCGACACCCGCCAGATCAATCGCGTGGTGTCATAACCCTGCTGACGCGCCCTGCTCAGCAACTCTTCGCGCACCGTCTCGTTGACCTCGGGCGTGCGCGACAGCAACCACAGGTAGCGCCGGTTGGGGTTGCCGACAATCGCGGTCTTGTAGTCATCGCTGACATACAGCACCCAGTAGTCGCCCTTGGTCGCTCCCGGCAGCAGCCGCGAGAACCAGTTATCGAACTCGACCCACAGCTTGTCGGTCTTGCCCGGCACCTGAGGCGTGGCGGTACCCCGGGCCTCTTCCCACTTCCACTCCGGGGTCAGGCAGCGATTGAGCACCGCCACGTTGCCCTCCGGCAACAGGGTGTAACGCGCCTCGGATTGCGCGCAGTTACGCTGGAAATACATCGGCAACCGCGCCAGCTCGTACCAGGTCCCCTGGTAACGCTTGAGATCGACATGGTTGACAGTCTTGGGCGCCAGCGAATCGTCCCGGGACGTGGCGCAGCCGGCCAAGAGCAGGCCGACCAGAAGAGTGAAAACAAAACGCATCATTATTTTTCTCCCGTGGGCCCGAGGCCCCGGTTCTTACTTCAGGCCTTGCCCGGAAAACATCAGCACCTTGTCACCGGCATACTGCACGCTGATAAAGCTGTTCTTGTCGCCCCAGGTGCAACTGGACATACCCAGCGCGCCCGAACAGTCGGTCGGCTTACCCAGGAGTTGTTCGACCTCGGCCTTGGGCATGCCCGCCGAGAGTTTGGAATAGTTTTCCTGATTGACCTTGCTGCACGCGGCCAGCAGCACGCAGAAGGACAACAGAGCGAGAGAACGCAGGGACATGGTGAACTCCTGGACGAAGGGGGGAAGGCCTGTCAGCCAACCAGAAGCTTAGAAGAGAAAACCCCCTTCTGGTTCCCCGCGCGACCGGGTATTTGTTGCCCGGCGAGCGAGGCATTTTCCCGGCAAATCAAGCACCTTTTCACCCGGCCCTGCAGTTCGTCGGTTTTCCCCGCCCGCTCCTCATCTTCCTTGATGGCCAGTCGACATAACTGCAGCGCAAAACCTTCCACTGTGGCAAATTGACGCCCCCTCGTTGACCAGCCCATCGCGGTAGTTCACTTAATGACCAGAAACATGAGGTTCAGCCACAAGATCCTGCTCGCCGCCGCCCTGGTGGTGGCCGTCGCGTTCGCCTGTTTTATTCTGTTCAACGACTACCGACAGCGCGAAGCCCTGCGCAATAGCACCGAGTCAACCATGCAGGAACTGGGCAGCCTGACCACCAGCAATATCCAGACCTGGCTGGAAAGCCGCATCCAGCTCCTGCAGTCTCTGGCCCAGCAGATTGCCGTGGACGGCAGCGGCGCCGAGAGCCTGAAACGCAGCGTCGGCCTGCCCGCCTACACCGGCAACTTCCAGCTCAGCTACTTCGGCGGCCAGGACGGCGTGATGTTTTCGGTGCCGGCCGGCAATCGCGCCGCCGACTACGACCCCCGCGCCCGCGGCTGGTACAAGGCGGCCACCGGCGCGCAACGGACCATCGTCACCGAACCCTACATCGCCGCTTCGTCCGGCAAGCTGGTGATCACCGTGGCCACCCCGGTGCAGCATCAGAACCAGATGATCGGCGTTGCCGGCGCCGACATCGATCTGTCGAGCATCAGCGCCATCATCAACTCGCTGAACTTCGGCGGTCATGGCCAGGCCTTCATCGTCAGCGCCGATGGCAAGATCCTGATCCACCCCGACAGCAAGCTGGTGCTCAAGAGTCTCGCCGAGGCCTACCCCGCGGGCGCCCCGAGCATCAGCCCCGGGCTGAAAGAAGTGCAGCTCAATGGCAAGACCCAACTGATCTCCTTCACCCATGTCAACGGCGTGCCTTCGGCCGACTGGTACGTGGCCCTGGTCCTGGACAAGGACACCGCCTTCGCCGTGCTCAGTGAATTTCGCACCTCGGCGATCATCGCCATGCTGATTGCGGTGGTGATCATCATCAGTCTGCTGGGCATGCTGATCCGCATGCTGATGCAGCCGCTGCACGTGATGGGCCGGGCCATGCACGACATCGCCGAAGGCGAAGGCGACCTGACCAAGCGCCTGGTGATCCATGGCCACGATGAATTCGGCACCCTGGGGCTGTCGTTCAACCGTTTCGTCGAACGCATCCACAGCTCGATCCGCGAAGTGTCCTCGGCCACCGGCCAGGTCAACGAAGTGGCCCTGCGCGTAGTCGCCGCCTCCAACTCGTCGATGTTCAACTCCGACCAACAGGCTTCGCGCACCAGCAGCGTAGCCGCGGCCATCAACCAGTTGGGCGCGGCCGCCCAGGAAATCGCCCAGAACGCCGCCCTCGCCTCGCAGCACTCCAGCGAGGCCCGCAGCCTGGCGCAAGACGGCCAGCAAGTGGTGGATCAGACCATCGCCGCCATGCATCAGCTGTCGGCGAAGATCAGCAGCTCCTGCGACAACATCGAGACGCTCAACAGCAATACGGTGAACATCGGGCAGATCCTTGAGGTGATCACCAGCATCTCTCAGCAGACCAATCTGCTGGCCCTCAACGCCGCCATTGAAGCGGCCCGCGCCGGTGAGGCCGGGCGCGGCTTCGCGGTGGTGGCGGACGAGGTGCGCAACCTCGCCCACCGTACCCAGGATTCGGCGCAGCAAGTGCAGAAAATGATCGAGGAGCTGCAAGTGGGCGCCCGTGAAGCGGTGGGCACCATGACCGAAAGCCAGCGCGAGAGCGAAAGCAGCGTCGGCATCGCCAACCAGGCCGGCGAACGCCTGGGCAGCGTGACCCAACGCATCGGCGAGATCGATGGCATGAACCAGTCGGTGGCCACCGCCACCGAGGAACAGACCGCGGTGGTGGAGTCGATCAATGTCGACATCACCGAAATCAACACCCTGAATCAGGAAGGGGTGGAAAACCTGCAAGCCACCCTGCGTGCCTGCGCCGACCTGGAACAACAGGCCAAGCGCCTGCAGCATCTGGTGGGCAGCTTCCGTATCTGAGGAGCAGCTTCGCCGGCAGCCGGCTCCTACCACTCTTGCGTAGGAGCCGGCTTGCCGGCGAAAGCGCGCTTAAAAACGCGAACCAGGCTCGCGCAGGAAGGCCAGTTCCTCGGCAGTGGATTCACGGCCGAGGATGGCGTTGCGATGGGGGAAGCGCCCGAAGCGGGCAATGACCTTCTGGTGCCGCTCGGCGTAGTCCAGGTGATCGGCGAATACCGGACGATCATCCTCGGGCTGCTCGTCATGCAGAGCGGCAAAGCGCGAAACCCCTTCGTTCTGCACCGCCAGGTGCTCGCAATGCTCGAACACCAGGTAGATGAAGCAGCGCTGCATGGCCGGCAGGCGCCGGTCAAAATCCGCGGCGATGCCTTGCGCCACCAGTGCCTGGGCACGGGCGTCGCCAGAGAATGCCTTGGGGGTGTCGCGGTAGATCATGCGCGGTAACTGATCGAGCAGCAGCACCAGGGCCAGCCAACCTTGGGGACTTTGCGTCCACTCGGCCAATCCGCCGGCCAGTGCCTGCTCCACCAGACCCGCAAAGCGCTGGCGCGCTTCGAGGTCCTGGCTGTCGCGCTTGCCGAACCACAGCCGGCCCTTGGCAGCGACAATCTCCGCCGGCTTTTCGGCTGAGCCGAACCACCAATCAAGCAGAGGCTGCCAGGGCGCGGCCATGTCTTACTCCTTGTGGTAGCCCGTCACGCGAGCCACTTCTTCTTTCGAGCCGAGGAATACCGCAACACGCTGGTGCAGGCCTTCAGGCTGAATGTCGAGGATGCGCTGGTGACCGTCGGTGGAAGAACCGCCGGCCTGCTCGATGAGGAAGGACATCGGATTGGCTTCGTACATCAGGCGCAGTTTGCCCGGCTTCTCCGGCTCGCGGCTGTCGCGTGGGTACATGAACAGGCCGCCACGGGTCAGGATACGGTGCACGTCGGCAACCATCGCCGCGACCCAGCGCATGTTGTAGTTCTTTTTCAGCGGACCGGTATCGCCGGCCAGCAGCTCGTCCACGTAGCGCTTGACCGGGGCTTCCCAGTGACGCTCGTTGGACATGTTGATGGCGAATTCCTGGGTGGACTCCGGAATCTTGATGTCTTCGTGGGTCAGCACGAAGCTGCCCATCTCACGATCCAGGGTGAAGCCCTTGACGCCGTGGCCCAGGGTCAGGATCAGCATGGTCTGTGGACCGTAGATGGCGTAACCGGCAGCGACCTGCTGGGTGCCCGGCTGCAGAAAGGCCTTTTCGTTCAAGGCTTCGTTCTGGCTCAGGTACTCGTTCGGGCAGCGCAGCACGGAGAAGATGGTGCCGACCGGGGCGTTGATGTCGATGTTCGACGAACCGTCCAGCGGGTCGAATACCAGCAGGTAGGCGCCTTTGGGGTATTTGCCGGGAATCTGGTAGGCATTGTCCATTTCCTCGGACGCCATGCCGGCCAGGTGACCGCCCCATTCGTTGGCTTCCAGGAGAATCTCGTTTGAGATCACATCGAGCTTCTTCTGCACTTCGCCCTGCACGTTTTCCGTGCCCATGCTGCCCAGGACACCACCCAGGGCGCCTTTGGACACGGCGTGGCTGATCTCCTTGCAAGCACGCGCCACCACTTCGATCAGGAAGCGCAGATCGGCAGGAGTGTTGTTGCTGCGGGTCTGCTCAATCAAATAGCGACTCAGGGTAACGCGGGACATGGACGGCTCCGGAGGAATGGGGGAGGTTGAAAACCCGCGCAGTTTAACGCGAGTCGGGGCGCATTTCCTCCTCTCAGACAGGGAACTGCCAGATAGAGTTCAGGCAGCGGTTTTCAGCGTAGACGGATTTGTCGCGAGGGCACTTGCCCCCGCCACAGTGATCAGGATTTGGCCGCCGGTTTGCGCAGCAGGCTCACCGCCATCCCGGCCAGGGCCAGCACCCCCAGCAGCAGCACGGCCCACAGGCCGATCTTCTTCCAGTCCGGCCCCACGGCAGCGGCGCCGGCGGGCGCCGTGGCCGCGACTGGCGTCAACGGCGCCGCGCCCTCGACCTTGGCCTGGCCCAGTTCCTTGAGGCGCTGCGGGCTGTAATCGGGAATCAGCGTGGTCAGCGGCAGGTTGGCCGCCACCGCGCTCGGGTTGCCCAGCGCCAGCGTGTAAGGCCCGGCGCCCCGGGCCAGGAACACCAGTTGCGTGCCGCGCACGGCAAACGCCAGGGTCGGCGCCTCGGCCCCCAGGCCGCCGCCACGCTCGTCCACCGTCAGTTTCAACTGTTGCACGGTCTGCCCCGGCAGTTGCAGTTCGTTCTGCTGCACGTCCTGGCCATTCTGGGTCAGGCGGTACAGCAGGCCGTTGTTCAGGGTCTGCCAGGGCAGGCTGCTGTCACGGCGGCCATACAGGGTCGCCGGTGCCAGCGTGTTGGCCTCCTTGAGGTCGATGCGCACCCGCTCGACATTCAGCCCCATGGGCAGTTGCCAGGTGTATTCGCCGGCCTTGGCGGCGGTGCCGCGCAGGGGCTGGGACCACACCAGCGGCGACGGCAGGCTGGTAGTGCTGCTGCTCTGCAGTTGCGCCGAGGTCAGCACCGGCGCCGATTGCGGGGTGTTCCACAGCAGGCGCAGGTAGCGCGCCGACTGCCCGGGCAAGGCCACTTCATGCTGCTCGATCCGCTCGTCGGCAAATGACAGGCGCGCCACCTGGCCGTCCCCCCAGGATTGCCAGTGCTGCAGGTCGTCGCTGGCCTCGATGCTGAAACGCTGGAAACCGTCGCGCTCGCTGGTCCAGTCCAGCAGCAGTTGCTGCAGCGGGGCCTTGATGCCACTGGCATCGAGCAGCCAGCCGCGCAGCACTTCCTCGCCCGCCTCCAACTGCGTGGCCGGCTGCACCTCCACCAGGGTGCCGTTGGCGCTGGATTGCACCCGCACGCTGGGGGTGCTGTCGCCGGCTTGCGCCGAGCTGTACAGCGGGAACCACTTCACCTCCGTGAGGCTCTGCTGCTCGCGGGTCTGTGCCTGTTGACGGGCCAGGGCATAGGCCTGGGGCTCGCCGGCGGCATTGAACACGCGGACATCCCGCAGATCGGTCTGGCTGGCATGCAGCTGCACCTCCAGCGGCAGCTCCAGGCGATACCAGGGCCCCTCGCCACTCAGGGTCAAGGGGGCCTGGGACTTGAAGTCCCCCGGCTTGTCCTGGGCCACGGCGGACAGCGCCACACACAGGCTCACAGCGCCCCACCAGCCCAGGCTCAGCTTCGAACTCACGATGACACTCCTTCATCCAACGGTTTTCCGGGCGCGGATTCGGCCTCGGCGCGCTTGGGCGGCAACGGCGCGAAATAGCCCACCACCAACAGCAGTCCCCCCACCCCGATGAACGAGACGATCCGCGCCAGCCCACCACGGTTGCTCAACTCCACCAGGAACAGCTTGGCCACCACCACGGCGATCAGCACCGCGCCGATCAGCCAGACTTCGCGCCGATGGCGCAGATGCCCGCCGATCATCAGGCCCAGGGCAATCAGGGTCCAGACGATAGACAGCCCGGCCTGGACCATCATCGACTCAAGCAAGGCATCCGGCTGGAACGGCACGCCGCTCCAATGATGGGCCGCACGCATCACCAGCACGGTGAAGAAGGCGAACAGGGAAATTCCCGCCAGCAACTGCGTGCCACGCTCGGCGTAATCGGCGCGGATCGCCAGTTCCTGCACCGCGCTGCGCGACCAGACATAGACGCCGAACAGGGCAAACAGCAGCCCCAGTTCCAGGGGGTTGAGCAGCGGCAGGTACGGCAGCGGTTCGGCGCGGCCATCGCTGAAGGTATTGGCCAGCCAGAACCAGCCCAGCATCAGCAGCGCCAGGGGCAGCGCGGCATACAGGCGATATTCACGGGAATGCGCACTGACCGGCCACGGCCAGGGGCGCGGCGCGGCCATCGCCACCAGGTACAGGCTCGGCAGGATCGCCCAGCCCAGCCAGCGCCAGGCGTTGTACTGCTCGGACAACAGCAGCAAGCCATAGCGCAGCTCCAGCGCCAGCACGCCGATCAGCAACCAGCAGCCCAGCACATGGGCCGTGCTCAAGACTCGCGCCGGCAGCCAGGCCTCCAGGCGCCGCAAACTGAAGAAGTGCACGACGAACAACAGGCTCCAGGCCAGCCAGCCCAGATCCGCCGCCGGGTGATAGCGCGACGTCCAGGACGCCAGCAGCACCAGGGCCCCCGCCGGTATCAGCAGGCTGCACACCAGCCCCAGGGACTTCCATTGCAGGCGCCGGGCCAACAGTGCACAGAGCAGCACGCTGAGGGCCGTGATCAGCAGCAACAGGCTCGCCTGCCAATGCGCCGGGGCGAAACGCAGCACTTCCTTGAACCAGGTAAATGCCCACCAGCAAGCGCCCCAGGCCAGCAGCAGATCGGACAGATGCCCCAGGCTCAAGGCGTCGAAGGCCGAGCCGTGATTGCCCCGCTGCAAGCGCCAGGCTCCCAGCAGCGCCGCCAGGGCCAGGACCATCGGCGTCCAGAAATCGCCATTGGCCAACGGACGCACGCCCTCGACCACGCCCCCCAAGAGCCCGTCTGCGCCGGCCAGCAGGAACGTGCTGCCGCCAATCACCTGCAACAGCAGGCCAAAGGCAAAACTGGCCCGCTGCTGCAGATACAGGCTGAGCCAGATGATCAACAGGCCACTGGCGGCCCAGACGCCGCTGGCGGTGCGCCAGGGCAGCACGAACAGCACCGCCAGGTTGATCATCATCAACCCGGCCAGCAGCACCACCGACAAGCCCCGCAGCAGGCGCGGGTCATGGCGCACCATGTCGTTGCGCGCGGCCAGAAGCATGCCACCGATCAGGGTCAGGCCAATCAGCGAGGCGCTCATCAGGCCGCTCCAGCCGGCGCTCAACACCGCGCCGGCATCGCCGCCCGCGCCTTGCAGGCGCATCAAAAACAGCCCACCGCCCAACAGTTGCACGGCAAAGGCCGTGAACAGGAAGGTCCGCGATTGCAGGCGCAGGCCGACAAACAAGGTCGCCAGCCCAGCCAGGGCCCAACTGATGGCCGTGCCCTGGGTGAACAAGAACAGCGGCGCCAGCAGGTACAGGAAGCCCAGCCCGGCCACTGCCAGGATCGGCGCAATGCCCTGCTCCCAGCTCGCCGAGCAGGCCTTATCGGCCCGGCGTAACTGGTCGAAGCTGAACAGCAGCGCAGCACCAAGCAATAGCGCGCCCAACGGCGCACCGTCCAGCAGGCTGGAATCGCCGGGGCGCAGCTCACTGAGGAAGGCCAGGGCCGAGCCCAGCTGCAGCAGCAAGGCGAAGATCCGGGCCAGGGGACGCTGCTGACGCAGGCCGAGCCAGAAGACCCCCGCGCCCTCCACCGCCCAGGCCGCAGACGTCCAGCGCGCATCCAGGCCCAGGGGAATGGCCAGGGTGGCGAAAATCACCCCCAGCGCCAGGCAGGTTTCACCCAGCAACAGAGCGCGGCCGCCCATCAGCAGCCGTGCCAGGACCATGTAGATCAGACCCAGGGCCAGGGCACTGAAGGAGGCAGCGAACTCCAGGTGCTGGACCAGCGCCAGTTGCAGGCCGAAGCCCACCAGCGGCGGGCCGAACAGCAGGCTGCCGTCGACGTAATCGCCCTTGCGCGCCGACCAGTGCAGCAACGCCTGGCGGCTGTCGTCCGCTGGCGCATCGCGCGTCTCCAGCAGCTTGCGCCGGGTGAACAGCAGGCCGATGGCCAGGTACATGACAAAGAACAGGATCAGGAAGGGTTCGGTGCTCCACAGCAGCTCCGGCGTGTAGGAGCGCAGGCCCCAGGCAAAGCCGATGCCGAAGGTGCCGACAAAACCGATCAGGTTGAGCAGGCGCCAGGCCTTGAACCAGGCGATGGCCAGAATGCCGGCATTGAGCAGCGCGAAGTAGCTGAACAGCGCCACATGGCTGCCGGCACCGGTGGAGGTCAGGATCGGCGCGGCGAAACCGCCGAGGGCCGCAGCGGCCGCCAGCCCCAGGGCATCCTGGGTGATGGCCAGAATCGCCGAGAACAGCGTGACCGCCACCAGCAGGCCCAGGGCCGCGGAAGGGTCGAGCAACGGGTGCAGGCGCATGGCGGCGAACACCGTCAGGTAAAGCACGGCGATGCCCGTGCCCTGCAGCATCAGGGCGTAGTTGCTGTTGCGCCGCCGCAGCCACCAGCCCAGCCCCAGCAGGCCCAGGGAGCTGGCCGCGACGCCGGCGTAACGCAGTTCGATGGGCACCACCATGCCTTCGGTGGCATAGCGCAGCAGGAAGGCCAGGCCGAGGAACAACAGCACCACGCCGACCCGCAGCACGGTGTTGCCGCCGAACAGCCAGTTGCGCGCCCCGCTGATGGCGCGCTCGATCAGGTTCGGCTCCCGCGGCTGCGCCACGGCAGGCTCAGCGGCCGGCGCCTGGGGCTGCCAGACCGACTCCGGCAGCGGCTGGCTGGCGTCGAGCGCCGCGCCGGCACGCGGCGCAGCGGGCAACTCCCAGACCAGCTCGGCCGCCGCCGGTGCCGGTTCCACGGGCCGGACTTCGTCAAGGATGAATTCAGGCAGGTCCTGCAGCTCGGGCGCGGCGCTCAAGCCGCTGCTTGCCTCGGCAGGCGGGGTGCTGTGCTGGGGTTCGGCAAGCGCCTGGGCAGCACCGCCGGGGGTTTCCAGCTGGGCCAGGCGCTGACCCAGGGTGGCGAGGGTGCTTTTCGCCTGCTCCAGCTCACGGTGCTGATCAAGCACCTGTCGCTGCAGGGCACCGAAACGAATGGCCAGGCCAAGCACCAGGCCCAGTAGCGCGCCAATCAGGGCATCGCTGATGGACTGGTCGACGATCCAGCCCAGCAAGGCACCCAGCAGCATGAACATCCATTGCATGTGTCGATATCCCTAAGCGGTCCACTGACGGACGGGTACGGCGGTGTCGAGACTTGGCGGGCAAGCGGGCCCCACCACCCAGTGCGGGAGCCGGCCTGCCGACGCAGATATCTCCCCGATTGGAAGCCGAGCGCGGCCCAAAAGACACCATCTGGGAGATAAAATCGCCGCTCAGTATATCGATCCGGCCCAACAAACGTTGGGCCTTGTGCACAGTTCGAACATTTTCCCAGGCCCCTCAGTCCAGGGCCTTCCAGATCTCCGTGGCGTATTCGCGGATGGTCCGGTCCGAAGAGAACCAGCCCATGCGCGCAGTGTTGAGCACCGCCGAACGCCACCACTGCGCGGAGTCGTGCCAGCACGCTTCGACCCGGGCCTGGGCGTCCCAGTAGGCGTCGAAATCGGCGCAGACCAGGAACCGGTCATAGTCGATCAGCGAATCGATCAGCCCGGTGTAGCGCGACGGATCGTCCGGGGAGAACACCCCGCCGCGAATCGCCTGCAGTACATCGTTGAGCCGATGCGAGGCGGCGATGTCCGGCACCGCGCTGAATTCGCCATTGCGCTTGCGCGCCTCCACCTGCTGGGCACTGAGGCCGAAGATGAACATGTGCTCGGCACCGACCTGCTCGCACATCTCGACGTTGGCGCCGTCCAGGGTGCCGATGGTCAGGGCGCCGTTGAGGCCGAATTTCATGTTGCTGGTGCCCGAAGCCTCGAAGCCGGCGGTGGAAATCTGCTCCGACAGGTCGGCAGCGGGAATGATGCTTTCCGCCAGGCTGACGTTGTAGTTGGGCAGGAACACCACCTTGAGCAAACCGCGCACGGTCGGATCGCTGTTCACGGTGCGGGCGATGTCGTTGGTCAGCTTGATGATCAGTTTGGCCTGGTGATAGCTGGCCGCCGCCTTGCCGGCGAAGATCTTCACCCGAGGCACCCAGTCGGTTTCCGGCTCGGCGCGGATCGCCTGATACAGCGCCACGGTGTGCAGCAGGTTGAGCAACTGGCGCTTGTACTCGTGGATGCGCTTGACCTGCACATCGAACAGCGCCGCCGGGTTGATCGCGATCCCCAGGCGCTCGTGGATGAGCGCGGCCAGGGCGCGCTTGCTGTGCAGGCGCTGCTCGGCGAACTGCTTGCGAAACGCCGGCTTCTCGGCAAAGGGCTCCAGCCCCAGCAGCAACTGCTCGGGGTTGTCCAGCAGCCCGGGGCCCAGGGCGTCCACCAGCATGTCGGTGAGGGGCGGGTTGGCCTGGTACAGCCAGCGGCGAAAGGTGATGCCGTTGGTCTTGTTGTTGATCCGCTCGGGGTAGAGCTTGTGCAGCTCGGAAAACACCGTGCTGCGCATCAGCTGGGTGTGCAGGCCGGACACGCCATTGACGCTGTGGGAGCCGAGGAACGCCAGGTTGCCCATGCGCACCCGGCGGCCGTTGTCCTCCTCGATCAGCGACACCGCCCGCAGCACGTCGAAATCGTGCAGGCCCTTGGCCCGCAAGGCATCGATGTGCTGGGCGTTGATCAGGTAGATGATCTGCATGTGCCGCGGCAGCATGCGCTCCATCAGCCCCACCGGCCAGGTTTCCAGGGCCTCGGGCAGCAGGGTGTGGTTGGTGTAGGCCAAGGTGTCCACGGTGATCTGCCACGCCGCGTCCCAGGCGATGCCGTGCAGGTCCACCAATTGGCGCATCAGCTCGGCCACGGCGATCGACGGGTGGGTGTCATTAAGCTGGATCGCCGCGTGCTCGCCGAGGCTGAGCACCGAGTCGTGCATGTTCTTGTGACGCCGCAGCAGGTCCTGCAGCGACGCCGAGACAAAGAAGTACTCCTGGCGCAGGCGCAGTTCCTGGCCGGCCTCGGTGCTGTCAGCCGGGTACAGCACCCGGGAGATGCTTTCGGCCCGGGCCACTTCCGCCACCGCGCCCAAGTGGTCGCCGGCGTTGAAACGCTCCAGGTGCAGGTCTTCCATGGCCCGGGCCCGCCACAGGCGCAGGGTGTTGACGCTGGCCCCGCGCCAACCCACCACCGGGGTGTCGTAGGCCACCGCACGCACCGTCTCCGCCGGCCACCAGACCTGGCGCGTGTTGCCCGTCTCGTCGGTCACGCTGTCGACGCTGCCGCCAAAGCCGATGGAGTAGATCACCTCGGGGCGCTCGAACTCCCAGGGGTTGCCGAAATCCAGCCAGTGCTCGGTCTGCTCCTGCTGCCAGCCGTCGACGATCGCCTGGCGGAACAGGCCGTGCTCGTAACGAATGCCGTAGCCGTGACCGGCCAGGCCCAGGGTCGACATGCTTTCCATGAAGCACGCCGCCAGGCGCCCCAGGCCACCATTGCCCAGGGCCGCATCGGGCTCCAGCAGGCGGATGCGCTCCAGGTCCACCCCCAGATCGGTCAGGGCCTCGCGGGCCACGTCCAGCAGGCCGAGATTGCTCAGGCTGTCGAACAGCAGCCGGCCGATCAGGAACTCCAGGGACAGGTAGTACACCCGCTTCTGGCCCTTGCGGTACATCTGCCGCGTGTGATCCATCCAGTGGTCGACCATGTGGTCCCGCGCGGCCAGGGCAATGGCCTCGAACCAGTCGTGGTCGAAGGCGTGGTCCGGATCTTTGCCGACCGCGTAGGTGAGTTTGGTCAAGACGGCTTCGCGAAAAGCGGCCACCTCAGCGTCACGAGCTAGGGGTTCCTGAGTCATCGATACGACCTCTGACGAGATACACAGTGAGCATGGAATGGTCTGAGCCTAGTCGGTCTGACACGAGGCGAAGGCTCTGGTTCGGCGCTGCTGCAAATGGCTCGGCTCAAGGGGGGAGTCTTCGGCGCCTGCGGGAAAAAAGATGCAGATGCCGTGCCGCCAGGCATAAATCCGACGACCATTAAGAAAAATCCGACCCAAAGTCGTTCAAAAATCCACCAGTCCCGGTATGATCGCGCGCCCTGGAACATGCCGGAAAAACCACCTTGATGAAGTCCAACCTGATCGCCGCCGCGGAAATCGATCGTCTCGATACCTGGGCCAAATACTCCGCGCCCATGTGCGGTTCCTGCATGTCCAGCTGCTGCACCCTGCCGGTGGAAGTGAAGATCAAGGACCTGATCCGCATCGGCATCGTCGATGAATTCGAGCGCGGCGAGCCGGCGAAGAACATCGCCAAGCGCCTGCAGAAAGAAGGCATCGTCGAGCGCTACAACCAGAAATCGGAAATCTTCACGCTGCAGCGCATGAGCAACAACGATTGCCTGTATCTGGATCGTAAAAGCCGCCTGTGCACCATTTATGACAAGCGCCCGGACACCTGCCGCAACCATCCGAAGATCGGCCCGCGTCCAGGCTACTGCGCCTACAAGCCCAAGCCCCTGGAGCGTCCGACCAACACCAGCAGTCGGACCCTGGAACGCTTCTGAGCCACCGCGCCTCACCGCTACTACCGCTGCTGTAGCCGCTGCCGAGCTTGCGAGGCTGCGACCGGCTGCGCAGCGGCCGTAAATCCAGGTGGCGCGTAATGCCTGAACGGCTGCGATGGCCGTCTTGCGGCTGCTGTGCAGCCGGTCGCAGCCTCGCGCTGCTCGGCAGCGGCTACATGAACAGGTTTTCTCCAGGCGCAAAAAAACGCCCCCGGTCTCGCGACCGGGGGCGTTTTCATTCAGCCGGAACTAAAGACTCAGTTCTTGGCTTTCTTGGCAGCGCGGGTACGCTCGCCTTCGTCCAGGATCTTCTTGCGCAGACGAATGGACTTAGGAGTCACTTCGCACAGCTCATCGTCCTGGATGAATTCCAGAGCCTGTTCCAGGGTGAAGCGAACAGGTGGAACCAGGGCGATGGTTTCGTCTTTGCCCGAAGCACGCATGTTGTCGAGCTTCTTGCCCTTGGTAGGGTTCACGCCCAGGTCGTTGTCGCGGCTGTTCAGGCCGACGATCTGACCGTTGTAGATTTCCTGGCCGTGCTCGACGAACAGCTTGCCGCGCGCCTGCAGGGTTTCCAGGGAGTAGGTCAGGGCCTTGCCGGTTTCTACCGATACCAGTACGCCGTTCTGACGGCCGGACATGCTGCCGGACTTCATCGGAGCGTAACGGTCGAAGATCGAGGTCAGGATGCCTGCACCGTTGGTCAGGGTCAGGAACTGGTTACGGAAACCGATCAGACCACGGGCTGGAATGTTGTATTCCAGGCGTACACGGCCCTTGCCATCCGGAACCATGTTGCTCAGGTCGCCCTTACGCAGACCCATCTCTTCCATGACCTTGCCCTGGGATTCTTCAGGGATGTCGATGGTGACGTTTTCGAACGGTTCCTGCTTCACGCCATCCACTTCACGGATGATCACTTCAGGACGGCCAACGCCCATCTCGAAGCCTTCGCGACGCATGGTTTCGATCAGTACCGACAGGTGCAGCTCACCACGGCCGGAGACCTTGAACTTGTCGGCCGAGTCGCCTTCTTCAACGCGCAGGGCAACGTTGTACAGCAGCTCTTTGTCCAGACGTTCCTTGATGTTACGGGACGTCACGAACTTGCCTTCCTTACCGCAGAATGGCGAGTCGTTGACCTGGAAGGTCATGGAAACGGTCGGCTCGTCGACGGTCAGCGGCTTCATCGCTTCAACAGCGGTCGGGTCGCACAGGGTGTCGGAGATGAACAGCTCGTCGAAACCGCTGATGCAGACGATGTCGCCGGCAGCCGCTTCTTCAACGTCCACACGGTGCAGACCGTGGTGACCCATCAGCTTGAGGATACGACCGTTGCGGCGCTTGCCGTCGACGTCGATGGCCACAACCGGGGTGTTCGGCTTGACGCGACCGCGAGCGATACGGCCAACGCCGATCACGCCCAGGAAGCTGTTGTAGTCCAGAGCGGAGATCTGCATCTGGAACGGACCGTCACGGTCAACGCTTGGCGCTGGCACGTTGTCGACGATCGACTGGTACAGCGGGGTCATGTCTTCAGCCATTTCGCTGTGGTCCAGACCGGCAATACCGTTCAGGGCCGAGGCGTAGACGACTTTGAAGTCCAGCTGTTCTTCGGTGGCGCCCAGGTTGTCGAACAGGTCGAAGATCTGGTCCAGAACCCAGTCAGGACGCGCGCCCGGACGGTCAACCTTGTTGATCACCACGATTGGACGCAGGCCGGCTTCGAACGCCTTCTTGGTCACGAAACGGGTTTGCGGCATAGGGCCGTCTTGAGCGTCGACCAGCAGCAGCACGGAGTCGACCATGGACATGACGCGCTCAACTTCGCCGCCGAAGTCGGCGTGGCCCGGGGTGTCCACGATGTTGATGTGGTAGCCGTTCCAGTTGATGGCGGTGTTTTTCGCCAGGATGGTAATGCCGCGCTCTTTTTCCTGGTCGTTGGAGTCCATCACGCGCTCGTCGTTGAGCTCGTTGCGCTCCAGGGTGCCGGATTGACGCAGGAGTTTGTCTACCAGGGTGGTCTTACCATGGTCAACGTGGGCAATGATGGCGATGTTGCGTAGATTTTCGATCACTTGTGTATCTCGATCAGAGGATTCGGTGTGCTGACAAATGCTGGCAGCGATTAACAATAGAGTCAGGCCTGGCCGTTACAGCTGGACGGCGGCGTCGGGGGGCCGGTGACGCAAGCCACAGGCGAACATCCCCGGGCACTTAGCTCGGTCTATAAACGCGCACATTGGCATGTCCCTCACTGAGCAGATGGTGAGCATGCAGGCGACTCATGACGCCTTTGTCGCAATACAGCAGGTACTGGCGCGTAGGGTCCAGTTCCTTGAAGCGGGCATTCAATGCATAGAACGGCAGCGCTTGTACTTCGATGCCAGCAAGCTCCAGCGGGTCGTCTTCCTGGGCATCCGGGTGACGGATGTCGATGACGATCTGACCGGCCAGCGCCTCGCTGACTTCTTCAATCTGCAAATCCTGGCCCAACTCGTCGATCACCCGATCGATCGGCACCAGTTTGGCCCGCTCGATCGCACGCTCGAGCACCGCCATATCGAATTCTTTCTCTTCATGCTCGACGCGATGGCGCTTGGCATGGGTCTTGGGGTTCACCGAGATGACCCCGCAGTACTCCGGCATGTGCTTGGCGAAGTCGGCGGTGCCGATCTGTTCGGCCAGGTCGATGATGTCTTGCTTGTGGCTGGCGATCAGCGGACGCAGCACCAGCTTCTCGGTCACGCAGTCGATCACCGACAGGTTCGGCAGGGTCTGGCTGGACACCTGGGAAATCGCCTCGCCGGTCACCAGTGCATCGATGTGCAGGCGATCGGCGATGCTCGAGGCGGCACGCAACATCATACGCTTCAAAATGACGCCCATATGACTGTTGTCGACTTTGCCGAGAATTTCCCCGAGCACTTCCTCGAACGGCACGCTGACGAACAGCACGCGCTGGGAGCTGCCGTACTTCTTCCATAGGTAGTGCGCGACTTCCATCACGCCCAGTTCGTGGGCACGCCCACCCAGGTTGAAGAAGCAGAAGTGCCCCATCAGGCCGCGGCGCATGATCTGGTAGGCCGCCACCGTGGAATCGAAACCGCCGGACATCAGCACCAGGGTCTGTTCCAGGGCGCCCAGCGGGTAGCCGCCGATGCCGTTGTGCTGGCTGTGGATCACGAACAACCGTTGGTCGCGAATTTCCATCCGCACTTCGATTTCCGGCTCTTTCAGGGAGATTCCGGCGGCGCCGCACTGCCGACGCAGTTGGCTGCCGACGTACTTTTCCACGTCCATGGAGCTGAATTCATGCTTGCCGGCACGCTTGCAGCGCACGGAGAAAATCTTCCCGGGCAAGGCCTCGCCGAAGTGCTGCTTGCACTTGGCGACGATGTCGTCGAAGTCGCCCAGCGGGTATTCGTCGACCTGCAGGAAGTGCGCGATACCGGGCATGCAGCAGAGGCGGTCGGCCAGCTCCTTCAGGGCCTTGGGCTCGCTGAGGGTGGTTTCCAGCTCAAGGTTGTCCCACACACCACCGACCACCACAGCCGGGTCCAGATCGCGGAGCACGGCACGGATGTTCTTGGCCAACTGACGGATGAAACGCATCCGTACCGGGCGGCTCTTGATGGTGATTTCCGGGAAAACTTTAACGATTAGTTTCATGAAAACTGTGCGCGCTGGGCCAGCCGAAAAAGGGGGGCGCGGATTATAGCGGAAATTGCTCAAGGTTTAACCAATTAATGTGCAGAAGGTTTTCAGTGCACCAAAACAGGTCATTTATCGAGCCAGGCGCTACATTGCAGTGCGCCAGAGGCCGAAATTTAGCCGAATCCGCCGCACAAAGCCTGATTTTGGGGCAGAAAACCCATCACAGGGCACTGGCATGCAATTTGCTCCCTTGTGAGGCAGGTTGCCATGGCAGAGTATTCGCGCCGGCATCACCCACATTCTAAGGGCACTCCAACACCAAGCCCGAAGCCACCCCGGAGGACACTATGTCGAAGTCGGTTCAACTCATCAAAGATCATGACGTCAAATGGATTGATCTGCGCTTCACTGACACCAAGGGCACTCAACATCACGTGACCATGCCGGCCCGTGATGCGCTGGATGAAGACTTCTTCGAATCCGGCAAGATGTTCGACGGCTCCTCCATCGCTGGCTGGAAAGGCATCGAAGCCTCCGACATGATCCTGATGCCGGACGACGAAACCGCTGTGCTGGACCCGTTCACCGAAGAACCGACCCTGATCCTGGTCTGCGACATCATCGAACCTTCGAGCATGCAAGGTTACGACCGCGACCCACGCGCCATTGCCAAGCGCGCCGAAGAGCACCTGAAAGCCACCGGCATCGGCGACACCGTATTCGCCGGTCCAGAGCCAGAGTTCTTCATCTTCGACCAAGTGAAATTCAAGTCCGACATCTCCGGCTCGATGTTCAAGATCTACTCCGAACAAGGTTCCTGGATGTCCGACCAGGACATCGAAGGCGGCAACAAGGGCCACCGTCCAGGCGTCAAGGGCGGCTACTTCCCGGTTCCACCGTTCGACCACGACCACGAAATCCGTACCTCCATGTGCAACGCACTGGAAGAAATGGGCCTGACCGTTGAAGTTCACCACCACGAAGTGGCGACTGCCGGCCAGAACGAAATCGGCGTCAAGTTCAACACCCTGGTGAAGAAGGCCGACGAAACCCAGACCCTGAAATACGTCGTGCACAACGTGGCCGACGCCTACGGCCGCACTGCCACCTTCATGCCTAAGCCACTGTACGGCGACAACGGCTCGGGCATGCACGTGCACATGTCGATCTGGAAAGACGGCAAGAACACCTTCGCGGGTGAAGGCTATGCCGGCCTGTCCGACACCGCCCTGTACTTCATCGGCGGCATCATCAAGCACGGTAAGGCCCTGAACGGCTTCACCAACCCGGCCACCAACTCCTACAAGCGTCTGGTTCCAGGCTTCGAAGCCCCGGTCATGCTGGCCTACTCGGCACGCAACCGTTCCGCTTCGATCCGTATTCCTTACGTGTCGAGCCCTAAAGCCCGCCGTATCGAAGCCCGCTTCCCGGACCCGGCTGCCAACCCATACCTGGCCTTCGCTGCTCTGCTGATGGCCGGCCTGGACGGTATCCAGAACAAGATCCACCCTGGCGACGCCGCTGACAAAAACCTGTACGACCTGCCGCCTGAAGAGGCCAAAGAGATCCCACAAGTTTGCGGCAGCCTGAAGGAAGCCCTGGAAGAGCTGGACAAAGGTCGTGCGTTCCTGACCAAAGGCGGCGTTTTCAGCGACGACTTCATCGACGCTTACATCGCCCTGAAAAGCGAAGAAGAGATCAAGGTCCGTACCTTCGTACACCCACTGGAATACGAGCTGTACTACAGCTGCTGATCCGGTAGCACCGGCGCAAGCCGCGTGATCAAGAGGCCTCCTTCGGGAGGCCTTTTTTATGCCCGCGCATTTGCCAGGCCCGGGGTGGTTGCGTGCATCATGGGCGCCGTTTTCCCATCAGCAGCCGAGCCCGCCCATGACTTCGCGCCTCAACCTGTGCCTCGCCCTTGCCTGTAGCCTGCTCACCGGCGCAGCCTGCGCCAACGATGCCCCGCCCACCCTTGCCCCACTGCTGCAAAGCATCGGCGAGCGCCTGAGCATTGCCGATCAGGTGGCCCTGAGCAAATGGGACAGCCACAAGGCCGTGGAGGACCGTCCGCGGGAACAGCAGGTGATTGCCGGCGCCACGGCCCAGGCCGCCACCTATCACCTGAATGAAGAAACGGTCGGGCAGTTCTTCGCCGCCCAGATCGAAGCCAACAAACTGGTGCAGTACGCCCGGCTGTCCAGCTGGCACCTGCAAGGCCAGGCACCGGACACCCCGCGCCAGGACCTGGCCGGACAGATCCGCCCACAACTCGATCAGTTACAAAAACGCCTGCTGCAGCAACTGGCCGACTTCAGCCCCCATCGCGGTGATCGCCAATGCCCGCAATGGCTGGCCCAGGCCACTCAGGCCGCCAGCAGCGATCCGTTGCGGCAGCTGGCAATGATCCGCGCCACCGCCGAGTTATGTGTGTTCAAAGGTTAACCGCGCCCGCGCCCAGCCTCGCGCCGCCCTATGCTGAGCCCTTCAACCGCACACCTGTGAAGGGCTGGAATCACCGTGACGCGCATCGCTGTCTTTTGCCTGCTGTGGCTAACGGCGCTGGCTGCCAGCGCAGAGCCCTACATACAACTGCGGTTGCAGGGCGTGCCGGACCACGGCGCGCTGCGAGCCAACAACGGCAGCTTCACCGTACAGGTGGTGCTAGCGCCGGCCTTGCAGCCGCACCACCGCCTGCGCCTCTTGCTGGACGACCAGGCTTATGGAGCCCCGAGCCGGGGCCCCGAGTTGCCGCTGGTCGCTATCGACCGTGGCCAACATCGCCTGGCGGTGCAGATCCTCGACGGCGAGCGGGTCCTGCAGCAGAGCGCGCAGATCACCTTCACCCTGCTGCGGGCCCATCGCCGTTGAGCCCACTTCAAGCGAACCGCTACAGCCCGCTCGCTGAGTGAAACAACGCAGTGCCCATGCGGCGCTCATGCTCCAGTAGCCAGCGCTTGCGCCACAGTCCGCCACCGTAGCCGGTGAGGGCACCGTCGCTGCCGATCACCCGGTGGCAGGCAATGACGATGGCGATCTGATTGGCACCGTTGGCCCGGGCCACCGCGCGCACCGCCGACGGCGAGCCGATCCGGCTCGCCACCTCGGCATAACTGCAGGTGCTGCCCAGGGGAATGGCGCGCAGGGCCTGCCATACCGTGCGGGTGAACGGCGAGGCGTTCATCGCCAGCGGCGTGTGGAAGCCACCCGGCTCACCGGCAAAATAACGCTGCAATTCGGCCTCGATCTGGTCGATCGGAGCAAAACGCCCGAAACCTATGCTCGAACCGCTGCGCTTTTGCAGGGTCTGCAGCTCATTGGCCAGCGCCGGACGATCGAAAAACTCCAGCAGGTGCAGGACCTGGGCGTCAGCCACCGCCAGCATCACGCCGATAGGGGTTTGCAGCCAGTCCACCTTGAGCAGCTCGCGCCCCCGCAGGTTCGACGGTGGCTGGCCAGCCAGACGGGAAAAGGCCCGGCGAAAGCCGCTGTCGGAATCAAAGCCGGCGCTGATCTGCGCCGCGATCACCGACTCTCCGCCCGCCAGCTGCTGCATGCCCTGGCCCATGCGCCGCAGCCGGGCCATTTCCAGGAAAGTCACCCCAAAGTAGCGCTTGAAGGCGCGACGCACGGTGGACGGATCCAGCCCCTGCCGGGTCAGATCATCTTCGTACCAGCGCCGCTCGGGATCACCGTGCAGTTGCTCCAGCAGGGTCTGCACCCAGGGTTCCTGCACCCCGGCCCGCTCCAGAGGGCGACACCGCAGACAGGCACGGAATCCCGCTTCGACACAGCCCTTGATCGAGCCGAAAAACACCGTGTTCTCACGCTTGGGCTTGCGCGCGGCACAGGTCAGGCGGCAGAACACCCCCGTGCTCTTGACCCCGACGAACGCAAAGCCCTCATAGGCCGGGTCGCGGTCCAGAAGGGCCTGATACAGGGTGTCGTCATCGGGGAGCTGAAACAGCAGAGTGGCGTTTTCCATGGCCGCATCCTAAACCTTGAAGCGTCGGGTTCGAGCACTCTAAACCCGCGCCCTGCGCGCTGCCGCTGAAAAACGGGCGTTGATTCTCGCCGATTCGGGCAACCGGCCAGCGCCCTGCAGATTCATGCACTATATTGGTGCAACACCGTGCACCCACAGACCATTCCCAGCCCATTTTGGTTCGAAAATACCCGGCAAAGCTGGCAAAGCGCCACGCAAGCGGGCTTCAAACGCCTGTTTCAGGCCGCGAACGCTTCTTTTCGGAGCCTTGGTTTGGTTTTTGCATTTTCTCCACATCAGCGCTTTAACCCCGCGCGCGATCCCGGACCGGCTCCGGCTCGCCCTGCTCCAAAAGAGGTCCGAATGACCATCAGCGACCCACTGCACCGTCTGCTTCTGGACAACCTGACCACCGCCACCATTCTGCTCAACGCCGACCTGCGCCTTGAGTACATGAACCCGGCGGCGGAGATGCTCCTGGCCATCAGCGGCCAGCGCAGCCATGGGCAATTCATCAGTGAGCTGTTCACCGAGTCCGCCGAAGCCCTGAGCTCACTGCGCCAGGCGGTGGAACAGGCGCACCCCTTCACCAAGCGCGAGGCCATGCTCACCGCCCTGACCGGCCAGACCCTGACCGTCGACTACGCGGTGACGCCGATCCTCAGCAATGGCGATACCTTGCTGCTGCTGGAGGTCCACCCCCGGGACCGGCTGCTGCGCATCACCAAGGAAGAGGCCCAGCTGTCCAAGCAGGAAACCAGCAAGATGCTGGTGCGCGGCCTGGCCCACGAGATCAAGAACCCCCTGGGCGGGATTCGCGGCGCCGCCCAACTGCTGGCCCGCGAGCTGCCCGAGGAAAGCCTCAAGGACTACACCAACGTCATCATCGAAGAGGCCGACCGCCTGCGAAACCTGGTGGACCGCATGCTCGGCTCGAACAAGCTGCCGTCCCTGGCGCTGACCAATATCCACGAAGTGCTGGAGCGGGTCAGTAGCCTGGTGGAAGCCGAAAGCCAGGGCTGCATCACCCTGGTACGCGATTACGACCCGAGCATTCCCGACGTCTTGATCGACCGCGAGCAGATGATCCAGGCGGTGCTCAACATCGTGCGCAACGCCATGCAGGCCATCAGCAACCAGAACGAAATGCGCCTGGGGCGCATCACCCTGCGCAGCCGCACCATGCGCCAGTTCACCATCGGCCATGTACGTCATCGCCTGGTGACCAAGATCGAGATCATCGACAACGGCCCGGGCATTCCCGCCGAGCTGCAGGACACCCTCTTCTTCCCCATGGTCAGCGGCCGCCCGGACGGCACCGGGCTGGGCCTGGCCATTACCCAGAACATCATCAGCCAGCACCAGGGCCTGATCGAATGTGACAGCCATCCCGGCCACACCACCTTCTCGATCTTTCTGCCTCTGGAACAAGGAGCCCCATCGACATGAGCCGTAGTGAAACCGTGTGGATCGTCGATGACGACCGTTCTATCCGTTGGGTCCTGGAAAAAGCCCTGCAGCAGGAAGGCATGACCACCCAGAGCTTCGACAGTGCCGACGGGGTGATGAGCCGCCTGGCGCGCCAGCAGCCGGACGTGATCATTTCCGACATTCGCATGCCCGGCGCCAGCGGCCTCGACCTGCTAGCACGGATTCGCGAGCTGCACCCGCGCCTGCCGGTGATCATCATGACCGCGCATTCGGACCTGGACAGCGCTGTCGCCTCCTACCAGGGCGGGGCCTTCGAGTACCTGCCCAAGCCGTTTGACGTGGATGAGGCGGTGTCCCTGGTCAAGCGTGCCAACCAGCATGCCCAGGAGCAGCAGGGCCTGGAAGTGGCGCCGACCCTGGCCCGCACCCCGGAAATCATCGGCGAAGCGCCGGCGATGCAGGAGGTGTTCCGTGCCATCGGGCGCCTGAGCCACTCCAACATCACCGTGCTGATCAACGGCGAGTCCGGCACCGGCAAGGAACTGGTGGCCCATGCCCTGCATCGCCACAGCCCGCGGGCGGCGTCGCCGTTCATCGCCCTGAACATGGCCGCCATCCCCAAGGACCTGATGGAATCCGAGCTGTTCGGCCATGAAAAAGGCGCCTTCACCGGCGCCGCCAACCTGCGCCGCGGACGCTTCGAACAGGCCGACGGCGGCACCCTGTTCCTCGACGAGATCGGCGACATGCCGGCCGATACCCAGACCCGCCTGCTGCGGGTTCTGGCCGACGGCGAGTTCTACAGGGTCGGTGGCCACACGCCGGTCAAGGTCGATGTACGGATCATCGCCGCCACCCACCAGAACCTGGAAACCCTGGTGCACGCCGGCAAGTTCCGCGAGGACCTGTTCCACCGCCTCAACGTGATCCGCATCCATATTCCGCGCC
Source organism: Pseudomonas sp. BC42 (assembly GCF_021560055.1). Classification (NCBI taxonomy): domain Bacteria; kingdom Pseudomonadati; phylum Pseudomonadota; class Gammaproteobacteria; order Pseudomonadales; family Pseudomonadaceae; genus Pseudomonas; species Pseudomonas sp. BC42. Next base: position 6,439,689 of record NZ_CP091067.1, read on the forward strand.
TGTCGGACCGTCGCGAAGACATCCCGACCCTGGCCAAGCATTTCCTCAGCCGCGCCGCCCAGGAACTGGCGGTGGAACCCAAGCTGCTGAAGAACGAAACCGAGGAATACCTGAAGAACCTGCCGTGGCCGGGCAACGTGCGCCAGCTGGAGAACACCTGCCGCTGGATCACCGTCATGGCGTCGGGGCGCGAGGTGCACATCAGCGACCTGCCGCCGGAGCTGTTGAGCCTGCCCCAGGATTCGGCGCCGGTGACCAACTGGGAACAGGCCCTGCGCCAGTGGGCCGATCAGGCCCTGGCCCGCGGCCAGTCGAGCCTTTTGGACAGCGCGGTGCCGAGTTTCGAGCGGATCATGATCGAAACCGCCCTCAAGCACACCGCCGGCCGCCGCCGCGACGCCGCCGTGCTGCTGGGCTGGGGCCGCAACACCCTGACCCGCAAGATCAAGGAGTTGGGGATGAAGGTGGACGGAGGCGACGAGGACGAAAGCGAGGAAGGCTGAGCCCTCCCCCTGTGCAGGAGCTGGCTTGCCAGCGAAAAGGCCCTTGAGCCTTGCAGAGCACTGACCGGCGCTTCGCCGGCAAGCCGGCTCCTACGACGAGGATGGGCATGCACCAGGATGGGGTGCATGCACTGGCCGAAGGCGCGATGAACCGCAATCGAGCACAGCGCGATCATTCGAGGCCTGGCCTTCAAATCTGAATATTTGCCCTTCGAAAACGCAAAAGCCCCGGAATTCGGGGCTTTCGGCTTTTTATCCAGGCAATTCAAACAGGACCGGCCAAAGTTGGCACGCCCCCTGCAATACCTCCATCACTACCCAGTTTAGGGGACCTTGGTACAGGCAGGCCGGGGATTCCCCTCTTTAACACCCGGCCCACCACGCTCACAGCGACGGGCCAAGCTTTCGGGAACCTCGGTACAGGCAGGCCGGGAATTCCCTCTTTAACACCGGGCTCATCACGCGCATCGCGACGAGCCCAAGCTTTCGGGAACCTCAGTACAGGCAGGCTGGGGCTTCCCTCTTTAATACCGGGCTCATCACGCGCATCGCGACGAGCCCAAGCTTTCGGGAACCTCAGTACAGGCAGGCTGGGGCTTCCCTCTTTAATACCGGGCTCATCACGCGCATCGCGACGAGCCCAAGCTTTCGGGAACCTCGGTACAGGCAGGCTGGGGCTTCCCTCTTTAATACCGGGCTCATCACGCGCATCGCGACGAGCCCAAGCTTTCGGGAACCTCAGTACAGGCAGGCTAGGGCTTCCCTCTTTAACACCGGGCCCATCACGCTTTGAGCGACGCGCCCACAACCCTTTCGGGGACCCTGGTACAGGCAGGCCGGGAATCCCCCTCTTTACACCGGGACTCATCGCCCCGACAGGCGATCAGCCCCTCCCGCTTTTGGGGGCCTTGGTACAGGCAGGCCGGGGTTTCCCTCTTTTATTCCTCCCGCAGGTGGATCGCCAGGCGCCAGCGCCCGTCCACCTGGCTGGCGCTCCACTCGCCCCGCAACGGCCGGGCCGCCACCAGGTTCAGCAGCAAGCCCTGGTCCGCCAGCCGCACCCGCCAGTTCACCGTCTTCTGATTGACCTGCAACTGACCGTTCTGCGCCCGTCCTTGCGCATCGAACAGCAAGGCGATGGTGCCATCGATATGTTCGCCGTGAACCTTGGGTTCCTGGTTGAACCAGACCACCAGGCCATCGGCCGCCACCTCGACCTGTTGCAACTCGATCGGATCGGGCTGCGTCAGTCGACCGATCATCAGCCCCACCATCATCCCGACAATCGCCAGGGAGCCGAACACCCGCAGCATAAGCTTCGGTCGCGGGTCCTCTTCAGGCGTAGAATGCAGCCCATCTTTTTCTTCGGAGCCGTGCATGTTTCACGTCATCCTCTTTCAACCAGAAATTCCGCCGAATACCGGCAACGTTATCAGGCTGTGCGCCAACAGCGGCTGCCACCTGCATTTGATCGAGCCACTGGGTTTCGAAATGGACGACAAGCGCCTGCGCCGTGCCGGCCTCGACTATCACGAATACGCCACCCTGCAACGCCATGCCGACCTCGCCAGTTGCCTGGAAAGCCTCGGCCATCCGCGCCTGTTCGCCTTCACCACCAAGGGCTCGCGGCCCTTCCATGACGCCAGCTTCAAGGAGGGCGACGCCTTCCTGTTCGGCCCCGAGAGCCGTGGCCTGCCGGCGGACGTGCTGGACGCCCTGCCGGGCGAGCAGCGCCTGCGCTTGCCCATGCGCGAAGGCTGCCGCAGCCTGAACCTGTCCAACACCGTAGCCGTGGCGGTCTATGAAGGCTGGCGACAACTGGGCTTCAAGTAACCATTCTCTGCAGCCGCTGCCGCAGGCTGCGACAAGGCCCGAAGGGCCTTCCTGCAGGCGCGATCACGGCACCCACCTCGTGGTCGATCACAGCCTGCGGCGCCGGCGCCAGGGTTTGGACAGCTGACGCCCGAGCATGAAAAAAGCGCCGTGACAGGCGCTTTTTTCGTACCACAGCCAGTGCTTACTGAACGGTGTTTTCGCCGGCGGACTGCAGGCGTTGCAGTTCCTGGGCGTACAGCGCATCGAAGTTCACCGGGGCCAGCATCAGGGCCGGGAACGAACCGCGGGTCACCAGGCTGTCCAGCGCTTCGCGAGCGTAAGGGAACAGGATGTTCGGGCAGAAGGCACCCAGGGTGTGGCTCATGGAAGCCTCGTCCAGGTTCTTGATCAGGAAGATACCGGCCTGCTGCACTTCAGCGATGAAGGCCACTTCGTCGCCGTTCTTCACGGTCACGGACAGGGTCAGCACCACTTCGTGGAAGTCGGCTTCCAGGGCCTTCTGACGGGTGTTGAGGTCCAGGCCGACGCTTGGCTCCCACTGCTGACGGAAGATGGCCGGGCTTTTCGGCGCTTCGAAGGACAGGTCACGCACGTAGATGCGCTGCAGGGAGAATTGCGGTGCGCTTTCGTCTTCGGCAGCAGCAGTGTTCTGTTGGTCAGTCATCTCAGATCCTTCTTGATCTTGGGTCTAATAGGGTTAGGAATTTCAGGCCGCCAGCAGCGCGTCGAGCTTGCCGGCGCGCTCCAGGGCAAACAAATCATCACAACCACCTACATGGGTGGCGCCGATCCAGATCTGCGGCACGGACGTGCGTCCGGCTTTCTGGGCCATGTCGGCGCGCACCTGCGGCTTGCCATCGACCTTGATCTCTTCGAAGGCTACGCCTTTGCTCCCGAGCAGTTGCTTGGCCCGCGAGCAGTAAGGGCAGTAATCACTGGAGTAGACGATGACCTGGGGCATTACTTCACCAATGGCAGGTTGTCGGCTTTCCAGCTGGAAACACCGCCGGACAGTTTGGCAGCGGTGAAGCCGGACTTCATCAGTTCACGGGCATGGGTGCCGGCGTGCTGGCCTTGGGCGTCCACCAGGATGATGGTCTTGGCCTTGTGCTTCTCCAGTTCGCCGACACGGGCGGCCAGCTTGTCCTGGGGAATGTTCAGCGCGCCGACGATGTGGCCGGCGGCATAGTCCTTGGACGGACGGATATCGATCACTACGCCCTGCTCGCTGTTGACCAGCGCGGTCAGTTCACGGGTGCTGAGGCTGCGGCCACCGCGGCTCAATTCATGAGCGATCAACAGAGCCAGCAGGATGGCGAAGGCGCCGACGAGCAAGTAGTGTTCAGTGGCGAATTGAATCAGGTGAGCAACCATCTAAGGAGGTTCCAGGGCGTTAAAATGTCGGCCAGTATACACAGCCCTCAAGGTCGGCCAAACCCCGCCCGGCGGTGACGCCACCGGAACTTCGCTTTAAACTGCCACTCCGTTTTTCAACACCTCCTTTTTCAACACTTTCCTATCCAGCCACGAGTGGACGCCATGACTACCACGCCTAAACCTTTGGTCCTGATGATTCTGGATGGCTTCGGTCACAGCGAGAGCCACGAATCCAACGCCGTCTATGCGGCCAAGAAGCCGGTCCTGGATCGCTTGTGCGCCAGCATGCCCAACGGCCTGATCTCGGGCTCGGGCATGGACGTCGGCCTGCCGGATGGGCAGATGGGCAACTCCGAGGTGGGCCACATGAACCTGGGCGCCGGTCGCGTGGTGTATCAGGACTTCACCCGGGTGACCAAGGCCATCCGTGACGGCGAGTTCTTCGAGAACCCGACCCTGTGCGCCGCCGTGGACAAGGCCGTGGCCGCCGGCAAGGCCGTGCACATCCTCGGCCTGCTGTCGGACGGCGGCGTGCACAGTCACCAGGACCACCTGATCGCCATGGCCGAGCTGGCCTTCAAGCGCGGTGCCGAGAAGATCTACCTGCACGCCTTCCTCGATGGTCGCGACACCCCGCCCAAGAGCGCCCAGTCGTTCATCGAACTGCTGGACGAAAGCTTCAAGACCCTGGGCAAGGGCCGTATCGCCAGCCTGATCGGCCGCTACTTCGCCATGGACCGTGACAATCGCTGGGACCGCGTGGCCCAGGCCTACAACCTGATCGTCGACGGCCAGGGGCAGTTCAACGCCGCCACCGCCCAGGAAGGCCTGCAAGCGGCCTACGCCCGTGAAGAGAGCGACGAGTTCGTCAAGGCCACCACCATCGGCGAGCCGGTCAAGGTCGAAGACGGCGATGCCGTGGTGTTCATGAACTTCCGTGCCGACCGGGCTCGCGAGCTGACCCGGGTCTTCGTCGAGGACGACTTCAAGGACTTCGAGCGCGCGCGCCAGCCAAAGCTGGCCGGCTTCGTCATGCTCACCCAGTACGCCGCCAGCATCCCCGCGCCGGCAGCCTTTGCTCCGGGCAGCCTGGAAAACGTGCTGGGCGACTATTTGGCGAAAAACGGCAAGACCCAGCTGCGCATCGCCGAAACCGAAAAGTACGCCCACGTGACCTTCTTCTTCTCCGGCGGCCGTGAAGAGCCGTTCCCAGGGGAGGAGCGCATCCTGATCCCGTCGCCGAAAGTCGCCACCTACGACCTGCAGCCGGAAATGAGCGCTCCGGAAGTCACCGACAAGATCGTCGACGCCATCGAGCACCAGCGCTACGACGTGATCATCGTCAACTACGCCAACGGCGACATGGTCGGCCACAGCGGCGTGTTCGCCGCCGCGGTCAAAGCCGTGGAATGCCTGGACCTGTGTGTCGGACGCATCGTCGATGCCCTGGAAAAGGTCGGTGGCGAAGCCCTGATCACCGCGGACCACGGCAACGTCGAGCAGATGTCCGACGCCTCCACCGGTCAGGCCCACACCGCTCACACCACCGAGCCGGTGCCCTTCATCTATTACGGCAAGCGCGCCCTGAAAGTCCGCGAAGGCGGGGTGCTGGCGGATGTGGCACCGACCATGCTCAAGTTGCTGGACCTGCCTCAGCCTGAGGAAATGACCGGCACCTCGATCCTGGTCGATCCTGCGCACTGAAACCCTCAGGTCGCCGTTGCATGAAAAACGCCCGATGCAGTCCATCGGGCGTTTTTCATTGCGGCTTCGCCCCGCTCCAGGCGCGGCGCGAAGGCCCAAGCGCAAGACAGCGCCACCAGACAAACACCTGCCACTTGCTGAATAATGATTATCGTTATCAGAACTGCCCGCAGAGAGAATCCCATGAACAAGATGGCTACGCTGTTTCTAGCCTCCCTCCTGTCAGGCTGCGCAAGCCAGGTTCCTGCCCAACAGTCGCAGGCCCCCGGGGGCAGCGCCCCCGAACAGCCACACACCCAGGTGGCCATGGACCCGCTGACCGCCGGCAAATTGCGCACGCTGTTGAGCATCCAGCCCCAGCAGCACGCTGCCGACATCGGGCAGATGAACGACCTCATTTCACGGGAGTTCCTGCAGACGCCTTATGCGCCGAACAAGCTGCAGGGCTCTGCCACCCTGGCCGAAAAGCTGGTCGTCGACTTCAGGGGCCTGGACTGCTTTACCTACCTGGATTATGTCGAGGCATTGCGCCAGTCCCGCGACGAGGCCGGCTTCATCCACAACCTGGTGCAGATTCGCTACGTCAACGGCGACGTCAATTTCCTCAACCGCCGCCACTTCTTCACCGACTGGGCCCATGCCGGACAGCCCTTGGCCGATGACGTCACCGCCCTGCTGGGTGCCGATGCGGTGACCGTCGCCAAGCACCTCAATCAAAAGGCCGATGGCGGCCATTACCTGGCGGGGCTGCCCGTGGCCGACCGCGACATCACCTACATTCCCAGCGCGCGGATTGACCGGCATGTGCTCGGCAGCCTGCGCACCGGCGACTACATCGGCATCTACACCCCGCTCTCGGGCCTAGACGTCACCCACACCGGGCTGTTCATCAGGACCGCCCAGGGGCCTGTCCTGCGCAATGCGTCCTCGAAGCAGAACCAGCGCGTGGTGATCGACTCGCCGTTCATGGAGTACGTCCGCGACGTCCCGGGCATCGTGGTCCTGCGCGCCCGGCCAACCGACCTGGCCGATCACCCTGCATCCACCTCCCAGAGCAGCGCCCAGGCGCACCAGCATCCGCCCCACGCGCAAGCGCCTGGCTGATCGCCGCGGAAACCGCTGGCAGGCTGATAGCAAATGGCCCAATAACCGCCCGGAAAGGGCTTTTTATGACGAACGCCGCAAAGCAGTTGGCTTTGAGGCGTTTTTTTTGCCGCGATGGGCGGGCATACTAGGCCGTCCCTTTCCCTGGTGTCGCCCGCCTCTATGCTTCGCGCCCTGATTGCCCTTGCTCTGATCTGCCTGCTCCAACCGGCTTTTGCCGACGAGCGCGCGCAAACCCAACAACAGTTGGACGCCACGCGTCAGGACATTGCCGAGCTGAAGAAACTGCTGGGCAAGCTGCAGGAAGAAAAATCCGGGGTGCAGAAAGAACTGCGCGGCACCGAAACCGAGATGGGCAAGCTGGAAAAGCAGGTCGAAGCCCTGCAGAAAGAGCTGAAAAAAAGCGAAGCCGAGCTGCAGCGACTCGATGAGGAGAAAAAAAAACTCCAGAGCGCGCGCACTGAACAGCAGCGACTGATCGCCATCCAGGCCCGCGCCGCCTACCAGAACGGGCGCCAGGAATACCTCAAGCTGCTGCTCAACCAGCAGAATCCGGAAAAATTCGCCCGTACCCTGACTTACTACGACTACCTGAGCCAGGCGCGCCTGGAGCAGTTGAAGAGTTTCAACGAGACCCTGCGCCAGCTGGCCAATGTGGAAAAGGACATCTCGCTGCAACAGGCCCAGTTGCTGGTGCAGAAGAGCAGCCTCGACACCCAGCGTGAAGAACTCGACAAGGTCCGCAAGGAGCGGCAACTGGCCCTGGCCAAGCTCAACGACGACGTGAAGGCCCGGGACGACAAACTCAAGGCCCGCGAGCAGGACCAGGCCGACCTGGCCAAGGTGCTCAAGACCATTGAAGAAACCCTGGCCCGCCAGGCCCGCGAGGCAGAAGAAGCGCGCCAGAAAGCGCTGATCGCCCAGCAGGAAGCCGAAAAAAAGCGTTTACGTGAGGCCCAGGCCGACGCCAGCGATGCCCCGCGCAAGCCCGTCAGATCAAGCCCGGGCGCCTTGGTTTCCAGCGCCGGCCCTTCCTTCGGCGGTGCATTTGCCGCCGCCCGGGGAAAACTTCCATGGCCGGTTGATGGTCGATTGCTGGCACGCTTTGGTGAAACCCGTGGCGATGACTCCCGTTCCAAGTGGGACGGGGTGATGATCAGCGCCGCCGCCGGCAGCCAGGTACACGCCGTGCACGGTGGCCGGGTGGTGTTCGCCGACTGGCTGCGCGGCGCCGGGCTGCTGGTGATCCTCGATCATGGCAACGGCTACCTGAGTCTCTACGGGCACAACCAGACCCTGCTCAAGGAAGCCGGTGATGTGGTCAAGGCCGGAGAGTCCATCTCCACCGTGGGTAATAGTGGCGGACAGGACACTCCTGCGCTGTACTTTGCAATTCGTCAGCAGGGCCGCCCCAGCGACCCGGCACAGTGGTGCCACGCGCAAGGATAAGCGCTGCATCTAAATTAGGAGTTCGTTCGACATGCTGCATTTGTCCCGCCTTACCTCGCTGGCCCTGACGATCGCCCTGGTGATCGGAGCGCCTCTGGCGTTTGCCGCCGAAACCGCTCAATCAGCGACCGCCGCGACCACCAAGGCACCTTTGCCGCTGGAAGAACTGCGCACCTTTGCCGAGGTCATGGACCGGATCAAGGCGGCCTATGTCGAACCCGTGGATGACAAGACCCTGCTGGAGAATGCCATCAAGGGCATGCTCAGCAACCTCGACCCGCACTCGGCCTACCTGGGCCCGGAAGACTTCGCCGAACTGCAGGAAAGCACCAGCGGCGAATTCGGCGGCCTGGGCATCGAAGTGGGCGCCGAAGACGGCTTTATCAAAGTGGTGTCGCCGATCGACGACACGCCAGCGTCCAAGGCCGGCATCCAGGCCGGCGACCTGATCGTCAAGATCAACGGCCAGCCGACCCGTGGCCAGACCATGACCGAAGCCGTGGACAAGATGCGCGGCAAGATCGGCCAGAAAATCACCCTGACCCTGGTGCGCGACGGCGGTACGCCGTTCGACGTGACCCTGGCCCGCGCCACCATCCAGGTGAAGAGCGTGAAGAGCCAGTTGCTGGAGTCGGGCTACGGCTACATCCGCATCACCCAGTTCCAGGTCAAGACCGGCGAGGAAGTCTCCAAGGCCCTGGCCAAGCTGCGCAAGGACAACGGCAAGAAGCTCAACGGCATCATCCTCGACCTGCGCAACAACCCGGGCGGCGTGCTGCAGGCGGCGGTGGAAGTGGTCGACCACTTCATCACCAAGGGCCTGATCGTCTACACCAAGGGCCGCATCGCCAACTCCGAGCTGCGCTTCTCTGCCACCGGCAAGGACGAAAGCGAAGCCGTGCCGATGGTGGTGCTGATCAACGGCGGCAGCGCCTCGGCTTCGGAAATCGTCGCCGGCGCCCTGCAGGACCAGAAACGCGCGGTGCTGATGGGCACCACCAGCTTCGGCAAGGGCTCGGTGCAGACCGTGCTGCCGCTGAACAACGACCGCGCGCTGAAGATCACCACCGCGCTGTACTTCACCCCCAACGGCCGCTCGATCCAGGCCCAGGGCATCGTTCCGGACATCGAAGTGCGCCGCGCCAAGATCACCAGCGAGGCCCAGGACGGCGAGTACTTCAAGGAAGCCGACCTGCAGGGTCACCTGGGCAATGGCAACGGCGGCGCCGACAAGCCGAGCGGTTCGACCAGCAAGGCCAAACCGATGCCACAGGATGACGACTACCAGCTGGCCCAGGCCCTGAGCCTGCTCAAGGGGCTGAGCATCACCCGCGGCAAGTGATTGAACCCTTCGCCGGCAAGCCGGCTCCTACAGGAGCCGGCTTGTGTAGGAGCTGGCTCGCCAGCGAAGCGCCCGCCAGGGCGCCCATTCCCCTATAAGGCCCGATTCCGATCCCCATGATTTCCCGCCGCCCATCCCTGTTCCGCCCGTTCTGGGCCCCGCTGCTGGCCCTGCTGTGCTTCTTCACTGCTGCGACCCACGCTGCCGAACCGGCACCTGCGGCACCCAAGGCCTACCTGAGCCTGATCATCGACGACCTCGGGCAGAACCTGCCCCGCGACCGCCGCGTGCTGGCCCTGCCCGGCCCGGTGACCACGGCGATCATGCCCGACACGCCCCACGCCGCCGAGTTCGCCCGCGAAGCTCACCGGGCCGGCAAGATCGTCATCCTGCACATGCCCATGGACCCGGCCACCGGCCCCTTCGCCTGGCACCCCGAGCTGCCCATCGAGGAGCTGCAAAAGCGCCTGGAGGCTGCCTTCCAGGCCGTGCCCTACACCAGCGGCATCAACAACCACATGGGCAGCCGCATGACCGCCCAACCGCAAGCCATGGCCTGGCTGATGGCCGACTTGCAGCGACGCCACAAATTCTTCGTCGACAGCCGCACCAGCGCCCAGACGGTCGCCGCCGCCGAAGCGCAGAAGATCGGTCTGGCCAGCGTTTCCCGGGATGTGTTCCTGGACGACGAACGGACGGAGGCGGCAATCAGCCAACAGTTGCAGACAGCCATCAAACTGGCGCGCAAACAGGGTTCGGCGGTGATGATCGGCCACCCTTATCCACAGACCCTGGCCGTACTCGAACGCGAACTGCCCACGCTCAAGGCCCAGGGCATCGAGTGGATCGATATCAAGTCGATGATCAGCCTGCGCAGCAACGAAGCCATGGCCGGGCACGGCAAGAACGGCAAGTACAGATAGGACAGCCGCAAGCCTCAAGCTGCAAGCCAAAGCGCCGCCGACCTGCTGTGACTTGTAGCTTGCGGCTTGCGGCTGCTTCTAGAGATAACGCCCCATGATTTCCTCCACCAGCCCCTCTTCACGCATCGCGTCCAGGGCTGCCTGGAGCTTGGCCACCACCTCATCGGACACGTCCTTGTTCAGGGCCAGGTACAGCTCGGCGCTGTTGAAGCGCAGCACAGTCTTGAGGCCGGTGATGCCTTCCTGCTTGGCCAGGTAACGTCCCGCCGGATCGCCGGTGGCCCAGAGATCGATCTGCCCCGCCACCAGCTTTTTGGCGTTGTCCTGGTCCCGCAGCACCACCTGGGGCGCCAGGCCCTGCTTGGCCAGGGTCTGGGCAATGGCATCGCCCTTGTAGGCGCCGATCTTGTAGCTGCGCGCCTGCTCCAGGGATTCGAGGGTGATCTTGCTGCCGGCCTTGGCCAGCATGATCCAGTCGTCCGGGCCGATGGGGCCGACCCACTTGAACAGCGGCTCGCGCTCCGGCAGCCGGGCCATGACGAACACGCCATAGCCCGGCTGTTCCAGGGCCATCTTGTAGATGCGTTCCCAGGGGAAACGCAGGGTCAGGCTGTAATTGATCCCGGCGCGCTTGAACATTTCGCGGACGATATCCACGGCGATGCCGTCGATGTTCTCGCCTTGCGCGAAGTTCTTGCCGTTCTTGGCCATGTTGTAGGGGGGGAAGTTTTCCGTCAGCAGCACCAGGGCGGTGTCGGCAGTTTCAGCGGCGCGGGCCAGAGTGCTCAGGAGCAGGGTCGCGCTGGCGACAACCACAAGAAGACGTTTGAACATGACGGGATACCAGAATCCATGGCGTGCTCAAGAGTGCCGCGAGCACGCCATGCTGTCCAGTGGCTATCGCACCACGATCCCGCGCTGCGCCATGTAGGCCTTGGCCTCGGGAACCGTGTATTCGCCGAAGTGGAAAATGCTCGCCGCCAGCACCGCGCTGGCGTGGCCTTCGATGATGCCGTCGGCCAGATGCTGGAGGTTGCCGACGCCGCCGGAGGCGATGACCGGGATTCCCAGGGCATCGCTGATGGCCCGGGTCACGCCCAGGTCAAAGCCGTTTTTCATGCCGTCCTGATCCATGCTGGTGAGCAGGATCTCGCCGGCGCCCAGGCCTTCCATCTTCTTCGCCCACTCCACCGCGTCCAGACCGGTGGGCTTGCGCCCGCCATGGGTGAAGATTTCCCAGCGCGGGGGTTCGCCCGGGCCGGAGACCTTCTTCGCGTCGATGGCGACCACGATGCATTGCGAGCCGAAATGCTGCGCCGCTTCACCGACAAACTCGGGGTTGAACACCGCCGCGGTGTTGATCGAAACCTTGTCCGCGCCGGCATTGAGCAGGTTGCGGATGTCCTGCACGGTGCGCACGCCACCGCCCACGGTCAGCGGGATGAACACCTGGCTGGCCATGCGCTCGACGGTATGCAAGGTGGTATCACGACCATCGACGCTGGCGGTGATGTCGAGGAAGGTGATTTCGTCGGCACCCTGCTCATCGTAGCGACGGGCGATTTCCACCGGGTCGCCGGCGTCGCGGATGTTCTCGAACTTGACGCCCTTGACCACCCGGCCGTTGTCCACGTCCAGGCAAGGGATGATGCGTTTGGCTAAGGCCATGGGCTTAATCTCCGATGAAGAGTTGCAAGCTGCGGGCTACAAGCGGCAAGTCAGAGCCGATCGCGGTCGGGCGTTGACAGGCCGCTTGCCGCTTATGACTTGCAGCTGGCCGCGTAGCCATCACAAAAGGCCTGGGCTTCTGCCACATCCAGCGTGCCCTCATAAATGGCGCGGCCGGTAATGGCGCCGATGATTCCCGGCGCCTTGGCATCCAGCAGGGCCTTGATGTCGCCCAGGTTGTGGATGCCGCCGGAGGCGATCACCGGAATTTTGGTGGCCGCCGCCAGGGCCGCAGTGAACGGCACGTTGCAGCCCTGCATCATGCCGTCTTTGGCGATGTCGGTATAAACGATGGCGGACACGCCGTCGGCTTCGAAGCGCTTGGCCAGGTCGATCACCTGCACGCTGCTGACTTCAGCCCAGCCGTCGGTGGCGACGAAACCGTCCTTGGCGTCCAGGCCGACGATGACCTTGCCCGGGAACGCGCGGCAGGCCTCGGCAACGAACTCCGGCTCCTTGACCGCCTTGGTGCCGATGATCACGTAGCTCACGCCGGCCTTGACGTAGTGCTCGATGGTTTCCAGGGAACGGATACCACCGCCGATCTGGATCGGCAGGTTCGGGTAGCGCTTGGCGATCGCGGTGACCACCTCGCCGTTGACCGGCTGGCCTTCGAAGGCGCCGTTGAGGTCCACCAGATGCAGACGCCGGCAACCCCCTTCAACCCACTTGGCGGCCATGCTCACCGGGTCATCGGAGAACACCGTGGAATCTTCCATGCGGCCCTGGCGCAGACGCACACAGGCGCCGTCCTTGAGATCGATAGCGGGAATAATCAGCATGCTTTTTCCTTCGTCAAAAGAGCTGCAAGCTGCAAGCCACAAGCTGCAAGCATGCGTGTCTGTTGTTCTTGCAGCTCGAAGCTTGGAGCTTTCAGCTGCTCTTCTCTAATGCCCATAGGTCGCTTTCGATGCTTTCAAACCGCTCTTTGAGGTGGGTCTGCACATCGAAAATCGCCCGGTTGTAATAGTGCGGAGCAATTTCCCGGGTAAAGAGTTCAAGAATCTCCGCCGCCTCGAACGAGCCCAGGTCGAGCTCGAAGCGCTCGGCCATGAAGCGCTTGATCTTGTGCGTCGCCTCACTCTCCTGTTCGGCAGTGAGGCTCAGGATCGGCGGCTTGGATTTCTTGATCGCCATTTACCAGCGACCGTCCCAGGCGGCGAAATTCTGCAGCAACTGCAGGCCGTGGGTATGGCTCTTCTCCGGGTGAAACTGCACGGCGAAACGCGAGCCATCGGCCAGTGCCGCGGCGAAATCCACCCCGTAATGACCGCTGCCCACCACCTGCCGCGCGTTGCCGGCGTTGATGTAGTAACTGTGCACGAAGTAGAAGCGCGCCCGGTCCGGAATGCTGTGCCACAGCGGATGGTCCACCGCCTGCTTCACTTCGTTCCAGCCCATGTGCGGCACCTTCAGGTGCTCGCCGTCCTCGATCAGGCCCTTGCCGAAAAACTTCACCTGGCCGGGAAACAGGCCGATGCAGTCGACGCCCTCGTTCTCTTCGCTGTGGTCGAGCAAAGCTTGCATGCCCACGCAGATCCCGAGGAACGGCCGATCCTGGCTGACTTCACGCACCAGGGAGTCGAAGCCCAGGCGACGGATCTCGGCCATGCAGTCGCGAATCGCGCCCACGCCGGGAAACACCACCCGGTCGGCTTCGCGAATCACGCCGGCATCGCTGGTGATCAGTACCTTGCCGGCGCCCACGTGCTCCAGGGCCTTGGCCACCGAGTGCAGGTTGCCCATGCCGTAGTCGATAACGGCGACGGTCTGCATTACAGCACGCCCTTGGTGGAGGGCATCTGGCCGGCCATGCGCTCGTCCAGCTCCACCGCCATGCGCAGTGCACGGCCGAAGGCCTTGAACACGGTCTCGATCTGGTGGTGGGTGTTGGTGCCGCGCAGGGTGTCGATGTGCAGGGTCACGTTGGCGTGGTTGACGAAGCCCTGGAAGAATTCCTGGAACAGGTCAACGTCGAAACCGCCAACGGTGGCGCGGGTGAAGGGTACGTGCATCTGCAGGCCGGGACGGCCGGAGAAGTCGATCACCACGCGGGACAGGGCTTCATCCAGCGGCACATAGGCGTGGCCGTAGCGACGGATGCCCTTCTTGTCGCCGATGGCCTTGCTGAACGCCTGGCCGAGGGTGATACCGACATCCTCCACGGTGTGGTGGTCGTCGATATGCAGGTCGCCCTTGCTTTCGATGTCCAGGTCGATCAGCCCGTGCCGGGCGATCTGGTCCAGCATGTGCTCAAGGAAGGGCACGCCGATATCGAATCGGGCCTTTCCGGTGCCATCCAGGTTGATCGAGGCTTTGATCTGGGTTTCCAGAGTGTCGCGCTCGACAGATGCCTTACGTTCGGCCATCACCAGCTCCGCAAAATCATTGGGCGAAAAAGGCGAATAGTATAGGCCCGACGGCGGCCAAACAGAAACACGCAGGACAATATCCTGACGGGCGCCAGCCAATGAATACGGGCTGTACCTGTCATGACAACTTCAGGAAATGGCTTGCCGGTGAAGGCGCCGGGGCTTGCCGACCCAGACGCCGGATTCGCCGGCAGCCCGGCCCCTACGCAGGAGCCGGGCTGCCGGCAAAGCCCTTAATTGAACAGCACCGCCGTTTTCTGCAGGGTGACCCACACGCCCCACGCCAGCGGAATGCCCACTGCCAGCCAGGCGGCGATCACCAGCGGCAGGCTGGCGGATGACGCTTTCCACTCCAGCACGACACTGCTGTCGGCGCCCTTGTCGTGGCCCAGGGCCTGCTCGGCCGCCAGTTGCTCGTCGGTCATGAAGTACTTGTCGGCCACCGGGCGCACCAGCAGGTTGCACAGGAAGCCCAGCACCAGCAGGCCGGCGAGGATGTACAGGGTGATGTCATACGCCGCGGCGCGTTCGACGCCGATGCTCAGCTGGTACTCGCGCAGGTAGTTCACCAGCACCGGGCCCAGCACCCCCGCCGCCGCCCAGGCGGTCAGCAGGCGACCGTGGATCGCCCCCACCATCTGCGTGCCGAACAGGTCGGCCAGGTAGGCCGGCACCGTGGCGAAGCCGCCGCCGTACATCGACAGGATGATGCAGAACGCCGCCACGAACAGGGCAATGTTGCCCAGGTGGCCGAGGTTCGGAATCAGCGCGTACAGGGCAAAGCCCAGGGCGAAGAACACGAAGTAGGTGTTCTTGCGTCCCAGGTAGTCGGAGAACGACGCCCAGAAGAACCGCCCGCCGATGTTGAACAGGCTCAACAGACCGGTGAAGCCGGCCGCGATGGCGGCGATCTGCGACAGTTGCCCGGCATCCAGCTGGCTGAAGGTCAGGCCGTTGCCCAGCAGCTTGCCGGCGAACACTTCCTGCAGCAGCGGCGAAGCCATGCCGAGAATGCCGATACCGGCCGAGACGTTGAGGCACAGCACCAGCCAGACCAGGCGGAACTGCGGGGTCTTCCAGGCCACGTTCACGTGCACATGGCGGTGGGTGATCATCGAGTTGGCGGCTTTCTTCGCCGGTGCCGTCCAGCCTTCAGGCTTCCAGCCGGTAGGCGGGACCCGGTACGCCAGGGCGCCGCCGATCATGAACACGAAGTAGATCGCGGCCATCACCAGGAAGCTCTGCCACACGCCAACGCTGGTCGGGGTGGCGAAGTGGCTCATCAGCGCCGCCGCCAGGGGCGCGCCCACCATGGCACCGCCACCGAAGCCCATGATCGCCATGCCGGTGGCCATGCCGCGCTTGTCCGGGAACCACTTGATCAGGGTCGATACCGGGGAGATGTAGCCCAGGCCCAGACCGATGCCGCCGATGACCCCGGAGCCGATCCACATCAGCCAGATCTGGTGGGTATAGACCCCCAGGGCCGAGATCAGCAGGCCGCCGCACCAGCACAGCGCCGAAACCACACCGGCCTTGCGCGGCCCGGCGTGTTCCAGCCAGCCACCCCAGATCGCCGCCGAACAGCCGAGGAAGATGAAGAACAGGGTGTAGATCCAGCCGAGCATGGAGATCGGCCAGTCGCACTGGGACGAGAAGATCTGCGCGATGAAGCCCATGTCCGGTGCGCACGCCACCGGCGCGCTGATGCCCAGCGCCTTGGACAGCGGCAGCCAGAACACCGAGAAGCCGTAGGCCATGCCGATGCACAGGTGAATGGCCAAAGCGGCCGGCGGAACCAGCCAACGGTTGAAACCGGGCTTGGCAATGATGCGTTCCTTGGACAAGAACGCTGGCTGAGCGCCCGAACTGGCGGACGCGATGCTGGAGCTCATGGTTGTTTCCCCCAATTATTAGAATTGTTCATCGGCCACTCCTCTGCGACGACCTTGGCCCATGGGCACGGTCGTTTTATGAGTAAAGCTTCCTTTTGGCAGGCGCGACATTAAGTCGCGGAAGGACGGACGAACCGCGAGAGGTTACCATTTGCGACAAACTAAAAAACCAAACTGCCCCCACCTTTTTTCCGGCAACTGTATTGGCCGCAAGCCTGGCCAGTGGCCAAAAGAGCCCCGCCAAAACGAAAAAACCTCTAACTGCAATGGGTGACCAGCCGTCAGGTTCAGAGCGTTATACTCCCTCGCTAAATTTTGAATTCGACATACAAGGACTCGCCCATGAAAGCGTTCGGCAAAATCCTGGGTCTGGTAATTCTCGGGCTGTTGCTGATCATCGTGGCTCTCGGCTTTGCCCTGACCCACCTGTTTGATCCCAACGACTACAAAGAAGAGATTCGCCAGATAGCCCGCGACAAGGCCCACATCGAGCTGACGCTCAATGGCGACATCGGCTGGAGCCTGTTCCCCTGGCTTGGCCTGGAATTGCATGACGCGGGCGTGGCCACCCTGGCCAATCCGACCCAGCCTTTCGCCGACCTGCAAATGCTCGGCCTGTCGGTGCGAGTCCTGCCGCTGCTGCGCCGCGAAGTGCAGATGAGCGATGTGCGAGTCGAAGGCCTGAACCTGCGCCTGAACCGCAACAAGGAAGGCCACGGCAACTGGCAGGACATCGGCAAGGCCGCCCCGACCGACAAGCAGGCCGAAACCCCGGCCACCAGCACCGGCGAAGCGAGCCCGCCCGGCGGCGCCCCGGACAAGTCGTCACAGCCGATCCGCCTGGACATCGACAGCCTGACCGTGAACAACGCCCGGGTTGAGTACAACGATGAACAGACCGGCAAGCAGTTCACCGCCGAAAGCATCCAACTGAGCACCGGGCCGATACACGAAGCCACCAACACGCCGCTCAAGCTCACCGCGTTCCTGGCCAGCAGCCAGCCCGCCGTGCGCGTGCGCACCGAACTCAATGGCGAACTGCGCTTCGACCGCGCCCTGCAGCGCTATCAGTTCGAAGACATGCGCCTGTCCGGCGAGGCCACCGGCGATCCGTTGCAGGGCAAGACCGTGACCTTCGCCGCCCAGGGCCAGTTGCTGCTGGACAAGGCCGCCAACGTCGGCCAGTGGACCGGCCTCAAGGTCTCCTTCAACCAACTGCGGGCCCTGGGCGAACTCAAGGTCAACGACCTGGACAAGACCCCGCAGATCAGTGGCGGGATTTCCATCGCCCAGTTCGACCTGGCGAAATTCGTCGACAGCATCGGCCAGACCCTGCCGGCCATGGCCGCAGGCAGCCTGAGCAAGGTCGAACTGGTCAGCCGCCTGCAAGGCACGCCCAGCAGCCTGGCCCTGGAAGACCTGAACCTGAAGCTCGACGACAGCACCTTCAGCGGCCGCCTGGCCATCGAGGACTTCGACAAGCAGTCACTGCGCGCCCAGCTCAAGGCCGACACCTTCAATGTCGACCGCTACCTGCCGCCCAAGTCCGCCGAAGCCAACAGTGCCGCCACTGCGCGCAAGGCCGAAGTGCAGAGCAGCGAAGCCGACGCCATGGCCGGCGCCGGCACCACGCCGCTGCCCAACTCGCCGACCAAGGGCGCCTGGAGCACCGACAAACTGCTGCCGGTGGAACGCCTGAACAAGCTCGACGTCGACGCCGACCTGAGCTTCGGCCAACTGACCCTGGACAAGCTGCCGATTCAGAATGCCGCGCTCAAGGCCAGCGGCCAGGGCGGCCTGCTGAAACTGTCCAGCCTGCGCGGCGAGCTGTACAACGGCAGCTTCGAGGCCAACGGCACCCTTGATGTGCGCCAGAGCACACCGCAGTTGAACCTGCAGACCAAGATCAACCGGGTGCCGGTGGAACGCATCCTCGAAAGCCAGGGCCAGACGCCTCCAGTCAAGGGCCTGGTGACCCTCAACAGCAACCTCAGCGGCAACGGCAACAGCCAGAAAGCGCTGATCGACAGCCTCAACGGCAGCGCCAGTTTCGTCATCAACAACGGCGTGCTGCTCAACGCCAACATCGAACAGCAGTTGTGCCAGGGCATCGCCGTGCTCAACCGCAAGAACCTCAGCAGCACGCCCCGGGGCAAGGACACCCCCTTCCAGGAGCTCAAGGGCAACCTGACGCTGCGCAACGGCGTGGCCAGCAACCCGGACCTGAAAGTGCGCATCCCCGGCCTGAGCGTCAACGGCAATGGCGACATCGACCTGCGGGTACTGGGCATGGACTACCGGGTCGGCATCGTCGTCGAGGGCGACCTCAGCGATAACCCGGACCCGGCCTGCCAGGTGGGTGAACGCTTCACCGGCGTTGAACTGCCGCTGCGCTGCCGCGGGCCGCTGGAGCTGGGGGCCAAGGCCTGCCGCCTGGACAAGGACGGCCTAGGCCAGGTCGCGGCCAAGCTGGCCGGTGACCGGCTGCAGCAGAAAATCGACGAAAAGCTGGGTGACAAGGTCAGCCCGGAACTGAAAAACGCGCTCAAGGGGCTGTTCAAACGATGAGAGCCGAGGCGTTTTCAACGGCGGTGCTGGACTGGTACGACCGCCACGGCCGCCATGACCTGCCCTGGCAGCAGGACATCAACCCGTATCGGGTGTGGGTGTCGGAGATCATGCTGCAACAGACCCAGGTCAGCACCGTGCTCAACTACTTCGACCGCTTCATGGCCTCGCTGCCCACGGTGCAGGCCCTGGCCGAGGCCCCGGAAGACGAAGTGCTGCACCTGTGGACCGGCCTGGGCTACTACACCCGGGCGCGCAATCTGCAAAAGACCGCGAAGATCGTCATGGCCGAGTACGGCGGCGAGTTTCCCCGTGACGTGGAAAAACTCACCGAGCTGCCGGGCATCGGCCTGTCTACCGCCGGCGCCATCGCCAGCATCAGCATGGGCCTGCGGGCGCCGATCCTCGACGGCAACGTCAAGCGGGTGCTGGCACGCTTCACCGCCCAGGAGGGCTACCCGGGAGAACCCAAGGTGGCCAAGCAGTTGTGGGCCACTGCGGAACGCTTCACGCCCCACAGCCGGGTCAACCACTACACCCAGGCGATGATGGACCTGGGGGCGACCCTCTGTACCCGGAGCAAGCCCAGTTGCCTGCTGTGCCCCCTGGAGCGCGGCTGCGAAGCCCACATGCTCGGCCTGGAAACCCGCTACCCGATTCCCAAGCCGCGCAAAGAGGTGCCGCAGAAGCGCACCCTGATGCCGTTGCTGGCCAACCGCGAAGGCGCCATCCTGCTTTACCGGCGGCCCTCCAGCGGCCTCTGGGGCGGCTTGTGGAGCCTGCCGGAACTGGACGGCCTGGACGACATTCCGCACCTGGCCTCGCAGCACGCCCTGGAACTGGGCCAGCAACAGCAGATGCCGGAGCTGGTCCACACCTTCAGTCACTTCCAACTGGCCATCGAGCCCTGGCTGATCCGGGTCGAAGAGTCGGCCCTGCACGTCGCCGAGGCCGATTGGCTCTGGTATAACCTC
This sequence comes from Pseudomonas sp. BC42, assembly GCF_021560055.1. NCBI lineage: Bacteria > Pseudomonadati > Pseudomonadota > Gammaproteobacteria > Pseudomonadales > Pseudomonadaceae > Pseudomonas > Pseudomonas sp. BC42. The sequence goes on from NZ_CP091067.1 coordinate 6,459,464, forward strand.
GCCACCCCGCCGCGCCTGGGCCTTGCCGCCCCGGTGAAAACACTGCTCAAACGCGCGGCCGAAGTCTTGAATGCAGGAGAGTCGTCATGACCCGCACCGTAATGTGCCGCAAATACCAGGAAGAACTGCCGGGCCTGGAACGCCCCCCGTACCCGGGCGCCAAAGGCCAGGATATTTTCGAACACGTCTCGGCCAAGGCCTGGGCTGACTGGCAGAAACACCAGACCCTGCTGATCAACGAAAAGCGCCTGAACATGATGAATGCCGAAGACCGCAAATATCTGCAGGGTGAGATGGACAAATTTTTCTCCGGCGAGGAATACGCCAAGGCCGAAGGCTACGTGCCACCGGCTGAGTAAAACCCGCACAAAATCGGGGGCGGAACGTAAGCGGCGGTAATAATTAAACTTTTTTTCAAAACTTGCTTGACGCCCCCCTGAAAAACCCGTTTAATGCGCCCCGTTGCCCAGATAGCTCAGTCGGTAGAGCAGGGGATTGAAAATCCCCGTGTCGGCGGTTCGATTCCGTCTCTGGGCACCACCTTCAGCTTTCAGGTGGTGTTTACATCACGTGAAAGCAACCAAAAAGCCCGCCTAGTGCGGGTTTTTTGTTGCCTGTCATTCAACCCTTCCCTTCCTCCCCGCTCGACACCCCGGCTTTCTTTCCTGCACAACCCAACCGCTGCGCGACCATCACGCCACCCACACAGCGCGTCACGCCTCGGCTTTTCTCAAGTGTTCACTTAAGTGAAGAACCATTTAGAGATAATCATCTTTTGATATTCGAGCAGAACCCATATAGAACAGGGCCTACAGCAAAAAAATCATAGATAATTTTTCCGGCCTTCGAGATGTTTGCACAATGCCTGCATTCCTCCATCAAGACCTTGAGCTGCTAAACCCATCCTTCGACTCCCCTCTGGTGGACGTGCTGAGCGAGCTTGAGCACCTTCGGCGCTTGCGCTTGGAAGGCGATACGCCTCCTGCGGTCTTCTATCAGCTGAAAACAATCTTCCACATCCTGGAAAGCCTGGGTTCGGCGCGCATCGAGGGCAACCACACCACGCTTGCCGACTACATCGAGAGCAAAGTGGAAGGCACAGCCGAGGACACGGACCAGCTACGCGAAGTGGCGAACATCGAAAAAGCCATGGACTACATCGAGCAAACCATTGGCCCGGGAACACCAATCACCGACCTCATCATCAGAGAGCTGCACGCGATGACCGTCCAGGACCTGGGCCGAGAGGGCGACAAGACGCCTGGAGCGTATCGCCAGGGCGCCGTACAGATTGCTCAGGCCGCTCACCTACCTCCTGATGCCCTGATGGTGCCCAGCTACATGCAAGAGCTGGTGGAGTTCGTCAATCGGGAGGACCTGCCCAAATACGACCTGATGAAAGTGGCCTTGACCCATCACCGGTTTGCCTGGATTCACCCATTTGGCAACGGCAATGGCCGCGTGGTGCGCCTCCTGACTTATGCACAGCTGATGAAATATGGCTTCAACGTCGATACGGGTGGCCGCGTACTCAACCCCACTGCCGTTTTCTTCAATGATCGGGAACGCTACTACGCCATGCTCGCCACCGCGGACCAAGGAACCAAGGCCGGGCTGGAGACCTGGTGCACTTATGTTCTGGAGGGCATCAGGGACGACCTGGAAAAGGTCAATCGCCTCACCGACTACCGCTACCTGAGCCGGCACATCCTCGCTCCCACCATTACCTTTGCTCGGGATCGACAATGGATCACTGCTGCGGAAGAAACGGTACTGACCACAGCGATCAAGTCAGGCGTTGTTAAGTCGAGCGACATCGCCCAGGCGCTGCCCAAACTGACTGCCGGACAAAGGACCTATCAAATAAAGAAACTGGTGGACCAGGGCATGCTATTGCCCATCAGCACCAACGCCCGGCAGTACACCATCGGCTTCTCCAACAGCTACCTCATCAGAGGAATGATCAAGGCACTTCGAGAGCAAGGGTTCATACCGGCACCGCTTGAGGCGCCATGACACGCCCTCGGGCTCTCCAAGGGCGACCAGAGTCAAACTAACCCTGGCCGCACTGGCGCACCGCCTGCGCCGATCAGAAGGCCTTATTCGCCCACTCCAGCGCCTGCCCCTGGGCCACATCGAGCAGGGCCACGCCATCACCGAGCAGCAGCGAGGCGATGTCGGCGATCTGGAACAGGTCGCTGGCGTCAGCCGTTTGCGCGGTCATGCCGGACAGGCTGTTCATCAGTTTGTGAAGGGCGCGTATGCGCTGATCGGCACAGGCCAGAAGATCGACCAGCGGCGCATGAGGATTGATCAGCAGGACGGGGTTGTCCGCTGGCGTGTGTTGAAGAGGGATATATCCGTTCATTGGTGACACTCCTTGTGTATGAGGAGCTACCACCCAACTTCCTACCGGCCAGGTGGCAGCTGCACGCGGGGGTAGGAACCGGTCACAAGATCCGGCCACGCCGAAGCGTGCCCGCGTACAGCCGCCATAACGCATAGGCAGCAAACAGCACCCAAAGAGTTGGGTGCTGGTACGCATCTCATGATCGGGTTCCTACGCCCGGCCGCTGATTTGGCAGCGACCGGCGCAGAGTAAAGAGCAGGTCGGATCAGCGCAAGCCCTCACCTGGTGACTGAAAGTAACCAGCCCACTCAGTGTTTGTGCCGATGATGAACATCGGGGAAGTGCGCATGGCTATGCCGGATCGGTGCGTGCTCGTGGGGATGGCTGTGGGGCTCCGAGCCGTCCCACTCAAAGTCGTGTTCATGCTGGTGGTGCTCGTCATGCCGATGGCGATGGTTGTGCGCGAGAGGCTCGTGCTGATGCTCGTGAACGTGGTGTTCCATCAAGTGAATCCACACGCCGATGGCCATCAGTGCCGCAGCCAGCAAAAACCACAGGGAAACCGACTCGCCGAGGATCAGAATCGAGAGCGCTGCGCCAAGGAAAGGCGCCGTGGAGAAGTAGGCCCCGGTGCGCGCACTGCCCAGCCCACGCAGAGCCAGGACGAACAACACCAGGCTGACGCCGTAACCCAAAAAACCCACCAGCAGTATCGGCCCCAGCGTGGCAGCAGCAGGCAGTTGCGCGCCAACAAGCAACGCCAGGCCAGCATTGACCACCCCCGCCACCACTCCCTTGCTACCGGCGATGAATAGCGCATCGGACGCCGAGACGTTACGGGTCAGGTTATTATCGATGGCCCAGCACAGGCAGGCGCAGGCCACCGCCAGTGGCCCCAGCCAGTCATCAGCGCCGGCGTGCTGCTGCGGCCATGACAGAACGATCCCGCCCAACACGATGGCGAGCATGCCGAGCACGATCCGGCGATCGGCGTTCTCCTTGAACACCAGCCACGCCAGCACCGCGGTGAGTACCGACTCCAGGTTGAGCAGCAACGAGGCGGTGGCGCCCGCGGTCCGCGTCAGGCCGAACATCAGCGCGACCGGCGCCAGCACTCCGCCAAACAAAATCGCCCCCAGCAGCCACGGCCACTCGCGCGCCGTCAGCCCCGTCGGTCGCCAACCCCGATCGCGAACGCAACGGACAATGGCCAGGCCGACGCCACTGCCCAGGTACAGCAGCCCAGCCAGGAGCATCGGCGGAACATCCAGCCCCAGCAGCTTGGCCAGCGGCGTACTGGCGCCGAACAAGGCGGCGGCCGCCAAGGCATGGAGCACACTCAGATTCATATTCGGATCGCCTTTCAGACTGGTTGCATGCGGTTGTGCATGATGGCTCTGCCCATGTGGAAAGGATGTGAATCACCCCGCAACGAACAAGCGCATGACCCCGTTTCTGCCCGCCCATAGTAAAAACCCTGAATCTTTCGACTCAGGGTTTTTCAGGCCTGGAATGGGGCATTGTCCCTGTTCAACGCTGGGCAACACTCCCGCCCTCACTCAGTAGGCGTCATTCCAGTGCAGGTTGAGGTCGCGCGTGGCCGCCATCCGCGTATCGACCATGCTGTGTTGCACATGCCCGTTGCGCGTGGTGACGACCTGGTATTTGCCGGCCGGCAACTGCACATAGACGAACGGGCCCACCTGGTTCAGGTTCAGCACCGACCGCCCTTGCAGGTTCTGGATCGCCACGTCGATATCCGAGGTGTATTGGTTTGCCGGCCCCACGGAAAAGGTCATGTGCAGGTTGTAACCCTTGACCAGCTGGATAGCCCGCGACTCGTCCAGGCCAATACCGCCGCACAGATAGGTGATGCCATTCTGTTGTTGCGGCTCCAACTGCACGCCGGCCGGATCGATCGGCTCGCTGCTGATGGCGGCAGACTGCAGGCCAAGTGGCGCCACTGACAGCAGCGCCGCCACAACGCCGGATATGACACTCATAGGAAAGGACTTCATGATGACCACTCCCGGGTTCGTCTCGAACCGGTGAACAGAACACCACCGCCATGTCTTCAGCCCCAGGATGGCGGTGACTGGGTCTCCCCTACTGTCTCTGAATGACCAGCCCCTCTCAGGCAAGCAGCCTTGTGCTTGCAGCTCCTGTTTTAAGTGTATGCCGCGACACAGAGCGGTTTAGAACGATTCGGCGTGAAGTCTTTAACCAAAGGAATCTAGGCTCGCCGACGCGGAGACCTTGCCCGCCCAGCCACTTGTTCACTGCGAACTGGCATCCATCAACACCTTGAGCGCCGCATCGGCCTCGGCACGCTGGGCCTTGGTGGGTTTGCCGGCAAATTGGCTGCGCTGCTTGTTGAGGGTCAAGTAGGCGTTATCGCCATCGCCCCAGATGTAGGAGTAGATCAGCAGGAAACTGTCGGAGCCGGGCTGGCAGTAAGGGGCGACGCTGCGCAGCGGCGCCAGCAGTTGGATCATCTCGCCATAGTTGTCGGTGAACTCCAGCAGGGCGAACTGCCAGCGACCGGTCTGCGGATCATAGTGCGAAGCGCTGCCCGGCCCGGCCCAGATCTGCACCACCTCCTGCAGGCTGCGCGCTCCGGAATCCTGCAACCACTCGGCATCGACCCGGGCCGAGCCGTACATGTCCTTGCTGTCGAACCACTTCTGCCAATCGCTGTAGGAAATCGCCGGGCGTGGCGCTGCCGCCATGGCCTTGGCGTACTGCTCGGGGGTCATGCTGCAGCGCAGATACACCGAGGAAGGCTCGCTCGCCTGCGCCTGCCCGGTCGCCGCCAATAGCGCTGCCAGCGCCAGCCCTGTCCATGAGCGAAATTGCATGGTTGTGGTTCCTGATCGATCGAAAAAGGTCGCCAGCATACCCGCGCCGACACAGATCAAGGACGCTGCCCAATTCGATCAACGCCGAACGCCGGCCTATAAGCTCAAGCTGGCGCCTGCGCCGCCTGCCAATGCTTCATCTCCTCAGCGATAAAGTGCTGCACCAGATCGCTGTACAGCTTCTCGATGGCATCCGCGCTCAAGCCTTCGGCCTCGGCCCATTCGCGGCGGGTGGCGAGCATCGCCTTGAAGCGCTCCTCGGCCCGCACGGTGGCCGCCGAGGTCTTGAACTTCGACGCCGCCAGCACGTACTTGAAACGCGCGCCCAGCAGGGCAATGACCGCCCGATCCAGGTGGTCGATTTCCCGACGGATGTCTTCCATGCCCTGGCATTGTTCCGGGCTCATCTGCTGCTTCACTTCCATGCTCAAGACTCCATCGACGTCTGGGGATACCCGGCTTTGGCCGGGCCCGGATTATTCCCATGACGGCGCAGGGGAGTAAAGTTGCGGGCTCGCGCCCATTCAACTGCCAAGGAACTGCTCGCGTGAACCAGAAGAGAACCCGAGTCCGCCTGCCCCACCCCAAGCCCGGCAAGACCGGCAGGGGCGCCTGGGTATTCCTGCTGATCGGTGGCGTGCTGCTGGCACTCACCGCACTGCTGGGCTGGACCCTGGTGAGCGCGCTGCAGGACGGCCTGATCGTCACCCGCAACCGCGCCGGCCCGAAGCTCGTCTACAGCCAGACACAACAGCCGAACCAGTTCTATATCGAGCTGCTCTGGCAAAGCATCAGCACCCTGTTGCTGGGTGCACTGGCAGTTGCCGCGCTGTGGATCGGCCGGGTATTAATGGGCGCACAAAAAAAACATCGCTGATGCCGGATGCCGCTCCGGCATAGTGCAGCCGCCCAGGAACAAGCGCCCATGTCCCTGTTGTCCCCTCCCGACCTGCCTGCCTCGCGCCTCGCCACGGCCGGCCCAGGCCCCAGCGAAACCTTCAGCGAACCGGCGGCGGATGGCTTTGTGCTTGGCGGTTTTGCCTGGCGCCACCCGCAAGCCGATCCGAGCAGACCGGTGGTCATCATCAACCCCGCGACCTCGGTGCGCTGCCGCTACTACGTGCGTTTCGCCGACTACCTGTTCGCCAATGGCTTCGACGTCATGACTTACGACTATCGCGGCATCGGCGAGTCGCGCCCGGCCTCGCTCAAGGGGCTCAAGGCGTCCTGGTCGGATTGGGGCGCACTGGATTTCGAAGCCATGCTGCAACGGGCCCGGCGCGAGTTTCCCGGGCAGCCGATCGATGTGGTGGGCCACAGCTTCGGCGGCTGCGCCGTGGGCCTGGCGGCCTCCGCCGGGGAGATCCGCCGCGTGGCCACCATGGGCGCGCAGTTCGCCTACTGGCGCGACTACGAGCCCCGGCTACGCTGGCGCATGCTGGGCAAATGGCATGTGCTGATGCCCCTGCTGACCCGCCTTCACGGCTACTTCCCCGGCAAGCGCCTGGGCTGGATGGAGGACACGCCCGCCGGCGTGGTCCGCGACTGGGCCACCCCGCACCCACGCTATGAAGGCCGTCCCAGCGGCCGCAGGCTGGCCGCTGCGCGCAATGGCCAGCCCTTCGCCCAGGTCAGCGCCGCCGTGCTCGCCATCAGCCTCAGCGACGATCCCTTCGGCACGGTGGCGGCCATCGAGCGCCTGCTGGCGTACTTCAGTAACAGTCCGCGCACCCACTTGCGCATCACCCCGCAGGATATCGGCGAAACCGAGGTCGGCCATTTCGCCTTTTTCCACAGCCGTTTCGACACCCGGCTCTGGCCCATCATCCTCGGCTGGCTGCGCCACGGCGAACTCGACCGCAGCAGCCCGGGACGGCTGGTACCGCGCGCCTGAGCCGCCCCGCTCGCCCGGCGGCAGGTGCTCCGGCCTCGATTTGCTGGCATCCTTGGCCGCCTGAAAAGGTCGCCGCTGCCCGGCGACCCACGCGATACACCTCCCAGCATCAAGGTAAGGCGCCCATGGCATCTGCGAACAAGCAACACAAACGGGCCCAGCGGGCGAAAACCAAGGCCAAGCAAAACCGCGCCAAGCGCACCGCTCCCACCTCGGAGCTGGAACTGGACCCCAACGACAGCCGCATCGACTTCGAGTCGGTGGACCTGACCGAGCTGTTCGTGAAAATGCGCGACGCCGAGAAAACCAGCTTGCAGGCCATGTGCACCGTGTTCCTCTCGGACCCGTTGCTGGAGCTGGTGTATGAGCAGGAGGGCGACGAAGGCGCCACGGATTTCATCCTTGCGGCGCTGATCGAGTACCGCAACTGGTCCACCGAGGCCGACGAGGCGGCGGCGCTGGAGTGGATCGAGTCCGAAGCCTTCCGCAACGACTACATGGCCGCGTCCCAGGCCCTGTTCAGCACCAAGGACTGAGCCGCAAACGGGCATGAAAAAAGGGCGCATTCAGCAATGAATGCGCCCTTTTTGTTTCAGCTACAGAAGCCGGGCCTAGACTCAGGCCGCTTCCAGCCGAGGGATTTCCATGCCGATGCGCGAGCTGGCGAAGTTCAGGTCGCCGCTGGCGATGGACTGGGCCTTGAAGCCCGAGCCGATCAGGTCGCGAACATACAGCTTGTTGTACATGAACATGAACACCAGGTTGCTCAGGCCGAAAGTGAACATCGACAGCAGGAACATGATGGCCGCCCATTTCCAGTCAGCGCGGAACAGGGCCGGGATGAAACCGAAGAAGAACACGGTCCAGGAGAAACCAACTGGCGCTTCCTTGATGGCTCCGGTGTTCGGGTTTTTGAAGATGATTTTAGTGAACGCCATGCGCGTCTCCTTGCCGCCCCATTTTGAGGAACCAACGACCGGGCGATCGCCATTGGGCCCTGAATGCTCATTCTTCGAACCGGGACCGTCAGCCATGCCATGGGCAAGTGCGGACAAATCAGGAGCATGGGCCGGCGCGGATGGATCAGGGGGAGGGAAGCAGAAGACGGATTCAGAGTCCCGACAAGCGTTCAATCCCTGGCATGACAGCGCTATTCCATAGCTCCTCTCACGCAGGCACGCAAGAGCTCTTATCGAAGAGCGCGCAGGCTACTATTTCGCCAGCGGGCTGTCCACGAAACGCCAGGTAACAATTCACAAATCCGATAAAAAAGGCCGCGGTCAATGCTGACGGCGGCCTTTTTGTATGGCAAAGCGTCAAACCGTCAGTTCAGTACCAGTGCACCATTGCGCTCGGCCTTGCGCCGACGAGCCACCAACAGCCCCGCAGCGATGACGATGATACTCAGCAGGCCGGTGGCGAGGATCTCCACCCGGTGCTCTTGCTGGAACAGCATGATGCCCAGGATCGCCACGATGAACACGATCACCGCGTAGGTCAGGCCGGGGAACAGCCACATGCGGAAGGCGATCTTCTCGCCGGCGGCCATGCGCTTCTGGCGCATGCGCAGTTGCGATACGGCAATCACCAGGTACACCAGCAGGGCGATGGCGCCGGAACTGGCCAGCAGGAACTCGAACACCGCCGCCGGCGCTACATAGTTGGCGAACACCGCAAGGAAGGCTGCTGCGGTGGACAGGATCACCGCCCAGTAAGGCGTGCCGCTGGCGTTGGTGCGCTTGGCCACAGCCGGAGCGTCGCCCCGCTTGCCCAGGGAGAAGAGCATGCGCGAGGCGGTGTAGAGCGCCGAGTTCAGGCAACTGGTCACCGCCACCAGCACCACCAGGTCGACGATCAGCTTGGCGTTGGGAATGCCCATGCGATCAAGCACAGTCTGGTAGGAACCGACCTGGGCCAGGCTTGGGTCGTTCCATGGCACCAGGGCCACGACGATGAAGATCGACACCAGGTAGAACAAGCCGATGCGCCAGATCACCGAGTTGGTGGCCTTGGAGATCTGCTTGCCCGGGTTGTGGGATTCCGCCGCGGCGATGGTAACGATCTCGGTGCCCATGAAGGAGAACATGGTGGTCAGCATGGCCGCCAGCACCGCGCCCATGCCGTTGGGCATGAAGCCTTGGGTGTCCACCAGATGCGAGACGCCGCTGACCTGACTGTTGGGCAGCAAGCCGCAAATAGCCGCCAGGCCGAGGATCACGAAACCGATGATGGCCACCACCTTGATCAGGGCGAACCAGAACTCGAACTCGCCGTAGTTCTTCACGCTGAACAGGTTGGTGGCGGTCAGCAGCAGGGTGATCACCAAGGTGAAGACCCAGATCGCCACGTTGGGGAACCAGGCATGCAGGATGGTCGCGGCGGCGTTGGCCTCCAGCGGGATCACCAGCACCCAGAACCACCAGTACAGCCAGCCGATGGTGAAGCCGGCCCAGTGGCCGATGGCGCGATCGGCGTAGGTCGAAAACGACCCGGTATCCGGCGAGGCGACGGCCATTTCCGCCAGCATGCGCATCACCAGCACCACCAGGGTGCCGGCAGCGGCATAGGCCAGGAGAACCGCCGGGCCGGCTTCGGCGATGGCGTGGCCGGAGCCGACAAAGAGACCCGCGCCAATCACGCCGGCAATCGACAGCATGGTCACATGCCGTGGTTTGAGCCCCTGTTCGAGGTCATTGGAGAGTTGCGTACCGCTCATGAAAAGCACCTTTGCAACGAAAAAAGAGTCACTCCACCCGGTCGGCATTCGTTCTCGTAAAAAGAATTCAACGGGGCGTTCTTTATTTCGCACGCAAGATTTGCGCCAAAATGTTACAGAGTCCCGGGAAACAAGGCTTGGCGAACCGACCGGCGGAAATCTCAAGTCATTGAGTTCAATGGCATTTCGCCATTTCGTTACTGGCCGACTCACTTTGTAGGACGAAACTGCGCACCAGAAACACACCCCGAAAGTACCCGATGCACAATTAGGTGGCAGATCCATGACCTTTGGCCCGTTAACCCTTCCAACACCCGGCCAAAGCTGGCACCATCGCGCCTTTTTTTACGCGACACCTACCGGATTCCAGGCGGATTCCGGGTTCAAACGGGCGTTCGGTTGTTGATGGGGCGACAGTCTTCTGTGCTGATGCGACAACCTGCCACACGCCGTCTGTTTACCTCCGGTAGCGCTGTTGGCTGCGCTTGGAACCCTATGCTAGCTTGGCGCCTCGCCAGGAAGGCCGCCAACAGCAGGAGCACAATGAACTCTATGAGGACCGCACATGGCTGAGGCCACGCCCGCGCTTGAAATCCGCAACTTGCACAAACGCTACGGCTCTCAGGAGGTACTCAAAGGTATTTCGCTGACCGCACGCGACGGTGACGTGATATCGATCCTGGGTTCCTCCGGCTCCGGCAAGTCCACTTTCCTGCGCTGCATCAACCTGCTGGAAAACCCGCACCAGGGGCAGATCCTGGTCGCCGGCGAAGAGCTCAAGCTCAAGGCCGCGAAAAACGGCGAGCTGGTGGCCGCCGACGGCAAGCAGATCAACCGCCTGCGCAGCGAAATCGGTTTCGTCTTCCAGAATTTCAATCTCTGGCCACACATGAGCGTGCTCGACAACATCATCGAGGCGCCGCGCCGGGTACTGGGCCAAAGCAAGGCCGAGGCCATCGAAGTGGCCGAGGCGCTGCTGGCCAAGGTCGGCATCGCCGACAAACGCCACGCCTACCCGGCCCAGCTGTCCGGCGGCCAGCAGCAACGCGCCGCCATCGCCCGCACCCTGGCGATGCAACCCAAAGTCATCCTGTTCGACGAGCCGACCTCGGCCCTGGACCCGGAAATGGTCCAGGAAGTCCTCAACGTGATCCGCGCCCTGGCCGAAGAAGGCCGTACCATGCTGCTGGTCACCCATGAAATGAGCTTTGCCCGCCAGGTTTCCAGTGAAGTGGTGTTCCTTCACCAGGGCCTGATCGAGGAGCAGGGATCGCCACAGCAGGTCTTCGAGAACCCGCTTTCGGCACGCTGCAAACAATTCATGTCCAGCAACCGCTAACGGAGCTACACGCATGCAGAGCTATAAGAAAATCCTCCTGGCCGCTGCCGTCACTCTGGCTTTCAGCGCCAGCGCTGCCGCCGAAACCCTGAAGATGGGGATCGAGGCCGCCTACCCACCGTTCAACAACAAGGATGCCAGCGGCCAGGTGGTCGGCTTCGACAAGGACATCGGCGACGCCCTGTGCGCCAAGATGAAAGTCGAATGCACCGTGGTCACTTCCGACTGGGACGGCATCATCCCGGCCCTGAACGCGAAGAAATTCGACTTCCTGATCTCTTCGCTGTCGATCACCGACGAGCGCAAGCAGGCGGTGGACTTCACCGACCCGTACTACTCCAACAAGCTGCAGTTCATCGCCCCCAAGGCCAAGACCGACTTCAAGACCGACAAGGCCTCGCTCAAGGGCAAGATCATCGGCGCACAGCGGGCGACCCTGGCCGGCACCTGGCTGGAAGACAACCTGGGCGACGACATCACCATCAAGCTCTACGACACCCAGGAAAACGCCTACCTGGACCTGACCTCCGGTCGCCTGGACGCGATCCTGGCCGACAAGTACGTCAACTACGAGTGGCTCAAGAGCGACGCCGGCAAGCCTTATGAGTTCAAGGGCGAGCCGATGGTGGAAAGCGACAAGATCGGGATTGCCGTGCGCAAGAAAGATCCTCTGCGCGAGAAGCTGAACGCCGCCCTGAAGGAAATCGTGGCCGACGGCACCTACAAGAAGATCAACGACAAGTACTTCCCGTTCAGCATCTATTGATACTGACTTGCCTGACCGGCGCCCGCCCCCTGGGCGCCGGTCCTTAGCAAAGCCATCCAGACCCCATGAATATCGATCTCTTCGGATTCGGCCCGGTGCTCGCCGCCGGCGCGCTGATGACCGTCAAGCTGGCCCTCTCGGCGTTATGCCTGGGACTGGTGCTCGGCCTGCTCGGCGCCTTGGCCAAGACTTCCCCGTACAAGCCACTGCGCTGGCTTGGCGAAACCTATTCGACCATCGTGCGCGGCGTCCCGGAACTGCTGTGGGTGCTGCTGATCTACCTGGGCACGGTGAACATGATGAACGCGCTGGGGGAGCAATTCGGCAACCCCGACCTGGCCCTCAGCCCGTTCGTTGCCGGGGTGATCGCCCTCGGCCTGTGCTTCGGTGCCTATGCCACGGAAGTGTTTCGTGGCGCGATCCTGGCCATCCCCAAGGGCCACCGCGAAGCCGGCATCGCGCTGGGCCTTTCCAAGTGGCGGATCTTCAGCCGCCTGATCCTGCCGCAGATGTGGCGCATCGCCCTGCCGGGCCTGGGCAACCTGTTCATGATCCTGATGAAGGACACCGCCCTGGTGTCGGTGATCGGCCTTGAAGAAATCATGCGCCAGGCGCAGAACGCCGTGACCTTCGCCCGGCATCCGTTCACCTTCTACATGGTTGCGGCCGTCATGTACCTGGGCCTGACCGTGCTGTCCATGATCGGCATGCACTTCCTGGAAAAACGCGCCGCCCGCGGCTTTGTGAGGACGACGTAATGGAATGGGAAGTCATCTACAAATGGCTGCCGAAGTTCATCCAGGGCGCGACGCTGACCCTGGAACTGGTGGGCATCGCCGTGATTCTCGGCCTGCTGCTGGCCATCCCGCTGGGCATCGCCCGCTCGTCCAAGCTCTGGTACGTGCGCGCCCTGCCCTACGCCTACATCTTCTTCTTTCGCGGCACGCCGCTGCTGGTGCAGCTGTTCCTGGTGTATTACGGCCTGGCGCAGTTCGATGCGGTGCGCGAGAGCTTCATGTGGCCCTACCTGCGTGATCCGTTCTGGTGCGCTACCGCCACCATGACCCTGCACACCGCGGCCTACATCGCCGAGATCCTGCGCGGTGCGATCCAGGCCATTCCCCCCGGTGAGATCGAAGCCGCGCGGGCCCTGGGCATGTCCCGGCCCAAGGCGCTGTTCTACATCATCCTGCCGCGGGCGGCGCGCATCGGCCTGCCGGCCTACAGCAACGAAGTGATCCTGATGCTCAAGGCCAGCTCCCTGGCCAGCACCGTGACCCTGCTGGAACTGACCGGCATGGCGCGCACCATCATTGCCCGCAACTACCTGACGGTGGACATGTTCTTCACCGCCGGGGTGTTCTACCTGCTGATGTCGTTCATCCTGGTCCAGGCCTTCCGCCAACTGGAACGCTGGCTGCGGGTCGACGCCTGCCAGGGACGCTGACCTACTCCCGCTCCCGCCCGGGAGCGGGCCTGCCCCGGACTCACCGCCCATGCCCTCGATCCTCCAAGGCCCCGCGCTGCTCGATCGTTTCCAGGCCCTGGACGGCTTCCTGCTTGAACACCAGGCGCTCTGGCGCCCGCGCCCGTTCAACCATCTGCACCTGCCGTGGGAATCCACTCATCCGCAACTGGCCCAGTGGCTACGCCAACGCTCCCTGGAAGACGCCGAAGCCGCCCACAACCATCCGCAGCAGCTCCAGGCGCCGGCGCCCTTTGCCCCACTGGCGGAGCAGGCCCGAGCGCTCGGCACGCTGGGCGACCTCCCCATAAAGGCACTGCCCGCGCCTCACCCGCGCCTCAAGGTCGACGTGCCCGGGCGCAAATGGAAGCAGATCGAAGCCTTCGCCGCCTGCCTGCAATTCCAGCGCCCCCCCACTCACTGGCTCGACTGGTGCTCCGGCAAGGGCCACCTCGGCCGGCGCCTGCTGCAACCCGGGCAACAACTGACCTGCCTGGAATACGACCCGGCGCTGATCGACAGTGGCGAGCAACTGAGCCAGCACCACGGCCTGCCCGCGCGCCATGTGCAACAGGACGTGCTGGCCGATGACACGCTCCAGCAGCTCTGCGCCGAGCACAGCCCGGTGGCCCTGCACGCGTGCGGCGATCTGCATGTGCGCTTGATCCAGCTGGCCAGCCAGCAGGGTTGTCCACAGCTGGCGATTGCCCCTTGCTGCTACAACCGCACCCGCGCCAGCCACTACCAGGGCTTATCCACAGCGGCCCAGGCATCGCGCCTGGAACTGTCCCTGGAAGACCTGGCCCTGCCCATGAGCGAAACCGTCACCGCCGGCACCCGGGTGCGGCGCCAGCGCGACCGCTCCATGGCCCGGCGCCTGGCCTTCGACCTGCTGCAACGGCAAGTGCGCGGGGTCGACCAATACCTGCCAACGCCTTCGCTGCCCAGCCACTGGCTGGACAAACCCTTCGCCGACTACTGCCGCGACCTGGCCGCCCTCAAGGACTTATCCACAGTCGATTGCCAGGATTGGGCCGCCCTCGAAGCCGCCGGCTGGCAGCGCCTGGCCCAGGTGCGCAACCTGGAACTGCTGCGGGGCCTGTTCCGCCGCCCGCTGGAATTGTGGCTGGTGCTGGACCGTGCGCTGTTCCTGCAAGAACAGGGCTACGCCGTGCGCCTCGGAACCTTCTGCCAGGCTCCCTTGACCCCGCGCAATCTGCTCCTGCTGGCAGAGCGCCCTTAACCTGCCGCTGCACCGGCTCTAGCCGAAGTTCGTCGTGCAGGCCCCCTGCGGCCAGTGACCTTGTAAAACGGACATCGGACACCCCATGGGAAAGCCACAACCCATTGAAAGCCGCCGATCAGGCCGGGGGATGTCCGCAACTTCACAAAAGAAAAAAACCAAGCTCATGACGCCTACTAGTCTCTAAGACGTGCAGGGCATATGCCGCACTCAAGCCAAAGCTCTGGCGCAACTCAAGCGGTCATGTTTCGACAGGAAGTCGCCAAGCTCACCATCACTGACAGGGAGTCAACCATGAACATCATCGACCCTCAGGCACCCACCTACGAAACCCTGCAAAAGGGTTTCAACTTGCGCTGGCCACCCAGTATCGAGCAGGGCGCGAACCGAATTTATGTGTGTACGACACCTGATGAAGTTCTGACGGCAGCCAATACAGCACTGCATGATGGCTATCGCATCACGGTGCGCAGTGGCGGCCACTGCTACGAGGGCTTTGTTTCCAACAAGTTGAGCGGCGAGACACAAAACCTGGCGATTATCGACCTCGGTGAAATGAAAGGCCTGAAGTACGACGAGAGCCAAACCATCACTTCGCCCTGGGATCGCCAGAACAAGACGTATCGTTTCATGGCATTGACCGGCAATCAGAACTGGGACGGCTACCTGTCGCTGTACAAGCAGGCCGGGCGCACCCTTCCTGGCGGCTCATGTTATTCGGTCGGTTTGGGCGGGCACATCAGCGGCGGCGGTTACGGTTTGTTATCGCGCCTTCAGGGCTTGACCGTGGACTGGGTCACCGGCGTCGACCTTCTTGTGCCTGTGGAAAACTCGCGGCAACTGAAGTTCCGGCATGTTCGCGCGGACAGCCCGTCGAACAACGACAAGGCATTGTTCACCGCCTGTTGCGGCGCCGGCGGTGGCAACTTCGGCATCATCATCGGCTACTACTTCGAGCAACTGCCCCAAGCCCCGCAACAAGCCTACTGGATTCCCCTGGCCTACCCGTGGAAGGAGCTGATTCCCAACTTCTCGAACTTCCTGCGGGCCTATTGGCAATGGTTCTCGGATAACGACGCCAACGCGACCAGCCCGGTGGAAGGCGTTGGCAACGGTGGCTTGTTCACCCTGCTGAAACTCAACCATGTGGACACCTCCGACCATGTGGTGCTGGCGATCCAGTACACCGGCCCCAATGGCCGGGTCGGCGGCGCCAACGATATCCCGCTCAACGACTTCATCAGCAAGATGAACGCCGCGGCGGGCATCACGCCGACCCTGCATGACGGCTTCATCGCGCCCAACATTGCCCCGCTCAGGCACCCGCTCGCCGGCAGGAAGTTCAGAGGTGCGGTGCCTGAGCACACGGCGATGGACTGGCTGTACGTCACGCAGATGATCAACGGCTCGGGCAACAATCAGCGGGGCAAATACAAGTCTGACTATCAGGTCGAACAGTTCTCCGAACAGGCCTGCAACGCCTTGCTGACGCACTTGACCGAAGCCACGCCAGACAAACGCTTCAGCCAGTCGCTGGTACAGATCGACTCCTACGGCGGGGCGATCAATAAAAAGGGCATGGGCACCACCGCGGTTCCGCAAAGAAGCTCACTGCTCAAAGCCCAATACCAGACGTACTGGACCCACGCTGCCGACGACGCGGTGCAAATCGCCTGGATCCGCAACATCTTCACCGCCGTGCACGGCGGCAAGCCCAAGCGCCCCGCCTACGATGGCTGCTACATCAACTACCCCGATGTCGACATGAAATACACCGCCACCGGCGCGGTGGACCCCGACTGGCTGAACTTGTACTACGGCTGGAACAGCGAACTCATCAACAGACTGTCCAACCTGAAAGCCGCCATCGACCCCAACAACCTGTTTCGTCATGAACTGTCCATCCCGGCCACAAAGGCCGAGTAGGTCGCCGCCTGGCCACCCCCTGCGGCATGACCAGCGCCTGCTCGGCTGAGCCTTCGGCAACCCTGGGCCGCGGGCTCGAAGAGCAGGCTGTGGAGCCGTGCGACAGGCTGTCGCGAGCTGTGGATAAGTCTGTTGATGGAATTCCGGAAAAGCCCGGGATTGCAGGGTTCTTAGCCCCCATCATCAGCTGGTCATTTTTTGTTCACAAAATAAAAGCCCGAAAAAACAGCCAGTTGCATAAAGATGAGAACGGCTCCACAAATCCGACAGTTCCCGGCCCTGGCGACCCATCCGTTGTGCATAAACACCTGAGCGAACGGGCATAACGCCCTGCGCCCAGGTGCCAGGGAGCGACCTCAGGCAAGGGCCTGATAGTGCCCCTTACTCATCGGCCCGCGCCGGGATCCACCACTCTTCGCCCCGGGCGGTGCTGATGTACTCCGGCCAGCGGAAATCATGGGGCACCTTGAAGTCCTCGGGCAGCAGCGGCGCCTGCCAGCAGCTGCCGCCGATACCGCCGCCGGTACGTTCGACGAACTCGGCCTTGGCCGCGCTGAGCAACGCCTCGTCGGTCAGCAGGTCGACCAGGGTCGCGGCGATGGTCTTGGCCGCCACCTCGATCATCGGGTCGATGGTCTGGCGAATGCCGCCCAGGGCGTTGGACACCCAGTCCGGGTAGACCGTGCCCGGCGGCGCGCTGAGCATCGGCCGGGCCACCAGCAGGCGCACGGTCGGGCAGTGCCAGGTGTATTCCGGGTAGTCGTCGGAGGTCAGGTACTGCTGCCAGGCGGGCATTTGCAGGCGCATCTGGCGCTCGCATTCCTGGGGCTCGATCAGTTCTTCGGTGGCCGGCAGGAAGGGCTTGTCCATGGCTTCCAGGCCGAGGTTGCGCTGGATCTCGCGGGCAATCTCCCGCGCTTCTTCATCCCACTGCGGGGCCCCCACCGCCGCCAGGTTGTCGTAGGTGGCCTGGGCCATGACGTGGTTGGGCAGACCGCCCCGGGACTTGCAGACCCAGGTCTTTTTCCAGCGACAACCGGTGGCCATGGCCGCCGCGGCGGCGTTGTTGTCCATCACCTGGGAGATGGTTTCGGCCTGTTCGATGGAGTCGCAACGCAGCAGGTACTGGATCTGCGACAGGTGCGGCGGCAGGTTGTCGGCGGTGGCCTGGCCGGCGGTGAGAATCGCCTCGTTGTAGCTCCACAGGCCGGTGAACGGCAGGGTCGAGCGGCGCAGGCTTTCGTTGAGGGTGTAGAAATGCACCAGGGCGTCATTGGCCCCCGGGGCCCGGGCCGCCAGGTGGTTCTGCGGGATCGGGCTGTAGTGATCGGCGGCGATCCAGTTCTGCGGATCCTCGCAGGTGAAGCTGTAGATGTAGGCGTAGGCGATGCCGCAGTGGGTGTCCCAGGTGGTGGTGTTGTTCAGCGGCAGCATGTAGGTCGGGTGGAAGCTGATGGCCGCGTCCAGGTCATCGTAGTAGCCCTTGGCGGCGTGGACCGGTTTGGAGGCGCGGAGTTTTTCCGCCGGCTCGCCGAAGAACCTGATGCTGCCCTGCAGGCCGAATTCCACCATGGTCGCCTTGGCCGCCAGGGCCCCGCCGAGGGCGCTGATGCCCAGGGCCGAGTGCGGGTCGGTGTGCCCCGGGGCAAAGCGCGACAGGCCCTCGCGCGGCTGCTTGCGGGTGGTCGCCGCCTGACAGTTGCCGGGCACCGCGTCGTACTCGCCGTAGGTGGCCAGCAGCGGCCCCTGGCCCTGGGTGAAGGTGGCGCAGAAGGCCGTGGGCATGCCGCCGCTGCCGCGCTCGACGGTGAAGCCCTCGGCCTCCAGCAGTTCGACATACCAGGCACAGGACTTGTACTCGCGGAA
This sequence comes from Pseudomonas sp. BC42, assembly GCF_021560055.1. Taxonomy (NCBI): domain Bacteria; kingdom Pseudomonadati; phylum Pseudomonadota; class Gammaproteobacteria; order Pseudomonadales; family Pseudomonadaceae; genus Pseudomonas; species Pseudomonas sp. BC42. The sequence continues at coordinate 6,477,887 of NZ_CP091067.1, forward strand.
CGCCGGCTCGGCGTAATGCCAGATGATCTGGTGCCAGTCCGACAGTTGCTGGCGGTGGCGCTCAACCCAATCGAGAGCGAATGCTTTGTAGCGGGACATGCGCGGCACTCCTGGTTATCCAGATTCCGGCCGGCCGCTGCCCGGACGCCTCGGCGCCCGCGCAAGACCTGCAGGACCTCTTGTTGTTATAGGGATGGTCCGGTCGATTGCGGCCCGGATCGAGGTCCAGTATTGGTGAAGCGGCTGCGACATCAATCGAATTTTTTCGCCAGCAATGTCAAAGAAAATTGACCAGTTCGGCGCCGTCGCGGCCCATACTGCGACGCGGCCAGCCGCGCCTCGGCGCCTTGCCTGGGGCCGTCGTACACAGGTTCCCCCGACTCGGAGGTTGTATGCGTTATCCCTCGATCACCGCCCTGCGCGCCCTCGACGCGGTCGCCCGACTAGGCAGCGTGACCGCCGCCGCCCAGCAACTGAGCCTGACCCGCAGCGCCATCAGCCACCAGATCATCAGCCTGGAACAGAGCCTGGGTTTTGCCCTCACCGAACGGGTCGGGCGCGGCATCGGCCTGACCTACCAGGGCGAGTGCTACGCCCGGGAAGTGCGGCGCATCCTGGCGGACATCCAGGACGCCGGGCGGCGTTTCGACGGCCAGGCGGTGTCGGGCAAATTGCGCATCAGCTGCAATCCGGGCTTTGCCAGTTTCTGGCTGTGCAACCACATCAACGGCTTCCTGCGCCAATACCCCCAGGTGCAGCTGCAGGTGGTCAGCCCTCGGGCCCAGGACGACACCAGCGACGCCGAGGCCGATCTGTTCATCGCCTACGGCATCGGCGACTGGCCGGGGCTGCTGGTGGAGCAGATCGTCACCCTGCGCTTTTCACCGGTGTGCAGTCCGCGCCTGATCAACGCCATCGGCGGTCTGAAGAGCCCGCTGGACCTCAAGGACTTTCCGTTGATCCACATGAGCGACACCAGCGACTGGCGGGTCTGGCTGGCGGCCGCCGGGGCCAGCCAGGTCAATCCCGACCGTGGCATTACCTTCTCCGACGCCCATTGCGCGCAGTCCACCTGCATCGCCGCCCAGGGCGTGGCCATCGGCGACAACCTGCTCAGTGGCGATGCCCTGGCCCGGGGGCTGCTGGTGCGCCCGTTCGATATCAGCATCAGCGCCCTGCGCGGTTATTTCCTGGTGATCGATCCGGCCAAGGCCGAGCGGCCAGCGGTCCAGGCCTTCAGTGACTGGCTGAAAAACCAGCTGCAGGCCAGTGCCCAAAGCATCAGTGACAGCCCGCTGATCGAGCCTTGAAAGCCGGGTCGAATGGGAAATTTCACTCACCAATGAGGCAAAAATTATTCCATTGATGTGGCGTTGCTTTTCACAATAATGAATCCACCACCTGCTGCACTCACAATAAAAATTCAATCGTGCAGGTGGGTTTCCGGGAGATCTCTGTAGTGTCCAGCAGCCCCTCGACTCAACTCAGCGCCCAAGGAATCAGCCAGTATTACGGCAACTTCACCGCCCTGGACGGCATCGATCTGGACGTTCGCCAAGGCGAATTCCTCACCCTGCTGGGCCCCTCCGGCTCAGGCAAGACCACCCTGTTGATGATCCTCGCGGGCTTCCTCAGCCCCAGCGCCGGCAAGCTGCTGGAACGTGGCGTCGACATCAGCCGGCGCCCGGCGGAAAAACGCAACTACGGCATGGTGTTCCAGGGCTACGCCCTGTTCCCGCACATGAGCGTGGCCGACAACGTCGCCTATCCCTTGCGCATTCGTGGAGTGAAGGCCGAGGAGCGCCAGCGCCGGGTCAAGCACATCCTCGACGTGGTGGGCCTGGGGGCTCACCTGCACAAGAAGCCTTCCGAGCTGTCCGGTGGCCAGCAGCAACGGGTGGCCATCGCCCGGGCCCTGGTGTTCGAGCCGGACATGCTGCTGCTGGACGAACCCCTCTCGGCCCTCGACAAGAACCTGCGCGAGCAGTTGCAGACCGAGCTGCAACGCATCCACCGCCAGGTCGGCACCAGCTTCGTCTTCGTCACCCACGACCAGGGTGAAGCCCTGGCCCTGTCGACCCGCATCGCCATCTTCAACCAGGGACGGCTGGCGCAGATCGACACCCCGGAAACCATCTACGACCGCCCGAAAAACCGCTTCGTCGCCGAGTTCCTCGGCAAGATGAACCTGTTCCCGCTGCAGGGTCTTTCCCGCAATGGCAGCCAGGCCAGCGGCCGCTTTGGCGACAGCCCGCTGCACGCCACCACGACCGGTGACATCAGCAGCCAGCCGCAGTTGCTGGCGGTGCGCCCGGAACACATGACCCTGCACACCGAGCGCCCACAAGCCGGCGAACACAACGTGCTGCCCGCCTGCCTTGGCGAGCGGGTCTACCAGGGGTCCAGCACTCATCTGGCGCTGAACATCAGCCCGGAACTGGCACCGGTCAACCTCTCGGTGCCCGGCGATCATCCCGGTGCCCGCTTGCCCAGCGGCACCCCGGTGTGGCTGAGCTGGCCGGTGCGCCACAGCTTCCTGCTGGAAGCCTGAGCCGACCACGCTCGCTGTCGAGCGTTTGCGTAGAAAGCCAATCACACTATCGGCCGGCGCCTGGCGCATCGGCCTCGCGAGGACTTGCCCCATGAGCCAGCACCACCAACGCGACTGCATCGAAATCCTCATCGAAAAAGCCCGTGGCGGGCAGGTCAGCCGCCGCACCTTCCTCCAGGCCATGGGCCTGCTGGCGGCGGTGCCCCTGGCATTGCGCAGCGGCATCAGCTGGGCGGCGGACAAGCCGCTGGTGGTGGTCAACTGGGGCGGCGATGCGCTCAACGCCTTCCGCAGCGCCTGGACCGACAGCTTCACCAAGAGCACTGGCATACCGGTGCGCATCGACGGCGCCGGCCCCACCGAAGGGGCGATCCGCTCGCAGCTGGCCAGCGGCCGGCCGAGCTGGGACGTGGTGGATGTGGACAGCTACAGCGCCATGACCCTGGGCCGCGACAAGGTCCTGCAACCCCTGGACTACAGCGTGGTGCAACGGGACCTGGTGGCCCCGGAGCTGTCCCACGAGCACGGCATCGCCGGCTACCTGTTCAGCTACGTGATCGCCTGGGACAGCCAGAAATACGGCAACCACGGCCCCAAGAACTGGGCGGATTTCTGGAACGTGGAGCAATTCCCCGGCAAGCGCACCCTCTACAAATGGATGAACGGCATGCTCGAAGCCGCGCTGCTGGCCGATGGCGTGGCCGCCGACCAGCTGTACCCGCTGGACGTGCCCCGGGCCTTGCGCAAGATCGATGAACTCAAGCCCCACGTCCTGTCGTTCTGGGGCTCGGGCGCGGAAAGCCAGCAACTGATGATCGAAGGCGAAGCCTCCATGGGCGCCATCTGGCACACCCGCGCCACCCTGCTCCACGAGGACAGCGGCGGCCGCATCCAGTGGGGCTTCGACCATGCCTTCCTCAACGCCAGCAGTTGGGGCGTGCTCAAGGACAACCCGGCAGGCGCCGCACCGGCCATGCAGTTCATCCAGCACGCCTTGCAGCCCGCCGGCCAGCTGAAGCTGTTCGAAGCCCTGGGCAACGGCCCGTCCAACGCCGCCACCCAGCAACTGATGAGCGCCGAACAGCGGGAGATCAACTGCGCCTCCGAAGCCAACATGAAGAAGCAGATCTTCCTCGACACCCAGTGGTACGCCGACCACTACTCCAGCACCCTGGAGCAGTACCTGACCCACCTGTCCAAGTGAGCCGTCGACCATGAGTGCAACTCGAACCGCGCGCCTGGAACGCAGCCTGCTGCTGTTTCCCCTGCCGTTGCTGCTGGTGGTGTTCTACCTGTTGCCGTTCTTCGGCGTGGTGAGCTGGAGCTTCACCCTGCCCGAGCCCGGGATCGAGCAGTACCAGCGCATCGCCACGGACCCGGCGATCCACGACATGCTCCTGCGCACCCTGCGCCTGTGCCTGACCGTGAGCCTGCTGGCCCTGGTGATCGGCTACCTGCTGGCCTACTGCTGGGTGTTCAGCCCGCCGTTCTGGCAGCGCATGGTGGAGATCTGCGTGTTCATCCCGTTCTGGATCTCGGTGCTGGTGCGGGCCTTCGGTTGGCTGATCGCGCTGCGCAGCAACGGCGTGGTCAATGACAGCCTGCTGTCCCTGGGCTGGATCGACCACCCGTTGCAGCTGACCCGCAACGAGCTGGGGGTGGTGATCGGCATGCTGCACTTCATGATTCCGTATGCGCTGTTCCCACTGCTGTCGAGCATGCGCCAGCTGGATCAACGGGTGCTGCTGGCCTCCCGCGGCCTGGGCGCCGGCGCGCTGCGGACCTTCTGGCAAGTGCTGCTGCCCCAGACCCTGCCGGGGCTCTTGGGGGCCTTCATCATGGTCTTCGTGTTCTGCCTGGGCTTCTTCATCACCCCGGTGCTGCTGGGCGGCGGGCAGACGGTGATGATCGCCGAGTACGTGTTCCTGCAGATGTTCCAGACCAGCAACTGGGGCCTGGGCGCGGCCCTGAGCCTGGTGCTGCTGACCCTGGTCAGCGCGCTGATCTGGCTGCTGCTGCGCGTCACCCGTGTCAATCGACTGGTGGGTTGAGGTCACTATGAATACACATCGCACTGCATTGAGTACCCGACTGATCGCCGTGGTCGCCATGGCCTTCATGCTGTTCCCGCTGCTGACGGTGATCCCGGTGTCGTTCACCGCCAAGCGCTACCTGTCGATGCCGGACGGCAACTGGTCGCTGCGGCACTATGAGGCGCTGCTGAGCAACCCCGACTGGCTGTCGAGCATCGGCCAGAGCCTGGCGATTGCCAGCGCTACCAGCCTGATCGCCACCGTGCTGGCGGTGAGCTTCAGCCTCGGCATCTGGTACCTGCGCTCGCGCCTGGCGACCTTGCTGATCGGCCTGGTGCTGCTGCCCATGGCCATTCCGCCGGTGATCTCGGCGCTGGTGCTGTACTTCATGGAAACCAACCTGGGGCGCATCGCCCCGGGCTGGGGCTACGACACCCTGCCCGGGGTGGTGATCGCCCACGTGGTGATGGTGGTGCCCTACGGCGTGGTGACCATGCTGGTGGCCCTGAGCCAGGTGGACCGGCGCATCGAGCTGGCCTCGCGCAACCTCGGGGCAAGCCTGATGCAGACCACCTTCCTGGTGATGCTGCCGAACCTCAAGCTGGGGATCTTCTCCACCGCGCTGCTGAGCTTTGCCCTGTCCTGGGAGGAGGTGGCGGTGACCCTGTTCATCACCAGCGTCGACGTCAACACCTTGCCGCGGCGGATCTGGAGCGGCCTGCGGGACAACGTCGACCCCAGCGTGGCGGCGATCTCGGTGCTGCTGATCGGCCTGACCCTGCTGGTGCTCATGGGCCGCCTGGCCTTGCAGTACGCCGCCCAGCGCCGCGCCCGCCCCTAGCCACCGCTGTGTGGCGGGGGAGCTTGCTCCCGCTGGCTGGCGAAGCCAGCCCAATGCCTGAGTCCCGGCTCTCATCGACGAGTCGCAGGCTCAGGCTCTACGGCCGCTGCGCGCCCGAGCGGGAGCAAGCTCCCTCACCAGGGTGCCCACCCTCCTCCTGCCAACCTCCCCGGCTATAGGCGTTCAAGCTGACCGATGTCATGCCCCGGCCCCGCGTTTTATCCGATAGTGCGCAGCTCGCTCCATCCGCTTGCCCGGGCTCTTCTAGACTCAAGGGGTGGTCGCATTCGGAACCGGACACGTCGCTTTCGTGCGGTTCAATCAGAGGCAGCGTGTCAAGCTGCCCTTTATGCCCTGAACAGGTGCGGCAACGACCGCACCGGGTCCAACAAGATGCCCATTCAGGGTGCATGGCCAACGGCCTGAAACGCCGCGCTACCGTGACGTGGCAAGCAGTGCCGCAGCCGACACTTTCGGACAGCCGACAACCATCAGGTGTGTCCGTGACCGTGAGGAATTGCTGTATGCCTGATGAAACGCTGCATCTGCCGTTGATCCACACCCTGCTGGAGCGCCACAAAGGCGTCCCGGGTGCGCTGTTGCCCCTTCTCCACCAGATCCAGGAAGAGCTCGGCTACATCCCCGATCTGGCCATCCCCGAGATCGCCCACGCGCTCAATCAAAGCCAGGCGGAAGTGCGCGGGGTGATCAGCTTCTACCATGATTTTCGTACCGCGCCGCCGGCGCGGCACATCCTGCGCCTGTGCCGTGCCGAGTCCTGCCAGAGCCGTGGCTCCGAGCAGCTGGCGGCGCAATTGCGCGAGCGTCTGCACCTGGATGACCACGGCAGCAGCGCCGACGGTTCCATCAGCCTGCGACCGGTGTATTGCCTGGGGGCCTGCGCCTGTTCGCCGGCCCTGGAGCTGGACGGGCAACTGCACGCCCGGGTCAGCGCCGAACGCCTGGACGCGCTGCTGGACAGCTGCCGGGAGGACGCGTGATGCCGAGCCTCTATCTGCCCTGTGATTCCCTGGCCCGGGCCGTGGGCGCCGATGCGGTGGCCGAGGCCATCGCCGCCCAGGCCGAGCAGCGCCACCTGCCGTTGCAACTGCAACGCACCAGCTCCCGTGGCCTGTACTGGCTGGAGCCGCTATTGGAAGTCGACACCCCGGACGGACGCCTGGGCTTTGGTCCGCTGAGCGTCGCCGACGTGCCTTCGTTGCTCGATGCCCTGCAAGGCGATCCCGCCAGCCATCCCCTGGCCCTGGGCCGGGTGGAAGACCTGCCCTATCTGAAAAGCCAGCAACGCCTGCTGTTCGCCCGCGCCGGCATAACCCGGCCGCTGTCCCTGGCGGACTATCGGGCCCATGGCGGCTTCGAGGGCATGGGCCGCGCCATCGCCCTGGGCGGTGAGCAGACCGTGGCCGCGGTGCTCGATTCCGGCCTGCGTGGCCGTGGCGGCGCGGCGTTCCCCGCCGGGATCAAATGGCGCACCGTGCGCGACACGCCGCCGCAGCAGAAGTACGTGGTGTGCAACGCCGACGAAGGCGACTCCGGCACCTTCGCCGACCGCATGCTGATGGAAGGCGACCCCTTCCTGCTGATCGAAGGCATGGCCATTGCCGGCCTCGCGGTCGGCGCCAGCTACGGCTACATCTACGTGCGCTCGGAATACCCCCAGGCGGTGGCGACCCTGCGCGAGGCCCTGGACATCGCCCGGGACGCCGGTTACCTCGGGAGCAATCTCGGCGGCAGCGGCCAGGCCTTCGACCTGGAGGTACGGGTCGGCGCCGGGGCCTATATCTGCGGCGAGGAAACCGCCCTGCTGGACTCCCTGGAAGGCAAGCGCGGCATCGTCCGCGCCAAGCCGCCGATCCCGGCGCTGCAAGGCCTGTTCGGCCAGCCGACCCTGGTGCACAACGTGCTGACCCTGGCCTCGGTGCCGCTGATCCTGGAAAAGGGCGCAGCCTTCTATCGCGACTACGGCATGGGCCGCTCCCTGGGCACCATGCCCTTCCAGCTGGCGGGCAACGTGCGTCACGGCGGGCTGGTGGAACGGGCCTTCGGCCTGACCCTGCGCGAGCTGGTGGAAGGCTACGGCGGCGGCACCGCCAGCGGCCGGCCGCTGAAGGCCGCGCAAGTGGGCGGCCCGCTGGGCGCCTGGGTGCCGCCGGCGCAGTTTGATACGCCGCTGGATTACGAAGCCTTCGCCGCCATGGGCGCGATGCTCGGCCACGGTGGCGTGGTGGTGGCCGATGACAGCCTGGACATGGCCCACATGGCGCGCTTCGCCCTGCAATTCTGCGCCGAGGAATCCTGCGGCAAATGCACCCCGTGCCGCATCGGTTCGACCCGCGGCGTGGAGGTCATCGACCGTCTGCTGGCGGCCCCCGATCAAGGCCGCCGCGACGAGCAGGCGCTGATCCTCAAAGACCTGTGCGACACCCTGCAATACGGCTCGCTGTGCGCCCTGGGCGGGATGACGTCCTACCCGGTGGCCAGCGCCCTGAAGCACTTCCCCGCCGACTTCGGTCTGGCGCCCTCGGAGGCCGAGCAATGATCAGTATCTTCGACCCAGCCACAGACATCGACCTCAATGCCGTGGACTTCGGCACCCCGGCCCGCGACAGCCAGGTGCAGGTCAGCCTGAACATCGACGGGCGCAGCATCAGCGTGCCCCAGGGCACTTCGGTAATGCGCGCCGCGGCCCTGCTGGGCACCACCATCCCCAAGCTCTGCGCCACCGACAGCCTGGAAGCCTTCGGCTCGTGCCGCATGTGCCTGGTGGAGATCGACGGCATGCGCGGCTACCCGGCCTCCTGCACCACCCCCGTCAGCGAAGGCATGGTGGTGCATACGCAAACGCCGAAGCTGGCGACCCTGCGGCGCAACGTGATGGAGCTGTACATCTCCGACCACCCGCTGGACTGCCTGACCTGCTCGGCCAACGGCAACTGCGAACTGCAGACCGTGGCCGGCCAGGTGGGCCTGCGGGAAGTGCGCTACGGCTATGACGGCGCCAACCACCTGGACGATCAGAAAGACACCTCCAACCCCTACTTCGACTACGACCCGAGCAAGTGCATCGTCTGCAACCGCTGCGTGCGCGCCTGCGAGGAAACCCAGGGCACCTTCGCCCTGACCATCAGCGGCCGCGGCTTCGAGTCCCGGGTCGCGGCGGCCGGTGGCGACAACTTCCTGGACTCCGAATGCGTGTCCTGCGGTGCCTGCGTGCAGGCCTGCCCCACCGCGACCCTGATGGAAAAAAGCGTGGTGGAAATGGGCCAGCCGGAACGGGCGGTGATCACCACCTGTGCCTACTGCGGGGTCGGCTGCTCGTTCCGCGCCGAGATGAAGGGCGACCAGCTGGTGCGCATGGTTCCGGACAAGAACGGCCAGGCCAACCACGGCCATTCCTGCGTCAAGGGCCGCTTCGCCTGGGGCTACGCCACCCACCCGGACCGCATCACCAAGCCGATGATCCGCAAGCACATCAGCGATCCGTGGCAGGAAGTCAGCTGGGACGAGGCGGTGACCTACGCCGCCAGCGAGCTGCGGCGCATCCAGCTCAAGTACGGCCGCGACTCCATCGGCGGCATCACCTCCAGCCGCTGCACCAACGAAGAAACCTACCTGGTGCAGAAACTGGTGCGGGCGGCCTTCGGCAACAACAACGTCGACACCTGCGCCCGGGTCTGCCACTCGCCCACCGGCTACGGCCTCAAGCAGACCCTGGGGGAATCCGCCGGCACCCAGAGCTTCGACTCGGTGATGCAGGCCGACGTGATCCTGGTGATGGGCGCCAACCCCAGCGACGCGCACCCGGTGTTCGGTTCCCAGCTCAAGCGGCGCCTGCGTGAAGGGGCCAAGCTGATCGTCATCGACCCACGGCGCATCGATCTGGTGGACTCGGTGCACGCCCGCGCCGAACTGCACCTGGCCCTGCGCCCGGGCACCAACGTGGCCATGCTCAATGCCCTGGCCCATGTGATCGTTACCGAGGGCCTGGTCAACCAGGCATTCGTCGAGGCCCGGTGCGAGCCGGAAGCCTTCGCCCAGTGGAGCGCCTTCGTCAGCCGCGCCGACAACTCGCCGGAAGTGCTCGGCGCCATCTGCGGCGTGCCCGCTGCCGACATCCGCGCCGCCGCGCGCCTGTACGCCACCGGCGGCAACGCGGCGATCTACTACGGCCTGGGCGTCACCGAACACAGCCAGGGCAGCACCTCGGTGATGGGCATCGCCAACCTGGCCATGGCCACCGGCAACATCGGTCGCGAAGGGGTGGGGGTGAACCCGCTGCGGGGGCAGAACAACGTCCAGGGTTCCTGCGACATGGGCTCCTTTCCCCACGAGCTGCCGGGCTACCGGCACATCTCCAACCAGGCGGTGCGCCAGGAGTTCGAGCAGGCCTGGAACGTCACCCTGCAAGCCGACCCCGGGCTGCGCATTCCCAACATGTTCGAAGCGGCCCTGGGCGGCAGCTTCAAGGGCCTGTACTGCCAGGGCGAAGACATCGCCCAGAGCGACCCCAACACCCAGCACGTGACCGCGGCCCTGTCGGCCATGGAGTGCGTGGTGGTGCAGGACATCTTCCTCAACGAAACCGCCAAGTTCGCCCACGTGTTCCTGCCGGGCAGCTCGTTCCTGGAAAAGGACGGCACCTTCACCAACGCCGAACGGCGCATCTCGCGGGTGCGCAAGGTCATGGAGCCCCTGGGCGGCAAGGCCGACTGGGAAGGCACCCTGGCCCTGGCGGCGGCCCTGGGCTACCCGATGCACTACAACCATCCCTCGGAAATCATGGATGAAATCGCCCGCCTGACCCCGACCTTCACCGGCGTCAGCTACGCCAGCCTGGATCGCCACGGCAGCCTGCAATGGCCGTGCAACGACGCCGCGCCGGACGGCACGCCGACCATGCACATCGACGAGTTCGTGCGCGGCAAGGGGCGCTTCATGCTCACCGGCTACGTGCCCACCGACGAGAAGGTCAATGGCCGCTACCCGCTGCTGCTGACCACCGGCCGGATCCTCAGCCAGTACAACGTCGGCGCCCAGACCCGACGCACCGACAACGTTGCCTGGCACGCCGAAGACCGCCTGGAAATCCACCCCACCGACGCCGAGAGCCGGGGCATCAACGAAGGCGACTGGGTGGGCATCGGCAGCCGCGCCGGGCAGACCGTGCTGCGCGCCCGGGTCACCGAGCGGGTGGCGCCGGGGGTGGTCTACACCACCTTCCACTTCCCCGAATCGGGGGCCAACGTGATCACCACCGACAACTCCGACTGGGCCACCAACTGTCCGGAGTACAAGGTCACGGCGGTGGAAGTCAGCCGCGTCTACCACCCTTCCGAATGGCAGAAGCGCTACCAGGCATTCAGCGACGAACAGCATCGCCTGCTGGATGAACGCCGGCGCTCCCGGGGCGGCAAGGCGGAGGTGCGCCGATGAGCACCGCCAACCTGATCAAGATGGCCAACCAGATCGCCGCGTACTTTGCCAACGAGCCGGATCAGGCACAGGCGGTGCTGAGCGTGCGCAACCACATGCAGATGTTCTGGACCCCGGCCATGCGCAAGGACCTGCTGGCCTGGCAGACCGAGCAGCAAGGTGCCGAACTACACCCACTGGTGCAGCAAGCGCTGCGCGACACCGGCTGGGAGGCCTGACCCCGTACGCCCCGGCCTGTAGCAGCAGGCCGGGGAACCCTGCAGCGACTCAGTTACCCGGGCACCGTCTGTCCACCGGTGGCTTGGTCTGGAGCGCCAGCGGCATCACCGCCCCCGGCTTGCCCAGAGGCAACAGCTGGTACACCGCAAAGACACACATCGCAGCAGTTTCGCCACTGGCCTGGGGGATGTAGTTCAGGCCGACGTAGGCTTCGTAACTCTTGCCCGGCTCGAACATCACCACCTTCTTCACCTCGGGACAGGTGCGATAGCTGCTGCCGGATCCAGCGGCCGACACCCCGCCCCCTTCCAGCAGGAAAGGCCGACCCGCCGGCACCCGATACTCGGTGACAATCTCGTGGTACGCGCCCTCGCCCATGCGGATCGAGCCGACGTAGGCCGGCAGCTTCGGCGCGAAGCGCGGCAGCATGTCGATCTGCCGCGGCTGCAACGGAAACTGCGGGTAATTGATATTGGCTTGCTGATTGCTGCCAAAACGCCCGGCCTTGGCCAGGCGCTTGCTGTCCCCCAGGCAACCGGCATAAGCCTCCCCACGCACTTCACCGTTGGTGATCACCCGCAACTGCGCGGTCGGCACGCTCAGGGGCGGTTCCGAATAGGGCAACACCGGTTTGACACTGCACGCGCCGAGCAACGACAGCAGCGCCAGCAAGGTGATGTTTCTGGGTTTCATGACTGATCCTTCCTTTGTTTGCAGCGGCATGAGCGGCTGGGCAGGCTATCGGCCGCGTGCCGGCAGTCTGCACTGGACCTTCCGCGATCCGCCACTGGCTCACCGCCTCATCGCGCCTGGGCCCCGAGTGCCGGGAAGCCCTACGACAGAGCTGGCGCAGGCCCACGCAAAAATAGTCAGATTTCAGGGGTTTACAGAACCCCGCCAATCGCTATAATCGTCGCCCTAACACGCCGGTATAGCTCAGTTGGTAGAGCAACTGACTTGTAATCAGTAGGTCCCGGGTTCGACTCCTGGTGCCGGCACCATACAAAACGAAGCCCCTGCAGCAATGCAGGGGCTTTGTTGTTTCCGTACCTCAGAAAAGCCTCACGTCATGTCGTGAGAGCGCCCACAAATTGTCCGCACCTACGCTTTCGCTTCCTGGCCTGCACATTTTTCTTGAGCGTCTCGTCATGCACTCAAAGCCTGCTTTCTTGTGAACGTTATCTGCTCATTCACCAGAAACGCAGATTTTGCCGACACATAAAGCCACTGCCCTCCTGCGCCTTCGATCACTCATAAAATTTCACCTCGCATCGTTAAGGCAGAGCCGTGGCTGACCAACAGCACGTATCGAAATCGAGCTCAAGCACTGATACCGAAGCCAACGAATTGGATAACCGCAACATCCCCAAATCACCGCACTTCATGCTCCAATACCCGCCGATCCCCGTTGTACACAGGCCGCCCATGAAGTCCATTTCCCTATCGATCCTGACCCTGTTGCTCCACTCCCTGCTGTTCAGCGCTCCGGCCCTGGCCGGCGATGCCGAAGCCGGCGCCAAGCTGTTCAAGCGCTTGTGCAGCGGCTGCCACAATATCGGTCCTTCGGTGCGCAGTTCGTTCGGGCCGCAGCTCAATGGCATCATCGATCGCCCGGCTGGCAGTGCCACGGACTATCAATATTCAACCGCCATGAAGTCGTCGGGCATCGTCTGGACCCGGGACAAACTCATCCAGTACCTGGAAGACCCAAAGGCCGTGGTGCCCGGTACCCGGATGATTTTCTGGGGGCTGAGCGATGAAGAAAAAATCGATAATCTGCTGGCCTATCTGCAGACCTTCCCTACCCCCTGATCTGCGCTCGCTTGCCTACAAGGATGTTTTGATGAAATTTGCTCTGCCGTCGCTCGTCGTCACGGGCCTGGCCCTGGCTGTGTGCATGTCCCAGGTGCAGGCCGCCGGTTTTGACTGCGCCAAAGCCTCGACCCTGGTGGAAAAAACCGTCTGCGCCACGCCGACCCTGTCCGCCAAGGACGATGAGTTGAACCGCCGCTACCAGGCCCTCAAGCACCTGCAGGTGTTTCGCCTGTTGCAAACCCAGTGGCTGCGGGAAGTGCGCGACACCTGCATCGACAGCGACTGCCTGGAGTCCGCCTACCGGGCCCAGGTGAAGATGCTCGGGCTGTTGCCGATCCCTCCGGCGCCCGGCAAGGACGAGCTGCTGCCCATGGATCCCACCCGTCAGTACCGCCTGCAGGACCCTGATGACTGGCAGCGCTTCACCCTGGCCAGGTTCACCGCCGCCCCGCCCCAGGGCGATCAGCAGATCGTCGACGCCCAGGTGCTGGAGGGCGTGCTGCATGTGGTGCTGTTCGTCGGTCAGTACCAGAGAGGGCGGGAAGGCTATGTCGGCACCCTCTACGAATACGCCGACGACCAGCCCGGCCTGCACCCCATCGCTCGGGATATCGGTTTTGTCGGCTGGGCCCTGCCGGGGGCCAACGATCAGGGCCAGCGCTTCGCCGGGATCGTTGACGGGGTGTTTTACTACCGCCAGCGCAGCGGCGGCGAGCTGCAGCAGGGCATGCGCTATCGCCTGGGCTCGCGCAGTGCTCCCGAGGCCAGCCAGCTGGTGTTCCAGTCGCTCTCCAACACCCTGCGCCATGCCCGAGCGCGGGTCGGCCAGGATCTGAATCAGGAGAACTACAGCCTGTCCCTGGACTACGACCGGCAGAGCAACAACACCTACTCCGAGAACGTCACCGAACACAATGAAGTCGAGTCCGGCTGGAGCATCGTCAATCCCACCTGGAGCGAAACCCGCCCGGTGATGTATTTCGATAACGAAGGGCCGCGGGCCTGTATCTGGCGGGTCGACGTGCAGCACAAGGTGCTGTCCAAGATCGTCCCGGAGCATGAGGCGATCTCCGCCCGTCCTGTGGATATCCATGGCCGTGAGGCGGTGGTGTACCTGGAAGGCAATCAGCTGAAATTCGCGATCAATCCGGATGACTGATGGGCAAGGTTGCTGAACAAAAAGGCTCGCCATACGGCGAGCCTTTTTTATTGCGTCGGCAAGGCTCTGCTCAGGGCAGGCTGATCTGGTATTCGGCCAGTTTGGCCTGGTGCTGCGGTTCGACGTACTTCTGGTCCACCCGCTTGGCGAACTGGGTAAAGTCGGCGCGAGCATCGTCGGTCAGGCCCAGTTTTTCGTAGGCCAAACCACGATGGTAGAAGGCCCAGGCATAGTCCGGCTGCTTTTGCAGACCGGCGCTATAGGCTTCAGCCGCCTCACGGTATCGCCCCAGGTCGTAGAGGGCCTGGCCCAGGTGGTAGTAGGTCGGCATGTTGAACCCGCTGCCCTTGCCCGCCTCGCCCAGGTTGGCGTCGAGGTTGGACTGCACCAGTTGCAGGGCCTTTTGCGGGTTGCCCGATTCACGATAAAGACGGCTCAGGTCCAGCACCGCACGGGCATCAGGTTTGGGCCCCAGTTCGATGGATTTTTCCTTGGCGCTGATGGCTTCCGGGTAACGCTTGAAGCTGGCGTAGGCGTCGGACTTCAGCCAGTACACCAGGCTCTGCATCGGCTTGGACAGTTGGTTTTTCGACAGGCACAGGTCGGCCTCTTGCAGCACCACATCGAACTTCTCGGCCTTGGAGGCCTGGCCCACCAGGCGGCAATGGGCGTAGTTGATCTGGTCCTGGCTCTGCAGGCTGGCACAGCCAGTGACGGCAAGGGCACACACAAGCAGGATCGACCCGCGTACAGACAATGAAGGCATGTTGTTCAATCCAGCAGGTGAGCGTTGAGGTCAGGGCGATAGACCTGCAGCAGTGGCGCGGTAACCGTGCCCTGCAGGCTGCAGAAGATCGTGGTGCGACCTGAGATCGGCGCGCTGGCGATGCCTTTGTCGATGCTCAATACCCGCTCGACGAAACCGAACGGCGTGGCCACGCCGCCGCCGACCAGACCTTCGGTGCGCCAGCTGTCGATAGGGTCGCCCACCCGGCGGATCTCCACCCGGACCATGGCGCTGCGGTCTGCCTTCAGGCGGTGGTTGTCCACCAGTAGAGGTTTGAGCGCTGCGGCCACTTCACGGGGCTCACCCTCGGCAATAAACCCCCAGAACAGCAGGTTACCCACCGACTTCAGCGACTGGGCTTCGTTGTAGTAGCCCAGCAAGCGCACGCCGTTGACCAGCAGCGGCTGTTCGAACGCCTGGTAGCGGCCGCCTTCCTGCAAGGGGTTCAGGATCTTGGGCGCACTCACCGCACCGTACTTGGCCACGGTCAAGGTCGCGGCCGGCAGTTGGGCGGTGTTCAGGCTCTGGAAAAACTGCGCATCGCAGCGTGAGAACTGGCTGAGCAACTGCTCGGATGCAGTCGCTGGCTGGCCGTGGGCGATGCTGGCGACGCCCAGCAGGCACAGGCCGGATAACAGGGTACGGAACATCGAAATCATCCGTGACAGGAAGGAGCCGCGGACTGTAGCAAGATTGATATCGACCAACCACTCGCCGAAAATCCCGGTGCCCCGTGACCAGGCCATTCATGGCCAGACCTGCCTGCCCCCCAAGGACCACCCGCAGATGGAACTGTCAGAAAGACTACTGAAAATCCTCAAGAACAACCCCAGCTGGATCGGGCGGGTGTATGAGTCATTCATCATTTCGGCGATCAAGGACTTCGAGCGCAACAATCCGCCGGTCCATAGCCCTGACTTTAAGCCAGAGACCAACCGTAGGCCTTACGGTTACCTGCACAACAAGCTGTTCGACCCGGTCAGCGAAGACAATGGCGAAAGCGATGTGGCGGATATTTACTTTGGCTATCCGCAACCGCTCCTGGATTCGTGCAAGGTCACCACTGACCGCCTGAACGAAGACACAGACTGGTTCTGCCGAACCACCTGGAACGGCTGGGCGGTGGAGGTCAAAACCAAGCTCGTCGACAAGACAGAGCGACCTCTTCGTCACCTGGCCCATGCCAACGAACTGAAAACTGCGCTACCGGTGTCTCCCAAGGCAGCCTGGATGCAGACCCGCAATGGCAAGGAATTAACCAGTAATCAGCTCAAACGACGCTGGGCAGACCTCTACGTTTATATCCTCTACCAACTCGACGACGGTATTCCGGACTTCACGGGCGCTACCGGCACCTACATCATGGTGATCCCGACCTTCATCTTGAATGAAGCATTGAAAGACACTGACGAAAACGCGGAGACCATACAGCTCAACAAGCTCATGAAGGTTCTGGCCCCTCACCACCTGCGCTACTTCACCTACCTGACGGAACACATTCCAGGGAAAATGCTTCATCTCGCCAGCGAACATTGGCAAGAAATGTTTGCCTACAAGCGCGAAGGCGACGCCTTGAAAAGACAGTGGTACGAAAACATCCACCTGCCCTCTCTGGCAAAACCCCGCAAGCGATAACCGAACATGAAAAAGCCCCGAACCAGTCGGGGCTTTTTTGCACGACAACCACCCAGAGTCAGGTGGTGATCAAGCGCTCATCAGAACACGTTGATCGGGTAGTCGACGAACACGCGCAGTTCGTTGCCACCTTTGTTGTACTCATACGACTTCTGCGACACACGCAGAACCGAGCTGCGCACTTTGACGCTCAGGTCCTTGGCCGGGCCGCTCTGCACCACGTACTTGAGCTGGTTGAAGATTTCTCGCTCGCTGCCACCCGTGCTGTTGACGGTGGTGATGTTGTCGCCACGCACGTAGGCCACGTTGTAGGTCAGGCCCGGTACGCCGAAGGCGCCGAAGTCCAGACCGTAGCCCAGTTGCCAGCTGCGTTCGTCTTCCGCGTTGAAGTCGGACCAGTAGGAGTTGGCCAGGTAGATGGTGTTGCCGCCATCACCCACATAGCCGGACTTCTGATAACCGCCATAGGCGTAGCCCAGGTGGCTGTCGCCGGTGCTGCGCTGATGGGCGACGGTGAACGAGTGCGGGCCAGTGGCGAAGGTCGCCGCCAGGCTCCAGATCTTGTTGTCCTGGCCGCCGGCGTTGAGGCCCTTGGCGAAGGATTTGTCCAGCTTGGTGCGGTAACCGTTGAAGTCCAGGGTCAGGGACTGGTCGGTGGCCAGTGGGAACACGTAGTTGAGGTTCACGTATTGTTTCTTCAGCACGTCTTCGACGTCGGAAGCGTACAGCGCGCCCTTGAACTGTTCGGTGAACTGGTAGCTACCGCCCAATACGTTGATCGACTTCAGACCGCCGCTGTCACGGCCTTCGGCGCTCTTGCGCGATTCGGCGGTGAAGTGACCGGCGTTCAGCTCCAGGCCCTTGATCTCCTTGGAGGTGATCAGGGTGCCGGTGTAGCTTTCCGGCAGCAGACGCGAGCTGTCGTAGTTGAGTACCGGCAGGGCCGGCATCTGGTCACCGTAGGTCAGCACAGTGTTGGACAGGCGGAACTTGACCGCCGCACCGAACTTGCTCAGGTCATCGGCGGCGTTGCCGCTGTCGCCTTGCTTGAAGAAGTCGATACCGCCAGCGCCGCTGCGGCCCTTGCCGCCGTCCAGGCGCAGTGCGTACAGGCCGAAGGCATCAACGCCCACGCCCACGGTGCCTTGGGTGAAACCGGAAGAAAAGGTGCCGATGGCAGCCTGGCCCCACTCGGCCTTGTCCTTGTTACGGTCTTTGTAGTCACGGTTGATGTAGGCGTTGCGCAGCAGCACTTTCAGGCTGCTGTCTTCGACAAAACCCTTGGCATCGGCCTGGCCGTCGGCCATGGCTTGTGTAGCGCTCAAAATCCCCAGTGCAATCAAGCAAATCCGCTGTTTCAACATTTTATTTTCCTTATTACGGTTAGAGACGCGCTGTGAGCACTCACGGCTATGGCGTTTAAACGCTCTTCTACCGATGAAACAAAAAGACCCGCCCGCGAAGGATCGCGGCGGGCCTTTTATTATTCTGAAATATGGCTCTTGGCCACAGGCGTTGGGGGCGAATCCTATCTGCGCCCTGAACAACGTGTCAATTTCGTGAATCGTCTTTGAATAGCTGAAAATATTCTAAGAACTGCGGGCTAGAGCATTGCCAGCTGCACGCTATGGCTGTCGACGAATTGTTCGAAGTGGGTGACTTTGCCGTTTTTGAGGGTCCACAAGTGGGCCACTCGCACATCGATCGGCTTGCCCGAGGCCTTGTAGATGCCTTGGTAGTTGCCATAGGCGAACACCTTGTCGCCCTGGGCCACGTAGTTTTCCACCTTGAAAGTGAAGTCATGCCATTCCGAGCCCAGGCGCTTGAAGACATGCTCCAGCACCGCCTCGAAACCGACGTAGGTGCCGGCATAGGGAAAGCCCGCCGCTTCGGTCCAACGTGCGTCGGGGGCCAGGGCCGCGGCGGTGTTGCGCGCATTTTCCTGGGAGTTGGCACCTTCGTAGGTGCTCTTGATCAACGCGAGGTTATCCATGGGTGACTCCATGCAGGTCAGGTGGGATCAGAGCGCACAACCGTCCAGGCCACAGGCCTGGAACGCGCCGTCTTGCGGGCCGGAACCGGCGCCCAGTGAGGTTTTAAGCCAGTGGGCGAAAGCCTCGGGTTTGCCCAGCCAGGGGCTGATATCGAGCAACTGATAGCGGCCATCCCGCTCCAGCACCAGGGTCGGGAAACCCTGACCGCCGACTTTGGCCAGCAGCGCGCGGCTGGTCTTTATGTGTTCATCCAGCTCAGTGGCGGTAACCCGATCCAGCGCCGCGGCGAATGCCTCGACAGCCAAGCCCAGGTCCTGCGCCAGTTCCAGCAGGACTTCGCGATCGGCAATCCGCCGGCCTTCCAGGTAATGGGCGGTCTGCAGGCGTCCCAGCAATTGCAGTCCGCGTCCATCCAGGGCCTCGGCCGCCAGTACCGCGGCAATCGGCGGCGCCGAATCGAACACCGCCGAATGGTCGCGCAGCAAGCCTTCGAAATAGGCCTGGCCGAAAGGCTGCCCGGTGTACTCGGCGATACGCCGGTCATGGGGCATGACGTAATCGCGCAGCTGTGGCGACACCGGCTGGCGGTTGCGGCCGGTCATCATGCCGCCCCCATGGGCCTGCACCGGCAACACGGCCAGGGCCGCCTGCACCAGCGGCTTGGCGCCATAGCACCAGCCGCACAACGGGTCATAGATGTAGTGAAGGGTGGCCGAGGACATGGGGGGACTCCAACAGGGTCTTGAGTATTCGATGGCACGCAGACTATGCCCCGGGCGCCAGGGGAAAAACCTCGAAATGGTTTTTAGTCTGTTGCGCGAACCGGACGAATCCCTCTGTTTGGTCCGTGTATGTGGGCAGATACGGCAGCGACACAATTAGAAACAATAGAGCCGGGGAACTATTAGATAATAATTAACGTTAGTAAATAGCACGCATTACCATTTGCATCCTTCGACTCACCTTGCTTTCGGATGCGCTCCAGATGCCTGCCCATTTCCGCCTTACGCCCCTGTCCCTGGGACTCTGCACCCTGCTGACCGCCGGTTTTGCCTGCGCCGCCAGCACCGCCCTGCCAACCACCTCCATCAGCGCCGAAGCCGAGGCCGATCCCGACGATCCCCGAGTCAAGGAAGTCAGTACCGCCACCCGCACCGCCACCGCCGCGCGCTACGTGCCCCAGGCGATCAACACGCTCAAGACCGCCAACGTGCTGGACTACGGCGTCAATGACCTGGGCCGCGCCCTGAGCGGCATACCCAACGTCAGCAGCGGCTCGGACACCCGCTTCGACAGCCTGCGGATCCGCGGCTTCGACGCCAGCAACGACTTCTATCTGGATGGCATCCGCGACGACAGCCAGTACGTGCGCGACCTGCACAACATCGAGCGCATCGAAGTGCTCAAGGGCCCGGCGGCGGTGCTCTATGGCCGTGGCAGCCAGGGCGGTATCGTCAATCGGGTGAGCAAGCTGCCGGAGTTCGGCCGCCGTTCCAGCGTCGAAGTCCAGGGCGGCAGCCAGGACCTGCGCAGCCTGTACGCCGACCTCAGTGCCGATCCGACAGAGAACCTCAGCCTGCGCCTGAACCTGGGCAACCAGGACCAGAACAGTTTCCGCGACGGCGTCAGTGGCAATCGCCAGCTGTTCGCACCGTCCATGAGCTGGCAACTCACCCCGGAGCTGAACTGGCTGGTGCAATACGAGTACAGCCGCTACAACCGCACCCCGGACCGCGGCATCACCAGCCTCAACGGGCGCCCGGCGGACGTCGGCCGCGACACCACCTACGGCGACCACCGCGACTACATCGATGACAAGTCCCAGTCCCTGCGCTCCAAACTGAGCTACGAACTGAGCGACAGCTGGCAGCTGCGCCACACCTTGGGGGTGTTCAAGCTCGACAGCGATTTCGACAACACCTACCAGACCGGCTACAACGCCAGCACCGGCAAGGTGCAGCGCCAACGCTGGCAGCAAGACCTGAAGACCCGCAACATCTACAACAACAGCGAGCTGGAAGGTCGTTTCGACACCTTTGGCCTGGAACACCGCCTGCTCACCGGCCTGGAATTCGGCAGCCAGCGCCGCGACCCGATCCTCTACAACGCCGCCACCTCGGGGCCCGGCAGCCAGGCAGTGCCCGCCGTGGACCTGTACAACCCCAATCCGTACCAGAGCCATACCGGGCGCATGCAGGTTTCCAGCAACAACCACACCGAAGTGGAAAGCCGGGCGCTCTACGTGCAGGACCAACTGCGCCTCAACGAGCAATGGCAACTGCTGGCCGGCCTGCGCTACGACAACTTCGATGTCGAGACCACCAACCGCCGCACCGGGGTTTCCGATAGCCGCAACAGTCACAGCGTCAGCCCGCGCCTGGGGGTGGTCTGGACGCCGCTGGAGCACCACTCGTTCTATGCCTCGTGGAGCAAGTCGTTCGCGCCGGTGGGTGGCGGCCTGATCGGCATCACCCCGAACGCCGCCGGCAACGGCAACGACCTGAGCCCGGAACTGACCCGGCAGAAGGAAGTCGGGGTCAAGAGCGACTGGCTGGGCGAACGCCTGAGCACCACCCTGGCGGTGTATGAGCTGGAACTCTACAACCGTCGTACCACCGACCCGCTGGACCGCAACATCATCCTCATGACCGGCCTGCAACGCTCCCGGGGTGTCG
Source organism: Pseudomonas sp. BC42 (assembly GCF_021560055.1). Taxonomy (NCBI): domain Bacteria; kingdom Pseudomonadati; phylum Pseudomonadota; class Gammaproteobacteria; order Pseudomonadales; family Pseudomonadaceae; genus Pseudomonas; species Pseudomonas sp. BC42. The sequence goes on from NZ_CP091067.1 coordinate 6,499,050, forward strand.
AGCTGACCGCCAGCGGCAAGCTCGTCGGCAACTGGTACCTGCGTGGCGGCATCGGCCTGCAGGACGCGGTAGTGGTCAAGGACAACAACGGCTTCGAAGACAAGCGGGTGAACAACGTGGCCAAGCGCAATGGCAGCCTGTTCATCACCTGGAAACCGGAACTGGGCTGGTACGCCGAAACCGGCCTGACCCTGGTGGGCGACCGTTACGCCGACAGCAGCAACACCGTGGTGCTGCCGGGCTACGGCCGCTGGGACGCCCTGGCCGGCTACCGGCACAAGGACTGGGACGTGCGCGCGGCGCTGAACAACATCGCCGACCGCGAGTACTACAGCTCGGCCACCAGCGCCTATCAGATCCAGCCGGGAGATCCGCGCAGCCTGGTGGTCACTGGCAACTACCGCTTCTAAAACGCCCAGCCAAAAAAAAGCGCTGCCATCCCGGCAGCGCTTTTTACAATCCGTCGTTTTCTATCCTTTGACCACATCCCACAGTGCCTGCAGTTCCGCCTCGCTGAGCAATCCAGCGGGGTAACGCTCAACGATGATCCGGCGCGGATCAGGTTCCCTGATCTGACGCGTTCCATTGGACTTCAACCATTGCGCCAGAGCCTGCAGCGACTCGTTACTCATTGCCAAGGGATGGGACGTCCGCTCGCTGACCATGTTCATTCCAGCGCTCTCTCCTGGTATCTGAGCGGCCTAACTTATCCAAGGTTTATGACAGAACAACAAATGTTCCACATGTCTCAGAATCACCACAAAGCAGATACAAGAGCTATGCCAATGTGTCGGATGGGCCGATATACGGCCATGAAAAAGCCCGCAACCCATCTGGGCTGCGGGCTCGCTGAAATGCCTCAGGAGCGATGCAACGAACGGCCTTGCACAGTCACTGTTACAACGGCACTCAAATTCGCTGTGGCGCAGGCTGTTGTTGGGTAAGGCAATGGATATTGCCGCCCCCCAGTAACAGTTCGCGCCCCGGCACCATCACCACTTCATGCTCGGGGAACAGCGCCTGGAGGATGGACTTGGCCTGAGCATCCATCGGGTCGTCAAAACTCGGCGCAATGATCCCGCCATTGACGATCAGGAAGTTCACATAGGAACCGGCCAGGCGCACGGAGGGATTGCGCTCCTGGCTACCTTGCACGGCATCGACACCGGCGCATTCCTCTTCGGTGGCATACAAGGGGCCGGGAATCGGCATCTTGTGCACCTTGAAGGTGCGGCCCTTGGCGTCGAGGGTGTTTTCCAGCACCTGCATGGCCGCCCGGCAACGTGGATAGTTGGGGTCCTGGGGGTCATCGGTCCAGGCCAGCAACACTTCACCCGGACGCACGTAGCAGCAGAAGTTATCCACATGACCGTCGGTTTCGTCGTTGTACAGGCCGTCCGGCAGCCAGACGATGCGCTCCACTGACAGATGCTCGCGCAGCACCGCCTCGATCTGCTCGCGGGACAGGTGCGGGTTGCGGTTGTGGTTGAGCAGGCATTCCTCGGTGGTGATCAGCGTGCCTTCGCCGTCGACGTGAATCGAGCCGCCCTCAAGCACGAAGCCCTCGGTGCGGTACTCCTGGCAACGCTCGATTTCCAGCACCTTGCTGGCCACCTGTTCGTCACGGTTCCAAGGCGAATACAAGCCGCCCTCGAAACCGCCCCAGGCATTGAAGCCCCAGTGCACACCGCGCACTTCGCCGCTGTGGTTGATGACGAAAGTCGGACCGGTGTCGCGGACCCAGGCATCGTCACTGGACATTTCCACGACGCGGATATTGGGCACGTCCAGGCGCGCCCGGGCGTTTTCATACTGGGCCGCGGACACCGCCACGGTCACCGGTTCAAAGCGTGCAATGGCCTTGGCCACCGCGGCGTGGGCGGCCTGGGCCGGCTTGCCGCCCAGGCGCCAGTTGTCCGGACGCTCGGGCCAAATCATCCAGGTCTGGGTCTGGGTCGCCCATTCGGCCGGCATGTAGAAACCGTCGGCGCGCGGCGTGCTGTGCAAAGTGCTCATAGTGTTCAGGACTCCAGGGAACCGTCGAGGGTTTTCAGCGCGCCATAGAGGTTCGGACGACGGTCACGGAAACTGCCCCAGGCGCTGCGGATGTGTTCGAGCTCGTCGAGGTCGAAGCGGTGCACAAGGATACCTTCTTCAGTTTGGTTGAGCTCCTGAACCTTCTCGCCGAACTGATTGGCGATGAAGGACGAACCGTAGAAGGTGATGTCGTAGCCGTCCTGCTCTTCGTTGCCGATGCGGTTGCTGGCAATCAGCGGCATCAGGTTGGCCCCGGCATGGCCCTGCTGCACACGCTGCCAGTGATCGCGGGAGGAAATGCTGCTGTCGTGGGGCTCGCTGCCGATGGCGGTGGGATAGAACAGCAGCTCCGCGCCTTGCAGGGCCATGCTGCGGGCGCACTCGGGGAACCACTGGTCCCAGCAGATGCCCACGCCGATTTTCGCGTAGCGGGTGTTCCACACCTTGAAGCCGGTATCGCCCGGGTTGAAGTAGTACTTCTCGTGGTAGCCGGGGCCGTCCGGGATATGGCTTTTCCGATAAATCCCCAGGTTGCTGCCGTCGGCATCGATGATCGCGATGCTGTTGAAGCGCGCCCGCCCGGCCAGCTCGTAGAAGCTGATGGGCAGCACCACTTGCAGCTCCCGGGCGACCTTCTGGAAGTGCGCGATGGCGACGTTGCTGTCCACCGTGGTGGCCAGTTGCAGATAGTCCGGGTTGGGCTTCTGGCAGAAGTACGGGGCCTCGAACAGCTCCTGGATGAGGATGATCTGCGCGCCCTTGGCGGCGGCTTCGCGGACCAGTTTTTCGGCGGTTTCGAGGTTGGCCTCAAGGTCCCAGGAACAGGCCATCTGGGTAGCGGCGACGGTAACGATACGGCTCATGGAACAACTCCAGGGCAATGGACGCGGTCGATGACAACGGATAGGAAAAGGACGGGGCACGACAAGGTCGCGCCTGACGACGGTCACTTTATATCCGATAAATATCGACTTAAAAAGCCATATAAATCTTGAACGTGAAAAATATCCGACAAAATACCGATAAAAATCGAGTAACCATATACACATTCGCCGGCAAGCCGGCTCCTACTGAGGCGTGTAGGAGCCGGCTTGCCGGCGAATGGAGATCAACGCAAGCGAACGACGAGCCCCTACAGATCCTCGCCCAGCACCTTGTCCAGCATGTCGACGAAGAAATCCACGCTCTGGCGCGTGGTGACCATCGGCGGCTTGATCTTGAGGATGTTCAAGTGATCGCCGGTGGGTTGCATGAAGATCCCCAGTTCCCGCAGGCGATCGCACAGCAGGGTGGTTTCCTCGGTGGCCGGCTCCAGGGTCTGGTGATTGCGGATCAGCTCCAGCCCCAGGTAGAAACCGGAACCGTGCACCGCCCCCACCAGCGAATGCCGCTCCTTGAGTGCTTCCAGGCGTTGCTTGAAGTGTTCACCCACCATCCGGGCGTTCTCCCAGAGCCCCTCCTCCTGCATCACATCCAGCACCGCGAGGCCGATGCGGCAACTGACCGGGCTGCCGCCGGATGAGGAAAAGAAATAGCCTTCGGCCTCCAGCGCCTCGGCGATCTCGCGCCGGGTGATCACCGCGCCCAGAGGCTGGCCGTTGCCCATGCCCTTGGCCATGGTGATGATGTCCGGCACCACGCCCTGCTCTTCAAAGCCCCAGAAGAACTGGCCCATGCGCCCGTAACCCACCTGGACCTCATCGGCGATGCACACCCCGCCCCGGGCCCGGACCCGTTCGTAGACGGCCTGCAGATAGCCCGGCGGCAGGGAGATGCCCCCCGCGTTGCCATACACCGGTTCGCAGATGAAGCCAGCCAACTGACGGTTCTGCTGCTCCAGCTTGTGCAACTGCTGGTCGACGCTGCGCAGGTACTGCGGTGTGCTGTCCGCGCCGCGGAACTCGCCGCGATAGGTATTGGGCGCCGTCACCGGGTGCACCCAGTCCGGGCGACTGGTGAGGGCCTGGGGGTTGTCGGCGATGGAGGTGGACACCGCATCGGCCGCCACCGACCAGCCGTGATAGGCCTCCAGCACGCTGAGCATGTCGCGCCCGCCGCTGTAGGCCCAGGCCAGGCGGATCGCCAGGTCATTGGCCTCGGTGCCGCTGTTGACCAGGAACACCCGGTCCATGGAGTCCGGCGCCAGGGCCAGCAGGCGCTCGGAGAATTCGGCGATCGCCGCATAGTGAAAACGCGAGTTGGTATTGAGCAGCGACCATTGACGCGCCGCCACGGCCGCCATGCGTGGGTGGCCATGGCCGAGCACCGCGACGTTGTTGAGCATGTCCAGGTAGGAACGCCCCTGCATGTCGATCAGGTGATTGCGCCAGCCGCGTTCGATCCGCGGCGGGTCGACGTAGTAGTGCTTCTGCGAGCGCGCAAAGCTGGCATCGCGGCGTTCCAGCAGGGTCTGTGGATCCAGCTCCGGTTCGGCATCGCAGGCCAGCCCCAGCAGCGCCGCCGGCGAGGGGCACAGGGCTTGCCAGGCCGGGGCCCGGGACGGGCTGCAAAACAGTGGCGGGTCCAGTTCGGCCCCCCGGCACAGCTGGACCCTGAGCCGGCCATCGGCCGCCACTGCGCCCAGCACCTGGCCCTTGACCAGGGCCGCGCCCGGGTGCAGGGAGGGCTCGACACCCCACAGATGCACGCTCAGGGTCGGGCCATCGAGGCGCAACAGGCCCTGCTCGCCACGGTGCAGGACCCCGGCGAACGGCGCTTCCACCGCGGTGCCCGCCGGTACTTGCAGTTGCACGTGCAGGGCGCAGGTGGAGGGCTCCTCGGCACTGTCGGGACGGGTTTGCGACAGGCGGTACTGGCCGTAACGGCTGGCGGCCAGGCCATGGGCTGCGCCGGCTTCGGCCAGCAGCCGATCATCGATCCCCGGTTGCTCCCAGTTGCCCGCTTCGAAGTGCGGGCTGAGCACGCCCAGGTCGATCAGGGCAAACTCGCGGCCCACCAGGCTCGGCAACAGCGGGGCAAAACCCTCGCTACCGATCGCAGGCAGCGACTGGCCGACGGCGCTGAGGATGGCCGCTTCCATGAACTCGAAAGACACGGAACTGGCCACCCGGAAAATTTCCCACTCATGGGCCAGGTTCGCGCGGGAATAGTCGTTGCCCGGATCGATGCTGACCTGCTGCTCGCCACTGAGCACCAGCACGGCGGCACGCGCCACGATCAAAGGCCAGAGCGCCAGCAGCTCCGCCCGTTGCAAGGGATTGACCTGGTGATAGGCCTGGATCGCCGCAAGGATGCGCAGCGGATCGCCCTCGGCGTGATGCAGCAGTGCCGCGCAGGTCACCGACAGATCGGTGATGCGCCAGGTGCGGATCAGGTCGCCAAAATCGATCACCCCCTGCAACTGCCAGTGACGCAGGGCATCGCGCTGCCAGACCACGTTGTCATCGGTGATATCCATATGGATCGCCTGCACCGGCAACTGCGCCAGCAAAGGTTGCAGCCGTCGCTCGGCCCGCTGTGCGCTGTCGGCGATCAAGGCCCGTTGCTGCGGGTCGCGGATCACCGGCAACAGATGCCCGATCAGCGCCTGGGCATGCCGCGCATCCCACTGCAGGGTGCGCTCCAGGCCCGGGTGCTGGAAGTCCGCCAGGGCCAGGTCCATCTGCCCGCAGAGCCGACCCAGGCCCGCCACCAGCTCCACGCTCAGGTGCGGCAGGTGGGTCAGGGAGCGCCCTTCTATATAGTCCAGCAGACGGACGTGCAGCGCTTGCCCGGCTATCTCCAGGGACAGCAGGTCCGCACCGTTCTTCGCCGGAATCACCCTCGGCACTCGCAGCTCGGGATGTTGCTGCAGATGCTTGAGAGCCGCGTGCTGCGCCTGCAACTCCAGGACCGAATAGTCGCCGCGACAGATCTTCAGGACAAAGCGCCCCTGGGGACAGTCGAGGCGATAGTTGAGGTCCTGCTGGCTGCCCAGGGACTGCAGGGTCCCCTGCAGGCCGTAATGGGTTTCCAGCAGGTCCAGCGCTTGCTGCGCGCTAACCTGGGGACTGGGCAGACTGGCACGGTGGATCAAGGTGGCGAGCAACATACAACGACCCCTGGAATTGTTATCGGCCGCTTATATCGCCATTGTGCAGGGCGATACGCAACCCCTCTGAGTAGTCGCAGAAGCACAAAACCGCACCTGAAAAAACTCAGCCACTGTCAATTCGTATGACGGAGTCTGTTGCACCTCAGGAGCTGTATCGACAAGCTATGCTGCACTTTTTGCGGTAAATGACCGTTTTTTGAAAACAGGCCACCCCTCATGCGCATTCTCGTCACTGGCGGAGCCGGTTTTATCGGCTCGGCTCTGATCCGCCATCTGATCCAGCACACGGAACACGAAGTGCTGAACCTGGACAAGCTGACCTACGCAGGCAACCTGGAATCGCTGCAGAGCATCGCCAGCAACAGCCGCTATGAGTTCGTCAAGGCGGACATCGTCGACCAGGCTACCGTCAGCGCCGTGCTGGCACGTTTCCAGCCCCAGGCGATCATGCACCTGGCAGCGGAGTCCCATGTCGACCGCTCCATCGACGGGCCATCGGACTTCATCCAGACCAATATCGTCGGCACCTACAGTCTGCTGGAAGCGACCCGCGCCTACTGGCAAGGCCTGCCCGAAGCGCAAAGACAGGCCTTCCGCTTCCACCATATTTCCACCGACGAGGTCTACGGCGACCTGCATGGCGTCGATGACCTGTTCACCGAAACCACGCCCTACGCCCCCAGCTCGCCCTACTCCGCCAGCAAGGCCGCGTCCGACCATCTGGTCCGCGCCTGGCAGCGCACCTACGGGCTACCGGTGCTAATCACCAACTGCTCCAACAACTACGGCCCGTTCCACTTCCCCGAGAAGCTGATCCCGCTGGTGATCCTCAACGCCCTGGCCGGCAAGCCCCTGCCGGTGTATGGCAACGGCCTGCAGGTTCGCGACTGGCTGTACGTCGAGGATCACGCCCGGGCCCTGTGCAAGGTGGTGACCGAGGGTGTGGTCGGCGAGACCTACAACATCGGCGGCCATAACGAGCAGAAGAATATCGACGTGGTGCGCGGCATCTGCAGCCTGCTGGAAGAGCTGGCCCCGCAAAAACCCCAGGGCGTCGCGCACTACGCCGACCTGATCACCTTCGTCCAGGATCGTCCTGGCCACGACCTGCGTTACGCCATCGATGCCGGCAAGATCGAGCGGGACCTGGGCTGGGTACCGGAAGAAACCTTCACCAGCGGCCTGCGCAAGACCGTGCAGTGGTACCTGGACAACCTCGAGTGGTGCCGCCGGGTACAGGACGGCAGCTACCAGGGCGAACGCCTGGGTTCCACCGACATCAAGGATCTGATTGCATGATCAAAGGCATTGTTCTGGCGGGCGGCTCCGGCACCCGTCTGCACCCCATCACCCTCGGCGTTTCCAAGCAGCTGCTGCCGATCTACGACAAGCCGATGATCTACTACCCGATCTCGGTGCTGATGCTGGCCGGCATCCGGGACATCCTGATCATCTCCACCCCCCAGGACCTGCCGCAGTATCGCAACCTGCTGGGCGATGGCAGCCAGTTCGGGGTGCGCTTCAGCTACGCCGAGCAGCCTTCGCCGGATGGCCTGGCCCAGGCGTTCCTGATCGGCGAGGCGTTCATCGGCAATGACCCGGTGTGCCTGATCCTCGGTGACAACATTTTCCACGGCCAATACTTCGGCACTCAACTGCGCAATGCTGCCAAGCGCAGCTCCGGGGCCACGGTGTTCGGCTACTGGGTCAAGGACCCGGAGCGTTTCGGTGTCATCGATTTCGACAGCGAAGGCCGCGCCCTGTCCATCGAGGAGAAACCCAAGAAGCCAAAATCCAGCTACGCGGTCACCGGCCTGTATTTCTACGACAACGACGTGGTGCAGATCGCCAAAGAGGTCAAGCCTTCGCCCCGTGGCGAACTGGAGATCACCGACGTCAACAACGCCTACCTCAAGCGTGGCGACCTGCATGTGGAACGCTTCGGCCGGGGCTTCGCCTGGCTCGACACCGGCACCCACGACAGCTTGCTGGAAGCCTCGCAGTACGTGCAGACCATCGAGCACCGCCAGGGCCTGAAAGTCGCCTGCCTGGAAGAAATCGCCTACGACAATCGTTGGATCAGCCGCGAGCACCTGCTGGAGCGCGCCGCCTATTTCGGCAAGACCGGCTATGGGCAGTACCTGTTCACTCTGGCAGGGGAGTCGCAATGAAGGTAATCCCCACCGACCTGCCCGGCGTGCTGATCATCGAGCCCAAGGTCTTTGGCGACGAGCGCGGCTTTTTCTACGAGAGCTTCAATGCCAGAGCCTTTGAAGAGGCCACTAGGGTTCGCGTGCAATTCGTCCAGGACAATCACTCCCGCTCGCAAAAAGGCGTGCTGCGCGGCCTGCACTATCAGTTGCAGAACACCCAGGGAAAACTGGTGCGCGTGACCCAGGGCGAAGTGCTCGACGTCGCGGTCGACATCCGTCGCAGTTCCCCCCACTTCGGCCAATGGGTCGCGGTGCGGCTGTCGGCACAGAACCATCGCCAGCTCTGGGTGCCGGAAGGCTTTGCCCATGGTTTCGTGGTGCTCAGCGACTTCGCCGAGTTCCTCTACAAGACCACTGATTACTACACCCCGTCCGCCGAGCGCAGCATCCGCTGGGACGACCCGACGCTCGCCATCGACTGGCAGCTCACCGAGCCGCCGCAACTGTCCGCCAAGGATCAGGCAGGTACCTTGCTGGCAGAGGCTGAAGTCTTCCCATGACCCCCCCCTTGAAAATCCTCATCAGCGGCCGGCACGGCCAGGTCTCCCGGGAGCTGCAGCAGCGACTAGGCGACCTGGGCGAGCTGGTGGTACTGGGCCGCGAGCAGCTGGACCTGAGCCACCCGGAAAAGATCCGCCAGCAAGTCCGAGCCGTGCGGCCGGACCTGATCATCAACGCGGCCGCCCACACCGCTGTCGATCAGGCCGAAAGCGAGCCGGAGCTGGCCTTTGCAATCAACGCCAGGGCCCCCGGGATCTTCGCCGAGGAGGCCAAGGCTCTTGGCGTGCCGCTGATCCATTACTCCACCGACTACGTGTTCGACGGGCGCAAGGACACGCCCTATGTGGAGGACGACGAGCCCAATCCACTGGGGGTCTACGGCCAGAGCAAACTGGCCGGCGAGCAGGCGATTCTTCAGGTTCAGGGGCAGCACCTGATCCTGCGCACCAGCTGGGTCTATGCCAGCCATGGCAAGAACTTCCTGCTGACCATGCAGCGCCTGTTGCAGGAGCGCCCCGAGCTGCGGGTGGTGGCCGACCAGATCGGCGCGCCGACCTGGGCCGGGAGCATCGCCAACAGCACTCGGGCCCTGATCGAACGCTGGCTGGCCGGCAGGCCGGGCGCCTGGGGCACCTACCACCTGACCGCCCAGGGCGAGACTTCCTGGTTCGGTTTCGCCCAGGCCATCGGCGAGCAATTGCTGGCCAACGGCAAGCCCTGCGCCGTGCTGCAAGCCATCCCCGCCAGCGCCTACCCGACGCCGGCCCCGCGGCCGTCGAACTCGCGCCTGGACTGCAGCCGCCTGGCGCGGGAATGGGGCGTGACCCAGCCTGACTGGCACAGCGCACTGCGCGAGTGTCTTGCCGAGCAGGGCTAGGCATAATGCGCCTGTATCCACAGGCGCCATTTCCATGACCGCACCCCTTCCCCGTCGTCCCCGCTGGCGCAGCCTGGCCTTGCTGGCCCTGTGCCTGGCGCCGTTGCTGTGGCCGCTGGAGCACTTGGCCGAACGCTACTACCGCAACGAGCTGACCAGTCAGAATCGCCAGACCCTCGATCTGTACGTGGCCAACCTGCTGGGCACCCTGCACCGCTACGAAGTGCTGCCGCAGATTCTCGGCGACCTGCCGGCCCTGCGTGCCGTGCTGGGCGCGCCCGACGACGGCGTGACCCAGGGCAACGCCAACCGCCTGCTGAAAAACATCAGCGCCCAGACCGGGGCCGAAGTCATGTACCTGATGGACGCCAGCGGCAAGACCCTGGCGGCCTCCAACTGGGACAAGCGCGACAGCTTCGTCGGCCGCAATTTCGCCTTCCGCCCGTATTTCAGCGAAGCCATGGCCGGTCGCCTCGGACGCTTCTTCGGCCTGGGCACCACCTCGGCCAAACGCGGCTACTTTTTCGCCGCCGCGGTGCGCGATGGCGAGCGGATTCTCGGCGTGCTGGTGGTCAAGGTCGACCTGGACCACACCGAAAGCCTCTGGGGACGGACCCCGGAACAATTGCTGCTGACCGACCACAATGGCGTGGTGATCATCACTTCGCGCCCCGAATGGCGCTTTCGCGCGACCCGCCCTTTGAGCGACGAAGAACGCCAGGCGATCGTCGCCATCCAGCCCTACCCGACCCAGGATCCGCGCCCGCTGAACCTCAATCCCGATGCCTGGCTGACCCAGACCCAGCCGATCGAGGAAACCCATTGGAGTGTCAGCATCCTCGCTCCGCGTACCCTGATCGATCGCCCGGTGCGCACCGTGGTGGCGGTCGGCGCCGCGGCGCTGCTGGCGCTGATGCTGCTGCTGGGGCTGATGATGCAGCGCCGCCGCCATTATCTGGAACGGATCGCCTTCGAAGCCAAGGCCCGGCGTGAACTGGAAATGCGCGTGGCCGAACGTACCAGCGACCTGGAAAGCCTCAACCGGCGCCTGAAACAGGAAGTGCTGGAGCGTGAAACCGCCCAGCAGGAACTGGTGCGCGCCCAGGACGATCTGGTCCAGGCCGGCAAGCTCTCGGCCTTGGGCACCATGTCGGCGAGCATCAGCCACGAACTCAACCAACCCCTGGCGGCGATCCGCAGCTACGCGGAAAACGCCGAGGTGCTGCTGGACCATCAGCGCACCGACGATGCCCGGGGCAATCTCAAGCTGATCAGCGAACTGACCGGGCGCATGGCCTCGATCATCGCCCACCTGCGGGCCTTCGCCCGACGCGATCATCACGCCCCGGAGAGCGTGGCCCTGCAGCCGGCGCTGGATGACGCCCTGGCCCTGCTGGCCAAGCGTCGCCGGGCCATGGAAGTGGAACTGATCCGCGACCTGCCGGCCGCCACCCTGTGGGTCGAGGCCGGGGAAACCCGCTTGCGCCAGGTGCTGGGCAACCTGCTGGCCAACGCCCTGGACGCCCTGACCGAAAAGGGCCCGCCGCGCAAACTCTGGCTGAGTGCCGAATCCACCGCCACGGGCGTCAACCTGTACATCCGCGACAACGGTCCCGGTTTCTGCATGGAAGCCCTGGGACGCGCCGGGGAGCCGTTCTACACCACCAAGACACGGACCCAGGGCCTGGGCCTGGGGCTGGCGATCTGCGACACCCTGATGCGCGCCTTCGGCGGCGAGCTGTCGTTCGCCAATCACCGCGAAGGCGGCGCCCTGATCACCCTGCGCTTGCGCGCCGGCGCCCCCGGAGTCAGCCTGCAGCCCTCCGAGGACCGCGGGGTATGACGCGCAGCGGCAATCACCTGGCAACCACGCCCGGCCCGGCGTTGCCGGCCACGACACGACCTGGAAAGTGAGCGATGACCCGTCCCGACAGCCTCGACCCTCAGTTGCAAGTGGTGTTGATCGACGACGATCCGCACCTGCGCCAGGCCCTGAGCCAGACCCTGGACCTGGCCGGGCTCAAGGTGCTGTCCCTGGCCGAGGCCCAGGGCCTGGCGCCGCGCCTGGAGCGGGACTGGCCGGGGGTGGTGGTCAGCGACATCCGCATGCCCGGCATGGATGGACTGGAACTGCTCAACCAGCTGCACGCCCAGGATCCGGAACTGCCGGTGCTGCTGATCACCGGACACGGAGATGTGCCCCTGGCGGTGCAGGCGATGCGCGCCGGCGCCTATGACTTTCTGGAAAAGCCCTTCGCCAGCGACGCCCTGCTGGACAGCGTGCGCCGCGCCCTGGACTGGCGGCGATTGGTCCTGGACAACCGCAGCCTGCGCCTGGCCCTCAGCGATCGCCAGGAGCTCAGTGCGCGGCTGGTGGGCCAGTCGGCGCCGATGCTGCGCCTGCGCCAGCAGATCGGCGCCCTGGCGGCGACCCGCGCCGATGTGCTGATCCTCGGCGAAACCGGCGCCGGCAAGGAAGTGGTGGCCCGCGCCCTGCACGACCTTTCCGGACGGCGCAACGGGCCGTTCGTGGCGATCAATGCCGGAGCCCTGGCCGAGTCGGTGGTGGAAAGCGAGCTGTTCGGCCATGAACCCGGGGCCTTTACCGGCGCGCAGAAGCGCCGCATCGGCAAGTTCGAATTCGCCAACGGCGGCACCCTGTTCCTCGATGAAATCGAAAGCATGAGCCTGGATGTCCAGGTCAAGCTGCTGCGCCTGCTCCAGGAGCGGGTGGTCGAGCGCCTGGGCGGCAACCAGCAGATTCCCCTGGATATCCGCATCATCGCCGCCACCAAGGAAGACCTGCGCCTGGCCGCGGACCAGGGACGCTTTCGCGCCGACCTCTACTACCGCCTGAACGTCGCCCCCTTGCGCATTCCGCCACTGCGCGAACGCGGCGAGGACGTACTGATGCTGTTCCAGCATTTTGCCGACGAGGCCAGTACCCGCCACGGCCTGCCGCTCCAGGAGCTGCAGCCCGGGCATCGTGCCCTGCTGTTGCGACACCCTTGGCCGGGCAACGTGCGCGAGCTGCAAAACGCCGCCGAGCGCTTTGCCCTGGGCCTGGAACTGGCCCTGGACAACAACGAACCGGAACATGGCGCCGTCGCCGCCCCGCCCCTGATCAGCGGCGGCTTGAGCGAGCAGGTGGAACACTTCGAAAAGAGCCTGATCGCCGCCGAAATGGCCCAGCCCCACAGCTCCCTGCGCAGCCTTGCCGAAGCCCTGGGCATTCCGCGCAAGACCCTGCACGACAAGCTGCGCAAACACGGCCTGAGCTTCGCCGACAGCGGAGCCAGCCAGCCCGGCGATGAGTCCGAATGAACCGTACCATCCACCCTTCCACCCTTGAGGCCCGTGCATGAACCGCGACAGTCGATACCTGGAATCCATCCTCCACCACGACATTCCCCTGACCCGGGACATGGGCCTGAAGGTACTCGACTGGCAGGCGCAACAACTGCGCCTGCAACTGCCGCTGGAGGCCAACGTCAACCACAAGAGCACCATGTTCGGTGGCAGCCTGTATTGCGGCGCGGTACTGGCCGGTTGGGGCTGGCTGCATTTGCGGCTCAAGGAAGAAGGGATTGAGGACGGGCATATCGTCATCCAGGAAGGCCAGATCAGCTACCCGCTGCCGGTCACCGGCGATGCCGTGGCCATCTGCCCGGCACCGGAAGACAAGGTCTGGAAGAAATTCCTTGCGACGTACCAGCGTTACGGCCGCGCCCGCCTGACCTTGCACACCCGAGTGGTCAACGCCGGCAGCGAAGAAGACGCCGTGCGCTTTGCCGGGCAGTACGTCCTGCACCGCTGACCCGTTTCGGAACCAGCTCCTACACAAAAGGTGGCAGAGGCAAGTCGCCGTGGGGCGATCAGGCGCGGGCCAGCTCCAGCAGTTTGCCGCGCCACGCCGCCTTGGCCGGTAGCGCCAGGAAGAAGCTGTTGAGCAACGACTCCCGGGGGGGATAGCAGAACGGCGCACCGGCAAGATCCAGCACTTCGCCACCCGCCCCTTCGAGCACGCCCTGGGCCGCCGCGGTGTCCCATTGGGAAGTGGGCGCCAGGCGCGGATAACAGTCGGCCGCGCCTTCGGCCAGCAGGCAGAATTTCAGCGAGCTGCCGATATTGGCCAATTGCAATTCACCCAGGGCCGCGCTCAAGCCACCCAGCAGACGCTCCTGCTCAGGACTCGAATGGCGCCGGCTGGCCACCACGGTAAAGGCCTCGCCAACACCTGGCTGCTCACGCACCCGGATCGCCTGCGGCGCCTGCCCCTGATCCACGCGCCAGGCGCCAAGGCCCGCGCCACCCAGATAGCAACGGCCATTGGTGGGCATCGATACCACGCCAAACACCACCCGCCCCTGTTCGATCAGGGCGATGTTGACGGTGAACTCTTCACTGCCGGAGATGAACTCCTTGGTGCCGTCCAGCGGGTCCACCAGCCACCAGCGCTGCCAGCCGGCACGGATGTCCTGGGGGATGTCGGCATCCTCCTCGGAGAGCACCGGGATGCTGGGGTCCAGGGCCCTGAGGCCAGCGACGATCAAGTGATGGGCCGCAAGGTCCGCGGCGGTCACCGGCGACTCGTCCGCCTTGTGGTTGACCGCCACCTCGGCGCGCCAGAACGGCAGGATCGCCTCGCCAGCGCGCAAGGCCAGCTCGGCCACCGGCGCCAATAAAGGATGGGGAAAATTCATCGAAGTCATGCTCATGCTGGAAAGGCTCCGCGCTGGCTCAGCAGGTCGCGGGTCAGGTACAGCGCGGCCAGGGCCCGGCCTTCGCTGAACTGAGGATTTTGCGCCAGGCTGGCCAGCTCGCGCAGGTTGATCTTGTCGACCCGCATCGGCTCCGGCTCATCGCCCTCCAGGCGCTCTTCATACAAGTCGGTGGCCAATACCACCTGGATCTTCTGGCTCATGTAGCCCGGGGACAACGACAGCTCGGTCAGATGCTCCAGTTGCCGCGCGCCAAACCCGGCTTCTTCCTTGAGTTCACGCTCGGCCGCTGCCAGCACATCTTCCCCCGGCTCGATCAGGCCCTTGGGCAGTGACAGCTCGTAGGCGTCGGTGCCGCCGCAATACTCCTCCACCAGCACCGCATGCTCGGCGTCGAGCATGGCCACGATCATCACCGCGCCATAACCCGCACCCTTGCCCACCAGGCGCTCATAAGTGCGCTCCACGCCATTGGAAAACCGCAACTGCACCTCTTCGACACAGAACAGACGACTGGTGGCGACGATCTCGCGGGCGAGTACAGTGGGTTTCTGGCGCATAGCGGGCTCCTTGGCGATAGCGGGTTACTATACAGGCTGTTTTCTTACCGCTGGAGAAGTGTTCAATGGCCCTGCTGCCCTGGTGCGATATCGATACCGTCCTGCTGGACATGGACGGCACCCTGCTGGATCTGCACTACGACAACCACTTCTGGATGGAACACTTGCCCCAGCGTTACGCCGAGTTGCATGGGGTCAGCCGGGCCATGGCCGAGCTTGAGCTGCAACCGCTGTTCGAACGCAATGCCGGTCAGTTGCAGTGGTATTGCCTGGACTTCTGGAGCGCCGAACTGAAGCTCCCGGTACGCGAGCTGAAGCTGGAAACGGCCCACCTGATTGCCCTGCGTCCGGATGCCGACACCTTTCTCGCCGCCATCAAGAACGCCGGCAAGCGGGTGATCCTGATCACCAACGCCCATCGTGATTCCCTGTCCCTGAAGCTGGAACGGATCGAGCTGGCGCCTTACTTCGAGCGCCTGATCAGCTCTCACGACTACGGGTTCCCCAAGGAAAATCCACAGTTCTGGGATGCGCTGCGGGCCGATATCCAGTTCGATCCGGCCCGCAGCCTGTTCATCGACGACACCTTGCCCATCCTGCGCAGTGCGCGGGATTTCGGTGTGGCGCAGTTGCTGGCGGTCAGCCGGCCGGACAGTCGCAAAGGACCAAAGGACACCGCGGAGTTCGCGGCGCTGGAGGATTACCGGGCGTTGATCGAAGGGCTGTGAGGCCCTTCACGGGCAAGCCCGCTCCTGCGCCCGGCAACGGCTCGATGGGTTACTCGGGAATGCGCAGCACCTGGCCCGGATAGATCTTGTCCGGGTGGGACAGCAGCGGTTTGTTGGCCTCGAAAATCTTGTGGTACTGGTTGGCGTCGCCGTATTGCACCTTGGCAATGGCGCTCAGGGTATCGCCCTTCTTCACGGTGACGAACACGGCGGACACCAGCACCGGGCCGGTCACGCTGATCTGGTCCTCGACACTGCCGACTCCGGCGATGTTGCCCAGGGCCAGGAGGATTTTTTCCTTTTCTTCCTGGCTCGCCACTTCACCGCTGACGATCACCTTGTCGCCTTCCACCGTGGCATGGACATTGGGATTGCCCAGGCCGACCTTTTCAATGTGCTCCTTGAGTTGCTCGCTGGCATTGGTGTTACCCGGGGTCAACAGGTCGATCAGTTTCTCGCCCGCTTCCTTCACAAAGCTGAAAATGCTCATGTCGCACACTCCTTGGTTGATAGATCCAGACGCGAAAGACTAGACCAGCCCCGGACCATGAGGTTCCCGGACGACGAGTGACCCAGGCCCGCGCCTACAGGGTAGAATCCCGGCCTTTTGCCGCGCCGGAGCGACGATGGACCTCAAGCAGCTGAAATTCCTCATCGCCCTCGACGAAACCCGCCACTTCGGCCAGGCCGCCGCGCGCTGCCACATCACCCAGCCGACCCTGTCGATGCGCTTGCGCAGCCTGGAGGAAGAACTCGACCTGCCCCTGGTCAACCGTGGCCAGCGCTTCGAAGGCTTCACCGCCCCCGGCGAGCGGGTCCTGGCCTGGGCCCGCAGCGTGATGACCGCCTATGACGGCCTGCTGGCCGAAGCCGCAGCCTGCCGCGGCAGTCTGGTGGGCACCCTGCGTCTGGGGGTGGTGCCGCTGTCGAGCTTCGATCCGCTGCCGCTGCTGCAGCACCTGCACGCCGAACACCCGAACCTGCGCTTTGAACTCTCGTCCCTGAGCTCGGAGCAGATCCTCGAACAGCTGGCGAGCAATCGCCTGGACCTCGGCGTGTCCTACCTGGAGCGCCTGGACAGCGAGCTCTTCGACTCCCTGCCCCTGGAACCCACCCACATGGGCCTGCTCTATGACCAGCGGCATTTCAGCTTCGGCGAACACCCCCTGAGCTGGGAGTCGCTGATCGAACTGCCCCTGGGCCTGCTCACCAGCGGCATGCACTTTCGCCAGTCCATCGACCATCACTTCCACATTCGCGGCCTGCAGCCACAGCCACTGCTGCAGACCGACGCGGTCCATCAGCTGCTGCGCCTGGTCCACGGCGGCCTGTGTTGCGCGGTGATGCCCCTGGACAGCGGTCTGGAGATCCTCACCGAGCACCTGCGGCTGCAGCCGATCGCCGACGCCCAGACCCTGGCCCGCCTGGGCCTGATCATGCGCCGCAGCGCGCCACGCTCGGCCCTGGCACAAGCCTGCTTCGATCTCTACCGGCAATCCTTCCCCGGCCCTTGATCGACGCCATCTATCAATAGATCAGTACTAGCAATTAGACGCGACACAATGCCGCGCTTAGTCTTGGGACCCGATGGCCGCCGGCCCCTCACCCATGCCAGCCCCGGCAACTCCCGCACCCGCACTCGACGCCAGCCAGACCCACTGCATCCTTGAGCGCCCGTTAGCGGATGACACCAGCCAGGCCGCGCAATGGCCGCGTCATCACTGCCTCAACCCTGCCCACCTGCCGCAGAACCGTGCGCCGCGGGTCCACAGCCCCGCGTTGGAGAATCCCCAGTGAGTACACACCACCAAGCCGATCAGACCCCCGTAGCCCGCTACAAGCCCTACAAGGGCCCGGCCGGTGGCTGGGGCGCCCTGATCAGCGTGGCCCAGGCCTGGCTGACCAGCGACAACGCCCTGAAGAACATCCGCATGATGCTCAAGACCAACCAGAACGGCGGCTTCGACTGCCCGGGCTGCGCCTGGGGCGACTCGCCGGAAAGCGGCATGGTCAAGTTCTGCGAGAACGGCGCCAAGGCGGTGAACTGGGAAGCCACCAAGCGCCGGGTGGACGCGGCCTTCTTCGCCAAGCACAGCGTCACCTCCCTGCTGGAACAAAGCGACTACTGGCTGGAGTACCAGGGCCGGCTGACCGAGCCAATGCGCTACGACGCCGACACCGACCGCTACCGGCCCATCAGCTGGGAAAACGCCTTCAACCTGATCGCCCAGCACCTGCACAACCTGCCCAGCCCGAATATGGCCGAGTTCTATACCTCGGGCCGGGCCAGCAACGAAGCGGCGTACCTGTATCAGCTGTTCGTCCGCGCCTACGGCACCAACAACTTCCCCGACTGCTCGAACATGTGCCACGAAGCCAGCGGCGTGGCCCTGGCGCAAAGCGTCGGAGTCGGCAAGGGCACCGTGACCTTCGACGACTTCGAACACGCGGACGCGATCTTCGTCTGGGGCCAGAACCCCGGCACCAACCACCCGCGGATGCTCGAACCGCTGCGTGAAGCGGTGAAGCGCGGCGCCCAGGTGGTCTGCATCAACCCGTTGAAAGAGCGCGGCCTGGAACGTTTCCAGCACCCGCAGAACCCGCTCGAAATGCTCACCAACGGCAACCGCCCGACCAACACCGCCTACTTCCGCCCGGCCCTGGGCGGCGACATGGCGCTGCTGCGGGGCATGGCCAAGTTCCTCCTGCAGTGGGAACGCGATGCGCAGAAAGCCGGCGCAGAATCGGTGTTCGACCACGACTTCCTCAACGCCCACACCGCCCATGTGCTGGATTACCTGGGCACCCTCGACGACACCCCGTGGGAGCAGATTGTCGAGCAGTCCGGCCTGACCCTGGTGGAGATCGAGCAGGCCGCGCGCATGTACGCCAAGGGCAAGAACGTGATCATGTGCTGGGCCATGGGCATCACCCAGCACCGCCACTCGGTGCCGACCATCCAGGAAATCGCCAACCTGATGCTGCTGCGCGGCAACATCGGCAAGCCCGGTGCCGGCCTGTGCCCGGTGCGTGGCCACAGCAACGTGCAGGGCGACCGCACCATGGGCATCAACGAACGCCCGCCAGTGGCCTTCCTTGACGCCCTGGAGCGGCGCTTCCAGTTCAAGGTGCCGCGGGACAATGGCCACAACGTGGTCGAGGCGATCCACGCCATGCTCGAAGGCCGCTCCAGGGTGTTCATCGGCCTGGGCGGCAACTTCGCCCAAGCCACTCCGGACAGCCCGCGAACCTTCCAGGCCCTGAGCAACTGCGACCTCACCGTGCAGATCAGCACCAAGCTCAACCGCAGCCACCTGGCCCACGGCAAGGACGCGCTGATCCTGCCGTGCCTGGGCCGCACCGACATCGACCAGCAGGCCGGCGGCCCGCAAGCGGTGACCGTGGAAGACTCCTTCAGCATGGTTCACGCCTCCAATGGCCAGTTGCAGCCACTGTCATCGCAGATGCGCTCCGAGCCGTGGATCGTGGCCGGTATCGCTGCCGCGACCCTGGGCAGCCAGCCGGTGGACTGGAACTGGCTGGCTGCGGATTACGGGCGCATCCGCGACCTGATCGCCGACACCATTCCCGGCTTCAAGGACTTCAATGAACGGCTCAAGCACCCGGGCGGGTTCTACCTGGGCAACAGCGCCGGTTCGCGCCAGTGGAACACCCCTTCGGGTCGGGCCAACTTCCGCGCCAACCTGCTGCCCAAGGACCTGATCCACGAACGCACCCGGGCCACCGGTCAACTGCCGGACCTGATCCTGCAATCGATGCGCTCCCACGACCAGTACAACACCACCATCTACGGCCTCGATGACCGCTACCGCGGGGTCAAGGGCCAGCGCGACGTGCTGTTCGCCAACGAAGCGGACATCATCCGCCTGGGCTTCAAGCCGGGGCAGAAAGCCGACATCGTTTCCCTGTGGGATGACGGCCGCGAGCGTCGGGTCAAGGGCTTCACCCTGCTGGCCTTCGACATTCCAGCCGGCCAGGCCGCAGCCTACTACCCGGAAGTGAACCCACTGGTGCCCCTGGAAAGCACCGGCGACGGCAGCCATACACCGACCTCGAAGTTCATCGCCATCCGCCTGGAGGCGGCCAGCGACAATGGTCTGATCATGGCTCGCTCGGCCTGATTCCTGCCTTGAGGGCCTCTTCGCTGGCAAGCCAGCTCCTACGGTTAGCGCGTGAATCGCAGGAGGCGGCTTGCCGGCGACAGCCCCTCCACGCGCCTGAACCGCAGGCACAAAAAAGGCCGCTTTGCTAACAAAGCGGCCATTGCGAAGTAGTTAAAGACCTGCGAAATTCACTTAAGTTCCGTAATAAAAACAGTAAGTTACGAGATTGTGTACAACTCGTGCTATTCGTCGGATTTCGTTTGTAAGCATCGCGGTACAGCCTCAGGATCGCGCCGTCATCCCTTTGAGGCTCCTGTATGAAGTTCTCCTCGATTCTCTTGTTGTCCCTTGGCCTGGTCAGCGGCGTCGCCTCTGCCGGTGGCACCGTTGAAGCCGGTGTGGGCGGCGCATTGGGCGGGGTTCTAGGCTCGGTGGTCGGTCAGCAGATCGGCGGCAACACCGGTTCGGCCATTGGTGCGGCCCTGGGCGGCGCCGGCGGCAGCGCAGTGGGTGCGGACAAACGCAGCCGTGGCCAGGCGGCCATTGGCGGCGCCCTGGGCGCAGCCGGCGGCAACGTGGTGGGCCGCAGCATGGGCGGCAACTCCGGCAGCCTGATCGGTGCCGCGGCAGGCGGTGGCGCCGGCGGTGCACTGGGCAACTACATGGGCAACGAAAGCGCCCGGGAAGATCGCGACTACCGTGGCCGCGACGACCGCCGCTACTACCGCGACGGCCACCGTGGCCGTGGCCACGCCTACGGGCATCGCAAACACCATCACTATCGCGACTGACCCAGCGCCCTGTAGCCGCTGCCGCAGGCTGCGCACGAGGCCGCAGGCCTCGCCAAGCCAGGCGCCGCGGTGGGTCAGTTGCCCCGTGGATTGAGGTTTGGCGTCTCCTGCGGAGCCGATCGCAGCCTTCGGCAGCGGCTACAAATGCCAGTGCCGGGGTTGAGATCGAGTGTCGAAGTTCACGCCAGCAGCAGACGCTCCAGAGCCGCTCGCAATGCGGGCGGAATCGGCAACGGCTGGTTTGACTCCCGATCCACGAACACATGGACGAAACGCCCCGCCGCACAGGCATCCGCCTCTCCCGCCTTGAACACCGCCAGTTCGTACTGCACCGAACTGTTGCCCAGTTTACCGACCCGCAGGCCGATCTCGATTCGCTCGGGGAAAGCGACGGACGCAAAGTAGTCGCAGGCCGAGCTGACCACGAATCCCACCACCTCGCCCCCATGAATATCCAGGCCGCCCTGTTCGATCAGGTAGGTATTCACCGCCGTGTCGAAGAAGCTGTAGTAGGTGACGTTGTTCACATGGCCGTAGACGTCGTTGTCGTGCCAGCGGGTGATGATTGGCTGGAAATGGCGATAGTCGCCGCGTTGCGGCATAGGCTCGGACATCGGGGCTCTCTCCCTTGGATTGCAGACCGGACGATCGGCTGATCGCCGGGCATTTCACCGCAGACGGCCAAGCCTGGGCAAACCCTTTTGCAGCGATCGCCCCGAGGGCCAGTCACGCCGCCAGATGAGCTTCGCACCACTCACGCACCGCGGCGTAAGGGTAATCCTCCAATGCCGCGAAACCGGGAATGCTACGGGCCTTGAGCTTGGTGAACAGCGGCACGCTGATGCCGCAGAGAAAGCGCGTCAGCCGCTCGGCTCCGGGTACATCGCCGGTGTGCTGCTGATGCCTGTGGATAAAATCGCCGCACAGCCCGTCGAAGTTTTTATCCACAAGCGCCGGCAGTGCGGGTGGCTCCGGCAGTCGCGCCACCTGGCCGTGACAGACCGAACAATGCCCACAACGCTGGGACGCCTGATCGTCACCAAAATACTGCGCCAGGCGGTGCCCCAGGCACTGCTCGGTGGCGAACAGGTCGAGCATGGCGTGAATCCGCGCAATCTCGCCGCCCTCATGCCGGGTGAAATAAGCGTGCAAGTCCGTGCTCAAGGCCCCGGCGTCGAAGTCGGTTTGCAGCAGGCTGTAGACCTCGGTCATCTGCTTGCTTTCCAGCTCCACCCAACCCTTTTCCTGGAAGTAATCCAGGGCCTTGACCACCCGGGTGCGCGGTGCCTGGTACTGCTCGTAGAGCGCGTCGAAATTCACCGTGGCCCAAGTCCGGGCCCGGCTCGAGGTGTTGATGATGGCTTCGACAAAGTCCCGGCGCTCGCCTTCGAAACGCGCCAGCAGGGCCTGGGGCTCCTCAAGAAGCTTGAAACGGTATTCGGCGAAATAGGCGTAGCGCGGAGCGATCAGGCCGCGCAGTTCCAGTTGCACCAGCAGGGTCTTGAGCGGCAACTGGCGAATGTTGCTCTGATCCGCCAGGGGCCCGAGCAGGAACTCCCACTGACCTTCGGGCGCCGACGCCTGCAACTCATCCAGCACGCAGCGGATGCCGCTCAGTTCCGGGGTATCGCCGTAGACGAAATTCTCCAGCACGTTGAGGCTGTCGCGGTTGGCCAGCACCAGGCAGTCCGAAGGCTGGCCGTCGCGCCCGGCGCGGCCGATTTCCTGGCTGTAGTTTTCGATGGACTTGGGCAGGTCGAAGTGCACCACGTTACGGATGTCGCTCTTGTCGATGCCCATGCCGAAGGCGATGGTGGCAACGATGCAGTGGCTGCGCCCTTCCATGAACCGCCGCTGGATCGACTCGCGCTGCTCGTGGGGCAGCCCGGCGTGGTAGGCCTCGGCGGCGATGCCCTGGCGGCTCAAGTGCTCGGCGATCTGCTCGGCGGTCTTTTGCAGGGTCACGTAGACAATGCTGGGCTGCCCGGCCCGCTCGCCCATCCACTGCACCAGGCGCCGGCGCTTGTCCGCACCGCGCACCGGCTCCACCAACAGGTTGAGATTGGGCCGGTAGAAGCCGGTGGTCACCACGTCAGCGGCATCAATGGCGAACTTGGCCTGCATGTCGGCGATCACCTTGGGCGTCGCGGTGGCCGTGAGCAACAGGGCCTGGGGAATCCTGAACTGGCGCTGGTAATCCGGCAGCTTCAGGTAGTCGGGACGGAAGTTGTGGCCCCACTCGGAGATGCAGTGAGCCTCATCCACCACCAGCAGGGAGATGGGCACCTGCTGCAGAAAGTTGCGGAAGCGCTCGTTCTTCAGGCGCTCCACCGAGATCATCAGGATCTTCAGCTCACCGGAGCGGGCCCGGGCCATGACGTCATTGGCTTCATCGCGGCCCTGGGCCGAGTCGATGCTGGCGGCGGCAATGCCGTGACGCTGGAGAAAGGCCAACTGGTCCTGCATCAGCGCCAGCAGCGGCGAGACCACCAGGGTCAGGTGCGGCAGCAGCAGGGCCGGCAATTGGTAGCACAGGGACTTGCCGGAGCCGGTGGGGAAGATCGCCGCCGCCGAGCGTCCGGCCAGTACCGCGCTGACCGCGGCCTCCTGGCCCGGACGAAACTGTGGATAACCGAAGACCTGTTCGAGGGTGCTGTGCATAAGGGTCACTCCTTTGACCGCTGACCTGTGTTGAAGACTAGCGGCACAGGTCGGCGGGTCGAGAAAAGGTCGCGCAAAAACGGATACCGGATGCTACCGGGCGATAGCGCTTTGCCTCACAGCCCCGCCCCTGCGCCGGCTGGCCGGCGCCCAGGGGCGAAGCAAGTGGCCAACCCTAACGCAGGTTCCGACAGTCCAGCCATTGCACGCCATTGTGCCGATTGGCCTCAAGCAGTGCCGGCACCGCCCGGGCGGCCTTGGCGTGGGTGTCATGAAACAGAATGATGCCGCGGCGCCAGAGCAGCATCAGGGTCTGCACCCGTTGGGCGGCGGCCGTGGCACTGACCTTCTTGCTCCAGTCCTGGGAGTCGATGTTCCACAGCATCAGCTGCAGCCCCTGAGCCTTGAAGAACCCGGCACTGTCGCTGCGACGCTGGCCGTAGGGCGGGCGAAACAAGGGCAGGTACTGGTCCGCCAGAGTGCGATTGGCCAGGTTGGCGCTGTGGATCACCGAGTTCTGCCACTCGCGCCATGAGGCGTGGGATTTGTGCTCCCAGCCATGTATGCCCACGCACTGGCCGTCATACAGCTCGCGCATCTGCAAGGCCGAGGACTGGCTCAGGCGTGCCTGGAACGAGTCCCCCAGCACAAAGAACAGGCTGTGCAGATCCTGGGCACGCAACACATCGATCAACGGGTCGGTACGTCCATCGCGCGCAGTCGGGCCGTCATCGAACGTCAGCAGGAACTGCCGGTCCGCCAGCTCATCCCCCAGTTGCTCCGCAGGGTCCATCCGCCGGATTTCGCTGCTGACGGTGGGAAACAGCGCCGCCAGACGCAACTGCTCGTTCAGGTACTGCTGGTGAAACACTGCGCTGGCCTCGGCCCAGTGCTCATAGCTGGCCTTGCTGCCAGCGGTGAGGCTGGCCACCAACTGCCGCAGCTCCCCCAGGTTGCGCACCGGCAGGCAGAACGGCATGCCCTCGCAGTCCTGGCTGGCCAGGCGATAGTTGTTCAGCAACAGTTCCCAGAAGCGCTGGCGCACCTGATTCACCGACTTCAGGTCCAGTTGCCTGACGCCCAGGCGCTGCTTCAAGGCCGGCTCGTCCAAGGCTTCACTGTCCAGCAACGCCTTGCCGAACATCAGGATCTCGCCCCGTGAAGCGCTGTCAAAATCCTCTGGCCGGGTCAGGGAATTGGGCCAGCCACTGCGGTCGATGGTGGCGAACATCTGCGGCCCGGCCGCCTGTGCCACACCGCCGGACAGGCACAGCGCCAGCAACCAGGGGAAAACACGAAATCGCATATCAACCTCCATAAATGCACAACGCGCCACTGCCGGCGCGTTGTGGAGATAACTTCTGCCTGTGTGATCAGCGGTTTTGCAGCCGCTCTATGGCCTTGTCGTACACCGGGTTGGCCTTCTGCTCCCGGGCCTTTTGGTAGTGTTCAAGCGCCGTGTCCAACTGCCCGGCGTCCTCGTAGATGCGCGCCATGTCGTAGTAGGCACTGGCGCGAATGGTCGATGCGGCCGGGCCACTGGCCAGGGCGATGGCCTTGCGGTCCGCGGCAATGGCCTCGTCGGGGCGGCTGTTCTTGCGATTGGCCAGGGCCAGGTTGCTGTAGGCCTGGGCAAAGCCCGGCTCCAGCTCGATGGCTTCGCTGTAGAAGATCCGCGCCCCGCCGAAATCGCCCTTGCGGTAAGACTCCTCGCCCTTGAGGTTGAGGCTCTTGGCATCCACCGGCCCGAAGTCCGCACCCACCACTTCATCGATGGACTTGGCATTTTCCAGCAGCGGGTCAAGAACGCTCATGACCGATTCCGGCTCCTCGCTGCCTAGCATCAGCCGATCGATATCCTGCAGGCGGCCATCGGCGGTCAGGCGAAATACCACCCACAGATTGCCCTTGCGGTTCTGCGGCACGCGGTAGCTGCGGATCAGCGCAGCGCCTTTATAGACAAAGACCCGCGCCTGACTGCGGCCCAGGCGCAACGCTTCGTAGGTGGTGCTGTTGGTGAAGTCGTGCACGGCAAAAACGTAGGCGTCGCCCGGCACACGCTGGTCGATGGTGATGGTCTCCGGCCGGCTGCTGTCGCTGCTGTCCGATTCCAGGCGAGCTCCGGGTCCCTTGCCGGTGGCGAAGTACAACAGCTTGTGGGGATAACTCAGGTGGGCATCGAGGTCCTCCCCCGGCGCGCTCCAGCTCAGCACTATCCGCAGGCTTTCCGGGTTGTCCAGCACCGGGCTCAGGGCGTAGTTGAGTCCCTGGCAAGGACACTTGACCCGCAGGTCGGCGTAACCGGCCTTACGGATCAGCAGCTCACTGGCCGGCGAATCGGCCACCTGGGCCGCCAGGGTGACCCGGCCCTGGGCATCGGTGCTACCTGCTACCTGAGTCGCGCCCTGTTGCAGCTGCACCTGGACATCGGCCAGTGGCGCGCCCTTGGCCACCGCGTCCAGCACCTGAATCGACAGGGCCTGAGCCTGTACCGAACCTGCCAGCATCCCTAGCCACAACAGCGCCGCGAGGCGAAAAAAAGCCATAACAAAATCCCTGTAGATAAGGATGACCGGGCCTCTATCCCGGCCCACCAGCCAGCGGCGAACCATACACAGTTTTGCCCGGCAATGCTCGGTCCCACCCGGGAAATCGCGGGTAAAAAGGCCCGCACGTCGTCTCGGGGCGAGCGGCTTGCGCAGCCGCCCGCCGACTTGCAACGCTGCCGGAGAATCGCCGTACACTGCCCCTTCTCAAACACCGCAAGTGAACCCGATCATGCAACTGGCCCCCGGCTTTCCCGACGACCTCGCCATGCGCCAACTGCTGCAGCTGCTGCATGAGGAAATCGGCCTGCCCGAGCGCAAGACCCTGCGCCTGAGCACCGCCATCAACCTCGACCTGGGCTGCGACGGCGCCGATGCCCGGCATTTGCTGCTGGCCCTGGAAGAGCAGTTCGGCATCGATTTTGTCGACTTCGACAGCTACCGCTACTTCCAGCCCGAAGGCTTCGACCCGTTCCAGAAACGCCGGGCCAAGGGCCGGGGCGACAAGGTGCCGCTGACCATCGGCATGCTGTACCAGGCGATCCGGCAACAGCACTGGGACACCCAGGTGCTGGAAGCGCTCTGACCCCGGCAGGGGCAAATCGCCCCGCGAAGAACATCCCCGGCAGTGGCCTGCCCAGCTCTGGAGCGAACTGGCGCATCCGCAATCAAGTGCTAATATTCTGGCAGTTTCAGTAAAAAAACCCAGGAATAATGGCACATGGCTAAGAAAACCGCCCCACTGCTGCCCGCCACAGGCAAGCTGCTGGATGCCTTTGGCGAACGCCTGAAACTGGCTCGCCTGCGGCGCAAGCTGACCGCCAAGCAAGTGGCCGAACGGGCAGGCATGTCACTGACCACCTTGCGCTCCCTGGAGTCTGGCGGGTCCGGCGTGACCATGGGTGCCTACCTGTCGGTGATGCAGGTGCTGGGGCTGGAAAGGGACCTGGAGCAACTGGCGGCCCGCGATGAACTGGGCCGCCAGTTGCAGGATGCCCGGCTCTTGCCGGGAGACAGCAACGCGCCAGGCAAAGCGCGCCGGGCCCCCAGCCTGCGTTCGGCCAAGGCGCCTGCTGCCGGCCTGACGCTGCATGAAACCGCGGCCGAGCCGATCCCCTCCGCCCCGCCCATGGCTGACTTTCCGATCAATACCCAATCGCTGAGCAGCCTGCTGCAGCCCGCGAAAAAGCCCACGCCCAGGATCGATGAGCCATGACCCTGATCGCCGTCTACGCCGATTGGGAGTCCTTGGGCGGGCCAAGGCGCCTGGGCTGGCTGCATGTCGGGACCGTCCGCGCTGTCAGCGTCTTCGAGTTCGAATATGACCCCGCCGCGCTGCTCGATCCTGAGCTGACCAGCATTGCCCTGGACCCGCGCATCGGGCGATTCGCCGGCCGGCAGTTCAGCGGCCAGCAGCAAAACCGCTTTGGCGTGTTTGCCGACTCCAGCCCCGATCTCTGGGGCCATCTGCTGATGCAACGCCGGCTGGAACGGGACATCCGCGACGGCCTGGCGCCCGCCGGCACCCGCCTGCAGGACGCCGACCTGCTGCTGGGGGTGCACGATCTGTATCGCGTCGGCGCCCTGCGCTATCGCCTCGATGACCAAGGCCCGTTCCTGGATGACCGCGACGGCCTCGCAGCGCCACCCTTCGTCGAGCTGCGGGCCCTGGAACAGGCCAGCCGCGCCCTGGAAAACGATCCGCACAACAGCGCCGCCGACGGCGGCCGATGGTTGCGCATGCTGATCGCCCCGGGTGGATCGCTGGGTGGCGCCCGCCCCAAGGCCAGCGTCGCCGACGACAAGGGCCACCTGTGGATCGCCAAGTTTCCCAGCGTCCGCGACGAGCATGACGTCGGCGCCTGGGAGATGCTGGTCAACGCCCTGGCCAGCCATTGCTGGCTTGCGGGTTCCCGAGGCCATGGCGCAACGCTTCGCCAGCGACCAGCACTGTTTCATGATCAAGCGCTTCGACCGCACCGAAACGGGCGGCCGGCTGCACTTTGCCTCGGCCATGACCCTCACCGATCGCAGCGACGGCGACGACGCCTCCACCGGCGCCAGCTACCTGGAACTGGCCGAAGTGCTGATCGCCCACGGCGCGCAGCCCCGTGCCGACCTGCGTGAGCTGTGGTCGCGCATGGTCTTCAACCTGCTGGTGTCCAACAGCGACGACCACCTGCGCAACCATGGCTTCATGCTCGAACCCGGACGCGGCTGGCGCCTGTCCCCGGCCTACGACATGAACCCCTGCGCCCACGCCAACGGGCTGAAACTCAACATCAGCGAAGCCGACAATGCGCTGGACCTTGAACTGGCACGGGAAGTAGCGGCATATTTCCGCCTCGGTCGTGCAGAGGCAGAAGGCATCATCGAACACTGCCAGAGCGTGGTTCGCCAATGGCCCACCCTGGCCCGGGCCCTGGGGCTGTCCCGGCGTGAACAAGAACGCATGGCGCCGGCGTTTCGACTCGCACAGCAGTAAACAGCGCGGCCGTTGGACTCCTCCAACCCGTCAATCGACAAGGACAGTCAGTGGACGTATTGATGGGCTTGCTCGCCGCCCTGCTCTGGGGCGGCACCGATTTTCTCGTGGGGCTCAACGTCCGCGCCGTGGGCGTGAAACGGGCAGTGTTCTTCAGCCAGAGCCTGGGTTTCACCCTGATGAGCCTGCTGCTGGTGATCTTTCCCGCCATCCTCTACAAGGCCATGGCCGCGCCCGCGCAAGTCTGGCTGATGGGCGTGCTCGCCGCGGCCTTTACCGTCTCCGGCGCCCTGGCCCTGGGCAAGGCCTTCGCCCTGGGCAAAGCCTCCATCGTCGCCCCATTGGTGACCTCCTACGGCGTGGTCACCACCCTGCTGTCCTGGGCCAGCGGCGAACAGATCAGCCTGCTGCAACTGCTGTGCATCCTCGTGTGCGTGATCGGCGTCATCCTCTCCAGCCTGCACTCGGACAGTAAACTGCCCCACAGCACCGCCGCCGGCCGCTCGATCTTCTTCGCCCTGCTCTCGGCCATTCTGTATGGCACCAGCTTCTGGCTGCAGGGCCGCTACACCCTGCCGCAACTGGGGCCGATCAGCATGCTCTGGCTGGGTTACGCGGTGGGCAGCGGCGTGATGCTGCTGATGGTGCTCAAAGTCGTGGACGGGCTGAAGATCCCGCCGCTGAAAAACTGCGGCCTGCTGGCCTCCACCAGCCTGATGAACCTGGGCGCGTTCTTCGCCTTTTCCTGGGGCGCCATGAGCGGCTCGGTGTCGGTGGTGACGGTGATCAGCACCCTGTCCGGCGGCATCGCCGCGGTGCTGGGCTATGTGTTCTTCAAGGAGCGGCTGACGGCGGTACAGGTGACGGGAGTGGTGCTGGTGTTGTTGGGGGCGTTGGTGTTGCACTTGAAGACGTGAAGCGAACGGCTATTCGCAGCCCATAAAAGACACGCCCTACAGAAAGCATCGAATTCTGCTGATGGAGAGCACTGAGCGATCGAACCTATAGTTCGGACATCGCTGAAAGATACAGCGAGCGGGTTTGGTCACCCGAGAACAGCAAAACGCACCACACCTCGCGGGTGCATCTGTTTACGACCTGAAGTGACCCATCCCATGAACGCAATGAACCTTGATCGAACCCGCTATCAACCGCTCAAGAGCAACTTCACCGACACTCCGGCCCTGGTAATCGATACCCAGGCCGATGCCCTGGACCTGTATAGCTGCGCAAGACAACGCCTACGGGCGGCCTCCGACTTACTGGAAACCCTCACCTGCCTGAGCTTTGATCAGGCGGACAGCAAAGACACCACCCACGTCGTCAACGCGCTTTATCTGTTGGTGCAGGACGGCTGTGATCTGCTGGAGCACGCCCACCTGCGCATGCCCTGAGCCACTCCGATCTCAAATAGCAGGTACAAAAAAGCCGCCCCGAAGGGCGGCTTTTTCATGACAGGCCGAAGCTTACAGCTTTGGACCTGCAGCCTTGATCGCGTCGCTCACGTCGAACTTCTTGAAGTTCTCGATGAACAGGCCGGCCAGGGCCTTGGCGGCTTCGTCGTAGGCGGCTTTGTCAGCCCAGGTGTTGCGTGGGTTGAGCAGGCCGGTTTCAACGCCCGGTACGGCTTTCGGCACGTCCAGGTTGACGATGTCCAGGTGCTCGGTCTCGGCACCGATCAGCGCGCCGCTCTGGATCGCTGCAATCACGCCACGGGTGGTGGGGATGTTGAAGCGTTTGCCCACGCCGTAGCCACCGCCGGTCCAGCCGGTGTTGACCAGGTAGACCTTGGAGCCGAAGCCGCGGATGCGCTTGATCAGCAGCTCGGCGTATTCGCCGGCCGGACGCGGGAAGAACGGGGCGCCGAAGCAGGTGGAGAAGGTCGACTTGATGCCCGAGCCCGAACCCATTTCAGTCGAGCCCACCAGCGCGGTGTAGCCGGACAGGAAGTGGTAGGCGGCTTGTTCTTCGCTGAGGATCGACACCGGTGGCAGTACGCCGGTCAGGTCGCAAGTCAGGAAGATCACCGCGTTAGGCTCGCCACCGAGGTTCTTCGGTGCGCGTTTTTCGATCAGCTCGCGCGGGTAGGCGGCGCGGCTGTTCTGGGTCAGGCTGTCGTCGGCGTAGTCGGCTTTCTTGGTGACCGGGTCGATCACCACGTTTTCCAGTACGGCGCCGTGCTGGATGGCTTTCCAGATCACCGGCTCGTTCTTTTCCGACAGGTCGATGCACTTGGCATAGCAACCGCCTTCGATGTTGAACACCACGCCCACGCCCCAGCCGTGTTCGTCGTCACCGATCAGGTAACGGCTTTCGTCGGCCGACAGGGTGGTCTTGCCGGTGCCCGACAGACCGAAGAACAGGGTCACGTCGCCGTCTTCGCCCATGTTGGCGGCGCAGTGCATTGGCAGCACGTCGGCAGCTGGCAGCAGGAAGTTCTGCACGGAGAACAGGGCTTTCTTCATCTCACCGGCGTAGCGCATGCCGGCGATCAGCACTTTCTTGGCCGCGAAGTTGAGGATCACGGTGCCGTCGGAGTTGGTGCCGTCGCGCTCAGGCTCGCAAACGAAGTTCGGGGCGTTGAGGATCTGCCACTCATCTTTGCCACCGGCGTTGTACTGCTCGGGGTTGATGAACAGGCAACGGCCGAACAGGTTGTGCCAGGCAGTCTCGGTGGTCATTTTCACTGGCAGGTAGTGCGCCGGATCGGAACCTACATGCACGTGGGAAACAAAACGCTCGCGCTCGCCCAGGTAGGCTTCGACGCGGTCCCACAGGGCGTCGAACTTGGCCGCCGGGAACTTGCGGTTGATCGGGCCCCAGGCGATAGCGTCCTGGGTGGTGGGCTCTTCAACGATGAAACGGTCCACTGGCGAACGGCCGGTACGATGACCGGTGCGAACCACCAGAGCGCCGGTATCGGCCAGTTCGCCCTCACCGCGGTTCAGGGCTTCTTTGACCAGATCATCCACACTCAGATCGGTGTACACGGCGTTATTGGCTTGCGTCATGAGGTTCCCCGTCGGCCATTGGCCGAGTGCTCCAAACGTTTTGTAGTAGAAACTCGCGCACTACTACCGCGAAAAAAGTGCGCCGGATTATGCCAGAAAAGCCCAAAAATAGTAGGGTCCTCCCGTCAGTACGGCGTAATTCCGGCGTTTGCCAGGTGATTTACCTGCGCTGAACCGTTTTAGTGACGAGTATCTGACGGCGTGTCGACGCCCGCACCGGCAAACAATTGGGTGATATCGGCGGCATCGAACAGGTAGCGTTCGTTGCAGAACTGGCAATCGATCTCGATGCTGCCGCCGTGTTCCACCACCAGTTTCTGCGCATCTTCCAGCCCCAGGCTGACCAGCGCATTGCCCGAGCGCTCGCGGGAGCAGCTGCAGCGGAAGCGCAGCGGTTGCACGTCGAACAGGCGCACGGCCTCTTCGTGGTACAGGCGGTGAAGCACGGTTTCGTTGTCCAGGCTCAGCAGTTCATCGGCGGTCAGGGTGCTGGCCAGGGCGGTGAGGTGCTGCCAGTTGGCTTCGCGCTCTTCCGGATCGCGCAGGCGATCGGCAGGCAGTTGTTGCAGGAGCAGGCCGCGGGCATTGCGGCCGTCGGCGTAGAGCCAGAAACGGGTGCCGGTCTGCTGCGACATGACGAAGTAGTTGGTGAAGCATTCGGCCAGGGTGGCGCCGTCCAGGTCGACGATGCCCTGGTAACGCTGGCCCTGGGTCGGGTCCACGGTCAGGGCCAGGACGCCGTTGGGCATCATGTCGGCGAGGGTCGCGTCAGGGGCGATCTGCGACGCGTCGTAGCGGGCCAGGCCGCGGATCTCGCGGTTGCTGGAGCACTCGATCATCAGCAACGGCACCGGGCCTTCGGAGCGGGCCTGGAGAATCAGCAAGCCATCGAACTTCAAGGTGCCAACCAGCAACGACGCCGCCGCCATCAGCTCACCGAGCAGCTGTGCCACCGGCTCGGGATAGGCGTGTTTGGCGAGGACTTCAGCGTAACTGCGCTCCAGCGCCACCAGCTCGCCGCGGGCGTCGCTCTCATCAAAGATGAAGCGTTGAGTGAAGTCGGTATCCGGCAAATCAGTCATAGGTCTGGGTATCTGAATGATGACAAAAAGGTTACAAGCACCGAAAATTGCGGTTTTGCACCATAAGGGTGCAGTTTTTGCGGTGATTGGAGATATTTTATGAACAATCCGGGTTTGTTCCAAGCAAGGTGGAACCTCGGCAAGCTGGTTCTGTGCAATTTACTCCCTTTGGCCCTGCTGGGATTCTGGTTGTGGCCAACCGGGCAGATGTACTGCCTGATGTTCGACGAGTGGCTGTTCCGTCACCTCAACACCCCCCTGGCAACCAACCCCACCTGGCTGCATATCTGGGCGGTGGCCAGCCTGCGCCCCTTCGATATCGTGGTGGGGCTGATCATGCTTGGCCTGCTGATTCGCGGTGATTGGGTGTTCAAGGCGGTGGACGTGCGCCGGGCGTTTTTCGGCTTCCTGTCGATCCTGATTCTTATGGTGGTGATTCGCGCGCTGTTTTCCAAGTTGGTGGCGCTGATGAATTGGCAACACAACAGCCCGTCCATGGTGCTCGAAGGGGCCGTGCACATGAGCGACTACTTCCCCGGCTGGGAGAAGACCTGGGAACTCAAGGACCGCTCCAGCCAGAGCTTCCCCGGCGACCACGCTTCGGTGCTGCTGATCTGGGGGCTGTTCATGGGGATCTTCAGCCGCAGCGTCGGCCAGTTCCTGATCGTCTGGTGCCTGACCCTGCTGTTCATGATGCCGCGCCTGGTGGCCGGCGCGCATTGGGGCCAGGACGACTACATCGGCGGCGTGCTGCTGGCGCTGCTGGCCCTGGGCTGGGGTTACTACACGCCGTATGCGGCGCGGATGTCGAACTTCCTGCTGCGCCTGACGCACCCGCTGTTCAAGCTGATGAGCCGGATGCCGCTGCTGTCGCGCATGAACGTGGTCCGCGCCAGCAGCCTGCTGCGCTGATCAAACCTCGTAGGAGCCGGCTTGCCGGCGAAGGCGTCCTCAAGGGCCCATTCGCCGGCAAGCCGGCTCCTAGGCTTTCATTCGTGGCTGCTGCCGTGGAATTTGAATAGATCGCGGCGCTGTTTCTTGCTCGGTTTGCCATCGGTACTGACGCCCAGGGCGCCAGCCTTGCGCTGGGCCGCAGCGGTTTCGCGTTTGGCGATGCTGGCTTCGGTTTCCGTGTAGAGCGTCTGCGCTTCGAGCGCCCCCCGGCGAACGATGGAAAGGGCCTGGACCACCACGGTGCGCTCGTCGAAGCCGGCGCGAATCTGGTATTCATCACCTACCCGCGGCTCCTTGCCCGGTTTGCAGCGCTCGCCACGGTGATGCACCTTGCCGCTTTCGATGGCCGCCTTGGCCAGGGCACGGGTCTTGTAGAAGCGCGCCGCCCACAGCCATTTATCCAGACGAACCTTGTCCTCTTCTTCCTGCTTGTGCGCCACTGGAATTCCTCTTGCTGAAAAATGTCGCAACGGTAGAGCCTGCAAACGGGCTCTCATATACCCTGCCGCTCACCTAAAATAACCCAGGTTGCGCCCTGATACGCGAGGAGTCACCGTGACTGATTTCCCCACATCCCTGACCTCGCCGGGCAACCGCTGCGAAGGCTGTCAGCAAAGCCAGCCGCTAGGCTTCGATTTTTCCTTCGCCTATCAACCCATAGTCGATCTGCGCGACCGCTCGATCTTTGCTCATGAGGCCCTGGTACGCGGGGTCAATGGCGAAGGCGCCCACACCGTGCTGGAGCAGATCAACGACAGCAACCGCTATCGCTTCGA
This sequence comes from Pseudomonas sp. BC42, assembly GCF_021560055.1. Lineage (NCBI taxonomy): Bacteria > Pseudomonadati > Pseudomonadota > Gammaproteobacteria > Pseudomonadales > Pseudomonadaceae > Pseudomonas > Pseudomonas sp. BC42. Next base: position 6,533,171 of record NZ_CP091067.1, read on the forward strand.
CCAACGCTGCCGGACCCTGGCCATCACCACGGCCGCACAGCTGGGGATGCAAAGCCACCTGTCGATCAACTTCATGCCCAACGCCGTGTACCGCCCGGAACTGTGCATTCGCAGCACCCTGGAAGCCGCCCGCGCCCAGCACTTTCCCCTGGACCGGCTGATTTTCGAAACCCTGGAAAGCCAGCACGTAGATAACAGTCGCCATTTGACCCATATTCTGCGTGAATACCGCGAATTCGGCTTCAAGACCGCCATCGATGACTTCGGCGCGGGATACTCGGGGCTGAACTTGCTGGCGAATTTCCAACCCGACCTGATCAAGCTCGACATGGCGCTGATTCGCGATGTCGACCAGGATCGCGTACGCCAGGCGATCGTCCGTGGGATTGTCACAATCTGTGCGGAGTTGGGGGTTACAGTCATTGCCGAAGGCATTGAAAGCGCTGGTGAACGAGACTTTCTCAGCGACTGTGGAATTTACCTGATGCAGGGTTACTGGTTCGCCAAACCTGCATTCAAAGCCCTGGCCGAGGTTTCGGCCGCGGCCTGGAAAAGCTAATTGCGGATTTCCCCTATTTGAAGACTTTTGACCATTTGACCGTTGTCGGTCTGCGCGAGTGGGTGGCGCTTCCTGATCTGGGAGTGGCCGGCCTGCGCGCCAAGATCGACACCGGCGCCAGTACCTCCAGCCTGCATGCCACCGAGATCGAGCCCTTCGAGCGCGACGGTGAACAGTGGGTGCGTTTCAATGCCCATCTGGGCAGCGTGGTGCAATTGCGTCACCGACGGTGCGAAGCGCCACTGGTGGCGATGAAGACCATCAAGAGTTCCAACGGCCAGGCTCAGGTGCGCTATGTGATCAGCACCACCCTGGCCCTGGGCGATCGCGTGTGGCGGGTGGAATTCACCCTCGCCTGCCGCAAGGCCATGCGCTATCGCCTGCTGCTGGGCTCCAAGGCCCTGATCGACGGCCAACTGGTGGTCAATCCGGGCCTCAAATACGTACAAGACAAACCGGTGTTCCCGGTATCCACTACCTCTGCCACAGGTGTTGCATGAAGATCGCTGTGCTGTCGCGTAACCCGCGTCTGTATTCCACTCGTCGCCTGGTCGAGGCCGGCACCGAGCGTGGCCATGAAATGGTAGTGGTCGATACCCTGCGCGCCTACATGAACATCGCCAGTCACAAACCGCAGATCCATTACCGCGGCAAGCCCCTGGAAGGCTTCGATGCGGTGATCCCGCGGATCGGTGCCTCGGTGACCTTCTATGGCTGCGCGGTGCTGCGCCAGTTCGAGATGATGGGGGTATTCCCCCTCAACGAATCGGTGGCCATCGCCCGCTCCCGGGACAAGTTGCGTTCGCTGCAACTGCTGTCGCGGCGTGGCATCGGCCTGCCAGTGACCGGTTTTGCCCATTCGCCGGACGACATTCCCGACCTGATCGAAATGGTCAACGGCGCGCCCCTGGTGATCAAGGTGCTGGAAGGCACCCAGGGCATCGGCGTGGTGCTGTGTGAAACCGCCACCGCAGCGGAATCGGTGATCGAGGCCTTCATGGGCCTGAAGCAGAACATCATGGTTCAGGAATACATCAAGGAAGCTGGCGGCGCCGACATTCGCTGCTTCGTGGTGGGCGACAAGGTGATCGCGGCGATGAAGCGCCAGGCCAAGCCGGGTGAGTTCCGCTCCAACCTGCATCGCGGCGGCAGCGCCAGCCTGATCAAGATCACCCCGGAAGAACGCATGACCGCGCTACGGGCGGCCAAGGTCATGGGCCTGAGCGTAGCGGGGGTGGATATCCTGCGCTCCAATCACGGGCCGCTGGTGATGGAGGTCAATTCCTCACCAGGCCTGGAAGGCATCGAGACCACCACCGGCAAGAACGTGGCGGGGATCATCATCGAGCACATCGAAAAGAATGGCGGACCGAACATGACCCGGACCAAGGGCAAGGGCTAAGGGGTACGCTCGATCGGCGGTCCCTGTAGCCACTGCCGCAGGCTGTGACCGGCTGCGCAGCAGTCGCGCTTGTGGGCCGCGCAAGGGCCTTCGGCCCTTATCGCAGCCTACGGCAGCGGCTACAGGTGTTCAGTCCGCATCGCGTGGCAGCAACAAGCCCAACGGCAAGCGCACTCGCGCTTCAAGGCCGCCATCGGGGCGATTGCGCAGTTCAACGTTGCCGCCGTGCATGGCGGCAATCCGCTTGACGATGGCCAGGCCCAGGCCGGTGCCCTTGCCGCCCCGGGCACGGTCGCCACGGGTGAAGGGGTTGAAGATCGCTTCCAGCTCCGAAGGGTCGATCCCTGCGCCACGGTCCATCACGCTCAGCACCACATACGGTGCATTGATGTCACCGGACACATAGGCCGCCACCTCGACATCGGTTCCCGCGTGATTCAAGGCGTTGCCAATCAGGTTGTTGAGCAGGCGCTTCATCGATACCCGGCGCAGCGGGAACGGCTGGATCGGCTCCAGGCGCAGGTGCACCCGTTCCTGGTTCTGGTTGTAGGGCGCGGCCACTTCACGCACCAGATCGCTCAAGTCCACCTCTTCCACCGACTCGTCGCGGCCATCGCGGATGAAGGCCAGGAACTGATCGAGAATGGCGTCCATGTCCTCGATGTCCCGCACCATGTCGTCGGTCAGGTCGGTGTGCGCACCCATCAGCTCCAGCGACAGGCGCAAGCGGGTCAGCGGCGTGCGCAGGTCGTGGGACACACCCGCCAGCATCAGTTCCCGCTCACGCCCGGCCTGCTCCACATCCTCGGCCATCTGGTTGAAGGCGCGGTACACCTCGGTCATCTCGCTCGGCGTATCGCTGATCGGCAGGCGCACGCTGCGGCCCTGGCCCAGTTGCCGGGCGGCGTAGACAAGGCGCTTGAGCGGTTGGTTGAGCTGGCTGACGAAGATCCACGCCGAGGCGGTGGACAGCAGGCCGATGGCCAGGAACCAGCCCAGCACGCTCCAGATCTTCTGCCCCCGCAGCGGATGCGGATACAGCGGCACCTTGAGCCAGCCATCCCCCAGGCTCGGCGCCCGCACCCAGAGCGCCGGCGGCGCATGCATGCGCAGGCGCACTTCGGTGTCGGCGCCCAGCTCGGCCTGCATCTGTCGCTGGTAGATCTCGCTGTAGGGCCAGTGCTGCTCGCCGGCCGGCACACCGCTGCCCACCACCTTGATCAGCCCGGCGGCCTCGGCGATCTGGTCGCGGTTGGACTCATCGGCGGCCCAGTAGGCGCGCAGGGTCAGGGCCACACCGTGGCTGTACTGCCGGTCCACCAGCACATCCTCGTTCATCAACAGATAAACCAGGGTCAATGCCTTGGAAAACAGCACCACGATCAGCACCAGCCACAGGGTGCGGGAGAAGAAACTCTGGGGGAACCACAGCGGGGTTTTCATAACAGCCAATACACACTTTGCAGGAGCGGCTCGCGCTCGCGGAGTTGCGGAATGCGAACGCCCGGGTCGTTACCGGCCCGGGCGTTCGCTCCTACAAATCACCTATCACTTGGTCGCGGTGCCATCCGGCACGAAGACATAACCCACGCCCCAGACGGTCTGGATATAACGCGGCTTGGAAGGGTCGGGCTCGATCATCCGCCGCAGGCGGGAGATCTGCACGTCGATGGAACGCTCCAGAGCATCCCACTCGCGGCCACGGGCCAGGTTCATCAGTTTGTCGCGGGTCAGCGGCTGGCGGGCGTTCATCACCAGGGCCTTGAGTACCGCGAACTCACCGGTGGTGAGCATGTGCACTTCATCGCCACGCTTGAGCTCGCGGGTAGCCAGGGACAGTTCGTAGTCACCGAAGGTCACGCTTTCGTCTTCGCTGCCCGGCGCACCCGGCACCGGAGCCGACTGACGACGCAGCACGGCCTTGACCCGGGCCATCAGTTCGTCAGGGTTGAACGGCTTGGCCAGGTAATCGTCGGCGCCCAGCTCCAGGCCCTTGATGCGGCTCAGCTCATCGCCCTTGGCGGTGAGCATGATGATCGGAATCTGGTTGTTGGCACTGCGCAGGCGGCGGCAGGCGGTCAAGCCGTCTTCGCCGGGCAGCATCAGGTCGAGGACCACCAGGTTGAACACTTCGCGACCCAACAGACGGTCCATTTGCTCGGTGTTCGGTACCGCGCGGGCACGGTAGCCCTTGCTGACGAAAAAACGCTCCAGCAGGCTGCTCAGCCCCGGATCGTCGTCAACAATAAGAATTTTTTCGCCTTCAGCAGTTTGTGCAGTGCTGCTCATTGGATGCTCCTCTAATCTCGGTGCGCATTATGGCGTAGCTGCCGTTATACGCACCGTGTGCATTGTTAGCAGATTTTTCCTCTATCGCCAGCAAACCCGCTGTCGGCCTGAGGCCGGCGATCACCCCGAAGACCGTAACGCTGGGTATAATGCGCCGCCTTTTGTGTTGGGCAATATCTGATCAGTACGCCTGCGGCCGGTTTTTTTTATTTGCCTGGGCCGGCAGTATTTTTTCGATTTCACGGGTCAACAGCCAGCCTTTTGATCCAGGTGGCGGCGCGTGCCAGGCCGCTCAACCAGACCCGCCGGGCCTCAACTTCCGTGCCCGCGGGCCTGCTTTCACACATTTGTCAGGTGGTTTTATGGACAGCATCAACAGCCGCATTGCCGAGGAACTCGGCGTACGCCCACAACAGGTCGAAGCGGCCGTCGCTCTATTGGATGAAGGCTCCACCGTGCCCTTCATCGCCCGTTACCGGAAAGAGGTCACCGGCAGCCTCGATGACACCCAACTGCGTCATCTGGAAGAGCGCCTGCGCTACCTGCGAGAACTCGACGAACGGCGGATCAGCATCCTGGCCAGCATCGAAGAGCAGGGCAAGCTGACCCCGGAGCTGGCTCGCGACATCAAGCTGGCCGACACCAAGACCCGCCTCGAAGACCTGTACCTGCCTTATAAGCAGAAGCGCCGCACCAAGGGCCAGATCGCCCTGGAAGCCGGCCTCGGCGAGCTGGCAGACGGCCTGTTCAACGACCCAAGCCTGACTCCGGAAGCCGAAGCCGCGCGCTTCGTCAACGCCGACAAGGGTGTGGCCGACGTCAAGGCGGCCCTGGAAGGCGCCAAGTACATCCTCATGGAGCGCTTCGCCGAAGACGCGGGTTTGCTGGACAAGCTGCGCAACTTCCTCAAGCAGGAAGCCACCCTCAGCGCCCGCGTGGTGGCTGGCAAGGAAGAGGAAGGCGCCAAGTTCCGCGACTACTTCGAACATGACGAACCGCTGAAAAGCATGCCGTCGCACCGCGCCCTGGCGATTTTCCGCGGCCGCAACGAAGGCATTCTCAGCTCCGCGCTGAAAGTCGGTGACGAGCTGCCGGGCACCATGCACCCCTGCGAAGGCATGATCGGCCAGCACGTGGGCATCCAGAACCAGAACCGTGCCGCCGACAAATGGCTGGGTGAAGTGGTGCGCTGGACCTGGAAGGTCAAGCTCTACACCCACCTGGAAACCGACCTGCTGGGCGAGTTGCGCGACAACGCGGAAACCGAGGCGATCAACGTCTTCGCCCACAACCTGCACGACCTGCTGCTGGCCGCTCCGGCCGGCCCGCGTGCCACCCTGGGCCTGGACCCGGGCCTGCGCACCGGCTGCAAGGTGGCGGTGGTGGATGCCACCGGCAAACTGCTGGACCACGCCACGGTCTACCCCCACGTACCCCACAACAAGTGGGACCAGACCCTGGGCATCCTGGCCGCGCTGTGCGCCAAGCACTCGGTGGACCTGATCGCCATCGGCAACGGCACCGCCAGCCGCGAGACCGACAAGCTGGCCGCCGAACTGATCAAAAAATACCCGGCCATGAAGATGACCAAGGTCATGGTTTCCGAAGCCGGTGCATCGGTGTACTCGGCCTCGGAGCTGGCGGCCAAGGAATTCCCGGACCTGGACGTGTCGATCCGTGGCGCGGTGTCCATCGCCCGACGCCTGCAGGACCCACTGGCAGAACTGGTGAAGATCGATCCGAAATCCATCGGTGTCGGCCAGTACCAGCACGACGTCTCGCAGCTGAAACTGGCCCGTGGCCTGGACGCGGTGGTCGAGGACTGCGTGAACGCCGTGGGCGTCGACGTCAACACCGCTTCCGTGGCCCTGTTGGCGCGGATCTCCGGCCTCAACGCGACCCTGGCGCAGAACATCGTCAGCCACCGCGACGAACACGGTGCCTTCAAGACCCGCGCCGCGCTGAAAAAGGTCGCGCGCCTGGGTGAAAAGACCTTCGAACAGGCCGCCGGCTTCCTGCGCGTGATGAACGGCGACAACCCGCTGGACGCCTCGGCGGTGCACCCGGAAGCCTACCCGCTGGTGCAGCGCATCGCCGCCGACACCGGCCGCGACATCCGCTCGCTGATCGGCGACAGCGGCTTCCTCAAGCGCCTGGATCCGAAGAAATTCACCGACGAAACCTTCGGCCTGCCCACCGTCACCGACATCCTTCAGGAACTGGACAAGCCGGGCCGCGACCCACGTCCGGAGTTCAAGACCGCCGAGTTCCAGGACGGCGTCGAGGACCTCAAGGACCTGCAACTGGGGATGATCCTCGAAGGCGTGGTGACCAACGTCACCAACTTCGGGGCCTTCGTCGACATCGGCGTGCACCAGGACGGCCTGGTGCACATCTCGGCGCTGTCGGAGAAGTTCATCAAGGACCCGCGTGAAGCGGTGAAGGCCGGCGACGTGGTCAAGGTCAAGGTCATGGAAGTCGACATCCCGCGTAAACGCGTGGGCCTGTCGATGCGCATGAGCGACACCCCGGGCGAGAAGATCGACGGCGCTCGCGGCTCCCGTCCTGGCTCGGCGCCACGCTCGTCCCAGGGCAGCGCACCGCGCAAGGAAACCGCGACCGCAGCCCCGAGCAACAACGCCATGGCCTCGCTGTTCGCCAACGCCAAGCAGTTGAAGAAGCGCTGATGCAGATCCCTGCCGGCCTGACCGAAAGCGCCTTCAGCCAATTGCTCGGCTGCCGTCTGCAACGCCTGGAAACCGGCGAGGCGGACGTCGCCCTGGAGCTGACCCCGCAGTTGCGCAATCGCGGGCAAAAGCTGCACGGCGGGGCGATCTTCAGCCTGGTGGACATTGCCATGGGGCTGGCCTGTTCCAGCACCCACGGCTTTGACCAGCAGAGCGCCACCATCGAGTGCAAGATCAACTACATCCGCGCCGTGAGCGAGGGCCAGGTGCTGTGCCGGGCCAAAGTGATCCACCCCGGCCGCCGCACCCTGGTGGTGGAAGCGGATGTGATCCAGGGCGACAAACTGGTCGCAAAAGCACAAGGCACCTTCGCGGTCCTATAGCTCCCCGTCATGAATTTGGGTTAATTTCGGCGCTGCGAAAGCGGCGTCGGAGTTTTCTGCCCGCGCTAAAGCCAGATTCAGGGATGAAGGATTGGCGTTTTCAAGCGAGTCGGCTTGACTCAAAAACCAGGCGAAAACGCCAGTTTTAACTTCACCCTTGTAGACCGTCCTGCCCACCCCCATATTGGGGCGACTGACGCGTGAAGGAATCCAACTTGAGCGAACTTCTCAACCGCCGCCTGGCTCTGCTCGGCGAGCGCGCTAACCTCTCCCTGCTCGAGCAGTGCCTGCACGGTATCGAACGTGAATGCCTGCGTGTCACCGGCGAAGGCCGCCTGGCACAGACCCCGCACCCGGAAGAACTGGGTTCCGCGCTGACCAACGAACAGATCACCACCGACTACTCCGAGTCGCTGCTGGAGTTCATCACCCCGGCCCTCGCGGACCCGGCGGATACCCTGGCCAGCCTCGACAAGATTCATCGCTTCGCCTACAGCAAGCTCGGCAACGAGTACCTGTGGAGTCCATCGATGCCGTGCCCGTTGCCGGCCGAGGAAGACATCCCGATCGCCTACTACGGCACCTCCAACATCGGTCAGCTCAAGTACGTGTACCGCAAGGGCCTGGCCCTGCGCTACGGCAAGACCATGCAGTGCATTGCCGGGATCCACTACAACTTTTCCCTGCCGGAACAGCTGTGGCCGCGGCTCAAGGAAGCCGAGGGCTTCGTCGGCAGCGACCGTGACTACCAGTCCTCGGCCTATATCGCGCTGATCCGCAATTTCCGCCGCTACAGCTGGCTGCTGATGTACCTGTTCGGTGCCTCGCCAGCCCTGGACGCAGGGTTCCTGCGCGGCCGCTCGCACCAGCTGGAACAGCTGGACGCCGACACCCTGTACCTGCCTTACGCCACCAGCCTGCGCATGAGCGACCTGGGCTACCAGAGCAAGGCCCAGGCCGGCCTGACCCCCTGCTACAACGATCTGAACAGCTACACCGACAGCCTGCGCAAGGCCGTGGCCACGCCCTACGCGCCTTACGTGGCCGTCGGCACCCACAAGGATGGCGAGTGGGTGCAACTGAACACCAACATCCTGCAGATCGAAAACGAGTACTACTCCAACATCCGTCCCAAACGCGTGACCTACACCGGCGAGCGACCGATCCAGGCGCTGATGGCCCGGGGCATCCAGTACGTCGAAGTGCGCTGCCTGGACATCAACCCCTTCCTGCCCCTGGGTATCGACCTGCAGGAAGCCCGCTTCCTCGACGCCTTCCTGCTGTATTGCGCGCTCAACGACAGCCCGCTGTTTGCGAACAACGAGTGCGGCAACGCCACCTCGAACTTCCTCGCCGTGGTCAAGGAAGGCCGGCGTCCGGGCCTGCAACTGCAACGCCAGGGCCAGCCGGTGGAGATGAAGGAATGGGCGGCCGAGCTCCTGGAGCAGATCGCGCCACTGGCCGCCCTGCTCGACCAGAGCCACGGCAGCGACGTGCACAGCAAGGCGCTGGACGCCCAGCTGGCCAAGGTCAAGGACTCGTCCCTGACCCCATCGGCCCAGGTGCTGGCGGCCATGAGCGAGCACAAGGAGAGCTTCAGCCAGTTCTCCCTGCGCCAGAGCCAGGCGCATGCCGAGCACTTCCGCAGCCAGGCCCTGAGCAAGGAAGAGCAAGCCGCCTTTGAAGACGCGGCGCGCAAATCCCTGGAGCAGCAGACCGAGCTTGAGCAGAACGAAGTGGGTGATTTCGACGTGTTCGTCGGCGCCTACCAGGCCAGCATCCTGGCCATCAGCAACTGACGCTTCACCGCCAAGCCGGCTCCTGCACCCATACCGTAGGAGCCGGCTTGCCGGCGAACAGCACGCTGCCTATTCCCCTCATAAGCTAATGCAAATAAGTTATTTATTTCTTCATTCTTAGATCATTTAGTCTCCTCCCACGCCGATCATCGGCCGCCTATGAGGAGCACCCCCCATGAAACTGCACTTCCCCCTTCGCCTCCTGGCGGCCGCGTCCCTGGCCGCTGCGAGTTTCTTCGCCCAGGCGGCCGACGTCACCGTCGCCTACCAGACCACCGTCGATCCGGCCAAGGTCGCCCAGGCCGACGGCAGCTATGAAAAAGCCACCCAGGCCAAGATCAACTGGCGCAAATTCGACAACGGTGCCGACGTCATCGCCGCCATCGCTTCCGGCGACGTGCAGATCGGCTACCTGGGCTCCAGCCCCCTGACCGCGGCCATCACCCGCAAGGTGCCGGTGCAGACCTTCCTGATCGCCACCCAGATCGGCGCCGCCGAAGCCCTGGTGGCCCGGGACGGTTCCGGGATTACCAACCCCCAGGACCTGATCGGTAAAAAAGTCGCCGTGCCCTTCGTTTCCACCGGCCACTACAGCCTGCTGGCAGCGCTGAAGCACTGGAACATCGACCCCTCGAAAGTGCAGATCCTCAACCTCGCGCCACCGGCGATCATCGCCGCCTGGAAGCGCGGCGATATAGACGCCACCTACGTCTGGGACCCGGCCCTGGGCGTGGCCAAGGAAAACGGCAAGGTGCTGATCACCTCCGGCGAGCTGGCCAAGTTCGGCGCGCCGACCTTCGACGCCTGGATCGTGCGCAAGGATTTCGCCGAGAAGCACCCGGAAATCGTCACGGCCTTTGCCAAGGTGACCCTGGATGCCTACGCCCAGTACCGCAAGGATCCGCAAGCCTGGCTGGCCAACCAGGGCAACGTCGACAAGCTGGTCAAGCTCTCCGGGGCCAAGGCCAGCGATATCCCGCTGCTGCTGCAAGGCAACGTCTACCCACTGGCCGCCGACCAGGTGCTCAGCCTCGGCGCCCCGACCACCAAGGCCATCACCGACACCGCGGTGTTCCTCAAGGAGCAAGGCAAGGTCGAAGCGGTGCTGCCGGACTACGCCCCCTACGTCAGTGCCAAGTTCATCCCTGAATAACCCGCGACCGGACAGGAGATAGCCGTCATGGCCTTGCTACAACTGGAGCGCATCAGCGCACAGTACCCCGGCGCCGCCGAACCGGTGCTGGCGGATATTTCCCTGACCCTGGGGCCACAGCAACTGCTGGTCGCCCTGGGTCCCTCCGGCAGCGGCAAGACCTCGCTGCTGAACCTGATTGCCGGCTTCGTCGACCCCAGCGCCGGGCGCATCAGCCTCGACGGCATGCCGGTCAAGGGCCCCAGCGCCGAACGTGGCGTGGTGTTCCAGGACGACGCCCTGCTGCCCTGGCAGGACGTGCTGGGCAACGTCGCCTTCGGCCTGGAACTGGCCGGCGTGGCCCGCGCCGCGCGTGAAGCCCGGGCCCGGGAGATGCTCGCCCTGGTGGACCTGGCCGGCTTCGACAAGCGCCGCATCTGGCAGCTTTCCGGAGGACAGAAACAGCGCGTGGGCCTGGCCCGCGCCCTGGCTGCCGACCCGCGCGTGCTGCTGATGGACGAACCCTTCGGCGCCCTGGATGCCTTCACCCGCGAACAGATGCAGGAGCTGTTGCTGCAAGTCTGGCGGCGCACCGCCAAACCGGTGTTCCTGATCACCCACGACATCGAGGAAGCGGTATTCCTGGCTACTGACCTGATCCTCCTGGCGCCCAACCCGGGACAGATCGTCGAGCGCCTGAACCTGGACTTCGGCCAGCGCTACGCCGCCGGCGAATCGGCGCGGGCGATCAAGTCCGACCCGTTGTTCATCGAAACCCGCGAACACGTGCTGGCCCGGGTGTTCTCCCAGCGCAGCGCCACCCAGCAGCAGGAGCGCCCATGAGCAGCTACGAGATTCCCGCCACCGCCACCCGCAATGCCAAGCCGAAAGCGCCACACACCGTGCGCCGCAGCCTGAGCACCCGCTGGATCAGCGTGCTGACCCTGATCACCCTGCTGGCCCTGTGGTGGGCGGTGACCGCCAGCGGCCTGATCGAACCGCTGTTCCTGCCTCCGCCTGCCGCCGTGCTGCAAAAAGGCTGGTTGCTGGCCACCAGCGGCTACATGGATTCCACCCTCTGGCAGCACCTGGCGGCGAGCCTGGAGCGCATCGGCCTGGCCCTGGGCTGTGCCGTGCTGACGGCGATTCCGGTGGGCATCGCCATTGGCGCCAACCGCATCGCCCGTGGCGTGCTCGACCCGTTGATCGAGTTCTACCGGCCGATTCCGCCCCTGGCCTACCTGCCGCTGATCGTCATCTGGTGCGGCATTGGCGAACTGTCCAAGGTGCTGCTGATTTACCTGGCGATCTTCGCCCCGATCGCCATTGCCACCGCCACCGGCGTGCGCACCGTCGACCCGGCCAAGCTGCGCGCCGCACAGTCTTTGGGCGCCACCCGGGCCCAGCTGATTCGCCACGTGATCCTGCCCAGCGCCTTGCCGGACATCCTCACCGGCGTGCGCATCGGCCTGGGCGTGGGCTGGTCGACCCTGGTGGCCGCGGAGCTGATTGCCGCCACCAGCGGCCTGGGATTCATGGTGCAGTCCGCCGCGCAGTTCCTGGTCACTGATGTGGTGGTGCTGGGGATACTGGTGATTGCCCTGATCGCCTTCGCCATGGAGATGGGCCTGCGCGCCCTGCAACGCAAGCTGGTGCCCTGGCACGGCCAATCCCACTGACCTGCATGCCCCGCACGCGGCTTACCTGTAGCCGCTGCCGAGCCCTGGCGAGGCTGCGACCGAGCGCGTAGCGCTCGCAGCAATCGATGAGGAAGCCCTCGTTGCATGGGTTTGCTCTACTGCGCCGCCGTTCGCAGCCTCGCCAAGGCTCGACAGCGGCTACAGGGTCACGACACCGCCAGCGCACCCGTTTTTTTAGTTTGATGCCGATAAACCGAATCCGACCACGCCGAGCGTTCGGCGCCGTACAAGAGAACCACCATGAGCCTGACCATCACCCCTTTAAGCTCTGCCCTCGGCGCCCAGATCAGCGGCATCGACATCAGCCAGCCGCTCAGCGTCGAACAGCGCGACGCCATCGAGCAGGCGCTGCTCAAGCATCAGGTACTGTTCTTCCGCGACCAGCCAATCACCCCACAGCAACAGGCGCGTTTCGCCGCCCGCTTCGGTGACCTGCACATCCACCCGATCTACCCCAATGTGCCGGAGCAGCCGGAAGTGCTGATTCTCGACACCGCCGAAACCGACGTGCGCGACAACGCCATCTGGCACACCGACGTGACCTTCCTGCCGACCCCGGCCCTGGGCGCGGTGCTCAGCGCCAAGCTGTTGCCGGCGTTCGGCGGCGACACCCTGTGGGCCAGCGGCATCGCCGCCTACGAGGCGCTGTCCGAGCCCATGAAGAACCTGCTGCAGGGCCTGACCGCGACCCACGAATTCATCAAGTCCTTCCCCCTGGAGCGCTTCGGCAACACCCCCGAGGACCTGGCGCGCTGGGAGGAAACCCGACGCAAGAACCCGCCGCTGTCGCACCCGGTGATCCGCACCCACCCGGTGAGCGGGCGCAAGTCGCTGTTCGTCAACGACGGCTTCACCACCAAGATCAACGAACTGTCCGAGAGCGAAAGCGAGGCCATCCTCAAGCTGCTGTTCGCCCACGCCACCCGCCCGGAATTCACCATTCGCTGGCGCTGGCAGGAAAACGACGTGGCCTTCTGGGACAACCGCGTGACCCAGCACTACGCCGTGGACGACTACCGCCCACAGCGTCGAGTCATGCAGCGCGCGACCATTCTTGGGGATGTGCCGTTTTTTCGCTGAGACGCGGGGAGATGCAACAGGCCCCGGCCGCGCCGGATGAGCGAAGCCGGGCACAGCAGGCTATTTGACGCTGGCGGGAGCTTTCTTCTTGCGATTGCCGATGTGAATCGCCTGGCCATTCACCGCCAGCGCGGCTTCATGCAGGGCTTCGGACAGGGTCGGGTGGGAGAACACCATCATCCCCAGGTCTTCGGCGCTGGTGCCGAATTCCATGCCGATTGCGCCTTGCTGGACCAGTTCCGCAGCGCCCGGCCCTATCACATGCACCCCCAGCACCCGGTCGGTGGCGGCATCGGCAATCACCTTGACCAGCCCGGCGGTGTCGTTGGCCGCCATGGCCCGGCTGCTGGCGGAGAAGGGGAAGGTGCCGATGTTCAGCTCGATGCCCCGGGCCTTGAGGGCCTGCTCGGTCTGGCCGACCCAGGCGATTTCCGGGTGGGTGTAGATCACTGACGGGATCAGCTCGTAATTGAGCGGATGCCGATGCCCGGCGAGGCTCTCGGCCACCATCACCCCCTCCTCCGACGCCTTGTGCGCCAGCATCGGGCCGCGGACCACGTCGCCAATGGCGAACACCCCAGGCACGCTGGTCAGGCACTGGCCATCGACATGAATAAAGCCACGCTCGTCCAACTGCACCCCGCTGTCGGCGGCCAGCAGATCGGTGGTCAGGGGCCGACGCCCCACGGCGACGATCAGGCGATCGAAGGTCTGCTGCTGGTCCTCGCCGCCTTCGCTGAAACGGACCTTGACCCTGTCGCCCTGCACCTCGGAGGCCGTCACCCGGGCCCCCAGGCGGATATCCAGGCCTTGCTTGCCGAGGATCTTCTGCGCCTCCCTGGCGATCTGCACGTCCACTGCCGGCAGGAAGCTGTCGAGGGCTTCGAGCACCGTCACTTCAGCCCCCAGGCGAGCCCAGACCGAGCCCAGTTCCAGGCCGATGACGCCGGCGCCAATCACACCGAGGCGCTGGGGCACGCGGGTGAATTCCAAGGCTCCGGTGGAGTCGACGATCACCTGGTCGGTCAGCGGCGCTGCGGCAATATCGATGGGCCGGGAGCCGGGGGCGAGGATGATGCTGGTGGCGCTGATGCGCCGGGTGCTGCCATCGGCCGCGGTGACTTCCACTTGCTTGTTGGCCAGCAGCTTGCCGTGACCTTCCAGCAAGGCCACGCCATTGGCCTTGAACAGCGAGGCGATGCCACCGTTGAAATTGCGCACCACGCTGTCCTTGCGCGCCAGCATGGCCGGCACATCGATCTGCGGGTTGCTGATGCCGATGCCATGCACGGCAAAGCCGTTGCGCGCTTCGTCGTAGTGATGGGAGCTGTCCAGCAGTGCCTTGGAAGGAATGCAGCCCACATTGAGGCAGGTGCCCCCCAGGGCGGTCTTGCCGTCCTTGCCCTTGTAGCGCTCGATGCAGACCGTCTTCAGTCCCAGCTGCGCCGCCCGGATCGCCGCGACATAGCCGCCGGGACCCGCGCCAATCACGATCACATCGTATTGCTCACTCATAGGTTGCCTTCCTTTGTAGTGACAACATCGACCACGGCTCCCATGGTCCCGTTGTCCTTGAGAATTTTCAGGTGGCCGTGCCCGACCAACCTCCCGAAAGCCACCGGCGCAACGCCCAGTCCGGCGCCTGGACCCTGTAGGGGCCCGGCACGGGCAATCACTTTTCCTTCGCCACCGGCGAGGTCAGCGCCGGGGCCGCCTTGCACCACGGCACCAGCAGCAGCGCCACCACGAACAGCAGCGCCATCAGCCGGAACACATCGCCAAACGCCAGGGTCAGGGCTTCACGTGCCACCAGCCGGCCAAGCATGCCCTGGGCCATCAGATAGGCATGGCCGGAATCCGGAGTCTCGGCGGCGATCCTCAAGGCCAGTTGCCCCATCAGCTCCTGCGCAGCGACAGCCTTGGCGCCCAAGGATTCGGACAAGCGCAGCACCTGGGTGCGGGCATCGTCCTGCAGCCAGGTGTTGACCGTTGCAATGCCGATCGCGCCACCCAGGTTGCGCATCAGGTTGAACAACCCCGAGGCCTGGCGCAGCTCGACGCCCTGGAATGAACTCAAGGCCATGTTGACGCTGGGTACGATGCACAGCATCAGGAACAGGCCGCGGGCCACTTGGGGAACCAGCAGTTCGTCGAACCCCCAGTTGGCGGTGACCCGGGAGGTCAGCCACAGGCTCAGGGCCAGGCCCACAAAGCCCACCGAGATGATCAAGCGCCGATCGACTCTCTCCGAAGCCCGAGCCGCGATGATCGTGCTCACCAGTTGCCCGATCCCCACCACAAACACCGTGGTGCCGATTTCCAGGCTGTCGAAACCGCGCACTCGCCCGAGAAACACCGGAACCAGATAAGTCGAGGAATACAGTCCGAAACCGATCACCAGGTTCAGCAGGCAGGCAATGGAAAAGGTCCGGTCGCGAAAGGGCCGCAGCGACACAATCGGGTTGTTCGAATACAGCGAGCGCTCGATGAACAGTCCAAAGGACACCAGGCAAACCCAGGCGGCGATGACAATCGCGCTATCACTGAACCAGTCCTTGCGCGGCCCCTCCTCCAGCACATACTCGAAACACCCCAGCGCCAGCGCCATGGCCGCAAAGTGCAGCCAGTCGATGCGCCGCAGCATGGACAGGTCGGGCCGATCCACATCGATCAGCAGCGCAGCGCCCATGCACACCAACAGCCCCGGCAACACGTTGATGAAGAAGATCCAGCGCCAGTCCAGGTAGAAGGTCACCAGGCCGCCCACCGTCGGACCCAGTGTCGGCGCCAGAACCGCGGTCATCCCGAGAATGGCCGGGACCATCGCCCGCTGCCTGCCTTCGAACAGCACAAAACCCACGGCAAACACCGTGGGCACCATGGCGCCTCCGGCGAAGCCTTGCAGCGCTCGCAGCACGATCATCGACTCGATGTTCCAGGCCATCCCGCAACCGACGCTGAACAGGGTAAAAAATGCCGCACCGGCAGCGAACAGCCAGCGGGTGGAGATCGCCTGGGCGAGGAAGGCCGAGAAAGGAATCATGATCAGTTCGGCGATCAGATAGGCGGTCTGCACCCAGCTGACCTCATCGGGACCGGCACTGAGGCCGGCCTGCACATCATTGAGGGAAGCCGCCACGATCTGGATATCGATCAGCGCCATGAACATGCCAAAGGCCATGATGGTGAACACCAGAAGCTTGCGGCGGGCGGACTGTTGACCAGGCTGGGCGCCCACATCAGGGAGCTCGGATGCGCTTGTCGTCACGTTCGGTGCTCCCTGTAGTATTGCGACCATCATGTGAATATTATGATCGTAATTCAAAACAGCGTGGAGCTTCAACATGGAGCAGAGCAACCAGACTCAGAACGCCATCCTGCAAGCCGCACACGAGATGGAAAAGCCGCGCAAGCGCTCCAAGCGCCCCGTGATCGCCGGCGCTATCGCCCTGACACTGGTGGCGGTCGGGGTGGCCTGGGTACTGATGGCGCCTTCGACCGAAACCACCGACGACGCCTACATTGCCGCCGATGCGACCTCCGTCGCGCCGCGAGTCCACGGCCTGATCACCGAGGTGCTGGTCAAGGACCACCAAAACGTCACCGCCGGCCAGCCCTTGGTACGCATCAACAGCGAGGAATTCGACAGCCGGGTGACCCTGGCCGCCGGCGACCTGGCCGACAATCAGGCCCAGGTGGCCCTGGCCGAGGCGGCGCTGAAGATTCAACAAGCCGAACAGCGCCTGGCCGACACCCGCGTCCTCGCAGCCCGCACGTCGATCCGCACCACCCAGGCCGAGTCCAAACGCGCCGACGCCGAGCGCAACCGTTTCGACACCCTGGTCACCACCGGAGCCGTGGCGCGCAACGAAGTGGAGAAATACAGCACCCAGGCCATCTCCGCCGAACAAGGCCACGCCTACGCCCAGGCCATGCTGCAAGTGGCGGAAAACGACCTGGCGGTGACCACAGCCCAACGCGAACGCCTGCAAGCACAGCTGCAGATGGCCAAGGCCAGGGTGGTGAGCGCCCAGGCCCGACTCGAACTGGCGCAGCAGGACCTGCGCCACACCACCGTCCATGCGCCAATGGACGGCACCGTCGGCAATCGGCAGGTCCAGGTGGGTGATTACGTGCAACCTGGCTCGCGCCTGCTGACCCTGGTGCCGCTGCACGACCTCTATGTACTGGCCCATTTCAAGGAAACCCAGACCCAGCACATGTCCCCCGGCCAGTCGACCCGGATCAAGATCGATGCCCTGCCGGGGGTGAGCCTCGTCGGCACCGTGGAAAGCCTGGCACCGGGTTCGGGTTCGACCTTCGCCCTGCTGCCCTTCGAGCCGGGCACCGGCAACTTCACCAAGATCGTGCAGCGGGTTCCGGTACGCATCCGCTTCAATGCCGATCAATCCGGCCTCGAACGCCTGCGGCCGGGCCTGTCGGTCACGGCAAAAGTCGATCTGGACAACCCGGGGGAAGGCGCCGTGGCCAGCACCCGGACCACGCTCAAGGTGAGCAGCAACGCGTCCGCAACGGTGCAATGAGCGCCCGCCAAAAAACTCGCCGCTCCTGCCCTGCCCGGTAAAAAAAGCCCCCGGCAAATCACTCTGCCGGGGGCGCGGGACTTGGCGACGTTACTCCGCCAGCGACGGTTTTTCCCACAGGTTGATCCGCCCCTCCTTGGCGAAATGATCGATTTGCGCCAGCTCCTCCACACTGAAACTCAGGTTCTGCAAGGCCCCGACGTTCTCGACGATCTGCTCGGGACGACTGGCACCGATCAAGGCCGAAGTCACCCGCGGATCGCGCAAGGTCCAGGCCAGGGCCAGTTGCGCCAGGCTCTGGCCGCGGTTCCTGGCGATCTCGTTGAGGGCCCGCACATGGGCCAGATTGGCCTCGGACAGGTGCGAAGCCTGCAGCGAGCCTCCACCCGGACGATTGACCCGCGCATCCTCGGGAATGCCATTGAGGTATTTATCGGTGAGCAGCCCCTGGGCCAGGGGAGTAAAGGCGATCACCCCCACGCCCAGCTCATCGGTGGTCTCCAGCAGGTCCTTCTCCACCCAACGATTGAGCATGTTGTAAGCCGGCTGATGGATCAGCAGCGGCACTTTCCACTCCTTGAGCAACGCGGCGATTTCCCGGGTCTTGGCCCCGGAATAGGAGGAAATGCCGATGTACAAGGCCTTGCCCTGCTGCACCGCGCTGGCCAGGGCGCTGGCGGTTTCCTCCAGCGGCGTATCCGGATCGAAGCGGTGGGAATAAAAGATATCCACATAGTCCAGGCCCAGGCGCTGCAGGCTCTGGTCGAGGCTGGCCAGCACATATTTGCGCGAACCGCCGCCCTGGCCGTAAGGCCCGGGCCACATGTCCCAGCCGGCCTTGCTGGAGATGATCAGCTCATCGCGATAGGCCTTGAAGTCCTCCCGCAACAGACGACCGAAATTGATCTCGGCGCTGCCATAGGGCGGGCCATAGTTGTTGGCCAGGTCGAAGTGGTTGATCCCCAGGTCGAAGGCCGTGCGCAACAGGGCACGCTGGGTGTCGATCGGCGTGCTGTCACCGAAGTTGTGCCAAAGCCCCAGGGACAGCGCCGGCAGCACCAGGCCACTGCGGCCGACACGGCGATAAGGGATGGAGTCGTAGCGATTTTCGGCAGCGATATAAGTCATCGAATCCTCTCTGGGTCAGGTCTTTGCAAAACAACTAACGTCGATCATTGCGCCCCGTAGGCGCTAGCTTGCGGGCGAGCCAGCGCCTGCAGCAGGCGGTGGTTACACAAACTGATTCTGCGGCCGCTCCAGCCCCAGGTTCTCGCGCAGCGTGCGGCCCTCGTATTCTGTTCTGAACAGCCCGCGCCGCTGCAGTTCCGGAATCACCCCCACCGCAAAATCCCGCAGGCCGCCCGGCAGATGGGGCACCAGCACATTGAAGCCATCGGCCGCGCCCTCCTCGAACCAGGCCTGCAGTTCGTCGGCAATCTGCGCGGGCGTACCGATCAGGCTGTAGTGCCCACGCCCGCCGGCAATCTTGCGCCCCAGCTGAGCCAGGGTCAGGTTGTCCTTGCCGGCCAGTTCGGTGAGCAACTGCTGGCGGCTTTGCTGACCGCTCTCGGTCAGGGGCAACTGCGGCAAAGGTCCATCCAGCGGATAACCGGACAAATCGAAATTGCCCAGCATCCGTCCGAGCAGGGCCACCCCCACTTCGGGTTCCACCAGTGCCTGGAACGATTCGAACTTCTCCCGGGCCTGGCTTTCGCTGTCGCCCACCACCACGAACACTCCGGGCATGATTTTCAGCGATTCCGTACTACGATCGTACTGCTTGAGACGCCCTTTCAGGTCCGCATAAAAGGCTTGTGCGGCGGCCCGGGACGGTTGCGCGGTGAACACCACCTCGGCCGTCTGCGCCGCCAGGTCGCGGCCACTTTCCGAGGAGCCGGCCTGCACGATCACCGGGTAACCCTGGGGTGGGCGCGGCACATTCAAGGGCCCTTTGACCTGGAAGAATTCGCCGCAATGATCCAGTAAATGCTGCTTGTTCGGGTCGTAATACTCGCCACTGGCCTTGTTCCGGACAAAGGCGTCGTCCTCCCAACTGTCCCACAACCCGGTCACCACCTGATGGAATTCCCGGGCCCTGCGATACCGTTCGGCATGCCCGAAATGTTCATCCCGCCCGAAATTCTGCGCTTCGGCGGCATTGTCCGACGTCACCAGGTTCCACCCCGCCCGGCCCCCTGAAAGATGGTCCAGCGAAGCGAATTTACGTGCTACGTGGTACGGTACGTTATAGCTCGTAGTGGTAGTGGCAATAAGCCCTATCCGCTCGGTCACGGCCGCCAGGGCAGACAGCAAGGTCAAGGGTTCGAAGTAATCGGAACGGGCCATGCGGCTGGCGATGGTGCCGGTCGGCGCTGCCAGGCTGTCGGCGACGAACAGCGCGTCGAAGCGCGCGGCCTCGGCGATCTGCGCCAGTTCTTTATAGACCGCAAAGTCCAGTCCTGCCTGGGCCGGGACCTGCGGATGACGCCAGGCGGCAACGTGGTGACCGGTGGCCATGAGAAAGGCGCCGAGCTTGAGCTGGCGAGTGGAACGAGACATGGGCAACTCCTGTTTCACACTGCAAAAAAAACACCCTCCGCAGCAGCTGGCTTGCCAGCGCAAGCGCCCGCAAGGCCTGGGGCAAGCCGGCGCCTGCAAAGGGTCAGAAGTCCTTGCGCAACTGCACGCCGAAATAACGTTCGTCGTCCCGGGGCACCGCGCGATAGATGTAGTTGCCGCCACTGGCCAGCAACGGCGAATAGGACTTGTCGGCCAGGTTCTTGCCGAGCAATGCCACGCGCCAGCCGTCGTTGTAGTCGGCCAGGGCGATGCTGGCGTTCCAGATGCCGTAGGCGCCCTGCCGGGTGTCGGGGTTTTGGCTGATGTCGTACTGCACTTGGCTTTGCCAGCTGTAGTCGGTGCCCAACTCAAGATCCAGGCCGTTATCCAGGGGAATGCTGTAGTCGGCCCGCACGTAGCTTTTCCAATCCGGGCTGAAGGGCAATGGCTTGCCGTTGACGTTGCAGGAAGCGGCGGCGCCCGCCGGGCAGGCGAACGCATCGATGCGCGCCCGGGTGTAGGCCAGGGCCCCGGAGAACTTCAATTGCTGAGTGGCCTGCAGGGCGTAGTCCAGCTCGACGCCTTCACTGCTGACGCGGCCGGCGTTGATCAGGCGGGTCACCACCTGCCCGGCCACGGTGTCGAAGAAGTTGGCCTGGTAGTTGTCGTACTCGCTGTGGAACACCGCCAGGTTGGTGGTCAGGCGATTGTTCCAGCTGCTGGCCTTGATCCCCGCCTCCCAGGTGTTGGACGTCTCGGGCTTGAGCGCATTGGTGTCCCGCGGCTGCATGTTGAAGAACACGTTGTAGGCCGGGCCCTTGTAGCCGCGGGAATAGGTCAGGTAGCTGGTGACGCTGTCGCTGAGGTCGTATTGCAGGCCCAGGCGACCGGACCAGCCGTCCTCGTCCACCGAACCCGAGCTGCGGGTGCCCGGCTGGATCCCGCTGACCGTGGTGGCCGAGGTCGACACCCGACGGTGGTCGTATTTCAGGTCGTCATGGGTCCAGCGCAAACCGGCGATAGCGCGAAAGTCCTCGGTGAAATTCAAGGTGCTTTCGCCGAAGACCGCGTAGCTGTCGTTGGTGGTGCTGTAGTCGGCAATCCCGCGATTGACGCCGGTGGTGGTGGTCAGGGTGCGCTGGTAGGTTTCCTCGTCCTTGCCATGCAGGTAGAACAGGCCGCCGACGTAATCCAGGAACTGCCCCTTGGGCGAGGCCAGGCGCAGCTCCTGCGAATACTGGTTGTAGTCCAGGTCGCCCTTGTCGGCGGTCCCGGGAAACGCCGCGCTGACCGCGCCAAGACGGTCGCCATCCTGGTACTGGGTGTTGTTCCAGCCGCGCCAGGCGGTGATCGAGGTCAGGGTGTAGTCGCCGAGGTTCCAGTCCAGCTGGCCGGACAGGCCCTTGTTGATGTCCTGCACATGGGTGCGGGTATCGGTGTTGATATCGCGGTTGTCGCTGCTGGCCCGGACCGGGCCCAGGGCATTGGCGAAGGCCGGGGTCAGGGCCTTGCTGACCACGCCATTGGGCGCGTCGTCATGGGACTGCATGTAGTCCGCCGCCAGGGTGAACTTGAGGTCGGCGCTGGGGGTGAATTCCAGCTTGCCGCGCACGCCCTTGCGGTTGTAGCCGTTGACCTCCTGGCCGTTGTGGCGGTTGTCCACATTGCCGTCGTAACTGCCGAACAAGGTGGTGACAGACCCCTTGAGGACATCGGGAACCAGACTGCCGCCAATGCCGAAGCGGGTACGACTTTCATTGCCGCTGTAATAGGACTGGTCGATGTAGCCGTGGGTCTCGGCGGAAGGCGCCTTGGTCACGATATTCAGCACCCCGGCCGAAGCGTTCTTGCCGAACAGCGTGCCCTGGGGCCCGCGCAGCACCTCGATGCGCTCCAGGTCCAGCAGGTCCAGGGTGGCCTGGCCGGGACGCCCGTAGACCACACCGTCGATCACCGTCGCGACCGTCGGCTCCACCCCCGGCGAAGTGGAAATGGTGCCCACGCCGCGGATGAACAGTGAGGTGTCCTTGTTCGAGGCCCCGGTGCGGAAGTTCAGCGACGGCACCTGCTGCACGATGCTCGCCACGCCGTTGCGGTTGTCGCGCTCCAACTGCTCGCCATCCACCACCGACACCGCCACCGGGACCTTCTGCAGCGACTCTTCGCGGCGGGTGGCGGTGACCGTCACCGACTTCAGGGTCGGCTCCTGATCCTGCGCCGTGGCCGCGCTTTCACTGGCCAGGGCCGCTGGCAACGGCAATGCCGCCAGGCCCGCCAACAGCCAGCCCAGATGCGGGCGCGAGGCCGTGGTGCCACGGATCGAATGCGCGAGTCGGTGTTGCTCCCCATGAAATATCTGCATGCTGCACCTGCTGAAAAATGCCCCGAACCGCTGCCGATCTGCGCCGGCAGCGCCTGAAATCTGTCTTGGGCATTCGCTCGAGCGAGTAGCAGACATGACGCTTTGTTAGCGCTAACATCGCCAGTATCGACACGCTCCGCATAGAGCGTCCAATACTGAAAAATTACTTTTATATGCCTTTTGGTTCAGTCCAAGGAGCGCGCTCATGACCACTGACCCAGCACCTGGCCGCAAGCGCCGCGGCGCCGGCCGCGTGACCCTGAACACCGTAGCGCGCCAGGCCGGGGTCTCGGCGATCACCGTGTCGCGCTACTTCAACCAGCCCGAGAGCGTCTCCGCCGAACGTCGGGAACGCATCGCCGCCGTGGTGGCCGAACTCGGCTACGTGCCCAATCTGGTGGCCGGCGGCTTGGCCTCGGCCCGGGGCAGAATCGTCGCCATGGTCATCCCGAACATTTCCGGACCGATCTTCGCCCAGACCATCCAGGGCTTCAGCGACACCCTCAGCCGCCACGGCTATCAGCTGCTGCTGGCCTCCAGCTACTTCGACGAGAAACAGGAAGAGAGCGCGGTACGGGCCTTTCTCGGCTGGTCACCGGCAGCCCTGGTGCTGACCAGCCACTTCCACAGCCCGGGCACGGAAAAGATGCTCGCCGAAGCCGAGATCCCGCTGATCGAAACCTGGGATTACCAGCCCCAGCGCCAGCCCATGCAGATCGGCTTCAGCCACTTTCAAGTGGGGGTCAGCGCGGTTCGCCACCTGCACGCCAAGGGCTACCGGCGCATCGCCTTCGTGCAGAACAGCGCCCCCGGCGACTACAGCGCGCTGGAGCGCCGCGATGGCTATCTCGCCACCCTGAAAGAGCTGGAGTTGCCACCCCGGGTGTTTGCCCCGGATCCCGACCGTCCTCCCTTCGAAGCCGGCAAGCAGGCCATGGAGGCCCTGATGAGCGCCTCACCGCGCCCCGACGCCATCATCTTCGCCAACGACAACCTGGCCGCCGGCGGCCTGCTGGCGGGGCAACGCGCCGGGCTGAAGATTCCAGAGGACTGCGCAGTGCTGGGCTTTGGCGACTACCCCTTTGCCCAGATGCTGCTGCCGAGCCTGAGCACTATCCAGCCACCGGCGCTGGAGATCGGCGTACTGGCCGCGACCCGGGTCCTGGAAAGCCTTGGGGTGCTGCCGACCCGCACGCCGGTGCAGCGCCTGAACCTGCTGCAATGCCGAGTGATCGAGCGCGAAAGCACCTAGCCTCAGGCCGACAGTTCGCGCAGCGCCGCGGCGGCCAGGAACCCGGAACGCGAGTTGTAGCGCTGGTCACGCTTGACCGTCTGATCGATGCGCTCCAGCAGGTGTTCCGGCAGGGTGGCATTGAAGCGCACCGACTTGCCGAAATACGGCGTCACGTCGAACTCCACCACGCCCCATACACCCCCGGCGTAGTCGGGGTTGTCCAGGTGCTCATCGATCTCGTGCACCTGCGGCAGAGGCTCGCCATCGGCCACCAGCCCTGCGTAATGCAGGGACAACGCCTCCTTCACGTTCTCGAACGCCAGGGACACCGTGTGACCAGCGGAGTAACAGCCCGGCACATCCGGAACGATCACCCCGTATTCAGAGTCGGCATCCTTGTGCAGAACCACCGGGAATTTCATGTCGTTGGACTCCTCATGCAGTAACGGGCTCATTTCAAGCCCGCCTGTTTCAAGATGCTGTTGAGCGTGCCCCTGGGCAGTTCCGCATCCGGATGCTTGAAAGTGACGCGCCCTGGTTTCCAGGGATGCTTGTACTGATGGTGACTGCCCTTCACGGCAATCAGGTACCAACCATCCGCCTCAATCTTGCCGATCATCTCCCGACTGCGCATAACCCTGCCCTGTGGATACCGAACCATCAGGCACCTTATCCAATCCAGCACGCAGCGATACACACTATACACACTTGGTTAATCAATACGCTGATAGCCCAATGCCTGCTCATGAGCACGGGAGACGGCTGGCCGACCAAGAACCCCGTCTCCTTGCATCAGATGGTCTGGTTTGCCGCCTATGCTCCATGGACAGGTCGACAAACACCCCGTGCCGGCCAGCGCGACATCGTCCGACCGCTCCTGCAGGAGACGCTTTCCATGCACACCACCATCATCATCACCTTCGGCCTGATTCTGCTGGCGCTGCTGCTGTTCATCGGCGAGCGGCTGGGCTTTTCCCGATCGATATTGGGCTTTGGATTTACCGGGTTGTGGCTGGCGTTGACGGTGATCAACGGCGCGGTGGGGATGGTTACCGCCCATCAGCCCCTGAGGTCGGAACTGATGGTCGGCAGCCTGGTGTTTGCCGTGCCGGTGCTGGCCCTGGTGCTCTACCTGCTGTTCACCAGGGCCTGAGCGCCTGGCTCAGCGCACCAGATGCAGGAACTGCATGTGGCGTTCGTACTGGTCGAGGATGTCGTTGATGATCTGCTCCTTGCTGTAGCCCATCAGATCGTAATCCTGACTGCCCTCGGCCAGATGCACCTCGGCCCGGTAGTAGCGGCGGTTGCGCAGCTCTTTGGGGCCCATGCCGCCACGGGCGAAGGACGGGGTGAAGTAGCCGCGCATCTGCACCTGGTAGATGAACGGGTGCTGGTCGCCATGACCGATTTCCAGGCTCACGCTGTCGTTGGCCGGGTCGGGCTGGGTCACCACGTTCAGGCCCTTCTCGGCGAACACCGCGGTCACCTCTTCGATGGCCGGGCGCACCGTCTGGTCGAGGAAGCGATACACCTCATCCCGGGACGGGAAGTGCACCGCCTGGCTCAGGCGCTGGCGCCAGCCACCCTTGCCGCGCCGCGAAGGCGCCACCGGGGCCAGGGAGTGCAGTTGGGCAATGCGCCGCTGCGACTCCAGGTAGAACGCCTTGTGCAGCCCCCACATCATCAGCAGCAGGATCAGCGAGAACGGCAGCGAGGTCAGCACCACCGCCGACTTCAGCGAGTCGATGCTGCCAGCGAACAACAGCGCGCTGGTGACCAGCGCGGTCATCGCGCCCCAGAACACCCGCAGCCATTTCGGCCCGTCCTCGTCGGCGTTGCCGCCCTTGGCCGACAGGGTCGAGAGCACCACGGTGCCGGAGTCCGCCGAGGTGACGAAGAACACGAAGCTGATGAACACCGTGACCGCGATCACGGTCTTGCTCCAGGGGTAGGTTTCCAGCAGCAGGTAGAGGGTCATCGACGGGTTGTCGATGGCCGACAGGCCCAGGGCGCTCATGCCGTGGTTGAGCACCTGGTCGATGGCGCTGTTACCGAAGATCGACATCCACGCCAGGGTGAAGCCCAGGGGAATCAGCAGCACGCCGAAGACGAATTCGCGAATGGTCCGGCCGCGGGAGATCCGCGCAATGAACAGCCCCACGAACGGCGACCAGGCAATCCACCAGGCCCAGTAGAACACCGTCCAGCCGCCCAGCCAGTCGCTGGGCTTGTTGTAGGCGTAGACGTCGAAACTCTTGGTCGGCAACGCGCCCAAATAGTCCCCGAGGTTCTGGATCAGGGTGTTGAGCAGGTGCTGGGTCGGACCGGCGAACAGCACGAACAGCAGCAGCGCCACCGCCAGCAGCATGTTGATGTCGGACATCACCCGCACGCCCTTGTCGACTCCCGACACCGCGACAATGATCGCCGCGCCCATCATCAGGGTGATCAGGCCAACCTGAATCCACTGGGTGTGAGCGATGCCGAACAGGTAGTCGAGGCCGGAGTTCAGGTGCAGCACGCCAAAGCCCATGTCGGCGCCCAGGCCGAACACCGTGGCGATGATGCCGAAGCCGTCCACCGCATAGCCGATGGGGCCGTTGATGCGCTTGCCGATCAGCGGGTACAGCGCCGAACGCAGGGCCAGCGGCAGGTTATGCCGGTAGGCGAAGTAGGCCAGGGCCATGCCGACGAAGGCGAACACCCCCCAGCCGTGCAGGCCCCAGTGCAGGAACAGCAACTGCATGCCCTGGCGCGCCGCCTCGGCGGTGCCGGCCTCGCCCTGGGGCGGTTGCAGCATGTGGGTCAGGGGTTCGGAAACGCAGAAGAAGAACAGGGTGATGCTGATCCCGGCGGCGAACAGCATGCCGGCCCAGGACAGGTAACTGAACTCGGGTTCGTCGTGGTCGGCACCGAGCTTGATCTTGCCGTAGCCGGACAAGGCGGTGACCACCACGAAGACCAGGTACAGGGTCATCGCCAGCATGTAGTACCAGCCGACCGTATTGGCCGCCCAGTTTTGCGCCGCCAGGAGCCAGGCGCCGGCCTGTTCCGGCATGGAAATCACCACCACGCCGAAGATCAGGATAAAGCTCGCGGCGAAGTAGAACACCGGAGGGTTCATGCGAATCAGAGTATTCGCGGAGCTGGATGGCGCACTCATGAACGGTGCACCTCGAAGGGATGAAACACGGCTGAAATGTACGGACTCAGCAAAGGCAAGCCTCCTGTTGTGAGCGGGCAGCGAACCACCGGTTTAACTTGAACGAGCGTTCAAGTTAAACATGGATAGGCGGTCGAGGACTAATCGCAGGGCTCAGCGGTACTGTTCAGTACGCTAGCTCAGGGAAGGGTATGACGGATGGCGAACGGAATCGTTCAGCAGAAAAAACGCTGCCAGCTGTGTGTGGCGGTTGATCGTCAAGCAAGGTCCTGCGGACCTTTTCCCAGCCTCGCAGGCTCGGCAGCGGCTACAAGAAGCCGGTGCGGCGGGAGGCATGAACGCCTCTGTAGCCGCTGCCGCAGGCTGCGAACGAGCCGCAGGCTCACCGGCGATCGCACCACCGCCGAGGCCCCTGCGGTGCCTAGCGCAGCCTGCGGCAGCGGCTACAGAAGGCCAGTCCTACTTTTGCGAGCCGTCGTCGTGCTGCAGGTTGGCCTGGGTCAGGTTGCAACCGGCCGGCACGCTGCGGGTCAGCCAGACGTTGCCGCCAATGGTCGAACCCTTGCCGATGGTGATGCGCCCGAGAATGGTCGCGCCGGCGTAGATCACCACGTCGTCCTCGACGATCGGGTGGCGCGGGTGGCCCTTCTGCAACTGGCCGTCTTCGTCCGCCGGGAAGCGCTTGGCCCCCAGGGTCACCGCCTGGTAGATGCGCACCCGCTCACCGATGATCGCAGTCTCGCCGATCACCACACCCGTGCCGTGGTCGATGAAGAAGCTGCGGCCGATCTGCGCCCCGGGGTGAATGTCGATGCCGGTGGCCGAGTGGGCGATTTCCGAGCTGATCCGCGCCAGCAACGGCAGGCCGGCACGGTACAGATGGTGCGCCAGGCGGTGGTGAATCACCGCCAGGATGCCCGGGTAGCACAGCAGCACTTCATCGACGCTGCGGGCCGCCGGGTCACCGTGGTAGGCGGCCAGCACGTCGGTGTCCAGCAACACCCGCAGGCCCGGCAGGGCCAGGGCGAAATCCTGGATCAGGCGAATCGCCCGGGCGTTGACTTCGGCGTCCGCCTCGCCGTTCTGCCGGGCCACGTAACGCAGCTCCAGGCGCGCCTGGGCCAGCAACGCATTGAGCGCCGCGTCCAGGGTGTGGCCGACGTAAAAGTCCTCACTCTCTTCGCGCAGGTCCACCGGCCCCAGTCGCATGGGGAACAGGGCGCCGCACAGGGCCTCGAGGATCTCCGCCATGGCCGCTCGCGACGGCAGTTCACGCCCGCCCTGCTCGCCGCTGACCCGACCGTTGCGGGTACGCCACTGATCACGGGCATCGCGCAGTTGGCCAACGATGGTCTGCAATTGCCAATGGCTGGAACGCTCGCTCACGATAAGACTCCTTACTCGGGCGGCCGGACAATCGGGCCGCGCAAACGGCGATCACTTTACGCCCCGCCAGGGCGAGGTTTAAGAACTAATTGTTCGGTTTACAGCACTTTTTCGCATAAGCGATTGGCGGTTGCCCGGGCAAATAACGCTGCCTATAGTCCTTGCACCTTCCCTGTTCCGTGCGGCCTCATGATCAAACAACAGCTTGCCCGCTTTCCCCGTCTCGACCTGCTCGGGCACACCACCGCCCTGGAAAAACTCGAACGCCTGTCGGCCTGGATCGGGCGCGATATCTACGTCAAGCGCGACGACACCACGCCCCTGGCCATGGGCGGCAACAAGCTGCGCAAGCTCGAATACCTGGCCGCCGATGCCCTGGCCCAGGGCGCCGATACCCTGATCACCGCCGGGGCCATCCAGTCCAACCATGTGCGCCAGACCGCGGCCCTGGCCGCCAAGCTGGGGCTGGGTTGCGTGGCCCTGCTGGAAAACCCCATCGGCACCGAAGACCCCAGCTACCTGGGCAACGGCAACCGCCTGCTGCTGGAGCTGTTCGACGCCAAGGTCGAGTTGGTGGAAAACCTCGACCAGGCCGACGAACAATTGCAAGCCCTGGCCGCGCGCCTGCGCAGCAACGGCAAGAAACCCTACCTGGTGCCCATTGGCGGCTCCAACGCCCTGGGCGCCCTGGGTTACGTGCGCGCCGGCCTGGAGCTGGCGCAGCAGATCGAAGACAGCGGCCTGGACTTCGCCGCGGTGGTCCTGGCCTCCGGCAGCGCCGGTACCCACAGTGGCCTGGCCCTGGCCTTGAGCGAAGTGCTGCCGCAGTTGCCGGTGATCGGCGTGACCGTCTCGCGCAGCGACGAGGATCAGCGGCCCAAGGTCCAGGGCCTGGCCGAACGCACCGCCGAGCTGCTGGGGGTGAATCTGCCGGCGGCGTTCAACGTGCAACTGTGGGACGAATACTTCGCCCCCCGTTACGGCGAACCCAATGCCGGCACCCTGGCCGCGGTCAAGTTGCTGGCCAGCCAGGAAGGCCTGTTGCTGGACCCGGTGTACACCGGTAAAGCCATGGCAGGCCTGCTGGACGGCGTCGGTCGCCAGCGTTTCAACGAGGGCCCGATCATCTTCCTGCACACCGGTGGCGCCCCGGCGCTGTTCGCCTACCCCGGCGCCTTCGCGTAGAAGGTGAAGTTTTGTGTAGGAGCCAGCTTGCCGGCGAAGAGGCCCGCAAGCCTTGCGCCGACCTCGACGGCGCCTTCGCTGGCAAGCCAGCACCTGCTGGATGAATGCCGTGAAGTTGTGCGTAAGAGCCGGCTTGCCGGCGAAGAGGCCCGCAAGCCTTGCACCGCCCTTGACGGCGCCTTCGCTGGCAAGCCAGCACCTGCGGGGTGAATGCCGTGAAGTTTTGTGTAGGAGCCGGCTTGCCGGCGAAGAGGCCCTTAAGCCTTGCGCCGCCCTCGACGGCGCCTTCGCTGGCAAGCCAGCACCTGCGGGGTGAATGCCGTGAAGTTGTGCGTAGGAGCCGGCTTGCCGGCGAAGAGGCCCGTAAGCCTTGCGCCGCCCTCGACGGCGCCTTCGCTGGCAAGCCAGCTCCTACGAGGAAGGAGACTGCTCGCGGACAACCAAACCAAAAAGAATAACAAGATGAATTTATATTATTTTTAAACCTATAAAAGTCACCTTATAGTCGCGCCGCAGGCCGATTTGCCAAAAGACGCATACGCTGCATTAAGGCAGGATAAGGCGTCACTCTCGGCTCACCGATTGGCCTGCATCTCCCACCCGCATCGTGCATAAGAAAATCACAGGGGCTTGTCATGAATCTTTCCGTACTGCGTCGCAATCTGCTGATTGGCACACTGGGCCTGGCCCTCGGTGCCGGACTGATGGGGCAAGCGGTTGCCGGCGAGCAACTGCAGAAGATCAAGGATGCAGGCGTGATCAACGTCGGCCTGGAAGGCACCTACCCACCGTTCAGCTTCGTCGATGAAAACGGCAAGCTGGCCGGCTTCGAAGTGGAATTCTCCGAAGCCCTGGCGAACAAGCTCGGGGTCAAGGTCAAGCTGCAGCCGACCAAGTGGGACGGCATTCTCGCGGCCCTGGAATCCAAGCGCCTGGACGCGGTGATCAACCAGGTGACCATCTCCGAGGAGCGCAAGAAAAAGTACGACTTCTCCACCCCCTACACCGTCTCCGGGATCCAGGCCCTGACCCAGAAAAAGGATGAAGGCAAGTTCAAGACGGCCGCCGACCTGGGTGGCCACAAGGTCGGCGTGGGCCTGGGCACCAACTACGAGCAATGGCTCAAGGACAACGTCCCCAACGCCATCATCAAGACCTACGACGATGATCCGACCAAGTACCAGGACCTGCGCGTAGGCCGTATCGACGCCATTCTGGTGGACCGCCTGGCGGCCTTCGAGCTGATCAAGAAAACCAAGGACACCCTGGTGGTTTCCGGCGAACCCTTCTCCCGCCAGGAAGCCGGTGTGGCCCTGCGCAAGGGCGAACCCGAACTGCTGGCCGCGGTGAACAAGGCGATCGAGGAACTGCGGGCCGACGGCACGCTGAAAAAGCTCTCGGAAAAATACTTCAACGCTGACGTCACCCAATAATGGAAGCAGGCCTGCAACTGGCGCTGGATTCAGCGCCATTTCTCCTCAAGGGCGCGTATTACACGGTCATCCTCAGCCTCGGCGGCATGTTCTTCGGGCTGCTGCTGGGCTTTGGCCTGGCCTTGATGCGCCTGTCGCGCCTGACCCTGGTGAGCTGGATTGCCCGGGTCTACGTGTCGTTCTTTCGCGGCACGCCGCTGCTGGTGCAGCTGTTCGTGATCTATTACGGCCTGCCGCAACTGGGGCTGGAACTGGACCCGTTGCCCGCCGCGCTGATCGGCTTCTCCCTGAACATGGCGGCCTACGCCTGTGAAATCCTCCGGGCCGCCATCGGTTCCATCGAGCGCGGTCAATGGGAAGCCGCCGCCAGCATCGGCATGACCCGGGCCCAGACCCTGCGCCGGGCGATCCTGCCGCAAGCCATGCGCACGGCCCTGCCGCCGCTGGGCAACAGCTTCATTTCCCTGGTCAAGGACACCGCCCTGGCTGCCACCATCCAGGTGCCGGAACTGTTCCGCCAGGCGCAGCTGATCACCGCCCGTACCTTCGAAATCTTCACCATGTATCTTGCCGCCGCGCTGATCTACTGGGTTCTGGCCAGCGTGCTCGCGCACCTGCAGAACCGCCTGGAGCAGCGGGTCAATCGGCACGACCAGGAGTCCTGAAGCCATGATCGTGGTGGAAAAACTGACCAAGCAGTTCAAGGGCCAGACGGTGCTCGATGGCATCGACCTGCAGGTCAAGGAAGGCGAAGTGATTGCCATCATCGGCCCCAGTGGCTCGGGCAAGACCACCTTCCTGCGCTGCCTGAACTTTCTTGAAGAACCGACCAGCGGACGCATCCGCATCGGCGACATCGCCATCGACAGCAACATCCCCCTGAACCAGCAACAAAGCCGGATCCGCCAGTTGCGCCAGCAAGTGGGTTTCGTGTTCCAGAACTTCAACCTGTTCCCCCACCGCACCGCCCTGGAGAACGTCATCGAAGGCCCGCTGGTGGTGAAGAAGACCCCACGGGAACAGGCCGTTGCCCTGGGTCGTGCGCTGCTGGCCAAGGTCGGCCTGGCGGGCAAGGAAGACAGCTACCCGAGGCGCCTGTCCGGTGGCCAGCAGCAACGGGTGGCGATCGCCCGGGCCCTGGCCATGGAACCGCGAGTGATCCTGTTCGACGAGCCGACTTCGGCCCTGGACCCGGAACTGGTGGGCGAAGTCCTGGCCACCATCCGCAGCCTGGCCGAAGAGAAACGCACCATGATCATCGTCACCCACGAAATGGGCTTCGCCCGGGACGTGGCCAATCGGGTGATCTTCTTCGACAAGGGGGTGATCGTCGAACAGGGCGAAGCCAAGGCGCTGTTCGCCAACCCCCAGCACGAGCGCACCCGCCAGTTCCTCAGCAAGTTTCTCCACCCCGGCACATGAAGCTTGAAACTCCCCTAGCCGGCTGCCCGCTCCCCTTCCAGGCCATGGAGGCCTGATGCTGGCGCCGCAGAAAATCCATAACCTGCTCCGGCTCTCGCCCCAGGCGCGGTGTGACTACTTGATTCGCAAGGTGGCGGATTTCCAGGTCATCTGGGGGCTGTTCGCTGACGGCTGGGCCACCGCCGGCTCCGCCCAGGCCAGCGCCATCGCCATCGCCTTCTGGCCAGAGGCGGAGTTCGCCGCCTGGTGCGCCCACGGCCCATGGCACGGCTTTGAACCCAAGCCCATTGAGCTGGGCCATTTCCTCTCCCACTGGCTGCCTGGCATGCAGCGCGACGCCAGGCTCTGCCTGGTGTTTGCGGATGCGGACGGACAAGGCCTGTTGCTGCCCCCCGAGTCACTGCTGCAATCGCTCACCCACGAGCTGGATCAGTACCAGTAACGCCTGCGGCGGCGCCTGAACGCTCAGCGCCGATCGCCTCACTTCGCGTGCTTGCATCCCCCTGCCCGTGTTCTTTTGCACCGACGAAAAATGCTCGCCGGCGTCTGCCGCACACCGCGCCAGCCCGCAGCCACTGGGCCGCAACCGGCCATCCTGCCGTATACGTAAAGCCCTTCTATTCATATTCCTAAAAGTTAGTTTATTTAATTTTTATACGCGCTTAGGGTATATGCACCGGACCACCGGACATTCTTGATTCTGATTTCGCCGCATGACGCGGCCTATCCAAAAGATGTGAGGTAGGTATGGTCCGGAACACAATCACCCCAGTGCAGATCGCCAGGGCATTGCGTGCAGCCAAGGAGTGGCGCTGATGTCCAGTCTGATCGAAGCCCAGGTCCAGAGTGACCTGGATATTGCTCCCCTTTTGCTGCCCGCTCGGGTACTGCGCAACGACGCCGAAGCCCTGCAAGCCGCCCATGAACTGGCCGACGCGGCCCGCCAGCAGGCAGCCCAACGCGACCGCCAGCGCAAGCTGCCCTGGGCGCAGATCGAACAATTCACCCGCAGCGGCCTGGGCAGCATTGCCGTGCCCCGCGCCTACGGCGGGCCACAGGTGTCGTTCGTCACCCTGGCCGAGGTCTTCGCGATCATTTCCGCGGCCGACCCGGCCCTGGGGCAGATCCCGCAGAACCAGTTCGGCCTCCTCGGCCTGATCCTCGGCTGCGGCAGCGAGCGGCAGAAGAAACAGCTGCTGCAAAGCGTCCTGGAAGGCTGGCGCATCGGCAATGCCGGCCCGGAACGCGGCACCAAGAACACCCTGGAACTCAAGGCGCGGATCACCAGGGATGGCGACGGCCATGTGATCAACGGCCAGAAGTTCTACTCCACCGGCGCCCTGTTCGCCCACTGGGTGGCGGTCAAGGCGCTGAACGAGGAAGGTCGTCAGGTGCTGGCCTTCGTCCGCCGTGGCACCCCAGGCTTGCGCATCGTCGACGACTGGTCGGGCTTCGGCCAGCGCACCACCGCCAGCGGCACCATCCTGCTCAACGATGTGCGGGTCGAGTCCGAGCTGGTGCTGGACAACTGGCGGATCAACGAGTCGCCGAATATCCAGGGCGCGGTGTCGCAACTGATCCAGGCCGCCATCGATGCCGGCATCGCCCGGGAAGCCGTGGCCGACGCTATCCGCTTCGTGCGTGAACGGGCCCGCCCGTGGATCGACGCCAACGTCGAGCGCGCCAGCGACGACCTGTATGTGATCGCCGACATCGGCAAGCTGCAGATCGAACTCCACGCCGCCGAGGCCCTGCTGCGCAAGGCCGGGCAAGTGCTGGACCAGGTCAGCGCGGCGCCGATCACCGCCGAGTCCGCCGCCCGCGCCTCCATCGCCGTGGCCGAAGCCAAGGTACTGACCACCGAGATCTCGCTGCTGGCCAGCGAAAAGCTTTTCGAGCTGGCCGGCAGCCGCGCCACCCTCGCCGAATTCAACCTCGACCGCCACTGGCGCAATGCCCGGGTGCACACCCTGCACGACCCGGTGCGCTGGAAGTACCACGCCGTCGGCGCCTACCACCTGAACGGCACGCTGCCGGCCCGGCATTCCTGGATTTAACCGCCCAGAACGCTTTTGACCAGATCTCTGGAGAAACACATGTCTCTTGCTCAACACGTCGCGGTCATCACCAGCGACGAACAAGCCCTGATTGTCGCCAGCGACCTGGCGGAAGACTTCAAGCGCGACAGTGCCCTGCGCGACCGTGAACGGCGCCTGCCCCATCCCGAGCTGGAAGCCTTCAGCCGCTCCGGCCTGTGGGGCATCAGCGTGCCCAAGGAATACGGCGGCGCCGGAGTGTCCAACGTCACCCTGGCCAAGGTCATCGCCCTGATCGCCGAGGCCGACGCCTCCCTGGGGCAGATCCCGCAGAACCATTTTTACGCCCTGGAAGTGCTGCGGGTGAACGGCAGCGAGCCGCAGAAACAACGGCTGTACGCCGAGGTCCTGGCCGGCCGCCGCTTCGGCAACGCCCTGGCCGAGCTGGGCACCAAGACCGCCCATGACCGCACCACCCGCCTGAGCCGCGACAGCAGCGGCCAGGGCTACCGCATCGACGGGCGCAAGTTCTACGCCACTGGCGCCATCTACGCCCAGCGCATTCCCACCTCGGTGGTGGATGAGCAAGGCGTGCAACAACTGGCCTTCGTCCCCGCCGACGCCCAGGGCCTGAGCGTGATCGACGACTGGAGCGGCTTCGGCCAGCGCACCACCGGCAGCGGCTCGGTGCTGTTTGAAAACGTTGCGGTGGACGAGGCCGACGTGGTGCCGTTCCAGAGCGCCTTCGAACGCCCGACCCCGGTCGGTCCCCTGGCACAGATCCTCCACGCCGCCATCGACACCGGCATCGCCCGCGCCGCCTACGAAGACGCCCTGCGCTTCGTGCGCACCAAGACCCGGCCGTGGATCGACTCCGGCACCGACAAGGCCACCGACGACCCGCTGACCCTCAAGAGCTTCGGCCAGCTGAGCATCCGCCTGCACGCCACCGAAGCCCTGCTGGAGCGCGCCGGGGAATTCCTCGACCGGGCCCAGGCCGAGACCAACGCCGACACCGTGGCCGCCGCCTCCATCGCCGTGGCCGAGGTCCGCGCCCTGAGCACGGAAATCTCCCTGGCCGCCGGCAGCACCCTGTTCGAACTGGCGGGCAGCCAGGCGACCCTGGCCGAGCACGGCCTGGACCGCCACTGGCGCAACGCCCGGGTGCACACCCTGCACGACCCGGTGCGCTGGAAGTACCACGCGGTGGGCAACTACTACCTCAACCAGCAGAACCCGCCACTGCGGGGGACCATCTGATGGCCGCTGCCGAAACCGCCAAGAAGAAGATCCTGCTCAACGCCTTCAACATGAACTGCGTCGGGCACATCAACCACGGCCTGTGGACCCACCCGCGGGACAACTCGACCCAGTACA
Organism: Pseudomonas sp. BC42; assembly: GCF_021560055.1. Classification (NCBI taxonomy): domain Bacteria; kingdom Pseudomonadati; phylum Pseudomonadota; class Gammaproteobacteria; order Pseudomonadales; family Pseudomonadaceae; genus Pseudomonas; species Pseudomonas sp. BC42. The sequence continues at coordinate 6,568,903 of NZ_CP091067.1, forward strand.
AGACCCTCGAGTACTGGACCGAACTGGCCCAGCTGCTGGAGCGCGGGCTGTTCGACGGGCTGTTCATCGCCGACATCGTCGGGGTCTACGACGTCTACCAGAACTCGGTGGACGTGACCCTCAAGGAGTCGATCCAGCTGCCGGTCAACGACCCGCTGCTGCTGGTTTCGGCCATGGCGGCAGTGACCAAGAACCTGGGCTTCGGCCTCACCGCCAACCTCACCTACGAGGCGCCCTACCTGTTCGCCCGGCGCCTTTCCACCCTCGACCACCTGAGCCGTGGCCGGGTCGGCTGGAACATCGTCACCGGCTACCTGGACAGCGCCGCCCAGGCCATGGGCCTGAAGCAGCAGATCGAGCACGACCGTCGCTACGACCAGGCCGATGAGTACCTGGAGGTGCTGTACAAGCTCTGGGAAGGCAGCTGGGAAGACGACGCGGTGCTTGATGACCGCGAGCAGCGCGTCTATGCCCAGCCGGACAAGGTGCACAAGGTCGAGCACCAGGGCGAGTTCTATCAGGTCAGCGGTTATCACCTGTGCGAGCCGTCACCGCAGCGCACCCCGGTGCTGTTCCAGGCCGGCAGCTCGGATCGCGGCCTGCTGTTCGCCGGGCGCCACGCCGAGTGCGTGTTCATCAGTGGGCAGAACAAGGCGGCGACCAGGGCCCAGGTGGACAAGGTCCGCGCCAGCGCCGTGGCCGCCGGGCGCAATCCCGAGGACATCAAGGTGTTCATGGGCCTCAACGTGATCGTTGGCCAGACCGAGGAACTGGCCTGGCAGAAGCACGCCGAGTACCGCCGCTACGCCAGCGCCGAGGCCGGGGTGGCGCATTTTTCCGCGTCCACCGCGATCGACTTTTCCCAATACGAGATCGACGAACCTATCCAGTACGTGAAGAGCAACGCCATCCAGTCGGCCACCAAGCACCTGCAGAACAACGACTGGACCCGGCGCAAGCTGCTGGAGCAGCACGCCCTGGGCGGCCGCTACTTCACCGTGGTCGGCTCGCCGCAGCAGGTGGCCGACGAACTGGAATCCTGGATCGCCGAAACCGGCCTGGACGGCTTCAACCTGACCCGCATCGTCACCCCGGAAAGCTACGTCGACTTCATCGATCTGGTGATCCCCGAACTGCAACGACGCGGCTCCTACAAGACCGCCTACGACGAGGGCACCCTGCGGGAAAAACTGTTTCACGAAGGCCGCAAACTACCCGAACGACACACCGGCGCGGCCTACCGCCGCTGACCACCCTGTGGCGAGGGAGCTTGCTCCCGCTGGCTTGCGCAGCAAGCCCAAACCCGGACGGCGCGGTATGCCTGCAACACCGCGCCGCCTGGATCTGGGGCCGCTTTGCGGCCCAACGGGAGCAAGCGCCCTCACCACAGACAGCGGTCTCGCCATACACCCACGCAATGGCTCAACCCACACATTCGGATTGACTGGAAGTAACCACCATGAAAACCAAGCTCCTGCGCCACCCGGTCAAAGCCCTGGCCCTCGCCCTCGGCCTATTCAGCAGCGCCGTGTTCGCCGCCGACGCACCGCTCAAGGTCGGCACCACCGCCGCCTTCGCCATTCCCCTGGAGGCCGCCGTGGAAGAGGCCGGCAAGCAGGGCCTGAAGGTGCAGCTGGTGGAGTTCACCGACTGGATCGCGCCCAACGTCAGCCTGGCCGCCGGCGACATCGACGTGAACTACTTCCAGCACATCCCCTTCCTGGAAAACGCCAAGGCCGCCGCCGGTTTCGATCTGGTGCCCTTCGCCCCGGGGATCATCAACAACGTCGGCCTGTACTCGAAGAAATACACAAGCTTCGCCGAGCTGCCCGAAGGCGCCAGCGTGGCCATCGCCAACGACCCGATCAACAGCGGACGCGGCCTGCAACTGCTGGCCAAGGCCGGGCTGATCACCCTCAAGCCGGGCGTGGGCTACAAGGCCACCGAAGACGACATCGTCAGCAACCCGAAGAAGATCAAGATCCTCCAGGTCGAAGCCGTGCAACTGGTGCGCGCCTATGACGACGCCGACCTGGTCCAGGGCTACCCGGCCTACATCCGTCTGGCCAAGACCTTCGACGCCGGCTCGGCGCTGCTGTTCGACGGCCTGGACCACAAGGAATACGTGATCCAGTTCGTGATCCAGCCCAAGAGCAAGAACGACCCGCGGCTGATCAAGTTCGTCGATATCTACCAGCACTCGCCTGCCGTTCGCGCCGCCCTGGATAAAGCCCACGGCAAGCTCTACCAAGCCGGCTGGGAAGGTTGAGATGAGTGTCGCGACGCTGCAGCGCAAGCTGCCGGAACCTGCGCCAAAGAGCGCCGAGCAGACCGAGCTGCACCCCGAGCTGAACCGCGCCCAGGTGCGCTTCATCGGCCTGGGCAAGACCTACCAGGGCCAGCAGGGCCCGGTGCAGGCCCTGCACGGCATCGACCTTTCGATCCAGCGCGGCGAGGTGTTCGGCATCATCGGCCGCAGCGGCGCCGGCAAATCGTCGCTGATCCGCACCATCAACCGCCTGGAGCAACCCAGCAGCGGCCGGGTGCTGATCGATCAGGTGGACATCGGCGATTTCGACGAAGACCGGCTGGTGGCCCTGCGCCGACGCATCGGCATGATCTTCCAGCACTTCAACCTGATGTCGGCCAAGACCGTGTGGCACAACGTCGAGCTGCCGCTGAAGGTGGCCGGGGTGCCCAAGGCCGAGCGCCAGCGCAAGGTCCGCGAACTGCTGGAACTGGTGGGCCTCAAGGACAAGCACCAGGCCTACCCGGCGCAACTGTCCGGCGGCCAGAAGCAGCGGGTGGGCATCGCCCGGGCCCTGGTCCACGATCCCGAGATCCTGCTGTGCGACGAAGCCACCTCGGCCCTGGACCCGGAAACCACCCAGTCGATCCTCGCCCTGCTCAAAGAGATCAACCAGCGCCTGGGCCTGACCATCATCCTCATCACCCACGAGATGGCGGTGATCCGCGAGATCTGCGACCGGGTGGTGGTGCTGGAGCACGGGCGCATCGTCGAGCAGGGGCCGGTCTGGGAAGTCTTCGGCCACCCGCAACACGAGGTCAGCAAGACCCTGCTGGCGCCCCTGCAGCACGGCCTGCCGCCCGAGCTGCAAAGCCGTTTGCGCAGTCATGCGCAATCGTCCGAGGCCGCCGTGGTGCTGAGCCTGCGCTTTACCGGCAGCCAGACTGAGGAGCCGGACCTGGCGGCGCTGTTCGGCGCCCTGGGTGGCCGCGTGCGCCTGCTGCAAGGTGGCGTCGAACGCATCCAGGGCCACGCCCTGGGGCACCTGCTGCTGGCCGTCCAGGGCTCGTCCCTGGGGGCGGCGGAACTGCGTCAACGTGCCGGGCAATGGGCACAGCAAGTGGAGGTACTGGGCTATGTGGTTTGATCGCTTGTTGCAGGGCGTCCTCGACACCCTGCTGATGGTCGGCGTGTCCTCGCTGATCGCCCTGCTGGCGGGGATTCCCCTGGCGGTGATCCTGGTCACCAGCGGCAAGGGCGGGATCTACGAGGCGCCAAACCTGAACCGGGCCCTCGGGGCTTTCGTGAACCTGTTCCGCTCGATCCCGTTCCTGATCCTGATGGTGGCGCTGATCCCCTTTACCCGGCTGATCGTCGGCACCACCTACGGCGTGTGGGCGGCGGTGGTGCCGCTGACCATCGCCGCCACGCCGTTCTTTGCGCGCATCGCCGAAGTGAGCCTGCGGGAAGTCGATCACGGCCTGATCGAAGCGGCCCAGGCCATGGGCTGCCGACGCTGGCACATCGTCTGGCACGTGCTGCTGCCGGAAGCGCTGCCGGGCATCGTCGGCGGCTTCACCATCACCCTGGTGACCATGATCAACTCCTCGGCCATGGCCGGGGCGATTGGCGCGGGCGGGCTGGGAGACATTGCCTACCGCTACGGTTACCAGCGTTTCGACAGCCAGATCATGCTCACGGTGATCGTGCTGCTGGTGATCCTGGTGGCGGCGATCCAGCTGGGCGGCGACCGACTGGCGCGAGTGCTGAACAAGCGCTAGTGGCACCCCGTGTAGCCGCTGCCGCAGGCTGCGACAAGGTCCGCAGGACCTTTCGAGGCCCTCAAGAGCGGCGTCTCCTGCGGAGCCGTTCGCAGCCTGCGGCAGCGGCTACAGGGTGCATGGGGTATATTCGGGCCATTCCTCTTCACGCCATGCAGCCCGCCATGAAACTTGCTCCAGACGACCTAGACACCATCACCGCCACCACCCTCGGCCACTACCAGCAGGTGGCCGAAGACTTTCGTGAAGGCACCCGCCACCACGACGTCAGCCAGAACATCGACGCGCTGCTGCGGCATATCCAGGGCCCGGCGCCCTTCACCGTGCTGGATTTTGGCTGCGGTCCGGGGCGCGATCTGCAGACCTTCACCCGCCTGGGCCATGTCGCCATCGGCCTCGACGGTTGCGAGCGTTTCGCCCAGATGGCCCGGGACGACAGCGGCTGCGAGGTCTGGCAGCAGGACTTTCTCAAGCTTGACCTGCCCGCGGAGCACTTCGACGGCATCTTCGCCAACGCGGTGCTGTTTCACATTCCCCGCCAGGAACTGCCGCGGGTGCTCAAGCAACTGCATGCCAGCCTCAAGGACGGTGGCGTGCTGTTCAGCTCCAACCCGCGCGGCGACAACCAGGAAGGCTGGAACGGCCCGCGCTATGGCGCCTACCACGACCTCGCGGCCTGGCAGGCGCTGCTGACCGAGGCAGGCTTTGTCGAGCTGGAGCATTACTACCGCCCCGCCGGCCTGCCCCGGGAACAGCAACCCTGGCTGGCCAGCGTCTGGCGCAAGGCCTGAGCCCTCCGCCCCACTCCCCCCGTAGGCGCCGGCTTGCCGGCGAAGGCGGTTCCGGATCAGCCGCCCGCCTCCCGGGCCTCTTCGCTGGCAAGCCAGCTCCTACATGGCCGTGGGCTGCCTACGTCATTCGCACTACCGCCAACCTCGTAGGAGCCGGCTTGCCGGCGAAAGCAATTCCGGATCAGCCGCCCGCCTCCCGGGCCCCTACGCTGGCAAGCCAGCTCCTACATGGCCGTGGGCTGCCGACGTCATTCACACTACCGCCAACCTCGTAGGAGCCGGCTTGCCGGCGAAGGCGGTTCCGGATCAGCCACCCCCTCCCGGGCCCCTACGCTGGCAAGCCAGCTCCTACATGGCCGTGGGCTGCCGACGTCATTCACACTACCGCCAACCTCGTAGGAGCCGGCTTGCCGGCGAAAGCGATTCCGGATCAGCCGCCCGTCTCCCGGGCCCCTTCGCTGGCAAGCCAGCTCCTACATGGCCGTGGGCTGCCGACGTCATTCGCACTACCGCCAACCTCGCAGGAGCCGGCTTGCCGGCGAAGGCGATCCCGGATCAGGCTCCCGCCTCCCGGGCCCCTTCGCTGGCAAGCCAGCTCCTACATGGCCGTGGGCTGCCGACGCCATTCGCACTACCGCCAACCTCGTAGGAGCCGGCTTGCCGGCGAAAGCGCTTGCGGATCAAGCGCCCGCCTCCCGGGCCTCTTCGCTGGCAAGCCAGCTCCTACATGGCAGTGGCCTGCCGACACCATTTGTACTACCGCCAACCTCGTAGGAGCCGGCTTGCCGGCGAAAGCGGTTCCGGATCAGGCGCCCGCCTCCCGGGCCCCTTCGCTGGCAAGCCAGCGCCTACATGGCTGTGGGGCGGGGGGTGTCTTGGCTCGGTTCCTTGATCTTGTACCAGGCCACGTACAGCGCCGGGAGGAACAGCAGGGTCAGCAAGGTGGCGACGATGATGCCGCCGATCATGGCGTAGGCCATCGGCCCCCAGAACACTTCCCGGGCAATCGGGATCATCCCCAGGCTGGCCGCCGCGGCGGTCAGCAGGATCGGCCGGCGCCGGTGGTGGGTGGCTTCCAGCACCGCGTCCCAGGGGTGATAGCCCTCGCGCTCGTAATCATCGATCTGGGTCACCAGGATCACCGAGTTGCGGATGATGATGCCGATCAGCGCGAGGATACCGAGGATCGCCACAAAGCCCATGGGCGTGCCGGTGGGCACCAGGGCCAGGACCACGCCGATCAGTCCCAGGGGCGCCACGCTGGCCACCAGGAACAGCTTCTGCACGCTGTGCAGCTGGATCATCAGGAAGGTCGCCATGAGGAACAGCATCAGCGGCACCACCTTGGCGATCGGGCCCTGGGCCTTGCCGCTTTCCTCCACGGTGCCGCCGGTGGCCACCGAGTAGCCGGCCGGCAGGCTGGCGGCGAAGCGGTCGATCGTCGGTTTCAGCTGCTTGACCAGGTCGGTGGGCTGGATCGCGTCGCGCACCGCGGCCTTGATGGTGATGGTCGGCTTGCGGTCGCGACGCCATACCAGCGGCTGCTCCAGCTCGTAGCCCACGGTGGCGAAGGCCAGCAACGGAATCGACGTGCCGCTGGGGGTGACGATCTGCAGGTTCTGCAGGGTTTCCGGGGAGCCGCGTTCATTGTCGTCGGCGCGGCCGACCACGTTGATCAGGTAGATGTCGTCATGCACCTGGGTCACGGTGGAGCCGCTGACGATGCTGTTCATCAGCCGCGCCACATCCTCCGAGGACAGCCCAAGCTGGCGCGCCTTGTCCTGGGCGATGTCGATGCGCAGCACTTTGCCGGGCTCCTTCCAGTCGTAGATGATCTCGCCGATGTGCGGGTTCTGGTCCAGTTCGGTGGCCAGGTCTATGGCGTGCTTGCGCACCTGATCGATGTCCTTGCCGCTGACCCGGTACTGGATCGGCCGCCCCACCGGCGGGCCCATTTCCAGGGCTTGTACGTAACTGCCGATGCCGACGAAGTCTTCGCGCAGGCGCTTGCGCAAACGCTCGGTCAGGGCCGTGCGCTGCTCCAGGCCCTTGCTGACGATCACCAGCTGGGCGTAGTAGGGGTTCTGCAGTTGCTGGTCCAGGGGCAGGTAGAAACGGATCGCGCCTTCACCGATGTAGGTGCTCCAGCGCTCGATGTCCGGGTCGTCCTTGAGGGTCGCTTCCAGGCGGTCCACGGCCATGCGGGTCTCGTTGATCGAGGCGTTCTGCGGCAGGTTGAGGTCCACCAGGATTTCCGGCCGGTCGGAAGACGGGAAGAACTGGTTCTGCACGAAGCGCATGCCGAACACCGAGGCGGCGAACAACAGCACGGTGATGCCGATCGCCCACCAGCGGTTGCGCATGGCCCACAGCAGGCCGCCATTGAAGGCCCGGCCGACGCGGCCCGGCTCCTCGGAGTGGGGTTTGACGTTGCTGCTGAGGATATGCAGGCCGATCACCGGGGCGAACAGCACCGCGACGATCCACGACACCAGCATGGCCACGGCGATCACCGCGAACAGGGTGAAGGTGTACTCACCGGCGGAGCTGGCGTTGAGGCCGATGGGCACGAAGCCGGCCACGGTGACCAGGGTCCCGGTGAGCATCGGGAAGGCGGTGGAGGTGTAGGCGAAGGTCGCCGCCTGCTCCTTGCTCTCGCCCTTTTCCAGGCGCGTGACCATCATTTCCACGGTGATCATGGCGTCGTCCACCAACAGCCCCAGGGCGATGATCAAGGCCCCCAGGGAGATCCGCTGCATGGTGATGCCGCTGTACTCCATGAACACGAAGACCATGGCCAGCACCAGCGGGATCGAGCAGGCCACCACCAGCCCGGCGCGCACCCCGAGGCTGATGAAGCTCACCACCAGGACGATGATCACCGCCTCGAACAGGGCACTGGTGAAGCCGCCCACCGCCTCCTGCACCACCTCGGCCTGGTCGGACACCTTGTGCACGCCGATGCCGATCGGCAGGTCGGCGGTCAGCTCATCCATGCGCGCATGCAGGGCCTTGCCGAAGTCCTGGATGTTGCCGCCCTTCTTCATGGCAATCGCCAGGCCGATGGCCGGCTGGCCGTTGAAGCGGAACAGCGGCGTGGAAGGGTCGACGTAGCCGCGGCTGATGTCGGCGATGTCGGCCAGGCGATAGAAGCGGTCATTGAGCCGCAGGTTGACCGTGGCCAGGTCCTTCTCCGAGGCGAACTGCCCGGAAGTGCGCACCGAGATCCGCTCCGGCCCGGCCTCGATCACCCCGGCCGGGGTCACCGCGTTCTGCGCTTGCAGGCTTTGCAGGACCTGGCGCTGGTCGATGCCCAGGGCCGCCAGCTTGCGCGTGGAAAAGTTCAGGTAGATGACTTCGTCCTGCTCGCCGACCATCTCCACCTTGCCCAGGTTCGGCACTTCGCGGATCTCGGCGCGTACCTGCTCCACGTAGTCACGCAACTGGCGCATGCTCAGGCCGTCGGCAGTAAAGGCATAGATCGAGCCGAACACATCGCCGAATTCATCGTTGAAGCCCGGGCCCTGCAGCCCCTGGGGAAAGTCGCCGCGGATGTCGTTGATCTTCTTGCGCACCTGGTACCAGATCTCGGGAATGTCCTTGGCACTGGTGGTGTCGCGCAGGTAGACGAACACCGTCGACTCGCCGGGGCGGGTGTAGCTTTTCACATAGTCCAGCGAATCCAGTTCTTCGAGTTTTTTCTCGATGCGGTCGGTGACCTGCTTCAGGGTTTCTTCCTGGGTCGCGCCGGGCCAGCGGGTCTGGATGACCATGGTCTTGATGGTGAAGGACGGGTCTTCCTCGCGCCCCAGGTTCAGGTAGGAAAACACCCCCATCAGCAACGCGACGAACATCAGGTACCAGACGAAGGACTGATGCCTGATCGCCCATTCGGAGAGGTTGAAGCTTCCTTTGCTGGCAGGGGTCATTGCGCGCGATCCTCGTCGATTTTGACTTTCTGCCCCGGCTTGAGGCTGTTGACCCCGGCACTGACCACCCGCTCGCCGGGCTTGACGCCCTGGCCGATCAGCGCCGAATCGCTGTCGCGGCTGAGCACCCTGACCTCACGCGGGGCGACGGTCTGGCTTTGCGGATCGATGACCCAGATCCGGGTCTGGCCCGCCACCTCTTGCAGGGCGCTCAGGGGCAGCTCGGTACGCGGTTCGATGGCCGAGCTCAGGGTCACGCTGATGGCGGTGCCCAGGCGGAAGGCCTCGGGGGTGTCCTTGAGGGTCAGGCGTGCGCGACGGGTGCGGGTCGCGCTCTGGGCCTGGGGCTCGATCTCGCGCACCGTGGCGGTGGTGCTGATGCTCGGATCCAGTTGCGCCGCGACCTTGAATTCCACGTCCGCCGGCAGCTGGTCCACCAGGGTCGCCGGCAGGTCGATCACCGCTTCCTTGATCTCCGGCCGGGCCAGGGTCACCACCTGCTGGCCGGCCGTCACCACCTGCCCGGCCTCGGCGTTCCAGGCCGTGACCACGCCGCCGTGATCGCTGCGCAGCTGGCTGTAGTTGAGCTGATCCTGGGCCTGGCGCAGCGCGGCCTTGGCCTGATCCAGGGCGGCGCCGGTGGTCTTCAGGTCGGTCTGGGCGATATCCAGTTGCGCCTGGGCGCCGACGCCGCGATCGAACAGCTCCTGCTGGCGTCGGGCATTGGCCTGGGCGTTGATCCACTGCGCCTCGACCTTGGCCAGGTCGCCCTGGGCGGCCCGCAGCTGGTTCTGCTGGTCGGTGGGATCGAGGGTCGCCAGCAGGTCACCGGGGCCGACTTCGGCGCCGACATCGACAGCACGGTTGGCGATGCGCCCCGGCACCCGGAAGCCCAGGTTGGTTTCATAACGGGCCTGGATGTTGCCGGCAAAGCGCCCCAGGCTTTCCTCGGACTGCGACACCACCCGGATCGACAGCACCGGACGCACCGGCTCCGGCGCCGGTTCTTCCCTGGAGCAGCCCGGCAGCAGGGCGGCGGCGCACAACAGTGGCAGCAGGCGCTTCATGGCTGCGCTCCCTGATCGTTGTGGCTGGCGGCAATCTCCACCTTCATCCCCGGATGCAACAACTGCCCGCCCGCCACCACCACTTTTTCGCCGCCCTTGAGGCCATCACTGATGATCACCTTGCCGGTCAGGTAACGCCCGACCTTGACGCTGTGCAGCGAGGTCTTGCCGTCTTCGCCCACCAGCCACACCGCCGGTTCGCTGAGGTTCTTGGTCAACGCCGACCAGGGCAGCACCACGCTGGCCTTGCCGTTGGCCCGGGCCGTGGCACTGACCACCGACCCCAGGTCCATGCCCGCCGGCAATGCATCGAGTACCACCTTGACCTGCACCGTGCCGCTCTGGGCCGAAACCACCGGGGTCACTTCGCGGACCTTGCCGGTGGTGGTGACCTTGGGGTTGTCCAGCAGGCTGATGTGGATGGTTTCCTGGCCCGGCGGCTCCATCAACAGCGACTCGTAGACGTTGAACACCGCGTCGCGCTCGCCATCCCGGGCCAGGCTGAAGATCGGCATGGTGGCCTGCACCACCTGGCCGACCTCGGCCTGGCGCGCGGTGATCACCCCCGGGGCCTCGGCCACCAGCTCGGTGTAGCCCAACTGTTCGCGGGCATTGGCCAGTTGCGCCTGGGCCGCGCTCAAGGCGCTCTGGCTGCTGCGCAGGGCGGCCTGGGCCGAGTCGTATTCGCTCTGGCTGGTGTAGCCCTTGGGCAAGAGTTTCTGCTGGCGGACAAAGGCCGCACCGGCCTGCTTGACCCGGGCCTGCTCGGCGAACACCGAGGCGGCGGCGGAGTCGACCTGGGTCTGCAGGTCCTTGGGGTCGAGCCGGGCCAGCACCTGCCGGGCAGACACCCGGTCGCCGACATCCACCAGGCGCTGGATGATCTTGCCGCCCACACGGAACGACAACTCGGTCTGCACCCGGGCCTGAATGTCGCCGGTGAGGGTCACCGAAGGCGCAAAATCGCTGCTCTGCACCGACTGGATCCGCACCCGCGGGTGCTCCTTCTCGGTCGGTTTTTCCGCCCCGCAGCCACCGAGCAGAGCCAGCAGCCCCAGCCCCACCATCCACTTCGAATTGAGACCGGTCATGCAGACTCCTTGTGCGTGTTCGTAGCGCCCGTGACGTTACGACTGTGAGCTTAGAACAGGGTTCAACCCTTGCACGGGGCTCCTGAAACACAGGGTCCTGGTGGCCGCAGAGGCGGCGGCGAACCAGCCGCCCTTCGACAAATGAGGCACACTGCGCGCCACGCAACAGGAGACTCGACATGCTCAAGACCCTGGCGGTGGCCAATTACCGCTCCATCAACAAACTGGTGATGCCCTTGGGGAGGCTGAACCTGATCACCGGCGCCAACGGCAGCGGCAAGTCCAACCTGTATCGCGCCCTGCGCCTGCTGGCGGAGACGGCCCAGGGCGGGGTGGTCAACGCCCTGGCCAAGGAAGGCGGATTGGACTCGACCTTCTGGGCCGGGCCGGAACAGATCAGCCGGCGCATGCGCAACGGCGAAGTGCCGATCGAGGCCGGCGTGCGCTCCTCCAGCAAGCGCCTGCGCCTGGGCTTTGCCGGCGAAGACTTCAGCTACGCGATCGCCCTGGGCCTGCCAGAACCCAGCCACTCGGTGTTTGCCCTGGACCCGCAGATCAAGAAGGAATGCATCTGGTCCGGGCCGTTCTACCGCCCCGCCAGCCTGCTGGTGGACCGCGCCGGCCCGTTGATCCGTGCGCGTCAGGGACGCAGCTGGGACGTGCTGAGCCAGCACACGCCGGATTTCGACAGCCTGTTCGACCAGGTGGGCAGCCTGCGCGCCTCGCCAGAGGTGCTACAGATGCGCGAGTTCATCCGGCGCTGGCGCTTCTACGATCACTTTCGCAGCGACAGCGAAGCCCCGGTGCGCCAGCCGCAACTGGGCACCCGCACGCCGGTGCTGCATCACGATGGCCGCGACCTGGCGGCGGCGTTGCAGACCATTCGCGAGATCGGCGACCCCGAGGCGCTGCAGGCGGCCATCAGCGACGCCTTCCCCGGCGCGCGGCTGAACATCGCCCCGCTGCAGGGTGGACGCTTCGCCATCGAGTTCTATCAGGAGGGGTTGTTGCGGCCGCTGTCGGCGGCGGAACTGTCGGACGGCACCTTGCGCTACCTGTTGCTGGTCGCCGCCCTGCTGACCCCGCGCCCGCCGAGCCTGATGGTGCTCAACGAACCGGAAACCAGCCTGCACCCGGACCTGCTGCCGGCGTTGGCGCGCTTGATCATTCGCGCCTCGCAGCAGTGCCAGGTGTGGGTGGTGTCCCACGCCCGGCGCCTGATCGCGGCTCTGCAGGAAGACCCCGAATGCAACTGCATCGTGCTGGAAAAAGAGCTGGGCCAGACCGGCATCGTCGGCCAGCGCATGCTCGACGAACCGGCCTGGTACTGGCCCGACTGAACCCTCCCCGCCGGCCCCGATTGCCATGCCCCCCGTAGGAGCCAGCTTGCTGGCGAAGAGGCCCACAAGCCCTGCATCGCCCTCACGGACGTCTTCGCTGGCAAGCCAGCTCCTACAAGGCTCAAACGCAATACGCCCCCCGTAGGAGCCAGCTTGCTGGCGAAGAGGCCCTCAGCCCCGCACCGCCCTCACGGACGCCTTCGCTGGCAAGCCAGCTCCTACAAGGCTCATGCGCAATACACCCTCTGTAGGAGCCAGCTTGCTGGCGAAGAGGCCCTCAAGCCCTGCATCGCCCTCAAGGACGCCTTCGCTGGCAAGCCAGCTCCTACACGGAGGAAGGAGGGGTCAACCCTGCCATTTGCCGCCTTCGACGATCACGCTCTCAGGCGGGGTGTCGTCGCTCAGCTCCTTGCGCACGTACTGGTCATACAGCTTGAGCAGGTATTTCTCTTCGCCCAGCTTGGCCAGTTCGGCATTCACCCAGTCCCGCAGTTCGAGGTTGCCCTTCTTCACCGCCGGGGCAATCGGCGCCTGCTCGCCCAGGGTCTGCGGCAATACGCGGTAGCCCGGGTTCTGCTTGGACCAGCTGAACAGAATCAGGTTGTCCTGGGCATAGGCGTCGCCACGGCCATTGGCCAGGGCCTGCAGGGACTCGGTGTTCTTCTCGAACTTGAGCAGTTTCCAGTCCGGGTGGTTCTGGGTCAGCCAGATGTCTGCGGTGGTGCCGGTGGTGACGATGGTGGTGCGGCTTGCCAGGTCATCCAGGCTCTTCACCGGGCTGCCTTCAGGCACCAGGGCCTGCACCGCCACCTTGAGGTTGGGGTTGGTGAATTCCACCGCCTGCTTGCGCTCCGGGGTCACGGTCATGTTGGCCAGGATCAGGTCGACCTTGTCGCTCTGCAGGAAGGGAATGCGGCTGGCCGGTTCCACGGCGACGAACTCCACCTTGTTCTCGTCCCCCAACAGGTCCTTGGCGAACTGGCGGCCGATGTCGGTATCGAAGCCCACATAGCGCCCGGTTTCATCGACGAAACCGAACGGCGGCTTGTCGGTGAACACACCGACGATCAGCTTGTCCCGAGCCTTGATCTTGTCCAGGTAACCGGCCGCCGGCGCGGCGCTGGCGGCAGTGGCCGCCGGCTTGGGCGCATCATTGGATTTATCGCAGCCGGCCAGCAGGGCCAGACCGAGCAGCGGCAGTAACAACAGCGAAGACTTGGCAGTTTTCATAAGAGCTCCAGTTCCTTTTTGGGGGCTTTCTTGGGCAGTGCTTCAACGAACGAGAACTTCTCCAGGAACTGCTGCGCGCGTGCGCTCTGCGGGTTCGTGAAGAAAGCCTCGGGGGTGTTCTGTTCCACGATGCGCCCGCCGTCCATGAACACGATGCGGTCGGCCACGGCCCGGGCGAAGGCCATTTCATGGGTAACGATCAACAGGGTCATGCCGTCCCGGGCCAGGCCCTGGATCACCTGCAGCACTTCCTTGACCATCTCCGGGTCCAGCGCCGCGGTGACCTCGTCGAACAGCATCACCTGGGGGTTCATGCACAGCGAGCGGACGATGGCGATGCGTTGCTGCTGGCCGCCGGACAACTGCCGGGGATAGGCCTCGCGCTTGTCCAGCAGGCCCACCCGCTCCAGCAACGCTTCGGCCTGGGCCCGGGCCTCCCGGGGCTCGCGCTTTTGCACCTTGAGCGGCCCCAGGAGGATGTTGTCCAGCACGTTCATGTGGGGGAACAGGTGATAGCTCTGGAACACCATGCCGATCTCCTGGCGCACCTGGCGCCAGTCGGTAGCGGGGCTCAGCAGCTCGCGCCCGGCAAAGCGCAGGTGCCCGCTGTGGGCCGTTTCCAGGCCGTTGAGGCAACGCAGCAGGGTGCTCTTGCCGCAGCCGCTGGGACCGAGGATGACGATCACCTCCCCCGCCGCCACGCGCAGGTCGACCTCCTTGAGCACCTGCTGCGGGCCGAAGAACTTGTTGAAACCCTGGAACTCGATCAATGCGCTCATGCTTGCGTCCAGCGCCGCTCCAGCACGCGGGAGGCGGCCGACAGCGGGTAGCAGATAAAGAAGAAAAACAGGAACAGGACGCCGTAGATCAGCACCGACTCGTAGGTGCGCTCGATGATCTGCTGGCCGACCTTGATCACGTCCACCACGCCGATCAGCACCGCCAGGGAGCTGGTCTTGATGATTCGCGTGTAGACGTTGATGGTTGGCGGCGTCATGCGCTTCAGCGCCTGGGGCAGCAAGACGTAGCCGTATAGCTGGGCACCGGAGAGGCCGATGGACAGGCCCGCTTCACGCTGGCCCCGGGGCAGGGATTGCAGGGCGCCGCGCACCACCTCGCCAACCTCGCTGGCGCCCCACAGTGACAGCACCAGCACCGCACAGGTGAAGCTGGGAATGCTGAGGCCGAAGAAGATCGGAAAGCCGAAGAACAGCAGGTACAGCCAGACCAGCACCGGAATCGCCCGGAACAGCTCCAGGTAGATCCGCAGCGGCACGTCCAGCACCTTGCGCTGCAGGCTGCGCAGCACGCCGTAGAGCACCCCGCCCAGGGTGCTGAAGGCAATGCTCAACAGCGAAATCGACAAAGTCTGTGCAGCGCCCCGGGCCAGTTGCGGCAGGGACACCAGCAACAGCTCAAGACCCGAACTGGCCATGTTGCAACCTCCTTTCCAGACGGCTGAGCAACAGCGACAGCGGCAGAAACAGCAGCACGCAGATCAGGGTCAGCACCGCGAGCATTTCGTAGGTCTTGTAGTACAGGGCGATGTAGCTCTTGGTGGTGTAGAGAATCTCCGGCACCGCCACCGCCGAGACCACGGTGGTTTCCTTGAGCAGGAAAATGAAATTGGCGAACAGCGACGGCAGGCTGAGGATCCCGGCCTGGGGCAGGATCACGTAGCGCAGCAGTTGCCATTGCGACAGGCCGATGCTGCGCCCCGATTCCAGCTGCGCCTGGGGCACGGCTTCGACCCCGGCGCGCAGTACTTCGGTGAGGTAGGCGCCGCCAAGGAAGGTCATGGTGATGATCGCCGCGGTAAAGCCGGAGACCTTGATCCCCAGGGCCGGCAAGGCGAAGTAGACGAAGAACAGCTGGATCAGCAGCGGTGTGTTGCGCGCCAGTTCCACGTACAGGCCGATCAGCCGGTGCAGGTAAGGGGTGCGAAACACCAGGACAGTGGCGTTGATCAGGGCCACCAGCAAAGACGTGCCGATGGCGATCAGGCCGACCTGCAGGGTCACCCCCACGGCTTTGAGAAAGGCCGGCAGGGTGCTGAGGATAAACGCGTAATCGAGGGTCATGAATCATCCTGGACGCCGCTGGGGTACAGCGGCGGTGGTGCAGTCCGTGGGGCAGTGGGTAACCGCCCGGCTGCCGCGACTTTATAGCTATAAAAAGCAGAATTTAAATACCGTTACGGCATATTGATATCACCCAAAAACCTAACCCGCGGATTTGCCGGGCTGGCGCCGAGCTACTACCTTTTCTGCCCTTGAGCCTGACCAGGACAATCACCATGGCCAACGCGAAGACCCCGCAACCGCTGGATCCCCATGAGCTGGTGAAATGGCTGACGGCCTTGCGCCGAGCCCTTCAAGCCACTGGCAATAGCGCTCCACTGCAGGAGCCGGCGGGTGCAGGCCTCGGCTTGCCAGCGAAGGCGTCCATCAGCTTTGCACCCGGCCTGAGGGCCTCCTCGCCGGCAAGCACAACGCCGCCCGGCCGGCGCCTGCGGCTTTTGCCGGCGCAATAAAAAACGCCGACGCTGTGCCAGCCGTCGGCGTTCAAACCTTGAAGGGGTTTATCGCATCAGTAGCCTAGTTCATCAGAACGCCGGCAATACCGCGCCGTTGTACTTCTTCTCGATGAAGGCTTTCACCTCGGGGCTGGTCAGGGCCTTGGCCAGCTTCTGGATCGCCGCGCTGTCCTTGTTGTCCGGACGCGCCACCAGGTAGTTCACGTAGGGCGAATCGGCGCCTTCGATCACCAGCGCATCCTTGGCCGGGTTCAGGCCGGCTTCCAGGGCGTAGTTGGTGTTGATCATGTCCAGGTCAACCTGATCCAGGACCCGCGGCAGCATGGCCGACTCCAGTTCCTTGAACTTGAAGTTGTGCGGGTTCTTGGCGATGTCCTTGGGCGTGGACACGGCGTTCTTCGGATCCTTGAGCTCGATCAGCCCGGCCTTCTGCAGCAGGATCAGGGCCCGGCCACTGTTGCTGCCTTCGTTGGGGATGGCGATGGTGGCGCCGTCTTTCAGCTCGGCCAGGGACTTGACCTTCTTCGAGTAGCCGCCGAAGGGTTCGACGTGCACACCGATCACGGTTTCCAGGTGCGTGCCCTTGCCTTCGTTGAAGTTCTTCAGGTACGGCAGGGTCTGGAAGTAGTTGGCGTCCAGGCGCTTCTGATCGACCTGCACGTTGGGTTGCACGTAGTCGGTGAAGACCTTGATCTCCAGGTCCACGCCTTCCTTGGCCAGGGTTGGCTTGATCAGCTCGAGAATCTCGGCGTGGGGCACCGGAGTCGCGGCAACCACCAGCTTTTCGGCGGCCTGGGCAATACCGGCGCTCAGGGCTGCCGCCAGTGCGGTGAACAACAGAACTTTTTTCATGCGATGTCCTTAGGTGTCGGGATCGACGACGGCGTCAAATGAGGTGCGTATCAGGGTGCCAGTGATGTGCCACTGCTGGCGTGAAGCGGACAATACCGAGATTTTTTATTCCCGAACAATATCTTTTATTCACGTTCATATTCCATTTTGTTCATACATCCCGCCCCACCTCCGCGCCCTGTAGCCGCTGCCGCAGGCTGCGAACGACGACGCAGTCGGCGCCAGGGGCATCGGGGCACTCCAGCAGGATCCTGGTGAACGGCTTTGCGTCTGCTGCGCAGCCGGTCGCAGCCTGCGGCAGCGGCTACACCGCCAGCAGGCGCTTGAGGGCCTGGCGGTCCGCGTCTGAACCGCTCTCGGCGATCTGCCGCAGCAGTTGCTCGATCTGCTCCAGCGGCGAGGGCGTCGGCGGCAGGTTGAGGTGCTCGGGAAGAATTTCCTCGCCGCTGCTGACCAGCAGCGCAAAGTGAATGACGTTCTCCAGCTCCCGGGTATTGCCCGGCCAGCTGTGGCGCTCCAGGGCCTGCTGCGCAGCTTCGCTGATCAGCGGCACCGGCAGGTCCAGGCGCTGGCTGTAAATGCCCAGGAAGTACTCGGCCAGGGACTCGATGTCCCCCACCCGCTCGCGCAGCGCCGGCAGTTCCAACTGGCCCTCGCTGAGGTAGCGATACAGGCGCTCATGGAATTTGCCCGCCGCCACCGCCTGGGCCAGGTCGATGCTGGTGGCCGCCACCAGGCGCACGTCCACCGGGCTCGGCTGTTGGGCTCCGACCCGGGTCACTTCGTGGTTTTCCAGGGCCGCCAGCAACTTGGTCTGGATCGGCAGCGGCAGGTCGCCGATCTCGTCCAGGTACAGGGTTCCGCCATTGGCCGAGCCGAACCAGCCGGCGCGGCTGCTGGCCGAGCCGCTGAAACTGCCGGCGGCATAGCCGAACAGTTCGGCGTCGGCGTAGGTCGGGCTGATGGCGCCGCAGTTGACCGAGACGAACAGGCCGCTGCGGTCGCTGGCGCGGTGGATGTGCCGGGCCAGCAGTTCCTTGCCGGTGCCGGTTTCCCCGCGGATCAGCACCGACACCGCACGCGGTGCCAGTTGCTCCAGCTCTTCACGCAGTTGCCGCGAACGCGGGTCGACGAACACCAGCGCCTTGGCGCGGATGCTCAGGGGGCTTTTTTCCGCATCGGGAAAGGTCAGCAACGGCTGGCCGAAAGGGGTGTGAGAACTCATGGCAGACTCCCGCCCCAGGCCGCCTGGGGACGGGGGCGCTTAAACAGGAAAAGGACGATCAGGCACGACGCAGCGCGTGCTGCTCCATGCGGTTCTGCAGGCGGTAGAGATAGGCAAAGCCCTGCTCCCAGCGCTGGTGGCCGGACTTGACGTTGATATGCCCGGCGCCGGCCAGGATCCCGGCTTCGGCGCCCCAGTCACGGGCCAGTTCCAGGGCTCGCGGGGCACTCACGGCGCTGTCGTTGTCCGAGCTGACCACCTGGCTGGGGAACGGCAGCAGGTCCCGGGGAATCGGCGCGAAATTGCGCAGCGCCGGGGCGCAGGCCGGACGCTCGACGTCCGCCGGCGCCACCAGCAGCGCGCCGCGTACCTGGCGCAGGGCCGCCAAGGGCGCGCGAGCGGCCCAGTGGGCCACGGTGATGCAGCCCAGGCTGTGGGCAATCAGGATCACCGGGGTGTCGTCGGCGGCGATGGCTTCGGCCAGGGCCGCCACCCAGTCTTCGCGACGCGGCGTCAGCCAATCGGCCTGCTCCACCCGCGCACTGTTGGGCAGGCTGTTCTGCCAATGGGTTTGCCAATGATCTTCTGGCGATCCTTGCCAGCCCGGCACAATCAAGTAGCGAATGGATTCGTTGCGCATGGGGAACTCTCCTGCTGCGTGTCTGTTCCCGAACGAGTATAGGGAGGGGATTTATATTCGTTAAGGAATAAGAAGCTATTTATTAATACCTTAAATGAATATCAAACATCCCCGCTCTCCGTAGGAGCCAGCTTGCCGGCGAAAGGGCCATCAGCTCTTGCGCAACCTTGAGGACGCCTTCGCTGGCAAGCCAGCTCCTACAGTTGGCGCAATTGCGGAGGTGTTCTTGTAGGAGCCGGCTTGCCGGCGAAAGGGCCTGCGGGCCTTGTGTCGCTCTGGCGGGCGCCTTCGCTGGCAAGCCAGCTCCTACAGTTGGCACGATTGCGCGGGTGTTCTTGCCGGCGAAGGGGGTAACGGGAGGGCGATTTCGGTGGAGGGCTTTGCGGGGGGCATTTTCGCCAGGCAAAAAAAAGGCCGCACCCTGCCAAGGAGACGGCCTGAAAAGTCGTGGCTTTGTTGCTCGGTGTCAGCGCGCGGTAATCACTGAAAGCTTGGTGATGCCCGCCCGCTCGATGGAGGCCATGGCCCGGGCCACTTCTCCGTAATTGACGCCATCGTCGGCCTGCAGCTGCACCCGCACTTGCGGGTCCTTGGCCTTGGCCGCCTGCAAGTTGGTTTCCAGCAGGTCGGGCTGGATCTCGTCCTTGTTGATAAAGAGTTTGCCGGCGCCGTCGATGCTCACCACCAGCGGGTCCTTCTGCTCCACCGGGGCCACGGCCTCGGTCTTGGGCAGGTTGATCGGGATGGCGTTGGTCAGCAGCGGCGCGGTGACGATGAACACCACCAGCAGCACCAGCATCACGTCCACCAGCGGGGTGACGTTGATCTCGCTCAGCACCTCATCGCTGTCTTGAGTGGAGAAGGCCATGTCAGGACGCCTCCTTGACTTTCTGCTGGCTGCCCTGGGCCGCAGCCTTGTGCACGCTCGGGTGGATCAGCACACGGAACGAGTTCTTCTGCGCCAGGCTGTAGAAGTCGTGGGCAAAGTCGTCCAGGTCCGCAGCCGTGAGCTTCAGGCGCCGCAGGAAGTAGTTGTAGACCAGCACCGCGGGCACCGCGACGGCGATCCCCACACCGGTGGCCACCAGCGCCGCGCCGATCGGCCCGGCCACGGTTTCCAGGCTGGCAGAGCCCGCCGCGCTGATTCCTTTCAGGGCTTCCATGATCCCCCACACGGTGCCGAACAGACCGATAAAGGGCGAGGTGCTGCCGATACTGGCGACCACCGCCAGGCCGGTTTCCAGGGAGCGGCGCTCACGCACGATCTGCTGGCGCAGGGCGCGTTCGAGACGGTCCTGGTGGTTGATCGCCTGGCTCAGGTCCGCCGCATGGGGCGCGTCACCGACCTGGATCGCCGCATAGCCGGCCTGGGCCACCCGGGCCGCCGCGCCGGGCTGGGTTTCACTCAGGGGAGCGGCGGAATCGAGGCTGGAGGCGGCCCAGAGCTGATTGTGAAACTTGCGATCCTGGGACTTGAGGCGGGCGAACTGCACGCCCTTGACCAGGGCCAGGCCCCAGGTGGCGACGGAGAAGACCACCAACAGCCAGATCACCGCGCTTTCGATGGATTCCAGTGGAGATGCCAGTAACGTCATGATGTGTTCCCTCTGTGTAAGCGTTTAGCGCGCGTTATTTGATCGGCCTTGCGGCTCAATGAATCTTGAAGTCGATGGGTACGCTGACCCAGCCGTCCTGGGCCACGTCGCCCTGCTTGGCCGGAACGAAACTCCAGCGCTTGACCGCAGCCAGGGCCGCATCGTCGAGCTGCTGGCGACCGCTGCTCTTCTGGATCTGGATCTCTCCGGGCTTGCCGCTGGCCAATACATGCACCCGCAGCAGCACCGTGCCTTCCCAACCCCGGCGCTGGGCCAGGGACGGGTATTCCGGCGCCGGGTTCTTCAGGTACGCGGCGCTGGCCGAAGCCGGGGTCACGGGGGCCGGGGCCGGTGGCGCGGGCGCTGCCGGGGCGGCTACCGGCGCCGCAGGTTGCGGCGGCGCCGGGGTCTGCTGCACCGGCTTGGGCGCGGGTTTCGGCTCGGGCTTGGGCACCGGCTTGGGCTTGGGTTTGGGCACCGGCTTGGGCGGTGGCGGCTTGACCGCCAGCTCGTCCTCCACCGGCGGTGGTGGCTCCACCACTGGCTGTACCGGCACAGGCGGAGGCGGCTCCACTACAGGCGGCGCCGGGTGCGAGAACTCGATGGTCATGGGCGGGATTTCCGGCGGCACGATGGGCAGCACCGGGGTCGGTTTCTGGCTCAGCCAGTAGATCACTGCACCGTGCAATACCAGAGCCGCGACGCCCAGGAGAATCGCCTCACGACGGCGCAATACCCCCTTGGGCGTGCGTTGCAGACGCAATTGGCCCAGCGGCGAGCGGTGAGGCCGGCCGAGGTCGACCAACTCGCCGCTCGGTGCCTGGCGCCACAGCACCTCGTGTGCACTGGCGGCGGTCTGGACATTGCCCATGGATTCACTCCCTACGATCTTTTGAATAACCCGGCAGCGGCGTTTGAACACCCCCCACGCAACGCTGCCGGGGACTCAATGATCAGTGCCCCATGCTTATCTCTTAAAGTAATCTTTCAAGTTATAGATAGATCGAAACGGAATATTGAATTCACCCTGAACAGCTCAGGCCCCGTGATTCAAGGGCTGTAGCCAAGAGGGAAAAACGCCATGCCTTGCAGGCATTGAAAATATTCCCGCAAAGCATCGAAGCAGGCCTGTTAGTGCAAAAAAAAATAGAACCCCATTGCACTCGAAACCAACTTCAGCGCCCATGTACTTAATTAACTTTACAAGCGGACACGACAAAGCCGCTGAACCGGCACGCCACCTTATATAAGGCAGCGCGTATTCAGCGGCTGATTATTATCGAGTTTGTTATTGCTTGACGAACTCACCGCTCAGGCCGACCACATCGCCGCTGAAGTTGCTACGGGCACCGGAGGCGCGCAACCGGGAATAGTTGTGGTCGGGTGAAAACAGCGCCCAGGCCTGGTAGCCGTAGCCATCGTTGTAGCCGGATACATTGATGATGGTCGGCTGCCCGGTGCTGTTCTGGAAGTGGTAATGCCCGGCGACGCTGTACTTGACCCCGGCCTGGGTCAACTCACCGCTGAACGAACCGTTGGAGTCGTTGCCGTCGGTCACGACCAGACGGGCGTCAGCGTTGGAGTTTACATAGGTTCCATTGATGCTCGACATAATGCGGGTTTCCTTATGCGGTTGAATGTTTCGTCCAATGAAGCAAGTTCCTCCTGGAACTCACAAACCCAGCATGGTCGGCGTTTATAACTCTGTCCAAAACAAACTTTCGCAACAACTAATTAAATAGCTATAGCCTGCAATCGGCTCTCTATAAGTTATGACCGAAACAAAAGCACTTATAACTTCCCGGTGTTTTCAACTTGCGGCTTGACGCTGGCCACGGCCCTCAACTGCTCTTGTAATGCCTTGCCGGCCCGACTCAAGCCACTGCCGGCATACAGCGCCAGGCGCACGCCCTGGATATCCGGCAGGCCGCTGGCGGCGTCGAGTATCCGGTGGCCCTTGCCCAGCACCCGCACCGGCAACAGGCTGATGCCCAGCCCCGCCGCCACCGCCGAACAGACGCTGGCCAGGCTGGCGCTGGAATAGGCGATGCGCCACGGCCAGCCGCCGACCTCCAGGTGGTGAAGCATTTCCTGGCGATACAACCCGCCCACCGGAAACGCCACCAGCGGCAGCGGATCGCGGCCCAAGGTTGGCTGGCGCAGGCTGTCGACCCAGCACAAAGGCTCGGGCCAGGACTCCAGGCAGTCGTCGCTGTGGCCCATCTGCTTGACCAGCAACAGATCGAACTCGCCACGGCGGAACTGGCGCAGCAACTCAGGTCCCAGACCGCTGGTGACCTCCAGGCGCACCGCCGGATAGTCCAGGCCAAAGCGCGAGAGCAAGGGCATCAGGCGCTCGGCGGCAAAGTCTTCCGGCACGCCCAGGCGCAGCACCTCTTCGCCGCGCTGGTTGACCAGCACATCACAGGCCTCTTCATGCAGCGCCAGGATGCGCCGGGCATAAGCCAGCAGGCGCTCGCCCTCCACCGTGGCCACCACCCGGCGCTGGTCGCGGTCGAGCAACTGGCAGCCCAGGCTCTCTTCCAGGCGCCGCACCTGCTGGCTCACCGTGGACTGGGTCAGGTGCAGGCGCTCGGCGGCGCGGGTGAAGTTCTGGCTGTCGGCCACCGCGACAAAACTGCGAAGCAACACGGGATCCAGCATCGCGATCTACCATCCTCAATGCCACTGATTGGCATGGTTATATTTAATTTCAGAATACCCAGGGCCATCACCATACTCGCCTTTCATTGGCAGGAACGGGAGGTTCTGATGCAACTCAAGCGCTTTCTGAAATGCGGCCTGATCGCCACCGGTCTGCTCACGGCGGGGCTGGTCATGGCCAGCGATGGCTCGTTGCTGGAGGCGGTGCGCCAGGGTCAGCTGCAACAGGTGCAACGGTTGCTTGAACAGGGCGCAGCACCCGACGCCCGGGGCCTGGACGGCAGCAGTCCGCTGCTGCTGGCCACCCGCGACAACCGCATCGACATCGCCCGCGCGCTGATCGAAGCCGGGGCCGACGTCAACCGCAAGAACCTGATCCAGGACAGCCCCTACCTGCTGGCCGGCGCCAGCGGCCACAACGAAATCCTCAAGCTGACCCTGGCCCACGGCGCCGACCTCAAGAGCACCAACCGCTACGGCGGCACCGCGCTGATCCCGGCCTGCGAACGCGGGCATGTGGAAACCGTGCGCCTGCTGATCGCAGCCGGCGTCGAGCTGGACCACGTCAACCACCTGGGCTGGACCTGCCTGATGGAAGCCATCGTGCTGTCCGACGGCGGTCCGGCGCACCAGCAGATCGTCGCCCAACTGATTGCCGCCGGCGCCGACCTGAACCTGCCGGACCGCGCCGGCCTCAGCCCTTTGCAACAGGCCGAACGCCGTGGCCAGCGGGCCATCGCCAAGCTGCTGCGCGAGGCCGGCGCCACCTGAAGCCCCCCTTTTTAGGAACCTTGCATGCACGACGATCAACACTACCTGCAACGGGCCGTTGAACTGGCCCGGCACAATGTCCAGCAGGGCGGCCGCCCGTTCGGCGCACTGCTGGTGCGCAACGGCCGGGTGCTGGCCGAGGCGGTGAATGAAATCCACCTCAGCCAGGACCCCACCGCCCACGCCGAAATGCTCGCCATCCGCGCCGCCAGCCGGCAACTGGGCCCGCGCCTGGACGACTGCGTGATCTACGCCAGCGGCCAACCCTGCCCCATGTGCCTGGCCGCCATGTACCTGTGCGGTGTGTCCCGCGCGGTGTTCGCTGCCAGCAATGAACAGGCGCAGCCGTTCGGCCTGTCCACCGCGGCCATTTACCAGCAACTGGGCAAGCCCCTGGAAGCTCAGCGCCTGCCGCTGCTGCACCTGCCCCAGGCGGCCATGACCGCCCTCTACCAGGACTGGCAGGCGCGCCATGCAGCGAACTGAATCGGCCTTCAAGACCTTCGCCGGCTGGGCGCTGCTGGTGTGCCTGGGCCTGAACCTGCGACCGATCCTCAGCTCGGTCAGCCCGTTGCTCAACGAGATTCGCGGCGCCACCGGCATGAGCTTCCAGAGCAGCGCCTGGCTCACCAGCCTGCCGGTGATCTGCATGGGCCTGGTGGCCTTGCTCGGTGTACGCATCGAAGCCCGACTCGGCGAACGCCGTGGTGTGTCCCTGGGTTTGCTGCTGGTGTTGCTGGCCTGCCTGGTGCGGCTGTTCTTCGGCCAGGCCGCGGCCTTGCTCGCCACCGCCCTGCTCGGCGGCGCCGGCGTGGCCTTGATCCAGGCCCTGGTGCCGGCGCTGATCAAGCGCCAGTTCCAACAGCGGGTGGCCCTGGCCATGGGCGTCTACTCGGCCTCGCTGATGGGCGGTGGCGGCATCGCCGCCCTGCTCAGCCCGCAGCTGGCCAGCCACTTCGCCAATTGGCAGGTGGGGCTTGGCGTCTGGGTGCTGCCGGCCATGGCCGCCCTGCTGCTGTGGCTGTGCCTGCCCCTGGGCGCCGACCGCCGCAACGGCGCCCAGCCCTCCGGGGCCGGGCTCTGGAACAACCGCCGCGCCTGGTTGCTGGCGTTGTATTTCGGCTTGGTGAACTGCGGCTACATGAGCATGGTGGCCTGGCTGCCGGCCTACTACCTGCAGCTGGGTTGGAGTGCTACCCAGAGCGGCTCGCTGCTGGCCTTCATGACGATTTTCCAAGTCACCGCCGCCCTGCTGATGCCGGCCCTGGCCCAGCGCAGCAGCGACCGCCGCCCACTGCTGGGCATCAGCCTCGCGGCCCAGGCAGCAGGTTTTCTCGGGCTGGTGCTGTGGCCTTTGCAAAGCCCGCACCTGTGGGTGGCGCTGATCGGCTTCGGCCTGGGAGCCTGCTTTGCCCTGAGCCTGATCCTGACCCTGGATCACCGCCGTGATCCCCGGGAAGCCGGGCAACTGGCGGCCTTTGTCCAGGGCGTGGGTTTTCTGCTCAACGCCGTCTCGCCGTGGCTGAGCGGCTGGCTGCGGCAAGTCACCGGTAGCTTTGCCAGCGCCTGGTGGGTGCTGATCGTGGGTGTCCTGGCGATGCTGCTGTTGACGCGAATTTTCAGCCCAGCCAGTTATCAGGCCAGGGTCACTATCGGCACTGTCGCGCCAGCGACCTGAGCGCGACCGTCAATCGATGCCGCCTGGCGGACAAGCGTCAAGGTACGGATCAGCCCTCGATCCGCCACTGCAATGCATCCAGCACATCGCAGCCGTCCTGCAGCAGCAGGTGAGCGGCATTGGCCACATGGCTCAGGTCTTGATCGGCAACACCCTTGATGCTCAGGCAGTTGAGACTGTGCATCAGATCGCGAGTGGCCTTGATCCGCTGCACAGCGCAGCCATAGAGATCGGCCGGAGGGGCGGCAGGGTTGAGGTAGAGCACCGGGGTGGGGGTGAGATTGCTTTGTAGCGGGGTGAACTCGGACATGGATAACACTCCTTAGCCGAACGCGACCATCATGAAAATCAGGAACTGCCCCAACGTCTGATGGGCAGTTGATGCGTCCATCATTTGTTTTCGACCGGCTAAGATCGGCCACCGATGCGTCGGTGACAGGCCGGACTATAGGCAGGAGGTCCTGGCGGAACAATCGCCGAAGTATTGCCATTCCCTTCCATCGACCCCGGCGCCACGTAGAATCCCTTCGCGACAATCAGCACGCACTCAATCAAGGACACGAAGCCCCCATGGACGCCGCAACGATCAGCCGCCTGGTACAGGGCATGGGCCTCACCTACGAAGAGCTGGTCGCCCAAGGCGAAAGCATCGAGCGCCCGACGGGCAAGCTCTACGACGAATTCGAATGGCTGACCGTGATCGTCGAACCCGGCCTGATGCTGGACTTCCGGGAAGACAGCCTGGCCCTGGAAAAGGTCCTGATCGAACTCATGCCCCTTGAACAGGGGCGCTCGTTCTACAGCGGCGAACTGCCCGCCCCGTTCTCACGCAGCATGACCCGCACCGACATTCACGACCTGCTGGGCACGCCCCTGCGCTCGGGGGAACGCACGCCATCAGCCGATGGGCAACGCACGCTCAACGCCTGGGAGAGCTACCGCCTGGCGGAGCACCTGCATCCCGGTGCGCGGGTTGGATTCGTCTATAGCGTCGATGGGCGAATCAAGGTCCTGTCGTTCGACTTGCTGGAGCCAAAGCGCGACTGATTCGACCGCACCACGTAGCTCTTTAGGATTCGCGGCGATCCGCCAGGCGTCAGAGGACCGGCGCGAGAGCGCCAAGCAAGGCCCTGCGGTCCTTTTCGCAGCCTCGCAGGCTCGGCAGCGGCTACAGGAAACGTGGCGGCCGGTAGGCCGCCGCAACGCACGGCCCGACAACACAGGCACTAGCCAAAGGTTTTCATAAACGGCTCGGCACAGTGCCGGATCGCCCGACGACATGCGGTGCCCGTTCGCCCCATTCGGCCGATCGGCTCAACACCCGCTCCAGTGCGTCCAACTGCCCACGAATGACCTCTTGCGGACGAGCCACATCACAGACCTTGGCGAACTCCAGCAACCCCTGCCGCGAAGCAAACAGGGACTTGTTGCCCAGCAGATCCAGGGCCAGCACGTCCTGCGGGATGTAGGCCGTGGTGTTGACGATGTCGTAGGCCGGCGCTAGCCGTGCATCGCGCTGGCCAGGATCGGAATACAACAACCCGAAGTTCTTCAGGTGGGCATCGCCATTCCCCACCATGCAGCTCAGGCTGACCATGGCAAACAACTGCGCCAGTGAACCCGGCACCTGCTCAGGCGGGCAGAACAGGCGAACGGCCTTGGCAATGGCCGAATAGCTCTTGCTGTATTTCTGCTCCGCACCCAGCCCCATCAACGCCGCCATGTCTTCAAACCCCAGGCAACCGAGCTGCTCGTCCCGGTCGAAGCGGCGCATGACAAACAGTTTGGCGTTATCAGAGAGGTAGAACTCGGGCACCGCCATCCCCGCCTCCCTGGCCACCGACATGCACAGGAACTCGTTGATCGCCAACCCCGGAAACTCATCCCGGCCGCTCTTGATGATCAACTCTGAGGTGTTCGAGGTAAAACGCTGCGACGCGGCGTCATGCCGCTCCGGCACCATGACCTTGGGCTGCACGCCGGATATCCCGGCACGCAGGATGTAGCGGTCCACCAGGTCGGCAAAGATGTCCTCGGCGCCATCCCACGCGAGGATTTCTTCAAGTTTTTCCCCAGGAAACTGCTGTCGCTGCAACAGCCCATCGACTTCGGGCGAGCTCACCGCGACCCGCCCGATCGGCGCGCTGCTGCCGGACAGCGCCAGCAGTAACATCGGGTCGACCTTCACCACCTTGGCCAGGCGGTTGCGCAGTTGCTCCAGCACATAGCCTTCGGGCAGGTTCATCTGAAAGATCGGGTGCAACTCCCGATAACGGTATTCATCCAGCCGCACAGGCATCAGCAGACTGATTGCCGCCTGTGCCCGAGCATCATCGTGATAGCGAAACAGATAATCGCCAGCGCCACGGTGGATTTTCCCGCTCTCACCGGCCGGGGTGGCTACCTGCAGCACCGTGGCCATCAGTCGAACACTCCCTGGATCTCGTCCAATGTGGGCATCGCGGCAGGCACCAGGGTGAATTCACAGTCCAGGGCTCCCAGCACCCGCGCATAGGCCGCCATGCCCACCGACAAGTCGCCCCGCTCGATGGCGATGACCTTCTGCCGGGTCACGCCGGCCAAGGCGGCCAGGCTGGCTTGGGTCAGGCCACGGTGCAGACGACGCTGGCGAACCTGCTCGCCAAGGCGCGCGGTGATAAGAAGGTAGTCCATGTTCTGTATACGTAACAAAATTGATTGAATGTAACGTATACCTAACATGGCGAAAAATCAAAGGGACACTGTGGGGGCTCACACTCCGTGGCGGCGGGTGAAAGGCTTCGATAGTGGATATGTACTCCCTGACTGTCGCAAGCACAGGTTTTACGGCCGCTACGCGCCCGAGCGGGAGCAAGCTCCCTCGCCACAACATCATTCCAGGCGGCTAGACGAGAACAATTCTAGAGAAATAAATTATTGTAATTCGATAATTATTTATCAATAATCAGCCACCCCCAAGTTTTGCAAGGAATAACGCATGCACTCCCAAATCAACGGCTCGGCCCAATACCGCTTGCGACGGGTCGGCCTGCTGGCCGCGATCCTGGCCTGGGTCATGGGTGTCGTCGAGGTCGGTGGCAATGCCGGAATGTGGATCTACAACAAGGACCAGGTCCTGGGCGCCCTGCTCAGCGTCTTCGCCGACCACTCGCCCCGCCTGCTGGAAGCCGACTTCAAACTCTCCTCCGCAAGCTTCACCCTGCTGGTGATTCTCGACTTCCTGCCCCTGCTGCTGTCGAGCTTCGCCCTGTACCTGACCGGGGTGTTCTTCCTGCGCCTGTCGCGCGGCGAAACCTGGAGCGATCGCAACATCCGCATCCTCTGGCGCGTGGGCATGTTGTGGATCGTCGCCCCGGCGACGTTCCCGATGATGGAAACCCTGCAAGGCCTGGCCCTGTCCCTCGACCTGCCGCCCGGCCAGCGCATCCTGCAGATCTCCGCGGGCTTCTCGTCCTACGCCGCCTACGAGGTGGTCAAAGGAATCTTGCTCTGCTCGTTTTCCATTATCATGCGCGACGCCAAAGTCCTCAGTGATGAGCACAGTCACTACATATAGAACAATGAGATGACCATTATCGTTCGGCTTGACGTTGTCATGGCTAAAAACAAGATTCGCTCCAAAGAGTTGGCCGCCATCCTGGGCATTACCGAGGCGAATCTGTCGTTGCTGAAAAATGGCAAGGTCAAGGGGATGAAAATCGAGACCCTGGACAAACTCTGCGCTGCACTCGACTGCCAACCCGGCGACCTGCTGGAGTATCAGGCCAGCGAGCCTGCGTAACCCCCCGCGTTTGTTCGAACCGAGTCTCGATCGTTAAAGCCTTATCCATTCCTCACGTTGCACATTGGCTTATTCATGACTCGCTACCTGCTCTGCCCGCTGTTTCTGTTCGTCCTGCTTTTGACCGGCTGCGCCAACAAACTCGAAGTGGCGATCGACGCCACCCCGGCCCAAGACTATTACTTCGACCCCAAGGCTCCAGTGCTGGTGACCGTCAACAGCGCCAAGGACGCCCAGGGCCTCAAGGCCAGTTACTACCTGCGCGACATGGTCGCCGCCCTGCACGGCATGGGTTTCACCCAGGTCTACACCGAGTCGTCGTTGCCGAAAAACCACCCGCCGTTTCGCATGAACATTGCCCTGGACGTGGGCAGTAAAAAGACCAGCTACCGCTACACCGCCACCGACTACGGCCAGGTGCCCAGCAGCACTAAAACCACGTGCATGCCCGGCAAGAACCAACAGACCGTGTGCACCAGCACCCCAACGATGTCCTACCGTGCCATCGGCTCCTCGGAGCGCACCGGCTACACCACCCTGTCGACCTTCAATATCAAGGCCAAGGACGAGCAGAGCCGGCGCACGGTGTTCCTGCTGCGGGCCTCGTCCTATAACGAGGACTGCCAGGACGCCAAGGTCGAGGATTTCCTGGTGCAGGAAAGCCTGGACAACCTGGACTTCCGTAACCGCGTGCAGCGCAAATACACGGTCACCCTGCCCGAAGGCCACAGCTGCAACTAAGCGCCTACCGCGCACCAAGCGACACGCTTACAATCGCCCCTCGCCGCCCGCCCGATTCCCCCTCGCGCGGGCACAACCCCCTCAACGACAAGGCGCAGGTCGAACATGCCCCTGGACTGGACTGCCTGGGAAATCGAACCCGGATCGGCGGTGAACGAACAGCTGATCGCCCAAGTGCAGCAACGCCTCGGCCTTGAGTTTCCGTCGCTGTACCTGGAGCTGGTGCAATACGCCGCGGCCGCTACCCCGGGGATCGGCACCTTCCGCTATGGCAACGCCTACACCTGCATCAGCGAGTTCTTCGAGTTCGGCCTGAGCAACCAACCCTGGAGCCTGCTCTGGTATGCCAGTCCGGGCCGCGTGCCGGGACTGCCCGCAGGCTGCCTGCCGATTGCCCGGGATGCCGGTGGCCTGCTGATCTGCCTGGACTTCAACAGCCCGAGCGTGGCGGTGGAAATCTTCGATCCCGACAGTGCCAGCCGCTACCCGGTGGCCGCCGACTTCAAGGCCTTTGTCGAACTGTGGCAGCCATGAGCGCACCGCAAAAATGGATAGTGGTGCCCACCAGCAAGGCCGCCATGCAGCGCCTGGATCTGGACCAGTGCCTGCCGGGCGACCTGGAGGAACTGGCGCTGTCCCCAGAGCAGTGGGCGCTACTGTCCCGCAGCGACCTGCTACCGCGTTTGAACCGCGCCCTGGGCAGCCTGATCGACGACTACGAAGACGCCTCGATCCAAGGCCAGGCCGCCCTGGCCACGGCGCTGTCGATCCTCACCCGGACCGCGACGGTGGAGGATGAACTTATCCACAGGCTCATCGCCCTGAATCGCCTGGCCCTGGAACGGGACACCGGCCTGTTCTTCTACTTCTGAAGTCCTCCCCAGAGCGGCTCCCGCGCCTCATTGGTGGCGAGGGCGCTTGCTCCCGCTAGGGCGCCAGCCCGACCCAAGCCGGGCCACGGCACGGCCTCACAAGCTCAGATCCCCGCGCTGGCACTGGCCTGCTTCAACCCCAACTCCGGCACGCTCACCGCGGTTTCCGAACGCGGTGTGCCCTGGGGCACCCAGTCGTAGCTCACCGGCAAGGCGCGGTACACCCAGTTGCTGACGGCCTCGCTGCCCGGGGCCTTGCCCAGGTAGGGGCTGACGTATTCCCAGACGATCTCGCCGCCAGCCGTGACCTGGAAGAAGCGTCCGTTCATGCCCTCATCGATCAGCGTGTTGCCGTTGGGCAAACGCCGCGCGCTGCTGATGAACGAGCTGTAGAAGGCCCAGCCCGGCTGCCGGGAACTGGCGGCGCTGTACTGCCAGACAATCTCGTTCCTGATCGGGTCGATCTCCAGCACCCGGGAGCCGGCAATCAGCCCCAAAGGCACCGAGGGGTAGCCGGCCGTGCCCTGGTTGTCGAACACCAGCAGGTGCCCGGCGCCCGGCAAGCCGGCAGGAATGATGTGGGCGTCATGCTGGCCGACAAACTGGTCCACCGGGCGCGGTACCTTGGCCGCGGTCTTCGGGTTGATCGGCGCCAGGTTCGGCCCCAGGCGCCAGACCACCTTGCCGCTGTGCTTGTCGAGGATGGCGATGAAGTTGGCGTTGCGTGAATCGATCAACAGGTTGTCCGGGGCGAAGCGTTTATCGCCGCCGTCAAACCACTGGTTGGGGCCCACCACGCTGAGGTTGTTGATGTGCAGGTAGTCCGGGTTGTCGCTGCCGTACACCAGCTTCAATTGCGCCGGAGTAAAGCCGAATTCCCTGAGGTGCTCGGAGGCCAGCCACTGCCATTTGACCTGGCCGTCGGGGCTGACCTCATAGATCGCATCGTCGATCACCTGGGGCACCTTGAACCCCGCCACCTTGTGCACCTTGTTGGCCAGCACCAGGGTGTTGCCGTTGCCCAGGCGGCGCTGGTCGTGGTGCTGCTGGGCGGCGCCGCCCGGGGCCTGGTCGCCCCATTGCCAGAGCACCTTACCGTTCCAGTCCAGCTCGCCGACGCTCTGGTTGCCCAGGCCATTGCCCGCCGAACCCAGGGGGCCGGGATCCTTGTCCTTGAGCTGCAACAGCACCCGGCCGCGCTCGCCGTTCACCAGCTGCGGGTCGATGATCGCCGAGGGGAAACCGGCTTGCGGCCAGTGCTTCACCTCGTTGCCGTTCATGTCGATCAGGTGCGTCTGTTTGTCGGCGCCGCTGAAGATCACGTACTGGTTATAGGCCCTGGCCGGATCGTAGCGGGTCACTCCGGTGGGGTAGACGCTGGGGGCGGCCTGCACCGCCGAAGCCAGCAGGTTGGCGGCAATCAGCCAGGGCAAAACGCTTTTGACACGCAGCATGACGAGCACTCCTGTTCAGGTCGAAGGGCGCCGGCAGACCCGGCGCGAGATACGTGAAGCCGGGTTTCAGAAGTCGTAGCGTCCGGTCACGCCCAGGGTTCGCGGGGTGCCCAGCAGGCCTTCGTAACCGCCGTTGCCGGCAGTCCAGAGGGTGGTGTAGTAGGTCTTGTCGAAGGCGTTCTTCAGCCACAGCGAGACGTCCCACTGGCCCTGTTCGTAGTTGCCGCGCAGGCCGGTGGACAGGTTGACCACGGCGTAGCTGGGGATCTGCCCGTAAGCGGAATCTTCCACGGTGCCCACGGCCTTGGAGCGGAAGGCGTAGCTGGCGGTGACGTACTCTTCCAGGCCGTTGTCCAGGTTCCACTTGTATTCGCCGTTGGCGTTGCCGATCCATTTCGAGGCGCCCACCACTTGGTGGCCGCTGAGGTCGCAGGAGGCCGGTGCTCCCGGGCGCAGGCTGACTTCCGGCGGGCACGGCGCATCCTTGTAGGACAGGTAGCGCACGTCGTTGTAGGAACCGTTGAGGTTCAGGGTCAGGCCGCGGATCGGCACCAGGGTGCTTTCCACTTCCACCCCGCGCGAGCGCACCGACCCGGCGTTGGTCAGGTACTGCACGCGGTTGGCATTGTCGTAGGCGTTGGTCTGGTAGCCGTTGACCTGGGTCCAGAACAGGTTGGCGTTGAGTTGCAGGCGGCGGTCCCACAGGGTGCTCTTGAACCCCAGCTCGGCGTTGTTGGCGCGCTCGGTGCCGATCAGCAGCGAGTCGGCCCCGGCGGTCGGCGCCGAGCCCACCGCCAGGTTGACCCCGCCGGACTTCTCGCCATGGGACAGGGTGGCGTAGCCCAGCAGGTCATCGGTGAAGCGGTAGCTGAGGTTGAGCAGGCCCGAAGGGCTGGTGCTGTACTGGTTGAGGTCGCCCGAATCATAGGCCCCGGCACGGCCACGACGGGCGTTGGCGGCGGCACCGGCCACCGCGGCGCCGCCCAGCGGCGCGTTGCGGCTGACCCAGGCGCTTTTTTCCTCGTAGGTGCCGCGCAGCCCGGCGGTGAAATCCAGGCGCTCGGTCAGGTGCCAGGTGCCCTGGGCGAACAGGGCGAAACTGTTGGTCTGGATATGCCCGTTGCCGATGCTGGTGACGTTGCTCAGGGCCCCGGCCGGGGTGCCGTTCCAGATGTCCGCCTTGGGCCCGTAATAGGCGAAGGATTTGTTGTCCAGGTCGGAGCCGAAGTAGTAGGCGCCCAGCACGTAGTCGAAGAAGCCGCCAGTGGGCGAGGCCAGGCGGAATTCCTGCGACCACTGTTTGTCTTCCACCGACACCCCGGCGTTGTAGCTGGCCGGCACGTTGAGGCCGTCGTCGTTGCGCGGGGTGAAGTTCCACCAGCGGTAGGAACTGACCGAGGTCAGGGTGAAATCGCTGGGCAGGGTCCAGTTGGCCTCAAGCGAAGTGCCGCCCTGGAACACCGTGACATGCTGGTCGTTGTCCAGGTTGACCTTGCGGTGCGAGCCGTTGACCAGGGTCGCCCCGGCCGCCGCCGCGCGGGACTCGTAGACGTTGGTGCCGTTGATGGTCGGCCCGGTGCTGTACAGCACCCGGGTGCCGGCGCTGGAATCCTCTTCGTTGTAGTCGCCGATCCAGCGCAGGTTGAAGCTGTCGTTGGGCTTGTACAGCAGTTGCCCGCGAAAGCCCTGGCGCGATCCGCCATTGAGGTCATGGCCGTCGAATTCGTTCTTGATGTCGCCGTCGCTGCGGGTGCGGTAGGCGGAAAAACGCCCGGCCAGCTCATCGGTCAGCGGCCCGGAAATCGTGCCCTTGGTCTGGAAGTAGCCGTCCTCGCCGAGGGAAGTTTCGATGCTGCGTTCCGGGGTGAAGCTCGGCGCCCGGGTGCTGATGTTGATCACCCCGGCGGTGGTGTTCTTGCCGAACAGGGTGCCCTGGGGACCGCGCAGCACTTCCAGCTGCTCGATGTCCATCAGGTCGAACACCGCCATCCCCGGCCTTCCCAGGTAGACGTTGTCGATGTACAGCCCGACGCTACCTTCCAGGCCATCGCTGGCCGGGTTGTTGCCCAGGCCGCGGATCGACACGCTGGACTGGCGCGCATGCATGTAGGCGACGTTGACGCTGGGCACCAGTTGCTGCAGATCCTGAATGCGGTACACCCGCTGGCTCTCCAGGGCCTGGCCGCCCACCACGCTCATGGGCGTGGGCACGTTCTGCGAGCTTTCCTCGCGGCGCCGGGCGGTCACGGTCACCGTCTGCAACTGGCCGTCATCGGCCTTGGCCTTGCTGGCGCTGCTCTTGGCCGGCACGGCATCCGGCGCCGGGGCGTCTTCGGCCCAGGTCGGCGTCCAGCTCGCGCTGCCGGCCAGCAACAGCGCCAGGGGCAGGCGCTTGAGCCGCCGGGGCGAGAGGGGTGAAGCGAGGGACAACGGGCTCATGGGCGGCTCCTGGTCAGAAAATATACAGCCTCGTATATTCCTTAAAGTTATTTATTTATGTTTTTACAAAGATTTACTGCATAAGAGATTGCCTTTATAAGGAGTCGACCTAATGCATAGCCAATGCATTTCCCCGATATTTTTTATGTGAAAAATGCATATCGACCTGCGCCAGCTCCGTCACTTCATCGCCCTCGCCGAACAGCGCAGCTTTGTCGCGGCCGCGGCGGCGGTGAACCTTTCGCAATCGGCCTTCAGCCGCAGCATCCAGGCCCTGGAACACAGCGTCGGCTGCCAGTTGGTGGATCGCGGGCGCAAGGACCTGGCCCCGACCAAGCAGGGCCAGTTACTGCTGGAACATGCGCGTCGGCTGGTCAGCGGGGCCCAGCAGATGGCCAACGAGATCAGCCAGTTCAATGGCCTGGAGGCGGGAGAGTTGCGCTTCGGCTGTGGCCCGGCGCCGGCCTCGGGCTTGATCCCCCGGGCCATCGGCAG
Organism: Pseudomonas sp. BC42; assembly: GCF_021560055.1. Classification (NCBI taxonomy): domain Bacteria; kingdom Pseudomonadati; phylum Pseudomonadota; class Gammaproteobacteria; order Pseudomonadales; family Pseudomonadaceae; genus Pseudomonas; species Pseudomonas sp. BC42. The sequence continues at coordinate 6,604,123 of NZ_CP091067.1, forward strand.
CTTTATCGGGCGCTACCCCAAGGCCCGGGTGCAGTTCCAGGTGGATGACTGGCAAAGCCTGAGCAAGCGCCTGCTCAGCGAAGAGTTCGAATTCTTCGTGGCCGACACCCGCCACTTCGAGGCCGACCCGGATTACCTGACCCAGCGCCTGCGCCCGCGCAAATGGCATTTCTGCTGCCGCGCCGGGCATCCGTTGGCCCAGCGCGACAGCGTCAGCGCCAGCGAACTGATGAGCTACCCGCTGGCGGTGACCATCCGCCCGCCGAACCTGCGCAAGGTCATCGTCGACCTCTGCGGCAAGCCGGACTTCACGCCCAATGTGGAATGCGAAAACAGCTACAGCCTGCTGGGGGTAGTGCTGCGCTCGGACGCCATCGGCATCGTCGGCTCCTACAGCGACGCCTTGCACAACGCCAAGGGCGAACTGGTGTGCCTGAAGATCGACGGCCTGGCCGACGACCTGGAAGAGCTCTACACCCGCTACGGCATCGTCAGCCGCGCCGGCTACCGCCTCTCGCCCCTGGCGGCGGCGATGATCGAAGAGATCAAGGCCATCGACGAACAGGACGAAGCGCTGCCGTCTCTCGACAACCTCGCCGTCTGAGCCCCTGACTGGCGTCCTGCCCCGACACTCGCCCCCTGCACTTGCACCCGTAGCCGCTGCCGAGCCTGCGAGGCTGCGAACGAGGACGCAGTCCTCGCCCCGGCCATCCACGGCAAATCCCCGGCGGCCGCTGCGCGGCCGATCGCAGCCTGCGGCAGCGGCTACAAGGACCTGAGCGATGCACGCCCTGCATCGAAACTATTCGGCAAATGCGCTTGCCGGGAGGCCCCGCCGGAGGCGAAAAAACGCGCCTGTCTTCCCCTCGGTGAACCCCATGTCCAATACCCCTTCCCCCGTGCGCAACGTGCTCTACATCATGTGCGACCAGCTGCGCCGGGATTACCTCTCGTGCTACGGCCACCCGCACCTGCACACCCCGAACATCGATCGCCTGGCCGCCGCCGGGGTGCGCTTCAGCCGCGCCTACACCCAGGGCACCATCTGCGGCCCGTCGCGCATGTCGGCCTACACCGGGCGCTATGTCAGCAGCCATCAGGTGGCCTGGAACGCCGTGCCCCTGCCCCTGGAAGAGTTGACCCTGGGCGACTACCTGCGGCCCCACGGCATCCGCACCGCGCTGGTGGGCAAGACCCACGCCACGCCCAACCTCGACGCCTTGCAGCGCCTGGCCATCGACCCCGACAGCCCCCAGGCCGAGGCGCTCAACGAGGTCGGCTTCGAGCCCTACTTGCGTCACGACGGCATCTACCCCGACGACCCGATATTCGACGACAAGCGCGATGCCGCGCCCTACACCCATTACCTGCGCAACCTCGGCTACGACGGGCTCAACCCCTGGCACGACTGGGCCAACGCCGGGGCTGGCGAACAGGGGCAGATCCTCAGCGGCTGGAAAATGCGCAACGCCCACCTGCCGGCCCGGGTCGCCGAAGCCCATTCGGAAACCGTCTACACCACCGACCGCGCCATCGACTTCATCGGCGAACAGGGCGAGCAGCCCTGGTGCCTGCACCTGTCCTACATCAAGCCGCACTGGCCCTACATCGCGCCGGCTCCGTACCACGCCCTGTATGGCCCCGGGCAGATCATTCCGGCGGTGCGCGCCGCGCCCGGGCAGCTCAGCGACCACCCGGTCTACGCCGCCTTCCGCCAGCATGAAGAGAGCCTGAACTTTTCCCGGGATGAAGTCCGCCTGAACGTGGTGCCCACTTACATGGGCCTGATCAAACAGGTGGACGACCAGTTGGGCCGGCTGTTCGATTTCCTGCAGAGCAATGGCCGCTGGGACGACACCCTGATCGTCTTCACCAGCGACCACGGCGACTTCCTCGGCGACCACTACCTGGGGGAAAAGGAGTTCCTGCTGGAGCCGGCGGTGGGCGTGCCGCTGATTGTCCGCGACCCGCGGGCGGCGGCGGACAGCCGCCGTGGCAGCGTGGATGAGCGCCTGGTGGAAACCATCGACGCCCTGCCAACCTTCCTCGACGCCCTGGGCCTGCCGGGGGCCGAACACCGCCTGGAAGGCCGCTCGCTGATCCCGCTGCTGCACGGCGCGACACCGGACTGGCGCCGCTACGCCATCAGCGAATACGACTACGCCTTCCAGGCCCCGGCCCGGGAGCGCCTGGGCCAGCCCATCGACCGTTGCCGCATGACCATGGTGCGCAGCGAACGCTGGAAGTACCTGGCCTATGACGGCTTCCGCCCGCAGCTGTTCGACCTGCACAACGATCCCCAGGAACTGCATGACCTGGGGGCCGACCCGGCCTACGCCGCGGTGCGTGAAGAACACCTGGGGTACTTGCTGGAATGGCTGCGCGGCCTGAAACGCCGCACCACCATCAGCCATGAAGAGATCGATCTGCGTGGCCAGCGTTTTCGCTACGGCGAACCGGAAAGCGAAAAGCTGGTGCAGATCGGCGTGTGGTAACCCCCGGCAACCTTCCATCCCGTAGGAGCCGGCTTGCCGGCGAAGAGGCCCTCAAGTATTGCAGCGCTCTCAGAGGCGCTTTCGCTGGCAAGCCAGCTCCTACAGCAGGCAGGTCCATCGCGTGAATTCTCGTAGGAGCCGGCTTGCCGGCGAAGAGGCCCTTGAGCCTTGCAGCGCTCTCTGGGGCGCCTTCGCTGGCAAGCCAGCTCCTACAGTGGGCAGGTCCATCGCGTGAATTCTCGTAGAAACCGGCTTGCCGGCGAAGAGGCCCTCAAGTATTGCAGCGCTCTCAGAGGCGCCTTCGCTGGCAAGCCAGCTCCTACAGTGGGCAGGTGCATCGCGTGAATTCTCGTAGGAGCCGGCTTGCCGGCGAAGAGGCCCTTGAGCCTTGCAGCGCTCTCAGGGGCGCCTTCGCTGGCAAGCCAGCTCCTACAGTGGGCAGGTGCATCGCGTGAATTCTCGTAGGAGCCGGCTTGCCGGCGAAGAGGCCCTTGAGCCTTGCAGCGCTCTCTGGGGCGCCTTCGCTGGCAAGCCAGCTCCTACAGTGGGCAGGTGCATCGGGTAAATGCCCGTAGGGGCTTGAGGGGGCGGGTCAGAGGCCATTGATGGTCTGGCTGCGCTGGCCGTGGACGCCCACCGGGACGTCGCCCTTGAGGGTCACGCGGCGCACGATGCGGTCCTGGGTGCCGTAGTCGTCCACGGCGTAATGCTGGGTCGAGCGGTTGTCCCAGATCGCCACGTCACCGGCGCTCCAGCGCCAGCGCACGGTGTTTTCCAGGCGGGTCACGTGGCTTTGCAGCAGGTTGAACAGGTGCGCCGAATCGGCTTGGGAATAACCCTTGATGCGCTTGACGAAGTGCCCCAGCACCAGGCTCTTTTCGCCGCTTTCGGGGTGCACGCGGACGATCGGGTGTTCCGTCTCGAATACGGTGGAGGTGAACACTTTACGGTAGCGCTCCAGCTTCTCCGCCGAGACGTCGGGCTTGGCCCCGGCGTAGTCGTATTCGTTGCTGTGCACCGCCCAGAGTTTGTCCGCCAGCTCTCGCAGTTCCGCCGGGAGTTCGTTGTAGGCGGTGGCGGTGTTGGCCCACACCGTGTCGCCGCCTGCGGCCGGGGCCACCACCGAGCGCAGGATCGAGGCTTTCGGGTAGGCGTCGACGAAGGTCACGTCGGTGTGCCAGGAGTTGGCCCGCTGGCCCTCGGCGCCGTCCAGCTCCAGCAGGTAACGGGTGCCGTCGCGCACCGGCACGGTGGGGTGGGCCACCGGCTCGCCCAACAGGTGGGAGAAGGCTTCCTGGCTCTGGTCGTCGAGGTGGGTCTGGCCACGGAAGAAGATCACCTTGTACTGCACCAGCGCCTGCTGGATGGCGTCCACGGTGGCGGCATCAAGGTCGCCGGACAGTTGCACGCCACGGATCTCGGCGCCGATGCGACCGGCTACCGGGTAGATCTCAAGGGCATCAACAGCGGGTTTAACGGCTAAGGCGGCATTGCTCATCAGGTACACCCTCATCGACTGCTTACGGTTGGAACCGCCGCGAAACAACGCTCTATCTATATTCAATTTAGATCTAATAGATAACTACATGCTTCGTTGACGGAATAAGAGCTTGCATTTAAAACCTCAGCCTCACTCGTCGCAAATGCCTTCGAGCTATTTTTCGGATGCCGGGAAAGCATATGGATCTTCGCCAATTGCGTTACTTCATCGCCCTCAATGAACACCGCAGTTTTGTCCGCGCCGCCGACGCCATGGGCATCACCCAGCCGGCTTTCAGCCGCAGTATCCAGGGCCTGGAACAGGAGTTCGGCTGCGTGCTGGTGGACCGAGGCAACAAGGACCTGCGCCCCACCCCGGAAGGCCAGGTGGTGCTGCAGCACGCCTTGAGCCTGGTGCAGGGCGCGGCCTTGCTCAGCAGCGAAGTGACCCAGATGACCAAGCTCGACGCCGGTGAGGTGCGCTTCGGCTGCGGCCCGGCGCCGGCGGTGAAGCTGGTGCCCGACGCGGTGGCGCAGTTCAGCAGCGCCCACCCCAAGGTGCGCACCTGCTTTGCCGTGGATAACTGGGAGAAACTCAGCCGCAGCCTGAACCGCGAAGAGATCGAGTTCTTCATCGCCGACATCCGCCATTTCGAAGCCGATCCGAACTACCAGACCCAGGCGCTGACGCCCAAGCGCGGGGTGTTCTTCTGCCGCCCCGGGCACCCGCTGTTGGCCAAGGAAAGCCTGTCCACCAACGACATGTTCGACTACCCCCTGGCCACCACCCTGATTCCCCCGGGGATCCGCAAGCTTTTGGCCAACCTCAGCGGACGCATCGACTTTTCACCGACCATCGAGACTGAACACTTTCCGGCGCTGGTGAAGATCGTCCGCCAGTCCAACGCCATTGGCGTGGGCACCGCCGAGGCCTTCGCCGAAGACATCGAGCAGGGGTCGCTGGTGCTGCTGCACTGGCGCAACCTGCCGCAGAACATCGACAGCCTGAACGCCCGCTGCGGCATCGTCAGCCGCAGCGGTTTTCGCCTGTCGCCAGCGGCGCGCAAGTTGATCGAAGTGCTGGTGGCGGTCGACCAGCAAAGCCACGGCATCGCCGTCTAACCCTGTAGCCGCTGCCGCAGGCTGCGAACGACGACGCAGTCGGCGCAAGACGGCACCCGGTTCCACCAGATAAACCGCGTCGCCGGCCCCAGCGGCCCCCACGATGCCGAACGCAACCTTGTAGCCGCTGCCGCAGGCTGCGAACGACGACGCAGTCGGCGCAGTCGGCGCAAGACGGCACCCGGTTCTTCCAGATAAACCGCGTTGCCGGCCCCAGCGGCCCCTGCGGTGCCGGGCGCAGCCTGCGGCAGCGGCTACAGGGAGGAGGTTACAGGCCGGCGGCGGCGAGTTGCGGGGCGACCCAGGCCTCCACCTTGAACGGCTTGCGGATCAAGCGTTCCTTGGCCGCCAGGTCCACCGAGTCCTGCAGTTTGCCGAGGAACACCGGGTCCAGGGTAGAGGGGAAGATTTCACTCAGGCGCTGGTCCTTGAGGTCTTCCTGCAGGATCACCGGCGGGTAGCTGGCCAGGCCCGACACCAGTTGGATGTAGGCGTCCTTGTTGCTGTCCTGGGTCAGCCACTCTACGGCCTGCTGCTGGGCCTTGAGCAGTTTTTCCACGGCCTCGGGGTGCTCGTCGACAAACTTGCCGGCGCCCACCAGCACGCTCTGCACGCTGCCGGCGCCGCCCAGGTCCTTGGTGCTCAGGGGCAGTTCGGCCAGGCCCTTGCTGCGCAGGGCCGAGAGCCCGGTGCTGCCCCAGGAGGCGTCGATCTGCTTGGCCGCCAGGGCCGCCACCGCCGCGTTGAAGTCGAGGTTGACCACTTTCAGGTCCTTCTCGCTCAGGCCCCGGCTGGCCAGGGCCGCGTCGAACGACAGCTGGGTGGCGGTGCCCCGGAACACCGCCACGCGCTTGCCCTTGAGGTCTTCCAGGGTCTTGATCCCCGAGCCCGGCACCACCCCCAGGTAATGCTTGACCCCACGGGCCGAGGCGCTGAGCAAACGCGTATCCAGGCCGTTGGACTTGCCGATGATGGCCGCCAGGTCGCCGAGATAGGCCAGGTCCACCTGGCCGTTGGCGAAGGCTTCGTTGATCACCGGCCCGGCGCCCTTGAAGAAATTCCACTGGATCTGGATGCCCTGGTCGGCAAAGGCCTTTTCGAAGATCTGTTGCTGACGCAGCACGTCCACCACCCCGCCGCCACTGTGCTGGGTGCCGGCGCTGAGGTCGGGCACGGCGATGCGGATTTCCTTGAGTTCGGCGGCCTGGGCCAGCAGCGGCAGGCAACCCAGGAGCCCCGCCAGGGCCGGCGCGGCGAACAGGCTGATGACGCGTTTGAAGGGAAGGTTCATGGGTGCGGCTCCTGATGGCAAAGGCTGTGAGGAGCAGAAGGTAGGCACGGAATCGATCAACCTTTAAATACTATAAATTCACATTTTAATAACCATATTGAATAACCCAGCAGCCACGGGCGCCTCCGGGGACATGCATGAAATGCATGAAAAATATTCTTCAAATGCATTGGATGCGTGTCGGCCAACCAGCCTTAAATGGCTTCTCTTATCTCTTAATAGAATCGATAAGAATTTTAATAGACCACAAACGCATATCACGTAGGCGCCGGCTTGCCGGCGAACAGGCCCGCCAGCCCCGCATCGCCGGCAAGCGCCGATGCGCTGGCAAGCCTGCTCCTACAGCGTCGACCCATGCCATGCAGAACCCGACGACGGAGGTCATCCATGGCCCGTGTTTCCCTGCTCAGCCTGCCCCTGGCGGCACCGTCCACCGGACGCCCGGGCTGGCCCGCAATCCATCAGCGCCTGCTGCCCTGGCTGCTGCCCCTGAGCCTGTTCGTCCTGTGGTGGCTGGCCAGCCGCAACCTGTGGATGAGCGAACAGATCCTGCCGGCCCCGGCGCTGGTCTGGAGCAGCGCCCTGGAGCTGGGCCGCGGCGAGCTGTGGAGCCATCTGGCGATCAGCCTGCAACGGCTGTTCTGGGGCTTGCTGGCGGGCATCGCCGCCGGCGCCCTGCTGGGGGGCGCCCTGGGTTTCAGTCGGCGCCTGGAGCGTCTGGTGTACCCCTCCTTCGGCGCCCTGGCGCAAATTCCGACCCTGGCCTGGATTCCCTTGTTCATGGTGTTTTTCGGCATCGGCGAAGTGCTCAAGCTGGTGGTGCTGGTCAAGGCCGTGGTGGTGCCGGTGACCCTGCACACCCTGGTGGGCGTGCGCGATGCCCAGCCCCGGCTGCGGGAAGCCGCCGCGGTGCTGCGCCTGCCTCCGGCGCTGTTGGTGCGCCGCCTGGTGCTGCCCGCCGCGCTGCCGGCCTTCATGGCCGGGGTGCGCCTGGCCCTGGCCACCGGCTGGACCTCGCTGCTGGCGGTGGAACTGCTGGCCTCCAGCGAAGGCATCGGCTACCTGATGGTCTGGGCGCGCCAGCTGTTCATGCTGGACATCGTCTTCGTCTGCATCCTGGTGATCGGCGTGCTGGGGGTGTGCATGGACCGCGGCATCGGCTGGCTGGATCGCACCCTGGTGCACTGGCCGCACCCGGCCACCGCCGCCCTGCGCCGCGGTCCGCGCTATCAGGGCTGGCAGCGCCTGCAACCCTGGCTGCTGCCCCTGGCCTTGCTGGGCCTGTGGCAGCTGGCGAGCGCAAGGCAATGGGTGGACGCCAATATTCTGGTGAGCCCGCTGGTGGTGCTGGGCACCACCGTCGACGGCCTGCGGGACGGCAGCTTGCTCGGGGGCATGGGGCTGAGCCTGGGACGCGCCCTGGGCGGCCTGGCCCTGGGCGGCGGGCTGGGGCTGGTCCTGGGCTTGCTGCTGGGGCTGTCGCGCCTCGCTGAACGGCTGCTGGGACCGACCCTGGCCGCCATCCGCCAGATCGCTATTTTCGCCTGGGTGCCGCTGCTCACCGCCTGGTTCGGCCTGGGGGAACTGGCCAAATGGGTGTTCGTCGCCCTGGCCGCGTTCTTCCCGTTGTTCATCGCCACCCAGCGCAGCGTCGCCCAGCTCTCGCCGCAACTGGCGGAAGCCGCCCAGGTGCTGCGCCTGAACCTCTGGCAACGGCTGCGCCGACTGGTGCTGCCCGGGGCGGCGCCGGGCATCTTCGCCGGCCTGCGCATCAGCCTGATCTACGCCTGGATGGGCACCATCGGCGCGGAATACTTCATGCCGTCCAACGGCGGCATCGGCAGTCAGATGATCAGCGCCCAGCAACTGCTGCGCATGGACCTGATCATGGCCGGCATGCTCCTGGTGGGCCTGACCGGGGCCCTGCTCAATCGCCTGGGCCAACAACTCGAAACCCGCGCCACCCGCTGGAGACACGCATGAACGCACCCCTGGTCAGTTTCAATCACGTGGGCAAGACCTTCGCCGTCGCCGGTGGCGAGGTGGAGGCGATCCGCGAATTCAACCTGGACATCGCCGAGGGCGAGTTCGTCGCCATCGTCGGTTCCAGCGGCTGCGGCAAGTCCACCCTGCTGCGCTTGCTGATCGGCCTGGACACCGAGTTTCGCGGCGAGATCCGGGTCGACGGCCAGCGGATCAGCGGCATCGGCAGCGAACGCGGCATCGTGTTTCAGGAGCACCGCCTGTTTCCCTGGCTGACGGTGGCCGAGAACATCGGCCTGGGCCTGGTCAACGAACCCTTGAGCGCCGCCGAGCGCCAGCGGCGGATCGACGACTTCATCGAGCTGGTGGGGCTCAAGGACTTTACCCGGGCCTATCCCCACCAACTGTCCGGCGGCATGGCGCAGCGGGTGGCCATCGCTCGCGGGCTGGTGGCCAGCCCGCGCATCCTGCTGCTGGACGAGCCCTTCGGCGCCCTAGACGCCCTGACCCGCCAGCAGATGCAGGACGAGCTGCTGGCGATCCGCGAGCGGGCCAGGATCACCACGGTGCTGGTGACCCACGATGTCGAGGAAGCGATCTTCCTCGCCGACCGGGTGGTGGTGATGGAGCCGCGCCCGGGCCGCATCAAGCGCGTGGTCGAGGTGGCCCTGCCACACCCGCGCAAGCGCAGTGCTTTCGACTTCCACCAACTGCGCGAAGAACTGCTCCACGAACTGACCAGCGATGATCACTACCAGGCGCCGCAGCCGGTGCAGATCCGCGACCTGCCCTTGACCTTCATTGCTTGCTGAACAGGAGTGCCGCGATGCCGCAACGCCCCAACTTTCTGGTGATCCTGGCCGACGACCTGGGCTTCTCCGACCTCGGCGCCTTCGGTGGCGAGATCGCCACGCCGAACCTCGACGCCCTGGCCTTCAACGGCCTGCGCCTGACCGATTTCCACACCGCCCCGACCTGCTCGCCGACCCGCTCCATGCTGCTCACCGGCACCGACCACCACATTGCCGGGATCGGCACCATGGCCGAGGCCCTGACCCCCGAGCTGATCGGCAAGCCGGGCTACGAGGGTTACCTCAACGACCGCGTGGTGGCCCTGCCGGAGCTGCTGCGCGAAGCCGGCTACCAGACCCTGATGAGCGGCAAGTGGCACCTGGGGCTGACCGCCGAACGCGCGCCCCATGCCCGGGGCTTCGAACGTTCGTTCTCGCTGCTGCCGGGGGCGGCCAACCACTACGCCTTCGAACCGACCTACGACGAACGCACCCCCGGGCTGCTCAAATCCACCCCGGCGCTGTACATCGAGGACGACCGCTTCATCGATGAACTGCCGGCGGATTTCTATTCCTCCGACGCCTTCGGCGACAAGCTTTTGCAGTACCTGAAGGAGCGTGACCAGAGCCGGCCGTTCTTCGCCTACCTGCCGTTCTCGGCGCCCCACTGGCCGCTGCAGGCCCCCGAGGAAATCGTCGCCAAGTACCGCGGCCGCTATGACGCCGGCCCCGAGGTGCTGCGCCGCGAGCGCCTGGAAAAACTCAAGGCCCTGGGCCTGATCGATGCCGCGATAGAGCCCCATCCGCTGATCAACCTGAATGCCGAGTGGGATGCCCTGAGCGATGAACAGCGGCAGGTTTCGGCGCGGGCCATGGAGGTGTATGCAGCGATGGTCGAGCGCATGGACTGGAACATCGGCCGGGTGGTGGATTACCTGCGCCAGCAGGGCCAGCTGGACAACACCCTGATCCTGTTCATGTCCGACAACGGCGCCGAGGGCGCGCTGCTGGAGGCCTTCCCCAAGTTCGGGCCGGAGCTTTTGACCTACCTCAACCAGCACTACGACAACCGCCTGGAGAACATCGGCCGGGCCAACTCCTACGTCTGGTACGGCCCGGCCTGGGCCCAGGCGGCCACCGCGCCGTCGCGGCTGTTCAAGGCCTTCACCACCCAGGGCGGGATTCGCGTGCCGGCGCTGCTGCATTACCCGCAACTGCCGCTCAAGGGGCAGATCAGCCACGGCTTCGGCACGGTGATGGACATCACCCCGACCCTGCTCGACCTGGCCGGAGTGCGCCACCCCGGCAAGCGCTGGCGCGGGCGCGACGTGGCGCCGCTGCGGGGCAAGTCCTGGCTGGGCTTTCTCTCCGGCGAAACCGCCCAGGTGCATGACCAGCACACGGTGACCGGCTGGGAGCTGTTCGGCCGCCGGGCGATCCGCCAGGGCCAGTGGAAAGCGGTGTACATCCCCGGCCCCGTGGGCCCGGCGACCTGGCAGTTGTATGACCTGGGCCAGGACCCGGGGGAGATTCACGACCTGGCCCAGAGCCAACCGGACAAACTGCGCACCGTGCTGGAGGAATGGCAGCGCTACGTGGATGAAACCGGGGTGATCCTCAGCGAATCGCCGTTCCAGCCGGATTGAGCTTGCAGGAGCTGGCTATCAACCGGACCGTGCAAGAGCGGGCCTGTGTAGGAGCTGGCTCGCCAGCGAAAGCGTCCTCCAGAACAACACCAGTCTCCAGGGCCCTTTCGCCGTCAAGCCGGCTCCTACGCGGTGCGTTTGGGTTGTCGGCAAGTCCGGCATGACAGTGGGGATAAGGTGGCAAGACCGCCGCCTCGCTGCTCAACGGGCGGCGTGCCACAGAACCCGGTATCGATCCTCGGTGAATACACCGGGCTGCGCCATGGCGCTGGCCTCAGCCTCGGGTGATGCGGCAGGCCGGGGTTGTTGGCAGTTCCTTGACCACGACGTAATGCCCTGCCCGGTTTTTCTCGACCCGCAACCGCGAAGCGGCCAGGTAGCTACCGTGCAGGTTCTGGTCGACAAAACAGATGGTGATGCCCTGCTTCCCCTGCTCCATCACCCTGACGCTGTAGACCCAGCTTTGTTCTTCGTCCGTCGCGTTGTAGGTGCCATCGGCGCCTGCGGCCCTCTCGTAGATCCGATAGGGCGTCTGGCCCAGCGTGGTGCCGTCCGGGTAGTGCCGCGGCCTTAAGGAATTGCGAAAACCGTTCACTTCCAGATGCTTCAAGATACTCAGCGCCAGCGCCTCGTCGGGGCCCTGCGCCACCGGGTCGGCCAGCGACAGACCGCCCACACTCATCAAGGCAACGGCGATCAATCGCCTTACCGCACTGTTCATACTGTCTCCCTGTCGTTGCCCCTTCGCGGATTCCGGGCGTTTCCCGGCGCCGCGTGACCTTGGCTTAACGTCATCGGTCCTTGGATATTTAACCAGAAAGACAGTCCGCCCCCTCAAGCCCGGGCGTTACGCGCAGGTTGCGTCGCCACCTGCTCCACGGGATGAAAGCGGTTGGCCCGGGCAAAGGTGCCGAAATCGTTGAAGCGCACGCCCATCTCGGCCATCACTTTATGCGCCACCGGCGCCGTCAGCTGGCGGATGTAGAAGGGTTCCTTGACCACGAAATGGTGGATGCCGTGGGTGCTGCCGAAGTTGCAGCAGAAGGCCTGCAGCGGCCACATCCACCAGGGGTTGAGCACCTGGGTCTGCTGGATCACGTTGCCCGGTTCGATATCGCCGTAGTAGTGCATGTTGGAGCTGACGAAGTGCAGGCAGAAGGTGCGCAGCACGTTGGGGCCGATGATCACCACCACGGCGATATCGATGCCGTGCATCAGCGCCAGGGTGTCCGGTGACCACTGGATCGGGCTGCCGAGCCACGCGGCGATGCCATTGGCCCCATGAAAACCGAGGAACAGGTACCAGGCGCCCCAGTGCAGCAAGGCCAGGGGCGCGTAGACGGCCAGGGTGCGGCCGAGGATGTGCAGCTTGCGCCTGGCCCCCGGTGCCCGCAGCAGGCGGATGAAGGCCGCCATCATGTTGTCCCCCACCATCAGCAGGCGGGCGATGCCCCAGGGTTCGCCGTTGGTGATGGCGCGCTCTTCGATATCGCTCTCGCTGCCGGACACCTTGTGGTGATTGAGGTGCAGATGACGCCGCACCCAGGGGTTGATGGTGCTCGGCCGCGCCAGCCAGACCAGCGCCAGCATCAGGTTGTGGGGCAGGCGCTGCTTGCGAAAGTACATGCTGTGGATCAGGTCGTGTTCCAGCTCGTGGGTCAGGGACGCGAAGAACGCGTTGAGCAGCAGGCACGCCCACCAGGCCAGGTAGCCACCGACATAGAGCGCCGCTGACCCCAGCATCCCGGACAGGGCGACTATCAGGATCCCCGCGCCCAGGGCGTCCTGGTGCCGCAGCAAGGGGAAGCGCCGGCGCAGTTCATCGCCCCGGGCCAGGACCACCTGGCGAATGTGCGCCGCTCGCTGTTGTGCGTTCATCCGCTCGGGGCTTGCAGAAATACCCTGCATGATTCCATCCTCTGGTCAGTGATGTGTGCATCCTGCCCCGAGCCCCGGCTCCGGGCGCTAGCCGTAAACGCCAACCTGTTGACCGGACGCGCCAATCGCATGACCGAAGCCACCTCCCTCGCCAGCTGGACCCGCGCCTTGCGCAAGCAACTGGACGCCCTCGACCTCGACAGCGACGCGCTGTGCCGCGAGGCCGGCCTCGACCCGCAATGGATGGACGACCCCAACGCCCGCTACCCGCTGTCGGCCACCACCCGCCTGTGGCATCTGGCGGTGCAGGCCAGCGGCGATCCGGCCATTGGCCTGCGGGTGTCGCGCTTTGTCAGCCCCACCACCTTCCATGCCCTGGGCTACGCCCTGGTGGCCAGCGGCAGCCTGCGGGAAGTGTTCGAGCGCATCGTGCGTTATCACCAGGTGGTCAGCGACGCCCTGGAACTGGCCCTGACCCGCGAGCCGGACCGCTACCGCTTCTTCCTCAAGGTGCCCGAAGGCGCGCCGCGGCCGGCCATCGAGGCGATCGACGCCTTTGCCGCGATCTACGTGCGCACCTGCCGCAACCGCCTGGGCCGCGACTACGCGCCGCTGGCCGTGCATTTGCGGCGCCCGGCCCCGGCGGACCCGAGCCAGTGGCACAAGGTGTTCCGCTGCCCGGTGCACTTTGCCGCGGCCGACGATTGCCTGGAATTCGGCCTGCACGATTTCGACAGCCACCTGGACGACGCCAACCCGGAACTGGCCGAACACAACGAAGCGGTGCTCAAGCGCACCCTGCTGCAACTGCGGCCCCTGACCTGGGAGCGCAAGGTGCGCGGGGTGATCGAAGCCCAATTGCCGGAAGGCGAGCCCTCCGCGGAACGGGTGGCCCAGGCCCTGCACCTGAGCCTGCGCAGCCTGCAACGGCACCTGGCGGATGAAGGCACGCGCTTCGACACCCTGCTCAACGAATGCCGGGAGAACCTCGCCCTGCTGCACCTGCGGGACCTGGAATGTTCCCTGAGCGAGATCAGCTACCTGCTGGGTTTTGCCGATGCCAGCAGCTTCAGCCGGGCCTTCAAACGCTGGACCGGGATGACCCCGGGGCAGTTTCGCGACGGTTTGCGCTGACCCCCTGCAGCCTTGTAGCCGCTGCTGAGCCTGCGAAGCTGCGAACGAGCGCAACGCGGGCGCAAATACTGCAGACCGCTGAAGGCCTCGCGGCCTTGTCGCAGCCTCGCAGGCTCGGCAGCGGCTACAGGAGGGGAAAGCCCAGTTCGAATACCGTGCCTCGGTCATCGCTCGCCACCCGCACCTGACCGCCATGCAGCAGCATGATCGAGCGCACGATGGCCAGCCCCAGGCCGCCGGAGTCCCCCGGTTCGGCGCGGGAGGGGTCGACCCGGTAGAAGCGGTCGAACAGCCGGGGCAGGTGTTCAGGGGCAATCGCCGGGCCCTGGTTGTGCACCTGCAGCCAGCACCAGCCCGCTTCGTCGCGGCGCTGCAGGCGGATCAGCGAACCCGCGTCAGCGTGGCGCACGGCGTTGGCCAGGAGGTTGCCCAGGGCCCGTTGCAGCAGTTGCTGGTCGGCCTGCAGCTCACCGAAAAAGCCGTTTTCCAGACGGATCTGCCGGTCATCGGCCAGGGCCTCGAAGTAGTCGCACAACTGCGCGCCGACACCCGAGAGTGACAGCAGCTGGCGGTCCAGCGCCGCATCGGCCTGTTCGGCCCGGGCCAGGAACAGCAGGTTCTCGGCCATGCGTCCCAGGCGCTCGAACTCCTCCATGTTGGAGGCCAGCACTTCCTGGTACTCCGCGGCGCTGCGCGGCTGGTTCAGGGCCAGGCCGTTGCTGCCCAGGAGGTTGTGCAACGGCGTGCGGATTTCATGGGCCAGGTCGGCGGAGAACTGCGACAAGCGCTGAAAGCTCTCTTCCAGGCGCGCCAGCATGGCGTTCAAGGCTTGCACCGGCTCGTGGAATTCGGCGGGAATGCCGGTGGTCTGCAGGCGCCGGTCGAGGCTGCGCAGATCGATCTCGCGCACCGACTCGCTGAGCTGGCGCAGGGGCTGCAAGCCCCGGCGCAACAGCAGCAGGCCCAGGGCGAAGGCCAGCAAGGCCCCCAGGCCTACCGCCAGGTACAGGCGCAGGCGATAGCTGGCGAGCATCTGCTCGCGCTCGCTGAGGATCTTTCCGGCAATCACCGTCAGGGCCTCGCCCTTGGGGCTGCTGGCCTGCCCCGCCAGCAGCGCCACCGGGACGTGGTCGCTGCCCGGCCAGAGCAGGATGTCGCCGCGTTGCGGGCGCCGCTCCTGGGCGATCGGCAGCAACTCGGGCAAGCGCTGTTGCCGGGGGTTGATGCCGATCACCGTCGAGCCATCGGCCCGCAGCACCAGCAGCAGGCTGTCCTGGTTGCCCAGCATGTTCTGGTACAGCCGGGGCCGGGCTTGCAGGGCGTCCAGGCTGTCGCTGTCCTGGAGCAGGGCCCGCACCTGCTCCAGGCGCCCGAGCAGGGCGAGGTCGTCGCGGTAGGCGATTTCCCCGGCCAGGGAGCGGTAGAGAAACACCCCGATCACGCTGAGCACCAGGGCGCAGACCGCGGCAAAGGCCAGGGCCAGCCGCCAGGCGATGGAACTAGAGCGTTTCATCCGGGGCTTCCAGCTGGTAGCCGACGCCACGCACGGTGTGGATCAGCTTGGGCATGTAGGGATCGTCGACCTTGGCCCGCAACCGGCGCACCGCCACTTCCACCATGTTGGTGTCGCTGTCGAAATTCAGGTTCCACACCTGGGAAGCGATCAGGGTCCGCGACAGCACTTCGCCCTGGCGGCTGGCCAACAGGTGCAGCAGGGCGAACTCCTTGTTGGTCAGGGCGATGCGCTGGCCACCGCGGCTGACCCGACGGCGCAGCACGTCGATCTCAAGGTCGGCGATGCTGAAGGACTCGGCCTCGCGCAGCGGCCCACGGCGCAGCAGGGTGCGCACCCGGGCCAGCAGTTCGGCGAAGGCGAAGGGCTTGAGCAGGTAGTCGTCGGCACCCAGTTCCAGGCCGCGCACCCGGTCTTCGATGGCGTCCTTGGCGGTGAGGAACAGCACCGGGGTGGCGCCGCGCTGGCGGATCAGTTGCAGCAACTGCCAACCATTGAGGCCCGGGAGCATCACGTCGAGGATGATCAGGTCATATTCCTGCTGCTCGATGAAATAGCGCCCGTCCAGGCCGTTCAGGGCCACGTCCACGGCGAATCCGGACTCTCCCAGGCCCTTGGCAAGGAAATTCGCGGTCTTGGCTTCGTCTTCAACTACCAGCAAACGCATGGCGCACCTCGGAAATGATCGGCACAGGCTAGGCGCCCGGCGCGCGCTTGCCCATTACAAACTTGTAATCCAACTGACGAGGTTCTGACGAGGAGCGCTGGCTAAGGTGGCGGCCTGTCTTTGCGGAGCCTTCCCCATGATGTGCAAAACCCTTCTTCTAAGTCTTGGCCTGGGCCTTGCCGGCAGCGCCCTGGCGGCCCCGGACCTGCCCCGTCACGCCGAGCTGGACCTGGCCACCGCCCGTCAGTTGGCAGACGCCAGCCTGGCCCAGTGCACGGCCGTGGTGTCGGTGCTGGACCGTGGCGGCAACCTGCTGGTGACCTTGCGCAGTGATGGCGTCGGCCCGCACAACACCGTCGCCAGCCAGCGCAAGGCCTATACCGCGCTGTCCACCAAGACCCCGAGCCGGCTGTTCGCCGAACGGGCGCGCAATAACCCCGAGGCGGCCAATCTCAACACCTTGCCGGAGCTGCTGTTGCTCGGCGGCGGCATTCCATTGTTTGCCGATAACCAGCTGGTGGGCGCGATGGGCATTGCCGGTGCGGGCGGCGCGGCGCAGGACGAGGCGTGCGCGTTACAGGCGGCACAGCGGGTGGGGTTGGCGGCCGAGGCCGGACGTCAGTGAACGGGAGAGCCGCGCCCGCGTTGCGCTAATGCGCAACCTCGTGGGCTCGGCAGCGGCTACAGAGTCTGTTGTTTGTTCAATCGAGAAAGGAGTGAGACATGAACTTTTTGCGTAATGGCCTGGCCGCTATCGGCTTCTGCGGCCTGTCGAGCCTGGCCCTGGCGGCGGGCAATCCCTTGAGCGTGCATGTGCTGAACCTGGAAAACGGTTTGCCCTCGCCGGGGGTCAAGGTGACCCTGGAGCAGCATGTGGGCCAGGACTGGAAAGCCTTGTCCAGCGGCGTCACCAACGAGCAGGGGCGGATCAGCGAGCTGTTTCCCGCAGGCCAGGCGCTGACGGCGGGTGAATACCGGGTAGTGTTCAAGACCGGCGAATACTTCAAGCAGGCCAAGCGCGACACCTTCTTTCCGGAGATTCCGGTGATCTTCGAGGTCAAGCAGACCGAGCAGCATTACCACATTCCGTTGTTGCTCAGCCCTTATGGATTCTCGACCTATCGTGGTTCGTAGAAGCGGACTGCTGGCGAGGGCGGTCTTGAGGGCCCCTTCGCTGGCAAGCCAGCTCCTACGGTCGGCAGAGAAATCGCGCGGGATTTTGTAGGAGCCGGCTTGCCGGCGAAAGCGGTCTTGAGGGCCTCTTCGCTGGCAAGCCAGCTCCTACGGTCGGCAGAGAAATCGCGTGGGATTTTGTAGGCGCCGGCTTGCCGGCGAAAGCGGTCTTGCGGGCCCCTTCGCTGGCAAGCCAGCTCCTACGGTCGGCAGAGAAATCGCGCGGGACTTTGTAGGAGCCGGCTTGCCGGCGAAAGCGGTCTTGAGGGCCTCTTCGCTGGCAAGCCAGCTCCTACGGTCGGCAGAGAAATCGCGCGGGACTTTGTAGGCGCCGGCTTGCCGGCGAAAGCGGTCTTGAGGGCCTCTTCGCTGGCAAGCCAGCTCCTACGGTCGGCAGAGAAATCGCGTGGGACTTTGTAGGAGCCGGCTTGCCGGCGAAAGCGGTCTTGAGGGCCCCTACGCGGGGCCGGCGAGGGCGCGCAGGCGGTCGGTGTCGAGGATTTCGATCTCGCCGTAGCTCAGGCGCAGGATGCCCTGGCTCTGCAGGTCCTTGAGGATCTGGTTGGTGGTCTGGCGCGAGAGCGAGAGCATCAGCGCCAGTTGCTCCTGGGGCAGTTGCAGCAGGTTGCGGCGCTGGGTCACTTCGCCGTAGCCGGCAGCGATCGCCAGCAGGCGGCTGGCCACACGGGCCGGCGCCGGCATCAGGCTCAGCTGCTCCAGGTTGATAAAGGCCAGGCGCAGTTTGTGGCTCATCAACAGGGCAAACTGACGCCAGTACTGCGGCTGTTGCTCCAGCAGTTGCAACAAGCTCGACTGCGGCACCTGGAGCAAGGTGCAGGCACCCTCAGCGTAGGCATCGTGGGTTCGCGGCTGGCCGTCGAACAGGCAGATCTCGCCGAACCAGTGGGGCGCCTGCATCAGGCTGAGCAAGGCTTCCTTGCCCTGTTCGCTGACCGCGCCCACCCGCACCGTTCCTTCCAGCACCGCATACAAACCGCAGGGTGGATCACCCCGCAGGAACAGGCATTGCCCCGGCGCCAATCGGCGCAGGCGGGCACCGGCGAGCAAACTATTCTGTAAGGAATCCGGCAGGTGGCTGAACCACTGGCCGGTCATCAGGCATTCACGCCACTGCTGCATGTCCATGAACAGGTCTTTTCCTCAAGGCATCGGCGTGATTGTCGCCTAGCTGACAGTGCCGTGATTGGCGGCCGGGCATGATCGGGCCACCCTAACGGAGGAACAACAATGAAAAGCCTCGTTGATCATCTCAGTCAATACGCCGCCTACCACCGCGACCCGCGCAACATTGCCAGCCACTTTATCGGCATTCCCATGATCGTACTGGCGGTGGCGGTGCTGCTGTCCCGTCCCACCTGGCCACTGGCGGGGATGGTGGTGTCGCCGGCCGTGCTGCTGGCCCTGGCCTCGGCCGTGTTCTACCTGCGCCTGGAGTTGCGCCTGGGCGTGTTGATGAGTGTGCTGATGGGTCTGTCGGTCTGGGCCGGGCAGGCGCTGGCAGCGCAAAGCACCGGGCTCTGGTTGAGCTGCGGCCTGGGATTGTTCGTGATCGGTTGGGTGATCCAGTTCATCGGCCATTACTACGAGGGCCGCAAGCCGGCCTTTGTCGATGATCTTTCCGGGCTGATTGTCGGCCCGCTGTTCGTGGTGGCCGAGCTGGCGTTCCTGCTGGGGCTGCGCCATGACTTGAAGCAGGCGATCGAGCAGCGCTCGGGCCCCGTGGCCCTGCGCCAGAAAAAAGCCATGATCTGAAGTCCCCGGCCGGGCGTGCCGACTGCACGCCCGGCCAGGATGGGTCACAAGCCGCCAAACTCCACTCGCACCGTCAGTGCGCCCTGGTTGTCCTGCAGGCCGACACCATAACGTCCGTCCAGGTCGTCATTGATGCACAGCTGCAACTCTCCTCGCTGGCCCGCCGGTATCTGCGCCAGATCGCCGATCAGAAAGGGCGTGCCAGCGCTCCCGACGCGGCCGATCAGCGCCCCCTCATTGGCCCCAGGCAAGGTATAGCCGGACTTGGCGATGTAGGCCGGATTGCCCCGGCCGTCCACCATGCCCCCCGCCGGGCTGGCAGACCAGTGCCCGCTGACGTAGCACACCCGCTGCGCACTGATCCCATTGAGTTGCACCCCGGTGCCTTGCCAGGGCTGATTGGCCTGGACCGTCACGGTACTGGCCTTGAGCTCGTTGGCGAGCACATCGGCGGCCTGGAACGCCAGCGCGGCGATGGTCAGGCTCGGGTTGGAGGTGCCGCTGGTGGGAAACACCCCGTCTCCCACCAGGAACAGATTGCGGTGATCCCAACTGCGTTGATGCTTGTCCACCACCGAGTTCCTGGGATTGGCCCCCATGCGGTAAGTCCCCATCAGGTGTCCGGCGCCCTGGAAGCTGTAGGGCTCGCCGTCGTAGACGAAGAACCCGGGGTTGGTCTTGGGGTCCGGCTTGAGGTCCGTGAGCTCGGTGGCCCCCAGCAGCTCGGTAATGATGTAGGTGGCGGCCTGCCGGGCCTGCTTGAAACCCTCCTTGGTGTAGTCCGACAGGTTGTAGTGAATCTCCGGACGGGGGATGCCCAAACGGTCCTTGTACTCGGTGGAGGGAACTATGTAGCAGTCGGCCCGATCCGGGTCCTGCTCCACCTGTTCCACCAGAAAAGCGATGCGGAACTGGCGGATCAGGCGGTCGTTGAGGGCACGGATCAAATCACCGCCATACAGCGCCAGGGGCGGTTGCTTGTCCCCCGGCAACGGGTTGGTGTGGCTGTTGTTCTGGCCGTCGATCAGGTCGCACACCGTGGTGTAGGGATCGCCGATCGGCCAGTTCAGGCCCTCGTTGCCGATCTCGATGCGCCAAGCCGCCCGGCGGCTGCGAAAGGCCCCATCGCGCAGGCTCTCGATGCCCGCCGTGGACACCGGCCCACGATAAGGGAACACCGTCTGCCCCGGCGGCATCAGCCCCCAGGCCAGGTAGATCGGGTGGTCCGACAGGCTGCGACCGACCTGACCACTGCTGTTGGCCACGCCCTGGGGTGCCTCGGGACAGGCTGAGTTGAGCAACAGCTTGGGGGTCTCGATGGCGTGGGCAGCGATCACATAGTGCTGCCCGAGGGCCACGCCATTGGCGGTGGGCGGGCCGTCCCCCAGCTGGTACTGGATGAACTCGATACCGCTGATGCTGGACTTGCCATCGACCCTGACCTTGCTCGCCACACTCTTGTACAGCACCCGGACATTGCCGGTCTCCAGCGCCTTGTTCAGGGTCACCGTGGCATCGTATTTGGCCTGGATCGGGCAGATCGGCGTGCAGTTGGTATTGCCCGCACAGACCCGGCGCCCGGCGTAAGGCTCGGAGTTGCGCCCGGCCGGCGTCGGGCTCACCAGCAGCGGCATGCCGGCGAACGAATGGCCCTTGAGCGCCTTGACGAAACGCTCGTCCACCAGGGACAGCGGAATGCTGTGCATGGGGAATTGATAATCCTCGGGAAAGGTCATGCCCAGGTAGTCCTGGTCACCCACATCCGCCGCCACGCCGATCTCCGCCTCGGCGCGGCAGTAGGCGCTTTGCAGATCCTGGTAGCCGATGGGCCAGTCGACCCCGACGCCGTACAGCGACTTGAGGCGAAAGTCATTGGGCAGCATGCGCAGGCAGGTGGCGACCCAGTGCCAGGTGGTGCCGCCGCCCACGCGCTCATAGGTGCTGGTGAAGGCCAGCGGGCCTTTCTGCACCAGATAGCTGGTCTGCGGGTTCTGCCAGCCGTTGATCAGGTCGGCAATGGTCGGCCGTGGCGCATTCTGCTGGGCCGGCTGCAGTTCCGGATAAAGCTGCGGCTGCAGGTTGCTGGCCGGAGGATAGGGCGACTCCGGGGTCTTCAGGGTGGCGTTGTAGAAGCGCTCCATGTATTGCGTGCGATTGGCCGGAATGCTCGGCCCGGACTCCAGCACCAGGACCTTGATCCCGGCCAGACCCAGTTGATAGGCAATGATGCTACCGGCCAGGCCGGCGCCGACTATCACCACATCCGCTTGTTCTGTGCTCATGACGAAGCTCCTTGCTGCCCCTTGGCGGGTACACCGGTAAAGGCCTCCAGGCTCGGCGGCGTCTCGTTCCAGTAGCCGAAATGAAACTGGCTGTAGCCCATGGGATGAGCCTGGGCGACCTTCCAGGCCCAGCTTTGCTGGTACGCCAGGTCGGACACGACCCACTGTTGCCCGGCCTTGAAGCTGCTGGCGTCATAAGGCTGGTACCAGACCCCCAGCAGCCACATTTTCATGATCGAACGACAGGCCTTGGCTGCAGGTGTGGCCGCTGGCTGGCCGTTGTCCATCAGCAGCGCCCGGGCGATCTGTTCCGGGCTCTGCTGGTCAGCCACCAGGCTGGCGTACTGGCTCAGCAGGTCATTGAGTTGGGCCTCGGTCAGCTTCGGGCGGATATAGGCCAGAAACTGGCTGGGCAGGTCGATGGGGTCGATCGACGGCGCCAGCAAGGCCTTGCCGATCCCCAGCAACGCCGTGGACAGGCCGACAAAGTTCTCACGCTCGGTGCTCATGGTTTGCTCCCTGCGGCGCCAGTGGATTGGGCACGCTCCAACAGATAGGTGAAGTCGGCGAAAGTGGTGCGGGGGTTCTGGGTGACCCGGGTCGTCGCGTTGTTGTGGCAGTCCATGCAACTGGAGGACGCCTGGGGCACCGTGCCCTGGATAAAGGTTTCCAGGGTGGCGTTGGCGAGGAAGGTCGGGGCCGGGCTGCCCAGGGGGTTGGTCGGCGACGGCGTCTCGCAGTCCGTGGCCGGATCGGCGGGCCATTGGGTGTCGATCATCTGGTAGTTGGCCCAGACACTCTGAGGGTTGGCCGTGCGCAGCAGCGCCTGGTAGGTGCTGTTCAGTGCCTTGGCGGCCTCGGTCAGCGGGATCTCACGGACAATTTGCGACGGCGTGGCCTTGACCGCCGGGTTCCAGGGCCGGGGCGGTGGCTCGTTGACCTTGGCCGTGCTGGCAGCGTTGTAGAACAGGTACGGACCTTTGCGCTGCTCCGGTGGGGTGGTTTTTTCCGGCACATTGTCCACGTGTTCGAAGGTCGACCAGACCCACTGCGGCGCCAGTGCGGTCTTGTGCACGATGTGCAGGCCCACCAGCCCCACCGACTCCGCCTTGCACGACTCTTCCACGATGGGCCCATGGGTCGGGTCGCTGTTGCCGGGGGTATAGACCAGGGCGTCCACCGTATGGAAGCGGCTGCGCTGGTCGTTGCCGTCCAGCACCTTCCACGAGGCCTTGACCATGATTGCGCCGAGTTTCTGGTGGGGATTGGAGCTGCAACTGAAGGCCACGCGGTTGTTCGGGCTGGCGGCGAAATACGCCTGCTGGCCCTGGACGCTGTACAGGCCCTTGTCGACGATATCGTTGAACATCGGCCGGTTGACCACGATTTCGTTGCGGGTGTAGGTGCCGCTCTGGTCCACCAGCGGGCCGCTCTGGAACGGCTGGATGAACTCATCGAGGACACCCGCGACCTTGCCCATCTGTTGCAGCAGGCGCCCGGATTTGAGCCCTTCACAGGGCTTGGGAAGAATCGCCGGGGCATCCCAGGCCAAAGGCTTCTCGCCCTTGGCCCGGAAGATCTGATAGCTCTCTTTCCAGCCTTCCCAGACGGTGGGGCCGTCCTCCTTGCCGATGGGCCCGATGCCGGGACTGCCGTCGTCCTGGGCCGGCCAGTTGAGGGCGATGAAGGTCTGCCAGGACAGCACGTCAAAATCCCGCTGCAGGCTTTCCAGGGTTGGTGTCGGGGGGGCGGTCACTGCGACGTCGTAGGGTATGTGCGAGGACAGGTCAGGGGGCGCGAGCGCCAGGGCCATAGGGCTGAGCAGTGCACCGCATAGTGCACAACCGAACCTCGGACCGGGCCGATGGAGTTCCTTTTTCATGCTTGTCTCCTTGGCATCAGGCTGGCCAGGAGACAGAACGCCGGTCCTTCAAGGACTCTTCAATTGCGCCCTCCTGGCACCATTTCCAGAGTAGATAAGGAATGTTGCGGCCAGGGGACGGGCCATAGATCGAATCGAGCTAGCAGCAATAGCCGAACGCCATCACCCACCCTCGATACGCGACATCCTCTGCGTAGGAGCCGGCTTGCCGGCGAAGAGGCCTTCAAGCCGGGTGCAAACCTGGAGGACGCTTTCGCTGGCAAGCCAGCTCCTACAGGACGCGAGGTTGAGGAGAAATACTGCGGCCAACAATCAAGCCACCGTAGGAGCCGGCTTGCCGGCGAAGGGGCCTTCGAGCCAGGTGCAAACCTGGAGGACGCTTTCGCTGGCAAGCCAGTTCCTACAGGACGCGAGGTTGAGGAGAAATACTGCGGCCAACAATCAAGCCACCGTAGGAGCCGGCTTGCCGGCGAAGGGGCCTTCGAGCCAGGTGCAAACCTGGAGGACGCTTTCGCTGGCAAGCCAGCTCCTACAGCAGGCCTGAGGTCGGCGGGGTCAGAGGCTGGTGTGCTTCTGCCAGACCTTGGGCTTGAAGAACAGGGTCTCGCCACGGGCCAGGCCGATCAGGCTGTCGTGGTCCTTCACCACTTCGGCTTCGATCAGCTCGCTCTGCCCTTCCACCTTGAGGGTCACCCGGGTGGTGGCGCCCAGGGGACGGATGTCGCGCACTTCGGCGGCGTGATGGTCTTCCAGTTCCGAACGCGACAGCGACACTTCGTGGGGACGGAACAGCACGTGCTGGTCCTCGCCCAGGTGCAGGCGGTTGGAGTCGCCGAGGAAGTGGTAGACGAAGTCGCTGGCCGGGTTCTCGTAGACCTCGCCCGGGGAGCCGATCTGCTCGATCACGCCCTTGTTCATCACCACGATGCGGTCGGCCACTTCCATGGCTTCTTCCTGGTCGTGGGTGACGAACACCGAGGTCAGGTTGATGTCTTCGTGCAGCCGCGCCAGCCAGCGCCGCAGCTCCTTGCGCACCTTGGCGTCGAGGGCGCCGAAGGGTTCGTCCAACAGCAGCACCTTGGGCTCCACCGCCAGGGCGCGGGCCAGGGCGATACGCTGGCGCTGGCCGCCGGACAGCTGCTCCGGGTAGCGGTCGGCGAGCCAGTCCAGCTGCACCATGTTCAGCAGCTCATGGACCTTCTCGGCGATCTTGCTCTCGCTGGGGCGCTGGTGCTTGGGCTTCATGCGCAGGCCGAAGGCGACGTTGTCGAACACGCTCATGTGGCGGAACAGGGCGTAGTGCTGGAACACGAAACCGACGTTGCGATCGCGCACGTCGTGGCCGGAAACGTCCTCGCCGTGGAACACGATGCTACCGTCGTCCGGTGTTTCCAGACCGGCGATGATCCGCAGCAGGGTGGTCTTGCCACAGCCGGACGGGCCCAGCAGGGCCACCAGCTCGCCGCTCTGGATATCCAGGTTGATGCTGTTGAGGGCCTTGAAGGCGTTGAAGTTCTTGCTGACGTTACGGACTTCGATCGACATGAGTTATTCCTCCGCGGCGCTGGCGCGCAGGCGGTTGATTCGGGATTCGCTCCACTGCTTGAGCAGCAGGATGAACAGCGCAAGGATCAGCAACAGGCTGGCGACGGCAAACGCGGCGACGTGGTTGTACTCGTTGTAGAGGATTTCCACGTGCAGCGGCAGGGTGTTGGTGACCCCGCGAATGTGCCCGGATACCACCGACACCGCGCCGAATTCGCCCATGGCCCGGGCGGTACAGAGCACCACGCCGTAGATCAGGCCCCATTTGATGTTGGGCACGGTGACGTGCCAGAACATCTGCCAGCCGTTGGCCCCCAGCAACCTGGCGGCCTCCTCTTCCTGGGTGCCCTGCTCCTGCATCAGCGGAATCAGCTCCCGGGCGACGAAGGGCACGGTGACGAAGATGGTCGCCAGGACGATGCCCGGCAAGGCGAAGACGATCTGGATGTCGTGAGCCGAAAGCCACGGGCCGAACAGGCCCTGGGCGCCGAACATCAGCACATAGACCAGGCCGGCGATCACCGGCGATACCGAGAACGGCAGGTCGATCAGGGTCACCAGGATGCTCTTGCCGCGGAACGAGTACTTGCTCACGCACCAGGCGGCGCTGACCCCGAACACCAGGTTCAGGGGCACCGAGATCAGCACCGCGATCACCGTGAGTTTGAGCGCCGACAGCGCGTCAGGCTCGAAGATCGCCTCGAAGAAGGCGCCGATGCCCAGCTTCAGGCCCTGGGACACCACGATGAACAGCGGCAACAGCAGGAACAGGGCGAAGATCAGCCAGCCCAGGCCAATCAACACCCGCCGCGAGGTGGCGCTGCCACGGCGGGCGGCGTTGGCCGACGAGGCGGCGATAGACGATTGAGACATGGATCGCGCCTCCTTATGGACGTTCGATGCGCCGCTGCAGCAGGTTGATCAGCAGCAACAGGACAAAGGAAACCACCAGCATCAATACGCCGATGGAGGTGGCGCCGGTGTAATCGTACTGGTCGAGCTTGACCATGATCAGCAACGGCAGGATCTCGGTTTTCATCGGCATGTTGCCGGCGATGAAGATCACCGAACCGTACTCGCCGACGCCCCGGGCGAAGGCCAGGGCAAAGCCGGTGAGCCAGGCCGGCAGCAAGGCCGGCACCAGGATATGGCGGAACACCTGCCAGGGCTTGGCGCCAAGGCAGGCGGCGGCCTCTTCCACCTCTCGGGGGATGTCCGCCAGCACAGGCTGCACCGTGCGCACCACGAACGGCAGGGTGACGAAGGTCAGCGCCAGGGTGATGCCCAGGGGCGTGTAGGCGATCTTGAAGCCCAGGTCGGTGGCGAACTGGCCCACCAGGCCGGTGGGCGCGTAGAGCGCCGTCAGGGCGATGCCGGCCACGGCGGTGGGCAGGGCGAACGGCAAGTCGATCATGGCGTCGATAATCTTGCGCCCGGGGAAGGTGTAGCGCACCAGGACCCAGGCCAGCAGGGTGCCGATGACGCCGTTGATGATGGCCGCGTACAACGCGGTGCCGAAACTCAGCTGGAGTGCGGCGAGCACTCGGGGCGCCGAAACGATTGCCCAGAACTGTTCCCAGGTGAGTTGCGCGGCATGCACGAACATCGCCGCCAGGGGAATGAGCACAATCAGGCTGAGGTACACCAAGGTGTAGCCCAGCGTCAGCCCGAAGCCGGGTATGACGGGGGAGATACGACGCGACATAAAAGTCCTTGGTTAACGGAACGGATACGCAAAGCCCGCAACCAAATGCGGGCTCTACCTGGTAGGAGCCGGCTTGCCGGCGAAGGGGCCTGCAGCCTGGTGTGGCCCTTGAGGGCGCCTTCGCTGGCAAGCCAGCTCCTACAACAGGCTTATTGGGCCGTGTAGATCTGGTCGAACACGCCACCGTCATTGAAGAATTTCGGTTGGGCAGTTTTCCAGCCGCCGAAGTCCTTGTCGATAGTCACCAGGTCCAGTTTGGGGAACTGCTGGGCGTATTTGGCGGCGACGTCCTTGTCCCGCGGACGGTAGAAGTTCTTCGCGGCGATTTCCTGGCCGGCCGGGCTGTACAGGTGCTTGAGGTAGGCCTCGGCGATCTCGGTGTTGCCTTTCTTCTCGGCGTTCTTGTCCACCACCGCCACTGGAGGCTCGGCGAGGATCGACAGCGAAGGCACGACGATGTCGAACTTGTCGGCGCCGCCTTCTTCCTTGAGGGCCAGGAAGGCTTCGTTTTCCCAGGCCAGCAGCACGTCGCCCTGACCGTTGTTGACGAAGGTGATGGTCGAGCCGCGGGCACCGGTGTCCAGCACCGGTACGTGCTTGAACAGCTCCTTGACGTATTCCTGGGCCTTGGCCTCACTACCGCCGGCCTTCAGCCCATAGGCCCAGGCAGCGAGGAAGTTCCAGCGCGCGCCGCCGGAGGTTTTCGGGTTGGGGGTGATCACCGAGACGTCTTTCTTGATCAGGTCGCCCCAGTCCTTGATGCCCTTGGGATTGCCCTTGCGCACCAGGAACACGATGGTCGAAGTGTAGGGCGTGCTGGCGTCGGGCAGGCGTTTTTGCCAGTCCGCCGGCAGGGTCTTGCCGAGCTTGGCGATTTCGTCGATGTCACCGGCCAGGGCCAGGGTCACCACGTCGGCGCGCAGGCCGTCGATCACCGCCCGGCCCTGTTTGCCGGAGCCTCCGTGGGATTGCTGGATCTTCACGTTGTCGCCGGGATGCGATTGCTTCCAGAAGCTGGTGAACTCGGCGTTGTAGTCCTGATACAGCTCGCGGGTCGGGTCGTAGGACACGTTGAGCAGCTCGTAATCCTTGGCAACGGCGGAACCGGCAAAAACGGCACTGGCGAGGGCGGCCAGGGCATAACGGCGAATCGACGACATGGTGGAGCTCCCGAAATTTTTTAAAGTGCTGGCATTTTTCTTATGGCGAATCAGGCCCGCATTCGTGGGTGAACGCTGGGGTTCAGACTGGGGGTCATGGATGACGCCCTCCGGTTGTCCAGTCGGGCCTCTCGATGGCGAGAGGGTGATGCGGTATTGCGCGAGGCGGCTTTAGCCGGGCTTGTGGCCAGGCTGTTGCAGGCGGAATTTTTCCTTGCGTTCGATCTGCACGACCTGGGCGTTGTGCACGGTGATTTCCACCGCGCCAAAGCGCAGGTCGCGCAGGGCGCTTTGAATTTCACGCAAGATGGTTGCTTCGTCCTGGCCGTCAACGCTACGTAGAGATGCGCTCATGGTGCTGCTCCTGAGTGAGATGTGCCTGGCAGTGGCGGCACTGCTTGCGGCGTGGGAGCAATAGTAGATAGGCGCGGATATTCTTAAAAATACTGTTTAAGAATGTTTATATAACCAGAAAATATTATTCGACCTGACAGCAGCTTAGCCCCTGTAGCCGCTGCCGAGCCTGCGAGGCTGCGACAAGGCCTTCAGGCCTTCAGCGGTCAACAACATTTGCGCCCGCGTTGCGGTCGTTCGCAGCTTCGTAGGCTCAGCAGCGGCTACAAGGGTTGGTGGAGGCCGTTTGGTCGGCGCGCGCGTCCGGGCAGAGCCTGGGAGCTCCCCTGGCCATGGCGCATTCGATCCTGTAGCCGCTGCCGAGCTTTCGCGAGGCTGCGACAAGGCCCGCAGGGCCTTGCCTGGCGATCTATAGACGAACCCTTGGCGTCCTGACATCGCCGCGACCGCTGCGTCGGAGTGCCGCCCAACTCGTTCGCAGCCTGCGGCAGCGGCTACAGGGGATCAGCGGATGGCGGGAGCATTGCTCCAGTCGAGCTGCTCCGCCGGCATCGGCCGGCCGAACCAGTAGCCCTGCCCCAGGTCGCAGCCGTGTTCGAGCAAGAAGCGCGCCTGCTCGGCCTGTTCGATGCCTTCGGCATGCACCTGCATGCCCATGCTCTGGGCCAGGGCGATGATCACCCGGGAGATAGCCGCATCGTCTTCATCGAACGGCAGGCCGGCGACAAAGCCCTGGTCGATCTTGAGTTTCTGCACCGGCAGACGCTTGAGCCGCAGCAGGGACGAATAGCCAGTGCCGAAGTCGTCGATGGCCAGGCGAATGCCCAGCTCGCGCAGCCGGTGCATCTGTTCCAGGGCCACTTCCGGGTCATCCATCACCGCGCTCTCGGTGACTTCCAGCTCCAGGTAGGCCGGGTCCAGGCCGGTGTCGTGCAGCACCTGGGCCACCTGCTGGTACAGCTCGCTGCGGGCGAACAGCCGGGTCGAGACGTTCACCGCGATGAACGACAGCGTCACCCCATCGGCCTGCCACTGGCACATCTGCCGGCAGGCCTGCTGCATGACCCAGGCATCGATCTCGGCAATCATCCCGGTGCGCTCGGCGATGGGGATGAACTCCGCCGGGGACACCAGGCCACGCTGGGGATGCTCCCAGCGCACCAGGGCCTCGACGCCGATCAGGTGGCTGGTTTCAAGATCGTGCACCGGCTGGTAGTAGACCCGCAGTTCCTGCTGCTCCAGGGCCCGGCGCAGCTCGAAGGCGATTTCGACCCGTTGCTGGGCATGGGCGGTGAGTTCTTCGGTGTACAGGGCATAGCCGTTGCGTCCGGCACTCTTGGCCTTGAACAGCGCCGCGTCGGCGTTGCGCAGCAGCTGGCTGGCGCTCAGGGCATCGCTGGGAAACAGGCTGATGCCGATGCTGGCGTTGATCACCACCTGCTGCTCGCCCAGCAAAAAAGGCTCCTTGAGGCCGTCGATGATGCGCTGGGCCAGGGCGGCGGCCTGCACCAGCTGCGGGCAGCTTTCGGCCAGTACCGCGAACTCGTCGCCCCCCAGTCGTGCCAGGGTGATGCCCTGCCCGGACAGGTCCCCCAGGCGCTCGGCCACCGCCTTGAGCAACTGGTCGCCGACGTTGTGGCCAAGGCTGTCGTTGATCATCTTGAAGTGATCGAGGTCGATCATCAGCATGGCGCAGCCGCGCTTGTGGACCTGCGCCGAGGCCAGGGCCTGTTCGGCACGGTCGGTGAACAGCAGGCGGTTGGGCAGGTCGGTCAGCGGATCGTGGTGGGCCAGGTGCGCCAGTTCGTGCTCGGAATCCTTGATCGCGCTGATGTCGGAGAACACCGCGACATAGTGGGTGAGCTCGCCCTGTTCATCACGGATCGCGCGAATGCTCTGCCACTGCGGGTAGATCTCGCCGCTCTTGCGCCGATTCCAGATCTCGCCGCTCCACTCTCCGGTTTTCTCCAGCGAGTCGAACATCGCCTTGTAGAAGTCCGCCGAATGATGGCCGGACTTGAACAGGCTCGGCTGACGCCCCAGCACCTCTTCGCTCTGGTAGCCGGTGATCTCGATGAAGGCGCGATTGACGTGGACGATCTGGCCCTGGGTGTCGCTGACCAGTACCCCTTCGCGGGTGCAGTCGAACACCGCCGCCGCCTGGCGCAGGCGCTCGCGATCCTTCTGTTGATGGCGCAACCAGCGATCGGCCCCCATGACTCGCAACAGGCGGGCCCGGGCAAAGAAAATCAGCACCGCGCTGACCAGTGCCCAGGCGTAGCCACTGACCTGGTGCCAGTGCGCCTGATCGGTGAATCCATCGAAGAAACTGCTCAGTAAATAACCACTGAACTGCAGCCAGATCAGGGACAGCAGCAGATAGAGCAGCGCGGCACGCAAGCCATTGCGATAAGAAACCGACATAAGTCCGTCTATTTCCACACGAAAAGTTCGGGATTATAGAGGAAGAAACATGCCGCCACTCTTATCTGAAAGGGCGACTGGTTTTCTCAGTGAGCTTGGTGATAATGCCTGAGCTGTTTTTTTCTTTATCGAGGGCCTTATCGCCTATGTGGTACGAAGGTTTACTTGGCTTGTCCGCCTGGCAACTGGTGGCAGTCACCCTGTTGATGACCCACGTGACCATTGTCGCGGTCACCATTTATCTGCATCGCTATTCCGCACACCGTTCCCTGGAACTCAACGCCGGCCTGAAACACTTCTTCCGCTTCTGGCTGTGGCTGACCACGGCGCAGAACACCCGCGAGTGGACCGCCATCCACCGCAAGCACCACGCCAAATGCGAAACCGTCGACGACCCCCACAGCCCGGTGATCAAGGGCCTGTCCACCGTGCTGCGCAAGGGCGCCGAGCTGTATCGCGAAGAGGCGAAAAACCCGGAAACCCTGCGCATCTATGGCAAGAACTGCCCGGAAGACTGGATCGAGCGCAACCTCTACAGCCGCTACAAGCTGGGTGGTATCGCGCTGATGGCGGTCATCGACCTGCTGCTGTTCGGCACCATCGGCATCACCATCTGGGCGATCCAGATGATGTGGATTCCGTTCTGGGCCGCCGGCGTGATCAACGGCCTGGGCCATGCCGTGGGCTACCGCAACTTCGAATGCCGTGACGCCGCCACCAACCTCGTGCCCTGGGGCATCATCGTCGGCGGTGAAGAGCTGCACAACAACCATCACACCTACCCCAACTCGGCCAAGCTCTCGGTGAAGAAGTGGGAGTTCGACATGGGCTGGGCCTGGATCAAGCTGTTCAGCCTGCTGGGGCTGGCCAAGGTCCAGCGGGTGGCGCCGATCGCCCATCGGGTCGAAGGCAAGGGGCACCTGGACATGGACACCGCCATGGCCATCCTCAACAACCGGTTCCAGATCATGGCCCAGTACCGCAAGCTGGTGATCGGCCCGCTGGTGAAACAGGAACTGGCCAAGGTCGATCACTCGGTGCGCCACCAGTTCCACCGCGCCAAGCGCCTGCTGTCCCGAGAGACCAGCCTGCTGGAAGACCGCCACCACCTGCGAATCCAGAACATGCTGGAACACAGCCAGGCCTTGAAGGTGATCTACGAAAAACGCCTGGCCCTGCAGCAGATCTGGGTCAAGACCAGCGCCAACGGCCACGACATGCTGGCGGCGATCAAGGACTGGGTGCACGAGGCCGAAGCCAGCGGCATCCAGTCCCTGCGGGACTTTGCCCATCAGTTGAAAACCTACTCTCTGCGGCCCACCGCAGCCTGAGCCGGAGCCCCTCGCCCGCGGCGGGCGAGGGGCGCCTGCGACCGTCCGGCGGGCTCGCCAAGTATCGCCGCAATGGCTGGGAACTTAGCGTCCGATCCCCTATCTCAAGCAACACTTCGCCACCCAGGCGGGCTTGGTCGTAGCCGCTGTTCAATACCGCGCGGCAGACCTCTTGAGATCTGTGCCGATGGTCAATAAGAATTCACACACTCCATCTTCGCTTGTGCAGTGGCCCGAAGCCGCGCAAACCCTACTGGCCCTGATGCACGCCCAGGGCGAGGTCGCGCGCCTGACCGAGCGCGAGCAGCTGTTCAGCTCCCTGCTGGTCAGCGTCAACGCGGTGCTCTGGGCCTATGACTGGGACAGCCGCCAGGTGCTGTACGTCAGCCCGGCCTATGAACGCATATTCGGACGCCCTGCCGGACTGCTGCTGGCGGACAGCAAGCAGTGGCGCGACAGCATCTACCCCGACGATCTGGAATACGCCGAGCGCAGCCTGGCCCAGGTGCTGGAAAAGGGCGCGGTGGAAGACCGCGAGTACCGCATCATCGACGCCAATGGCCAGGTGCGCTGGCTCAGCGACAAATGCTTCATCAACCGCAACGCCGAACCCGGGCAACGGCTGATCGTGGTGGGCATTGCCGAAGACATCACCGAGAAGAAGCAGCTGGAAGCCGAACTGCAACGCCTGGCGACCACCGACGTGCTGACCCAGAGCAGCAACCGCCGGCACTTCTTCGAATGCGCCCATCGCGAGTTCGAGCAGGCGCGCCTGCACGGCTTGCCCCTGGTCTTTCTGTTGCTGGACATCGATGACTTCAAGGTGATCAACGACACCTACGGTCACCCCGAAGGCGACATCGTGCTGCAACGCATTGCCGAAAGCGGGCGTGCCGCCTTGCGCCGCGGCGATCTGTTCGGGCGCATCGGTGGCGAAGAGTTCGCGGCGGTGTTTCCCGGCTGCGCCACGGACATGGCCCACAAGGTCGCCGAACGCCTGCAGCGAGAGATTCAGCGGCAGACCTTCAGCTGCCAGGGCCAGACCTTCAACATCACCATCAGCCAGGGCCTGAGCAGCCGGCGCCGCGAAGATGAAAGCCTCGACAGCCTGTTCGCCCGCGCCGACGCGGCGATGTACCAGGCCAAGCGCCAGGGCAAGAACCGCATCGTCAGCGGGTAATCACCCGCGCCCCCGCTCGTTGGAGCGGGCTTGCCAGCCAAGACACTCCCACGGCTTGCCCAAGGCCCGGGGCCTCTTCGCCGCCAAGCCGGCTCCAATGTCGGGTCAGCCTTTGCGCAGGCGGGTCAGCTCCGGCAAGCCGATTTTCAGCAGGCGCGCGGTCTTGCTGCGGGCCAGTTCCTCGATCCCCTCATGCTCGGTCAAGCGCGCCAGCTGCGCCGCCAGGTTCATCACCAGCGCCTCGCGGGAGTACACCCCACCGCCCAACTGATAGCTCGAGGCAATCAGATCCCGCAGTTCCAGGGGCATGCGCCAGCGGGTGCGCAGGGCCGAACCGTAGGCCGCGCCAAAACGCTCCAGGGCATCGCCGATCTCTTCCTGATCGTCGAGCTCGCCCCCGGCCTGTTTCCACTCCTGCAGACAGCGCAGCAGCGCCAGATCCCCCAGGCGATGCAATAGCCCGGCGCAATAGCAGCGCTCCTGGTCCAAATCCAGCAAGCGCGCCAGGGTGCGGCCGTATTCCGCGGTGTGCAGCGACAGCTCCCAGTAACGCTCGGCGTAGTCGGCCAGGGCCGGGTCGCTCAGGCGCGCGCTGCGCTTGAGGGTCAGCCCGAGAATCAGGTTCATGCTCTGCCCGGTGCCCAGCCGGTGCAGGGCCTGGGACAGGGTCTGCACGCCGTCGCCGTGGTGCTGCGCGGCGCTGTTGGCGGCCGCGATCAGCACCGCGGTGACCTGCGGGTCCGTGCGCAGCTCCTCCTCCAACAGCTTGAGGTCCAGACCTTCAGGATTGAGGCTGCGCTTGACCGCCAACTGCACGTCGGTCAGCAACGGTGCGCCGTCGGCGATCTCGCGCCGGCGTTCGAGAAAAGTCCACAGGCTCATGCCCGGG
This sequence comes from Pseudomonas sp. BC42, assembly GCF_021560055.1. NCBI lineage: Bacteria > Pseudomonadati > Pseudomonadota > Gammaproteobacteria > Pseudomonadales > Pseudomonadaceae > Pseudomonas > Pseudomonas sp. BC42. The sequence continues at coordinate 6,637,820 of NZ_CP091067.1, forward strand.
GCCAGGGCCGGCACCTCGCAGGAGACTTCCTGGCCGGCGTCCAGCAGCAACCCCTGCAGGCGCTGGGTCAGGCCTTCCATGTTCAAGGGTTTGGTCAGGTAGGCGGTGGGCGCCAGGGGCAGGGCCTCGCGCACGCTGGCACTGTCGTTGCGAGCGCTGAGCAGAATGAACGGCTGCAGCGGGTTGCGCTTGCGTTGGCGCACGGAGCGCAGCAAGGCGAGACCATCCACCCCGGGCAACTCCCAGTCGGCAATGATCAGGTCGTAAGGTTTTTCGCTCAACAGCTCCAAGGCTTCCTGACCGTCGGCACACAGGTCCACACGCGCATCACAGCGCACGTTGAGCAGCACTTGCTTGAGCAAATCGCGGGACCAGGGGTCGGCCTCGGCAATCAGCACACGAGGTACAGCGGGTAAATCAACAGCGGTCATGCAGCACGCTCCCTAGGCAATCCTTTGCACCTTAGTCAATGCGCGGGCTTCCATACAGCGCAAATCCCCCACGGACCGCCCGGGGACGAAAAAAAACCCGCCGAAGCGGGTTTTTTTGTCGATCAGGTCACAGCAACCACTCAGAGTTCAGCGAAGCACTCTTCCATGATGGCCAGGCCTTTATCCAGCTGCTCGTCTGGCGAGGTCAGCGGCACCAGCACCCGCAGCACGTTGCCGTAGGTGCCACAGGACAGCAGGATCAGCCCCTTGTCGCGAGCCTTGGCCACGACCTGGGCCACGGCAGCGGCGTTCGGCTTGTGGCTGTCGCCGTTTTCGAACAGTTCCACCGCGATCATCGCGCCCAGGGCACGCACTTCGCCGATCACCGGGTACTTGGCCTGGATGGCCTTGAGACCGGTCACCAGACGCTCGCCCACCGCCTTGCAGCGATCCAGCAGGTGCTCTTCCTCGAACACTTCCATCACCGCCAGGGCAGCTGCACAGGCGATCGGGCTACCGGCGTAGGTGCCGCCCAGGCCGCCTGGAGCGATGGCGTCCATGTATTCGGCCTTGCCGCAGACACCGGCCAGCGGGAAGCCGCCAGCGATGGATTTGGCGAAGGTGGTCAGGTCGGCGGCAACGCCCATCTGTTCCATGGCGAAGAAGGTGCCGGTACGGCCAGCGCCGGTCTGCACTTCGTCGGCGATCAACAGGATGCCGTGCTGGTCGCACAGGGCGCGCAGGCGCTTCATGAACTCTTTGGGCGCGACGTAGAAACCGCCTTCGCCCTGCACTGGCTCGATGATGATCGCGGCGATGTCACGGGGCTCGGCGTCGTTCTTGAAGATGCGCTCGATGCTGGCGATGGAGTCGTCGATGCTCACGCCATGCAGTTCGTTGGGGTACAGCGCGCGGAAGATGCCGCCTGGCATCAGGCCCATGCCGGCCGAGTAAGGCACGACCTTGCCGGTCAGGCCCAGGGTCATCATGGTGCGGCCGTGGTAGGCGCCGGTGAAGGCGATCACGCCGGCGCGGCCAGTGGCGGCACGGGCGATCTTCACGGCGTTTTCCACGGCTTCGGAACCGGTGGTCACCAGCAGGGTTTTCTTGGCGAAGTCACCCGGGACCTTGGCGTTGATCTTTTCGCACAGTTCCACATAGGGCTCGTAGGCCAGCACCTGGAAGCAGGTGTGGGTCAGCTTGTTCAGCTGCTCGGTCACCGCGGCGATGACTTTCGGGTGCACGTGACCGGTGTTCAGTACCGCGATACCGCCGGCGAAGTCGATGAACTCGCGGCCTTCAACGTCGGTGACGGTGGCGTTCTTCGCGCTGTCGGCGAAGATCGGGTGAATCTGGCCAACACCGCGCGGTACAGCGGCTTCACGGCGTTTCATCAGGGATGCGTTGGTCTTGCTCATAGTGTCCTCATTCACCGCGGCTACAGCGGTGTGATTCAAGGGTTGCGGGGCGGGGAAGCGGCTGCGACAGCATGCGTTGATCGACTGTCGGAGCCTTCCCGGGCCACCTTGAAAAGTGCGTTTTTTTAAGCGGCGCAGGGGGACAGCGCTCTCGTGCCCCCGGCGCTTGAAACCGGATCAGATACCCAGGCAGAGGTATTTGATTTCCAGGTAATCCTCGATCCCGTACTTGGAACCTTCGCGGCCCAGGCCCGAGGCCTTGATGCCGCCGAACGGCGCCACTTCGTTGGAGATCAGGCCGGTGTTGACCCCGACCATGCCGTATTCCAGGGCCTCGGCCACACGGAACACACGACCCAGGTCGCGGGCATAGAAGTACGACGCCAGGCCGAATTCGGTGTCGTTGGACATGGCGATGACTTCGGCTTCGTCTTTGAAGCGGAACAGCGGTGCCAGCGGGCCGAAGGTTTCTTCCTTGGCCACGGCCGCGTCTTTGGGCACGTTGACCAGGATGGTCGGCTCGAAGAAGTTGCCTTCCATCGGCTTGCCGCCGGCCAGCAGGGTCGCGCCTTTTTTCAGGGCGTCGGCGATGTGTTCCTGGACCTTGGCCACGGCTTTTTCGTCGATCAGCGGGCCGGTGGTGGTGCCTTCTTCCAGGCCGTTACCGATCTTCAGCTTGGCCACGGCCACTTTCAGCTTCTCGGCGAAGGCGTCGTACACCGAATCCTGGATGTACAGGCGGTTGGCGCAGACGCAGGTCTGACCGTTGTTGCGGTACTTGGAGATGATCGCGCCTTCGACGGCCTTATCCAGGTCGGCGTCGTCGAACACGATGAACGGCGCGTTGCCGCCCAGCTCCAGGGAGACTTTCTTGATGTCCTTGGCGCATTCGGCCATCAGCTGGCGACCGATTTCGGTGGAGCCGGTGAACGACAGCTTGCGCACGATCGGGTTGCTGGTCAGCTCGCCGCCGATGTCGCCGGCGCTGCCGGTCACCACGCTCAGCACGCCTTTGGGGATCCCGGCGCGGTGCGCCAGCTCTACCAGGGCCAGGGCCGAGAACGGGGTTTGCGAAGCGGGCTTGATGACCATGGTGCAACCGGCGGCCAGGGCCGGGCCGGCTTTACGGGTGATCATCGCTGCCGGGAAGTTCCACGGGGTGATGGCCGCGGTCACGCCGATCGGCTGCTTGATCACGATCAGGCGCTTGTCCGGCTGGTGGCCGGGGATCACGTCGCCGTAGATGCGCTTGGCTTCTTCGGCGAACCATTCGATGAAGGAGGCGGCGTAGGCGATTTCGCCCTTGGCTTCGGCCAGCGGCTTGCCCTGCTCCAGGGTCATCAGGCGACCCAGGTCGTCCTGGTTTTCGATCAGCAGTTCATACCAGCGGCGCAGCTTGGTGGCGCGCTCCTTGGCGGTCAGGGCACGCCAGGCCGGCAGGGCCTTGTCGGCGGCTTCGATGGCGCGGCGGGTTTCGGCGGCGCCCATCTTGGGTACGGTACCGAGGATTTCACCGGTAGCGGGGTTGTTGACCTTGATCGTCTGGCCGTTGTCCGCGTCGACCCAAGCTCCATCGATGAAGGCTTGTTGGCGGAACAACTGGGCGTCTTTGAGCTGCATGTCGGCTTCCTTAACAGCACCGCGCATACGCGGGGCGAATTGTGATTGTAAAAAAGGCGCCCTGTCAGACACGGACCGCGCTGGCGCGTCCGAAAGCCGGGACAAAGCTGCCGTCAGGAAAATCGTTCACTGGGTAAAAGCACGAAAATGTCGCACACAAGGATAGACGTGCGCTTGGGCACCCAGGCAAGAGCGTTTGAAATCTCAAACGAATCCTAGGGTCAACAGGGGTAAAGGACAATAGGCTGTTCGAAAAAAAGAACGTAAAGGCGCCTAGCGGTAAAAAATCCGCCTCAACCTCCCATGCCGCCGGGCAAAAGACAACGCCCCCGCGGCCTGCAGACCGCGGGGGCGTTGGCATGACGCCTGGAGGAGGGTCAGCCGCTGAACGACTTGAGCACCGTCAGCAGGCTGGTGAGGTTGTCGGCCACACCGCCCTGGGCGACCTTCTCGGTGGCCGCCGCACCGGCGGTGGTGTCGACGCTGTAGATCTGCATCACGCCCTGGTTGGTCGCGGCCTGCGCCAGGGTGTTTTGCTGTTGCTGTGCCGACACCGAGTTCTGGAACAGGATGGCCACGGACTGACCCATGGACTGGTATACGGTGCCCATCGCCATGGCCGGCGCTTCGGCAACCACCTTGACGTTGGTCTGGGTCACGGCATCGGTGATTTGCGGACTGACTGTGCTCATAAAAACTCCATTTTTTCAGCAGGAAAGTTCAACGGGAACTCAGACGTTCAACCACTCAGCCCTGGAAGGACTTGAGCACCGTCAGCAGGCTGGTGAGGTTGTCGGATACGCCGCCCTGGGCAACCTTCTCGGTGGCCGCGGCGCCGGCGGTGGTGTCGACGCTGTAGATCTGCATCACGCCCTGGTTGGTCGCGGCCTGGGCCAGGGTGTTTTGCTGCTGCTGCGCCGACACCGAGTTCTGGAACAGGATCGCGGTGGCCTGGGCCATGGATTGGTAGATGGTGCCCATCGCCATGGCCGGCGCTTCGGCGACGACTTTGACGTTGGTCTGGGTGACGGCATCGGTGATTTGTTCGTTTACAAGTGGCATGGCTCAACTTCCTTTGTTAGGCACACGGAGCATTCCGTGTCTTTGAGTGAACGTGGCAGCCGTTTTGCTGTGAACCGTGTTGCCCGGGACCCTCGGCTTATTTCAGGGGGGACTCATTGCCCGGCAGCGGCGAGCACCTGCTTGAGGGTGTCCTCGACTTTCTGCGACAACTCGGCCATGCGCGCCTCGACGGCGGCTTTCACCTCCTGCTGCACCAGGGCGCTGATCGTTGCCTTGAGGGCTGGATCGTCGGCAGGGGCAGGAGCTGGGGCGGGTGCCGCGGCCTTGTCCGCACTCGGCGCCGCTGCCGGTTCCGCTGCGCCAGTCGGCGCTGGAGTGGCGGCCGCGGACTGGTGCTCGGCCGCCGCCAGCAGCTGACGCAGCACCAGCTCGCGCGCCTGGGGATCAGCCTTGCCGGCACCGGCCCCCGCCAACTGCTCGATGATCTTGCGCGTGCGCTGTTCATCGGCCTGTATCAGCTCGGCAGCCCGCAGCCGCGCCTGATCAACGCTCTGTTGCGCAGACCTGGACATGTCCAGCGGCTTGTCCTGGGCAAACGCCTCCAGTACCTGGCGCTCGACCTGGGTCAATGGACGCCTCAGATATTTCTCGGCAAAGAGAAGTATCGTCGCCATCGGGGTTGGCTCTTCATTCGCCATTGCTTGCTCCTTTCTCGATGAATGGCGTTGAAGGGCTGGGCACCGGGTCCGTCGAACTTCAACGCCTGGGGTGAACAGAGCGGCCGGCGAACGCCGGCGCCTCTTGCACGACAACCCCGGGCGCCTTGCGCGCCCGAGGGTCGCACTCAGGAGGACGAGGATCGATTGGCCAGAACGTCGCTGTACTTGGTGATGCTTTCATCGATCTTGTCGATGGCCATGCTCGCCGCATCGGCTTCCATGGCACCGGCCGCCGCCGCGACGGCCGCGGCGGCACCCACCAGCAGATCCGTGACCAGGGCGCCCAGGGCATCCTCGGCGGCGCCTTTCACGTTCTCTTTGACGATGTTCTCGGTCATCTGCTTGAGCAGTACCGACTGCGCCGCCAGGGCCAGCTTGCTGACCCCGTCGAAATACCCCGCCGCGGACTGCGCCACCAGGCCGGCGGCCTGGCTGATCATCATGTCCGGCGCCGCGGCGATCTGCGCCGGGGCATAACTGAAGGTCTGGGCATTGGTGAACTGCACCGCCTGGACAATCTGGCTGTTGAGTGCATCGGTGCTGTCGGTGCCAGGGGTGCCGGCCTGCTTGAGCAACTGCGCGTTCATCGTCTCCATCACCGAAGGTTGCGCGGCAGCGGCGGGCGGCGCTGCAGGCGCAGGGTCGGCCGCCGCGGTCTTGCGGGGTGCCGCCCGAGGCTCGGCCGCCTCCGGACTGGGGCCGGCCGCCGCGCTCGCGGTGTCATCGGCCGCGGCCGCGGGTGGGGTTTTCTTCTTGAACCATGCCATGACGATTCTCCCGGGCTGTCAGCCCTACTCGCCGATCGCCATGATCAACGCCACGGCCTTGGACACCACCGCGTTGGAGATCTGATTCAGCGCCTGCTGGCTGTTGACCGCGTTCTGCAACGACAGGCCCGCCGAGTGGCTGGCCACCTGGTACAGCGAGGCGATGGCCTGGGCCGGAGCCTCGGCCACCACCTTGACGTTGGTCTGGGTGACGGCGTCGGTGATCTGCGAATTGACCATTGGATCGGGCATACATCTCTCCTTAGATGGAATGGCCCACCGCAGAAGGCGGCGGCACCGGCTACAGCATCGAAAACAGGCTCACTGAACAAGAACGTCCCGACGCGCCCGCTGTGAATCCTGCCACCCCCTCAACGCAGGGCCTCACGCAACAATTGCACGTGCTTGCGCGCCAGGGGCTGGTTCATCCCCAGCTCGGCGGCAATGTTCGGGTAGGGCAGATCGTCGACAAACTTTAGTTCAAACAAGCGGCGTTTTTTAAGGGGCAATTGCGCCACCCGCCGACTGAGCAGGGCCAGGGTTTCCAGCAGCTCCACCTGCTCCAGCACCGACATCTGCGGCGCCTCCAGCTGCTGCAGCGGGTCGTCCTCGAAATCGGCGAAATCCACGAACAGCCGCTGCTCCCGCGCCCGCCGCCGACAGCTGTCGACAAACACATGGTCCAGCACCAGGAACAGAAAGCCCTGGGGGTCGCGAATCCGCTCCGGCGAACGGCGAAAGAACAGCAGCGCCTTGATCGCCGTGGCCGCCAGCCACTCCTGGGCGCCATCGGCGTTGCCCCGCGCCAACTGCCGGGCACGACGCTGCAACCCGGGCAACACCGCCTTCCAGCTCGCCTCGAACAGATGATCCGCCAAGGCTGACGGCAGGCCCTCTTGCATCGAACAGTTCATCTCCCGCACCTCCCTGTGCCCCGTGACTGCACGGATATGGCTGCAGGTTGCGCTGGGCCGAACGACCGATGCAGCGGGAAAAACTGCCGCTACGGCCCGGGTTGCCTCGGGTAGCGACGGACAACCGCACGCCAATGAAAACCGGCGTGGACGCCCCGAGTCGACATAGGTATGATGTCGCCCGCACTGCACTCGTAGCTCAGCTGGATAGAGTACTGCCCTCCGAAGGCAGGGGTCGTGGGTTCGAATCCCGCCGAGTGCGCCATCTTTAGCGAAAAAGCCCCTGGCCTGATGGCCTGGGGCTTTTTTGTTTGCGGCTTCCACGTTCCCGGCGACAGCCTTGATCGATTACCCGAACCAGGGCGATGCCGGGCGGCTGTCCTGGCGGGGCGCAACTTGCTACATTCGCCTCCCCCCGGACAGGAGGTCCCCATGCTCTGCCATCCGCTGTGCAACCAGCCCTTCAAGCCAGAACTCCGTGATTGGGTCAGCTGTTTCATGGGCTATGACATGCCCCCGGAGCGGGATGCCGAACTGAGCCGCTTCAACCCCAACGATCCCGAAGACCGCGAATACCTGATCCGTCATTACGCGTTGCGGCGCGACTACCCCCAGCAGAACTTCCGTCATCGGTACCGGCTGGTGCAGGTCCTGGAAGCGGCCCTGGATGACCCGGACCACGATTTCGAACAGGTCTGGAAACCGGTCGAGGATGACGACGAATACGTTCAATGGCCCAACCGTTGGCCGGCGGTGATCGACGACAGCCGGGACTTCTTCCAGCGCCTGCTGGTCGCGGCCCGGGAGCTGTGGCACGAAGATCTGACCCGCGCCCGGTTACCTTCACTGGCAGAGTGCCGGGCGATCCCGGAGCGGGATCGGGGCACCCGCGACTGGCTGTTCAACATCGACAACGCCGAGGCCTGGCGAGCGGTCTTCAATGAGGCGGCCACGCCCTATGACTTCAATACCCAGGGCCCGGTGTTTCAAGGCGAGCAACTGAGCCTGCAACTGTATGGCGACCTGGGGCGTCTGTCCGTGCCTTGCAACTGGCCGGCGAGCCAGGCCCCGACCCACTGCCGCCTGCTGCTCAAGGTGCAGGGCATCAGCGAACTGGCGCTCAGCGGTACGCGCTTCGACGGGCGTATGCGCACCCAACTCACCTGCCTCAACCCCGGTTATCACCTGCGTCTGGAAATCGGCTTCGACTGCGTGATCGAATGCGTGGCGCTGTCCGTGAACATCAGCGACGTCGAAGGAATACGCGATGAAAAGCAATTTTGAAGTGGCCCTGGAGCGTCAGGAAATACCCCAGTTCTTTCGCGGCCAGGGCCAGTACCTGACCCGGGATGGCGATTGGGACGAGCATCTGTACTGCATCAACTGGCCGGGGATCTTCGCTTACCTGCGGGACCACGCCGACGGCGCAGAGCAACTGAGCAGCGCCTTCGAGCTCTACGCCTACAGCGTTGTGGAAACCATCGAGGATTGCTTCGGCCTGCGGGAAAACCTGTTCTGTTACTACTCGACTCGGACCGGCTGGGCGCCCGAGAGCGTCGATCTGCTTGCGCAATTGCCGGAGCCTTGCCGGCGACGCATCGTGCAGCGTTTGAGGTGGTATCGCTGGCAGGTGGAAAATCACGCCCGGCTGCTGCCGGAACGGGCCCGACGCATGACCGCGGACGGTGCCTGCGCCGAGTTCATCGACCTGCCGGCCTTGCCCTACAACTGAATCCGGCGGCCGCCTGAGTTATTCATCCTCGGCGGCTTCGGCGTCCTGCGGCGCTAGCGCGGCATCGTCCTGCGCCTCGGGGTCGGCGCCCTCTTCGGCCTCTTCCAGGCCAAAGTCCTTGCGACTTTCCTTGATGGCCTGACGGATATCCGCGCCCTTGATCGGGCAGTTCAACATTGCCGCTATACGGTCGATGCGGGGTGCCATGACCGGCCTCTCACTTTCTGGAAACTGCGCAGATAGTGCGCGCTTTCCCCGGCGACAGCCAACCCCCGCGCTTTATTGACGACGCAAGGCTTGCAGGCGCGCGTCCAGATCCTCCTGTGGATACTGTTCATGCAGCTGCAGCAGCAGCTCGGCCGCCTCGCGGCTCTGGCCGCCTTCCCACAGGCGCAAGACCGCCTGAAGCTGCTTATCCAGCCGCTTGATGGTCCGCGGCTCGGCCGGGGCCGACATGCGTTGGGCCAACTTGCTCGACTCAGCCCTGGGCTTGGCCATCGCAGGTGGCGCTGCGTCGCTTAGCGCTTCCCGCTCTGGCGCCGCGGCAAAACTGCCCACAGGGGCTGCCGCAGTCATGGGCTCAGGGACACTCAAAGCCCCGGCCAGCTCGGCGGAGCGTGGCGCCGCCTGACGCGCCATGGGCGCCGCTGGGACTGGAGCGGGCGCGGGAACAAAGGCCTGCTCTTGTGGATAGTGCTCCGGGGAAGGCCGCAGCAAGCCAATGACCAGGGCCACGCCAAACAGGCTGGCAAAGGCCAGTTGATAGCGCGGCCGCTGGCAGGCGCGCATCCAGCGCTGCCAAAGACTCGGCTTGGGCGCAGGGGCTTCGCGGCGCGCAGTGGCCAGGATCAGGGCATCCAGATGGGCCGGTGGCTCCTGGGCGCCGTGTTGGCGGATGTGCGCCAGCATCTGCTCTTCAGGGGACGGGGTCTGTCGGGCGTCAGTCATGTGAGTACCTCCTCGGCCAGGAGCCGACGCAATTTTTTCAGCGCATAACGGAAACGGCTTTTCACCGTTTCCAGGGGCGCCTGGGTCAGGCTGGCGATTTCTGGCAGTTCCAGGTCGCCGCGGGCCCGCAGCAGGAACACTTCGCGCTGGTCTTCGGGCAAGTCCTGCAAGGCGGCTTCGATACGCTGCTGGTCGCGGCACAGGCTCAGTTGCTGTTCGGGGCCGGGAGCCTGGTCGGTTTCGCCATGCAGTTGTTCGTCGTAGCTGTCGTGCAGCGGGTTGCGCTGGCCGTGCTTGCGCCAGTGGTCGATCAGGCGGTTGCGCGCGATCTGATACAGCCAGGTACGAAAGCTGGCCCGGCCCTGGGGTTGGCTGGCGCTGCGGATCAGGCTGAGCCAGGTGTCCTGGTAGACCTCTTCCGCCAGCTCGGCCTTGCCGCACAGGCCCAGCACAAAGCCGTACAGACCCTGGCGGTGGCGCTGGTACAGCACCTCGAAAGCCGTCGGATCTCCGGCGCGATAACGTGCCAGCAGCGCTTCATCGCTGCTGGCATCGGTGGACATTTGGGGAGCAGACATGGGGCGGATGAACTCCTGTTCACTGCTCGTGATGTGGCTATTCAAGGCGGCTCTGCACCTGGCTCATGTCCACGGGCTGCGCCTCGGCCTGGGGCGCATTTCCCGCCTGGGTTTTCGGCGCCTGAGTTTGCAGGCTTTGCGCCAGTTCCACCAGTTGCACGAATTCGCCCCGCAGCCCGTAAGGATCCTCGCCCTTGGCGCCGCGGGCCAGCTTGGCGGTGTCGCTCAGGCTGAAGTTGCCGGTGTAGCGGCCGTCCTTGAGTTGCTGGGAGAACGCCGCCACCGCAGCGGCGAAGCGCAAGTCCGGGCTGGCGGCGGAAAGGCTGGCCGGCTGCTGCGCGCTGATCGGCCGTTCGATCAAGCGACTGCTGCCCCCTTGCGGCGCCTTGTAGCGCACCCGCAGCATCGCCAACTCGCCCTGCTTACCGCTCTGTTGCGGCGCCTTGGCCGGTGTATAACGCAGTGGCTCCAGCCAGCCCTTCTCCCCCGCCGGGACGATTTCATACAACGCGGTCACCGTATGCCCAGCGCCGATTTCCCCGGCGTCGACCTTGTCGTTGCTGAAGTCTTCACGCTTGAGGGCACGGTTCTCATAACCCAGCAGGCGGTATTCGCTGACCTGGGCCGGGTTGAACTCCACCTGCAGCTTCACGTCCTTGGCCACCACCGCCAGGGTCGAGCTGAGCTGGTCCACCAGCACCTTGCGCGCTTCGCGCAGGTTGTCGATGTAGGCGTAGTTGCCGTCACCGGCATCGGCCAGTTGCTCCATCAGGTGCTCGTTGTAGTTATCCACACCAAAACCCAGGGTGGTCAGGGACACGCCGCTCTTGCGCTTCTCGGCGGCCATGGCCTTGAGGCTGTCGAAGTCGCTGATGCCGACGTTGAAGTCGCCGTCGGTGGCCAGCAGGATGCGGTTGATGCCCTGGTCGATAAAACCTTGCTGGGCCATCTGGTAGGCCAGCTGGATGCCCGAGGCACCGGCCGTGGAACCGCCGGCGGTGAGCTGGTCGATGGCCGTGCGAATCTTCGCCTTGTCGCGTCCGGAGGTGGGCTCCAGCACCACTCGCGATTCGCCGGCGTAGACCACCAGCGACACCCGATCCTGATCCCGCAGTTGATCCACCAGCAGCTTGAGGGTGCTTTTCACCAGGGGCAGGCCTTCGCGGCGGTCCATGGAGCCGGAGACGTCCACCAGGAACACCAGGTTGGCCGGGGCCAACTCTGCCACTGCACGGTCCGAAGCCTTGATGCCGATGCGCAGCAAGCGGGTGTGGGGATTCCACGGCGAGGGCGCCAGCTCGGTGGTCACGCCGAAGGGCGAACCGTCGGTGGGCAGGGCGTAATCGTAGGGGAAGTAGTTGACCAGCTCCTCAAGGCGCACCGCGCCTTCCGGCGGCAGGCTGCCCTGGTTGAGCAGACGGCGAACATTGGCATAGGCGCCGGTATCGACGTCAGCGCTGAAAGTGGACACCGGCGCTTCGGCAACGCTGTGGATCGGGTTGTCCGCCAGCTTCTGATACTGCTCCCGGGCCTCGTCACGGTAGCCGGCCATACTCGAATCGCGGGCGGCCATCGGCGCCGGCATGGGCGCGGACAAGCCGACCGGACGCACATTGCGCTTGATCATCGCGGCATCGGCGCGCTGCACCTCGTACTGTATTTCGGGCTCGGCCTGCAGCGCGCCCTGGGGCGAAGCCCCGGCGGCGGATTCAGGCTTGGACGATACACCGCAACCGGCCACCGCCAGCAGCAAGCCGGCGGCGAAACCCTGGGCGGCCGGACGAAGAAAATGCAGGGGAAGGGACATGGGGGCTGACCTCGGGAAGAAATGATCCATTCCCCCCTTCAGACGAAGCCCCTGGGCGATTCGGGTTAAGCCCCGAAAAAAAATTTCACTTAGCGCGAATAGCGGCGCACCACGCTGCTATTGCGCAACACGTGACCGTTGATCTTCTCCAGCAACTGGGCGCGGGTCAGCCCGGCGGGCAGCACGTCGGGCGCCAGGTCCAGGGCAAAGATCTGGATGATGTAGTGATGAGCGCTATCGCCCACCGGCGGGCACGGGCCCATGTAGAAAGTGCCATTGCGGCTGTTGAGCCCGGCCAGTCCTTCCAGGGTCGGCTTGGTGCCGGCGCCGGCCGGCAACTGGCGGGTGGTCGGCTTGATCCCGTAATGCACCCAGTGGTCCACGCCCTGGCCCTTGGCGCCGTCCGGATCGTGCATGACGATGGCGTAGCTCAAGGTGCCCTCGGGCCCGGCGGTCCAGCTCAAGGCCGGAGAATTGTTATGCCCGCCACAGCCCTTGGCATCGCTGGCATTGCCGGTGGTGAACAGCCGGTCATCCGAGACCCCGGGAATGTTCAGGGTAAAACGCTCCTGGGCCTGCACGGGAAACTGCAGGCACAGCAGCACGGCACCAGCGGCCAGCCAAGTATTGCGGGAGGCAAAGCGAGACATACGAAAGCACCTTTTTGCGGATGAGATCGGGGTGAGCCAAAAGACTATAGCCTGCACGACAGAGCGCGCCGCTTCGTGCACGGCGCGGTGCAGATTGAGCTTGAGGACAGGGGTAGTTGTAAATGGATATTTCAGACAATCATCGCGATGGCGACCACCCTCCACGGCCGGCAAGAAAGAGCGGCGGGCCATCCGCCCGCCACCGGAAATGATGCGCAGACCTCAATCCCGATGGGCCTGCATGTACTGACGCAGCAATTGGTTGATCCGCGTCTGGTAACCCGCGCCCTGGCCCTTGAACCACTCCAGCACATCGGCGTCCAGGCGAATGGTCACGGCCTTCTTGCCCGGCAGGTGCACCTCGGCGCGGCGAAAGAAATCGTCATCCAGCTCGGGGATATCAGAAGTATCGATGCCCTGGTCATCGGTTTTCGCCAGGCGCTCCCAATCCGTTTTCGATCCGTCAGTTTTCGATCCGTCAGTTTTCGATCCGTTGGACATAATATTTAGCCTCCCGCTTAGTGGCTTTGCGCGCCGAGATGATGCGCACCGCATGACCCCGCCGCTCGGTATGAACCACCACGCCCACCAGCGTCCTGATCCAACCGAGGCTGACCCAGCGCTCCTCGCCGTAGTCCAGGCGCTCATCGCGCAAGGACAGCACCGGACGCTGGAACATCAGCACCGCATCGTTGAAATCGATGCCGTGCTTGAGCAGGTTGGCGTGGTTCTTGGCCTCGTCCCATTCAAAGTACATGAGCATTTCCGTATTTACAAATGTACATACAGGCTAGCCGAGCGTTCGCCAAAAGCGCCCTGGGTAAACACCTGGAAATACAGTCGCAAGCGGGATGGATGTGTACGGAAAAACCCCTACAGCGTTCTCGGAAAAGACTTCGCCGTACTTGCCTTGCACCGCTGGAAGCCGGCGGCTTATAGTCCGGCCGTCGCCCAGATGGCGATCCAGGTTTGGCGACCTGGCAATAGAGAATGCAAACAACCTGCTTGCAGGTTTTTTTGCGCCCGCATGATTGCTCTATGGCGGTTGTGCGTGGGAGACCTTCGGGTCTGTCGGTTTTCTCTATTGCCGGCTCGCCAACCTGCGCACAACTGCCACCTATTGTTTGGCGACGGTAAGTGGACAGCCGCTCAACTAACGGAATAGAGAGAACTGATCATGAACCGCTACATGCCGATCACCGGCCACGACTGCCTGATTCCTTCCCTGCTGATCGACACCCAGGCGCCCATCGATGTGCTGCACGACGCCGCAGCCTTTCGCATCCGCGCCGCGACCCAACTGCTGGAGCACTTCGCCGCCGAGACCCTGCGCAGCGAACCGCTGGTTTTGCAGGAACTGACCCTGGTGTGCAGCATCCTGCTGCGCGATGGCTGTGATCTGCTGGATGTGACATCACGGCGCCTGCAACCGCAGGCCATGCTCTAAACACCCCCGGGCGGCTTCCCGGCCGCCCGCTTTTCATAAGGAAATGCCATGCATAAACCCCCGACAGAACTCCCCCAGCGCCAGATCCGCGCGCTCTACGACGCCGACACCATCCGCGTCTACCAGGCCTATTCCGACAGCATCGCCGACGCCGCCCTGGCCCACGGCACCTTCGTCTCCCCACCCTTCAAGATGGAGCGCATGACCTGGATAAAGCCGTCTTTCCTGTGGATGATGTACCGCGCCGGCTGGGGCTACAAAGACGCCGGACAGACCCGCATCCTGGCCATCGACATCAGCCGCGAAGGCTTTGAATGGGCCCTGGCCAACGGCTGCCTGAGCCATGCCGACGAGTCCATGAGCAAGGAAGAGTGGTTGAAGTTGAAAGACCAGTCACCGGTACGGATCCAGTGGGACCCGGAGCGCGACCTGTACCTGCGGCCCCAGGAACACCGCGCGATCCAGATCGGCCTGAGCAAGGAGGCCGTGCAGCTGTACGTGAACCAGTGGATCAAGCGCATCACCGATGTCACGCCCCTGGCTCACGAGATTCATCGACTGATTGAGGGTGGGGATCTGGAGAAGGCTTGCAGCCTGCTTCCTGAGGAGCGGGAGTACCCCATCATGGTCGAGCGGCTCTGACCCTCCGGCAACATCGGGTCGTGAGCCGAGCTCTCCAGTGCCGCACCTTCACAATTCTCGCCAGATCGAGTCCAGAACAAGGATCTGCCTACTTCTCCCTCTCCTCCGAATGCAGATGAATCACCCGCGGCGGCGGTTCCACCACCAGTGGAGGGTGCTGCTGATCCTCGGGGCGGATACGGTAGAACTGCGTGGTGACATGGGTGATGCCCCCCTCTTCATCGTTGTGCACGGTCATGATCCCGGGCTGGCGCATCTGGGCGAAGGTTTCGTCGCTGAGCTTGAAGCTGTCACTCAAGCGCTTGTCGTCCACCACCGGTGCCGGCAGCCGTGGCGGGTAGTTGCGGTTGCGACGCTGGCGGTAACGGGCCCAGGAAATCAGCAGCAGGGCATTGAGCACCGCCACCCAGGCGTAGAACTGCAAGGTGGTCAGGGCGCCGAGCATGCCGGATTCGAAACGCGGCCCCTCATGGGTGTCCAGCAGGGGGATGAGCCCGCGGATCAGCAGGTACAGCAGGCCGACCCAGGCCAGTACGGTGAGGACAACGTCGACGACCACCATGAACGGTCGCTGGCGGGTTCGAATGATTTTCATCAGCGCGCCTCCTCTTCGTCATCGATGGGTTTGATACCCCGGTCCGGGCTGACCCAGCGCGCCCGTTTCTGATGCTCGCCAAACAGCACCTTGGGAAAGCTCACCAGGGTGGTGAGCAGGCTGATGAACCAGAACACCAACGGATACCAGACCACCCAGAACATGGTCTTCCACAGGTCCTTCTCATAACGCCGGTCGATCAGGATGCTCACCGCGAACTGGGCCAGGCACACCATCGCCAGCACCAGGCCGGTGAAGGCCGGCGGCAAAATAGAGTGCACCGCGATGGCCTCGGGCATGACGATGAACTTGCCCAGCACCCAGAAAATCATCGACAGCAGGAACGTGAAGGCCCAGCCGGTGGACAGGCAGTAGTCGAACAGCAGGGTCCACAGGTAGCGGTGGCGCCACTCCCAGATGCCACGGATGTTCTTGAACAGCACCTCGGCGCCACCCTGGGCCCAGCGCAGCCGCTGCTTCCACAAGCCGCGCAAGGTCTCCGGCATGAGGATCCAGCACAACGCCCGGGGCTCGTAGAACACGTACCAGTGGTCCAGTTGCAGCTTCCAGCTGATGTCGATGTCTTCGGTGACCATGTCCGGGCTCCAGTAGCCCACCCGGTGCAAGGCCGTGCGACGGAAGGCGACGATCACCCCGGAGACGGTGAAGACTTTGCCGAACACCCGCTGGGTGCGCTTGATCAGGCCGATGATCGAGGAGAATTCACCCACCTGAACCCGGCCCACCAGGGTCGAGCGGGTGCGGATCCGCGGGTTGCCGGTGACCGCGCCCAGGCGCGGGTTGTCCAGCATTGGCGCCACCAGGTAAGCGGCGGTATTGGGCGCCAGCAAGGCGTCGCCATCGATGCACACCAGGTACTCACTGCGTGCCGCCACCGCCCCCATGCGCAGGGCCACGGCCTTGCCCTGGTTCTGCGCCAGGTGCAGCACCCGCAGGCGGGGGTCCTGGGCTGCGATCGCGTCGAGGACCTCGGCGGTGTTGTCCTTGGAGCCATCGTTGATGGCGATCACTTCGATGTTCGGGTAGTGCTGCGCCAGCGCCGCGTGAAGGGTGTCGGCGACGTTGTCCCCTTCGTTGTAGCAGGGGATGAGGATGCTGATCAGCGGCTCCCCGGCCAGCGGCGGCGGCAAGGTGTCATCGGACCAGGGCCAGTGGCGCTCCCAGTGCAGCCAGAAATACAGGCCGCCGGCGATCCACAGCGCCGACATGAACAGCGGGTAGTAGAAGACGAAGTCCATGAGGAATTCGCCAGTCACCAGGAAGATCAGCCCCAGGGGCACTCCGAGGACCAGCGCCAGCACCACCAGGGCGAATATACGATCCATCATGATTCAGGGGCTCCATTTGTTGGAGAGCGCGGGCCGCAGGGTTTTCAGGTCCGGTGAGTTCTCGAGGAAGTTGTCCGGGTAGTAACCGAAGTGGGTCGCCCCTCGGCGCTTGAGCCGGCCCATCCAGTCCGCCATCTGCTGGGCCGACAGCTCGCTGGCGGGCTTCTGCCGCCAGTCCCGGGCCTGGAGCTCGAACACCGTGCGCTGCAGGGCACCGGGTCGGGCCCGCACCTGATCCACCAGGGCCTCCAGCCAGGGCCCGGACTGCTTCAGGCTCTGTCCTTCCATCAGGGGCATGGCCATGGGCGCGGTCCAGTCGTAGTTGACCAGGAAGTCGTCGAGGTTCTGGGCGAACCAGGCTTCGCTCTGCGGATTGACGATCGGTTCGGCAAACAGGTTGCGCGCGGTCTGCACCTGGGGCCCGCGGATCGCCCGGACCTTGGCCGTCAGCTCATGGGTGAAGTCGATCAGGTAGCGGCTCTTGAAACGGGTCCAGCGCTGCAGGGTCGCCGGATCGTCGCGCAGGCCGGCGATGGAATCCGGCAGCCCCTGGGCGGCATAGGCGCGCAAGGCCGCGGGGCTGGCGTCTTCGAAGTCCGAAAGCACGGCGTCGTCGTGGAACAGGATGCCGTCGACCGAGGTCAGCCGCGCCAGGTCTTCATACAGGTCGCCAATCAGGCGCCGCACGCTCGGGTCGAAGGGCGACAGCCGCTGGTACTGCTTGGGATCGACGCCGGTCTGGCCGCTGGCCGGGTCCCAGCGCGTGACGCGGGGCAGGTGGGCATCCAGGGCAAAGCTGAGCACCGGCATCCAGGCGTAGACCTTGACGTGGGCCCGGGTGCGCAGTTGCCAGGCGACCCGGTCGAACAGGTCGGCGCGCATCGGCAGGTGGCGGTTGGGGAAGTACAGCGACTGCACCAGGCCATCCCCCTTGGGATCGGCAAACGCCTGGAGGAACACGGTATTGACCCCCAGGTCGGCCATGCGCTGCACCAGCCTGCCGAGGTTGATTTCCTGCTGCTTGGGATCCGGGTCGTAGACATTGTCCAGGTCCACGTGCGCCACCCGCATCGGGGCGCTGGCCTCGGTGCCGACGATGCTGTTGGAGAAGTGCATGCCGTCCGGGTCGGAAACCACCAGGAAGCGCGGGCTGCTCATCAGGTTGTCGAGGGTATCCAGACCGTCGTCCAGGGTCAGGGCCATCTTGAAGCCCTGGCTGTCGACCACTTGCAGGGTGGAGCCGTCGGCCGTGCCATAAGGCCAGACCCAGATCCGCGGGCGATAGCCGGCCACCGCCAGGATCTTGTCCGAGATGCTGGTCACGTCGTGGCGCATCCGCGCCTGGAAATCCGCCTCGCTTTCATAGCGACCGGTGGCGGCGTCATAGCGTCGGGTGGCCGCCGCCGGCTGCAGGTTGCCCTGGGGGTTGGCGAGAATGCCCAGGTGGCTGTGGTCGGTATGGGCGGCAATTTCCACCAGCCCGGAGCGCGAGATCTCGCGCACCTGGGCCCAGGTCAGGAACTGCGAACGGGGCCGCAGCTCGCCGGCGAAATCCACCGGCTGATTGGCCGGGGTGTCGATCCACACGCCCACCGGCGCCAGCACCGCGGGCCAGCGATAGCTGCGCAGCACCGGCAGCACGCGGGTGTAGAAGCTCGAATAACCGTCGTCGAAGGTCAGCAGGATGGCCTTGGCCGGCAGTTCCGGCCCCCCTTTGCGCGCCGCCAGGATCTGGTCCACGGTCACCGGCCGGTAGCCGTTCTCCCGCAGCCAGGCCAGTTGCTCGATCATCCGCTCGGTGCGCACCGCCACCACCCGCTGGTCCGGGTCGCGATCCTCGATGTCGTGGTAGGCAATGCCCAGCACGTGGTTTTTCGGCCACGGCGCCTCGCTGTGAGGCAAGGGGCGCTGCGCCGGGGCGACAAACTCCGCCGCGGGCTGGGAACAGGCGCTGAGAACCAGGACTCCCAGCAGGAGGATGCAACGGTTGATCAGGCGCATCATCACGCTCGTCTCTAGAAACGATAGGTAAGGTCGACCGCCAGACGCAGATCGGTTTCCCGATCGCCGTCGTAGGGCCGGTTGATCACGCTCAAGACGCCAGCGATATCGAACACGTCATTCCAGCTGTAGCGCTGGCCGTAGCTGAGCAGCCCCACCGCGCCGGTGGCATAGCCGCGTTCACTGTAAGTCCCGGCACCGGCCTGGAACTGCTGGCTCCAGGCGGTTTGATAGCGGTGATAGAGCACGTGGTTGACGGTGACCGTGGGCAGCACGCTGAGATCCGCCTCGGGGTTGTAGTAGGGCGTGTCTTGCAGGGTGTTGTGGCTGGCGCCCACTTCCAGGCCGAGGTCGACCTGCACCTTGGGTGAGCGGTAGACCCCTTCACGGCCGGTGAGCAGCGCTTCGAAACGGTTGTTGCCGTCGCTGAAATGCGACGGGCTGAGGGACAGTTTCCATTCCCGGCTTTCATTGGCCCGCCAGCGCAGGAAAGCGCTGCCGCCATTGGCGCTGATGTCACTGTTCAACGCCCGCAGCGGGGTGTTGGCCGAGAGGTAGTCGAGGCTGCCGCCGTATTGCCAGTGATCGTCGATGTCACGGGCCAGGGACACCCGGGCACCGGTCTTGTCGCCATAGCCGTAGGAGTGGTTGGAGACTTCGGCTTCCAGGGTCATGTCACGGGTTCGCCGCTCCACCCCCAGGACCTGCCAGCGGTGGTGGCCGATGCCTTCGGGAAAATCGCCCATGGCGTAGCCGATCCCGCCGAACAGGCGCCAGTCCTCGGCAATCGGCGGCGTATAAAGCCGGCTTTCGATGCCGAAATCCCGGCTCCCGGCCACTGCGCCGGCACCGCTGCTGCCGCCGCCGTAGCTCTTGCCGCCGTAGGTCGAGACGCGCAACTCGGCCATGTCATGCACTTCGCGCTCGCGGGCCAGGCGCTGCACCTGGCGGCTTTCCGGGAAGCGCTCGAGCACATCGTCGGTCAAGGCATCCAGTTGCCGCCATTCCTGCAGTTCCAGGGCGGTGTGCCCCTGGGACACTTCCAGGCTGACATCGCGGGGGGCCACGCTTTCGGTTTCCTTGAGCAGGCTTTCCGAGCGCCGCGGCCAGTCCCGCACCCGGTACAGGTCGGCCTGGGCCAGACGCACACTGATATTGCCCGGGGCCTGCTCGGCCAGGGCCTCCAGCCGTTGTTCGGTGCCCGGCAGGTCCGCCCCCGAAACACCGGCAGCACCGGCCTGGGCCGCCAGCAGTTGCGCATCGACCCAATCGTCATTGGGGTCGCCGACGGTTTGTCCGGTGAGCTGAATCCGCCGTGGCGTGCTGTCGGCCAGGTCATTGGCGAGCTTCAGCGCCTCTTCCGGCTGTTCGCTCTCCAGCAGCGCGTAGTACAGGGCGGTGGTGTCTTCCAGACGGTACGTGGCATCGCCATCCGGGGCCGACAGTACGCGCCGATACAGATCCGCGGCCATTTCCGGCTGGCGCTGGTCGAGGTAGGAAGCCGCCACCCAGCGCAGAGCATAGAGGGGAATGGCCACACCGGCAGCGGTGAGCTGCTCATATTCGCTGATCACCTCTGCGGTACGCGCCCGAGACTTGAGCGCCCCCAACCGGTCGATGCGCCAGCGGGTCAGGTCTTCCTGAGCCTGAGGGTCATGCTCCCAGGCCGCGAACAGGGCGTCATAGTCGGCCAGGGCGCGGTCGGCCACCACAAACCGTTCCTTTTCGCCACGGCTGGCCAGCTCCGACAGGCGCACCCGCTCGGCCGCCAGATCGGCCTGGATCCGCCGCTGAATGACCGGATCGATCAGCCCCGGATGCTGCCGGGCCAGGCGCAGGGCCGGCTCCGGCAAGCGCGCCCGTTGCAGGGCGTAGATGTATTCACGCAGGACCTCGGGCTTGTCGCCGGCGCGAACAAAGGCCTGGTCGTACTCGGCCAGGGCGTCGTAGGGCTGATTGGCCCGGGTCAGTGCATAGCCCAGCGCCAGGCGCCGCGACGGATCATCGGGCTTGGCCGCCACCAGAGCCCGGGTCCGGGCCACCGCCTCCGCCGGCTGGTTGGCGTCGGCCTGGGTCAGGGCCAGGCCCAGTTGCAGGTCGGCATTCTGCGGCTCGCGCTCCAGGGCCTGGCGATAAAGCCGGGTGGCGTTGTCAAACTGCTTGAGGTTGCGATAGGCCCGGGCCGTGGCCGTCAGCGCCTGCAGCGGCAGCACGCGGTTGCGTCCCTGGGTTTCATAGACCTTCACCACCTCGGCGTCGAACCCGGCCCAGCTGGCGATCTGCAAGTGATCACTGACCAGTCCGTTGTTCAAGGCACTGTCCGGCACCTGCCGCAGATGGTCGAGTGCCGGGGCATAACTGCCGGCCCGGGCCTGGATGATCAACTGGTCATAGGCGGCATCGGCCCAGGCTCCCCCGGACCAGAGCAGTTGGCTGCACAGCGCCAGGCCAAAAAGCGGGCGCAGACCACAACGGCGAGCGGGATGAGCAATATGTGGCATTTCGTCAGCATCCTTACATAGCAAGCCGGAGCTCAACCCGCTCGCCCTTGCAGACGTCAGGTAGCGGGAATGCATGACCCGGCATAGCTTTCCGGGAAATTCTTCCACGAAGGGTAGTCGAGAATTTGAATCCCCATCTTTATTCAGAATCAGTTTTCAAGACCTGTGCAGGCACCGCGTCAGAGCGGTCGGCGTTCGCCCGTCACCGCCCAGGTGCTGCAGACAGCACAACGCCCGGGCTGCGTCACACAGCACCGGGCGTCGAGGGGGATTCAGGGGCGGGCAAAGCGCCCCTTTTAATGGCTTATTGCAGGGCGCCAGCACCGCCCATCTTGCTCATGACAAAGCCCACGAACTGTTCAACGCTCATCTTCTGGCCGTTGAAATTCACCTCGTTGTTGGCGTAGTGCAGCGCTGATACCACGTTATTGCCTTCCAGCTTGGCCAGTTGAGTGGCCAGGGCCATGGCGCTGAGCATTTCCGCGGTGGCCGCGCTCTGCTCGGCAATCTGCTTGGCATCGGTCAGGCCTTCAGCCTGGGCCTGCAAGGCCGCCACGTCCGCCACCATCGGCTTGGACAGCGACAGCTTGGCGTCCAGTTGGCTGACCAGTTGCTTGCCCAGCTCGGCCGGCGGCAGCTCCAGGCTCTGCGGCTTGGCCAGATCCAGGCTCAGGCTGAAACGGCTTTCACCACCGGCGGTCTTGAATGCCAGGCTTTCCAGGGCGATCTGCGGCTTGGCTTCCAGGACCTTGTTCACCGCCGCACGTACCTTGACCTCTTGAGCTTCGCTCATTTGCAGTTCCGGCGCCGGCTCGCCCTCGGCAGTGGCCGCGGTGGCAGCCTGCTGATACGGCTGCAGCACGGTCTGGTAGATCTGGAGCAGATCGAGCATGCCCTGGCTGTCGAGGTTCTTCATGCTCCAGAGCATCTCGGCCGAACCCACGGTCTTGCCGTCGAAGGCGATTTCGCCCACTCGGTAATCCGCGCGGCCCGCTAACGTGCTGCCGGTTTCTTCGCTGGAGGTCTTCTGTTCGAAGTTCTTCAGGGTCAGCACCGACTGCTTGTCACCGAAGGTGGCCTTGGTGCTGGTGAGCTCCAGGGTGTTCTGGCCCAGGTAGTAGTCGAAGCTGCTCTTTTGCAGGTTGCTGGCCAGGGTCAGGCCGTTGATTTCCAGTTTGAGCGGTGCCTTATCCGACGAGCTGAGGAACAGGCTCAGGCTGTCCATGTAGCCGTCGACCTTGGCTTTCTGGCGGTTTTCGCTGACGCTGAAGGTGGCGTTCAGGCCGGAGAACTTGAGGTTGTTCAGCTCATCCCGGGCCAGCTCCATCGGAGCGAAATCCACAGTGCCCTCGGCGGACAGGTCATAGCCAACATTGACCACGCCCTTGAACGGTGCAGCACCCTTGGTGGCGGCAAACAACTTGTCGGTCTGGGCATTATTTTCCAGTTGGAAATGACTGGACGCCATGACGGGCAGCCACTTGAGACGGATCAGGCGCGAGAACGGCAGCGGGCCGTGTTCGATGTGGTCGGCGATCATCAGTTCCAGATCGCCACCGAACACTTCACCCTGGCCCTTGAGGCGGTAGCGGGCGTTGCTGCTGAATACGCCACGCTCCAGGGACACCAGTTCCAGGGTAGCGGTGGCGTCGTAGCCGATCAGCGCCGTCTGCAGCTCCTTGTTGCTCTCGATCACCTGCTGCTGCAGGACCCCTTCCAGCTTGGTGCCGGTGTACCAGGCGCCGCCGGCACTGATGGCACCTACTGCGACGACGATTCCTAACAGTACGCCTGCTGATTTATTCATGTCTGACCCGATCAATATCCGTTGTTTGAAGGTGTGCTGGTCTTCCCTGAACCCATGACGGGTCGCGGCTCGACTCCGCGTAAAAACGGCGCAGATTACCACTGGCGGCCAAAGCTAAACCAGCAGCAAGCTACAAGCCTCAAGTTGCAAGCTAGCGGCAGCAGGCGGCTTGAGGCTTGAGGCTTGAGGCTTGAGGCTTGAGGCTTGCAGCTTGCAGCTTGCAGCTTGCAGCTTGCAGCTTGCAGCTTGCAGCTTGCAGCTCAGGAGTATTGGACTTCCAGGGCATCGAGTTGATGGTCGAAGCTTTTGAGGCGCGCGCTCCAGGTGTAGACCAGGACCTCGAAATCCCGGTCGATCACCGTGCTGTTGCCCCGGGACTCGCCCCGGGGGTCGCAGAAGTCCAGCTGATAGCGTTCCCGGGCCATGGCGGTGGCGACGTCCGACAGCTCGCGGGCGTTGCTCAGCCAGTGGTGGCCGTCGTCGGCCTGCTTGTCGAGCAGCATGCACTGCTTCTTAAGGGCTTCCAGGCTCTTTTCCAGCGGGGTGCCGGTCAGTTCGCCCATGACTTCGGCGAAGGTGCGCCCCGGTTGCCAGTAGCTGCCCCAGAAATAGCGGTCGAACACGGTTTCGACCCGGCGCAGGGCAACCTTGGTGTCCCAGATCACCACCAGGGTCTTGCTCTGTTCGAGCTGTCGTTTCCTGATTTTCTGATTCTGCCAGGAGGCCCAGGCCACCACGCCAATGGCCAGCACCGCGATCAGCGCACTGGCGCTGTCGAGAAAGACCATGGCCTTGTCGATCTGATGGGCCAGCATGATGCCGTAGAAGTAGGTGGCAGAGAGCAGCACCAGCGCACAGAGCGCGCACCAGAAGCCCGGAGCATAAGGGTTTTTCATTATTGGAATCCCCATGACCATCACATGCTTTGATCGGTTGCAAAACCCGTTGCACCACAGGCTTTGCAACTGTTCAAAGCATAGCAACGGCCTCAGGGTTTGATCGGTGGCGAAGCTTGCGTTCGTCCGCTTTCCCAGCCGCCACCCAGGGCCAGGAACAGATCGATCTGGCTCATTGCCACCTGGGTGTTGGCCGCCGCCAGTTGCGCGCGCATATCGGTGTAGGTGCGGGTGGCTTGCAGGTCGGCGAGGAAGGACACGCGTCCGGCCTGGAAGAAGCGGTGGGTCTGGTCCGCCGCCTGTTGCGCCGACTGCTCGGCATCTGCCAGGGCCTCGCGGCGTTGCAGTTGCGCGCTGTACTGGGCCAGGCCGGTCTGGGTTTCACGAATGGCGTTGAGCACCACGCCGTCGAAATGCGCCAGGGCGCCCTGGCTCGCGGCCTCGGCCTCATGAATGCGCTCGCGGGCGCCGTTGGCCGGCACCGTCCAGCTGATCAGCGGGCCGAAGCCCCAG
The DNA here is from genome assembly GCF_021560055.1 of Pseudomonas sp. BC42. Lineage (NCBI taxonomy): Bacteria > Pseudomonadati > Pseudomonadota > Gammaproteobacteria > Pseudomonadales > Pseudomonadaceae > Pseudomonas > Pseudomonas sp. BC42. The sequence goes on from NZ_CP091067.1 coordinate 6,662,178, forward strand.
CGGTTGGTGGACGGCTTGCCGAGGTTGTCGAGGATGCCCACGGTGCCGACCGTCGCGCCAATGCTGATGTCCGGGTACAGGGCCCCGGTGGCCACGCCGATGCGCGCGGTGGCGGCGGCCAGCTGGCGCTCGGCCTGGCGTACGTCGGGACGGCGCTTGAGCAGTGCCGCGCCGTCACCCACCGGCAACAGTTGGGCGATGTGCGGTAACTCGGCGCACGTACCGGTGCCAGCGGGCAATTGATCCACCGGCCTGGCCAGCAGCATCGACAGGCGAAACAGCCCCGACTGGCGCGCGGCTTCATAGCGCGGCAGCTCGGCGCGCAGGGATTTGAACTGGGTCTGGGAGCGGGTGACCTGGGTTTCGTCGCCGCGCCCGGCATCGCGCAGGCGCTGGGTCAGTTCGGTGCTCTGGGCTTGCAGGCTCAGGGAGTGCTCGGCGATTTCCCGCTCTTCGTTGGCCGCGCAGACCTGGGTGTAGGCCCGCACCACATCCGCCACCAGGGTGATGCGCGCGGTATCGGCCGCGGCCTGGGTCGCGTCGGCATTGGCCTGGGCCGCCTCGATGCCGCGCTGCAGGGTGCCGAACAGGTCGAATTGGTAAGAGGTGCTGATGGACAGGTTGCCGACGTTGGCCACCGGTACTTTTTCCGGCAGCAGGAAGGCCTCGCCGGATTCCTGCAGGCGCTCGACCCCGGCCTTGGCCCCACCGCTCCAGCCGCCGGCGGCCTGGGCTTCATCTACCTGGGCCCGGGCGCGGGCCAGGTTGGCCGCGGCTACCCGCAAGTCGGTATTGGACGCCAGGGCCTGCTGTACCAGCTGGTCCAGGCGCGGGTCCTGGTACAGCCGCCACCAGTCGGCGGGCACCGGTGCCGACACCACGTTGGCGTCCTTGGCGCTCAACTCGCCCTGCAAGTCCTGGCGTTGCAGCGCCGCGTCCTTGGGCAGCCGGTAATCCGGCCCGACCATCTGGCAGGCCGAGAGCAGCAGGCCGAGCCCGGCCAGGGCCAAACATGCGCCCGGCTTCATTGCCCGGGCTCCCGCTTGGCCTGGTCGTCGAGGATCGACACCGTGGCGGTGCGCCCGGCGATCATGCGGAAGTCCGCCGGCACGTCATCAAAGGCGATCCGCACCGGAATCCGTTGCGCCAGGCGCACCCAGCTGAAGGCCGGGTTGACGTTGGGCAGCAGGTTGGAGCCGCTGCTGCGATCACGGTCCTCGATCCCGGCGACGATGCTTTCCACATGCCCGCGCAGCCGCGCGCGGTCGCCGATCACGCGGATATCCACCGCCTGGCCGACATGGATGCCGTCGAGCTTGGTTTCTTCGAAGTAACCATCGATATGAAAGGAATTGCTGTCCACCACCGACAGCACCGGGCGCCCGGCGGTGACGAACTCCTGGGTGCGCGGCGCGCGGTCGTTGACGTAGCCGTCCACCGGGCTGCGCACCACCGAGCGGTCGAGGTTGAGCTGGGCGCTGTCCACCGCCACCTGGGCCTCGGCCAGGGCCGACTGGGCACGGGCCTCGCGGGACTGGCTTTCTTCCAGTTGCTCGCGCGGCACCAGGTTGCCCAGGCCGCGGTTGCGCTTGGCCTCGCGCTGGGCCTGGGCCAGGGTTTCCTGACGGTCGGCCAGGGCCGCCCTGGCTTGGCGCAGGGCCAGCTTGAAGCGGTCCTGGTCGATGCTGAACAGCACCTGGCCGCGCTTGACCAGCTGGTTGTCGCGCACCTCCACCTGCTGGATCAGCCCGGACACGTCCGGGGCGATTTGCACGATATCGGCGCGGATGTGCCCGTCCCGGGTCCAGGGCGCGAACATGTAGTACATCACCATGCGCCAGACCACCACGACCGCGAAGGTCACCACCAGTAACGTCAGGACCACACGGCCAATGGTCAATAAGGGTTTTTTCATGTCATCAGGTATCGACTCAGAGAGTCCACCGCGCCCAGCAGCAGCGCGTAGAGACCCACGTTGAACAGCGCCCGGTGCCAGACCAGACGATAAAAGTGCAAGCGCGTCAGCACCCCGTGCACCAGCAGGTACAAGCCATAAGTGATGCCCATCAGCACCAGCAGCGTGGGCAGGAACACCCCGCTGATATCCAGATCACCGATCACAAGGGCGCTCCATCAATGCCATGGGGAAGGGGGTGTTCAAGCTCGCCGGTGGCGACGAATTCCACCCCCGGCAGCAGTGCCAGACGCAGGCCGCTGAGGGCGTGCAACAGGTGCAGGCGGGTTTCGTCGTCGCCTTGCAGGCCCTGGCTGCCCAAGGCCCGGCGGGTGCGATCGAGGGTCATCAGCAGGCCGCCGGGGGCCGGCAGGCGTTCGCCGGCCTTGAGGCAGGCCTTGAAGTAGTCGCCGACCTCGGCCACCACCTGGCCCAGCAGGGCCTGGGCCACGCCCCGCACCCGCGGCGCGTAGGCCAGCAGGTCCAGCACGTTGAGCGCCACGCGCAACTCGCGCAGCGCGGCGCCGGTGTCCTGGCCGGTGATGGCCAGGCGCGGCAGGTGCTGCATCAGCCGGTCGAGCATCTGCGCGGCCATGTGCCGGTGCTCGGCCAGGGTTGCAGGCTCGGAAAGGCTGACAATGTCGCGCCAGCTGAAGCGGGTCAGGCGCTTGGCCGCCAGCTCCGAGCCGAACGGTCGGGCGATCAGGGTCCAGACAAAGGCGAATAGCAGGCCCATGGGCCCGGCCAGGTTGGAGTTGGCAAAGCTCAGGAAATCCGCGTCGTAGGCGCCCTGGATACTGATGAAGGACGAGGTGTTGACGATGGTCAGGAGCATGCCCAGGTAGAAGCGCGGCTGTACCGTCAGGGTGCCGACGCAGATAAAGGGCACGGCGAAGGCCAGCACCAGCATCGGAAAATCGTGCAGGTTGGGCAGGATCAGGAACAGGTAGAGGCTGGCGAACAGCACCGACATCGCGGTCCAGAAGAAGAACCGGTAGATCTGCGGCGCCGGGTCGTCCATGGAGGCGAAGAAGCTGCAGGCCACCGCCGCGAGAATCACCGCGCTGCCGCCGTCGGTCCAGCCCAGGAGGATCCACAGTACCGAGGCGACGATGATCGCGAGCACCGTCGAGCCCGCCGAATACAGCATCAGCCCGCGGTCGAGAAACGGCGTCAGGCGGCCCAGGCGCCAATGCCGGTAGACCGCGCGCCAGGTGTCCTGGCTTTCGCACTGGATGGCGTGCTGCAGGCTGCGGCAGTCCTGCCAGAGGTCGATCCACTCACCGAGGCGATACAGGGCATTGGAAAACAGCAGCTGGCGTCGATCGTCCAGCGCTTCAGCGCTGGGCTGCAGGGCTTCGAGCTCGCTGCGCAGGGCCTGCCAGTGTTCCACCGAGGCATCCCGGGCGGTGCCTTGCAGCCAGGCTTCGGCCTTGGCCAGCACAGGGGCAAATTGCGCCACCAGCTCCGGGGTCCGCCGCTCCAGGGCATACAGGGCGTCATCCAGGGCGTCCACCACTGGCAGCAGGTGGATCATCCGACCGCGCAGCTCCTTGGTGTTGCGCACCGTCTGCGGCCGGGCGCCTTCGTGGGGCAACTGGCCAATCATCAGCTCCAGGGTGTTGAAGGTGCCCACCATCGATGTGCGCAGGGCGCTGACCTCTTCGGGCTGGACGTTGCGGGCCAGGAAGCGCTGGCTGTAGAGCGCGGCATCGGCGAACCACTTGCCGGCGGAATCGACGAACACCGGGGCCAGCCGCCGGGGCCAGAACAGGCTGCCGATGACCGCGGCGCAAATGATGCCAAGGAAGATTTCCTCGGTGCGCGCCTCGGCCACGTCCCACACCGCCAGAGGGTTGTCCACCACCGGCAGGGCGATCAGCGGCAGGGTGTAGCCGGCCAGCATCAGCGCGTAGTTGTTGGCGGTGCGCAGGTGCATGGACAGAAACAACAGGATCCCGGTCCACAGGGCAATGATCAGCACCAGCACATAGGGGCTCTGCACGAACATCGGCACCAGCAGCACCGCCGCCGCCGCGCCGAGAAAGGTCCCGATTGCCCGGTACAGCGCCTTGGAACTGGTGGGGCCGACAAAGGGGCTGGAGACGATGTACACCGTGGCCATGGCCCAATAGGGACGGGGCATCTGCATCAGCATGGCGATGTATAGGGCGATCATCGATGCCGCGAAGGTGCGGACACCGTAGAACCAGTCCCGCGCGGGGGGCATGCCGGTAAAGAAGCCTTTCAAGAGGACAGCACCGGCACATGGCTGGCGGACTCGAAGGCGCGGATCACCCGCAGCGCCGCTTCCAGGTCGCTGCTGCTGATGCCTTCCAGAACGTCATGGCGCAGCCGCACCAGCTCGCTTTCCACCGCCTGCACCAGCTCGCGGCCGCTGTCGGTCAGGCTCAGGCACTTGGCCCGACGATCGTTGGGGTCTTCACTGCGGCACACGTAGCCGGCGCTGCACAGTTGATCCAACAGGCGCACCAGCGATGGGCTTTCCATCCCTGCGGCCTGGGCCACGGTGACTTGGCGCACGCCCTCGCCGAGGCGCCCGATCATCAGCAGGGGCACCGCACAGGCTTCGGAAATGCCGAAATTGACCAGGGTGCTCTGGCAGATCCGCCGCCAATGCCGGGACGCGACCACCATGCCACTGCTGATGTTCATGTGGAGTGATTCAAGGGAGTTGGGCACAAGACTGTTCGCACACTGTTAGTTTGCTAACTATCAATATGGCATCGACGAATAAATCCAGTCAAGTTTTGTAACAAATACCTCGATCAAGCCCTGGATCCAGCACCTTCAAAACAGGAAAAGTACTGAAAAGGTATATACTTTTTCAGTACTTTTTGAGGAGAACGCTCATGCCCAAGCACGCCATCTTTACGATGAAACTGGAAACTGAATTGCGGGATCAGTTTATGGCGGAGGCACTGGCCGCACATCGCCCGGCCTCACAGATCGTGCGTGAGTTGATGCGCGAATTTGTGCAGAAACAGCACGAATCCCGGGAATACGAGGCGTTCCTGCAACAGAAAGTCCAACTGGCTCGAGCCTCCTTAGACGCTCAACGCGGGCACAGCCATGAAGAGGTCGAGGCAGAGTTCGCAACCAGACGCGCTCGGGCATCGAGGCTGGAATGAAGGTTGTCTGGGTTCCAGAAGCCCTACAGGACCGCATGGATATCTGGGATTACCTGCATGCGCTCAACCCGAGGGCTGCGGTTGAAATGGACAGGCGCTTCAGCGAATGCGTCAACCATCTGATCCTCAACCCGCAGATCGGCTCAGCAGGGCTGGTGGCCGGAACCCGCGAACTGATCCCCCACCCGAGCTATCGCCTGGTCTATCAGATAAGCCAGGACCGAGCCTGGATCCTGGCCCTGGTTCACACCGCTCGCCAATGGCCGCCACCGACCTAACCCCCGCGCCCCTTCCTCAACAACACATCCAACTGATCCACCACCTCCGCCCAGTCCGCATCATCGAGCACTTCCGTGCGCAGAAAGTCCGCCTGGCTCTTGCTCCAGAAGAACGCGTCCGCCAGGTGCAACTCCGGCTTCAGCGGCGAATGAGTGGCGATGAAACGATCAATACTCTCCGGGTCATCGGCCAGCCCCAACTGCTTGAACAGCGCCTGCAGGTTGTGGGTCGGTGCTTCCATGGTCAGGCTCCTGATCAGTGCGAGACTTCGCAGACTTCAGCGTGGGGCACCAGCTTCAGGTACTGGGCCATGCTCATGTGCACCAGATTGTGGTGGTTGCCGGCTTCCAGATAGATGTCTTTCTGCCGGGTCAGCAGCGGGTCGATCACCACGTCCAGCCCATAGGACTCGCCCAGGGCCGGCACCGCGCCGCGCTCGCAATCGTTGAACAGATGGGCCAGGGTGCTTTCCCGGGTGATCTGCCATTCGCCGCTGCTGCGCACCTTGCCGAGGTCCAGGTGACGGCTGGCCGGCAACACCGCCATCAGGTAGTGGCCGTGGTGATCGTCGAGAATCACCGACTTGGCCACCCGCTCCGCCGGCACCCCCGCCACCCGCGCCGTTTCCAGGCTGCTGGCGGAATGGGGATGGGTCACCAGATCAAACTCGCAAGCGGCCTGTTCCAGGCTGCGCTGCACGGTTCTTGCCATACGCATGATGCACCTCGGTGCCCCGCGAACGGGGACAGGACTGTGACTCCTGATGCAAGTCTAGGTCGCACGGCGCAACTCAATGCCCCGAACTTCCGAACGGCACCCTGCGCGCTCATTGCCCGGTGCAGGGCACACCCGTTGCCGGGCCACAGAGGACAAACAGCCGCGCCCGGGTACCGCCCGCGGCGAACTGACTGACTTTGCGCCACCCCGGCGGCAACGGCGCGAACTCTTCGGCCGGATCGTCCGACCCCACCAGCCAATAGCGCCCGCTGCCCACCGGCAAACGGCTCAACTGGTCCAGGTAGACCTGGTCCGGCTGGTCGATCAGGGTGCCAAAGCCGTAGGCGTTCGGCCTGCTGGAGGCGCCTCCCGGCAGCGGCGGCGTATAGAGCATCGGCTGGGCATCGGTGCGGTTGTAGTAGAGGTAGCTCAGGTACCAAAGCATGTCGCTGATCACGATGCGGTCACCGGCCACGTAGTGCCGGTTGACGTAGTCGACCATCACGCTGACCTGGTCGTTGGCGTCGACATCGATGTTGTTTTTCAGCCCTACCGCTTCCAGCCCGACAAACCCCACCAACAGCGCCAGCGCCACCAGCCGGGCCGATTTCAGCCAGCGATCGACGAGTACCGCGATGATCATCGGCACCCCCAGGGCATAGGCAGTGAGGTAGCGCTCGATAAACACCGGGGAGGCGAACGACACCGCAAACACCAGCAACAACGGCAGCAGGGTGAAACTCGCCAGCAGCCCGCCAAAGCGTACCGGCGCCCACTTACGCCAGGCCGGCACGCTGCAGAGCGCCAGCAACAGCAGCGGCATGCCCACGAACAGCGCCCCGGGCAGGTTGTCGCCCTCGTCCTGGATCAGCAATTGCCAGACCATCGCCGGCAGCGACGTCCACGTCACCGGAGGTTCCCAGCCGACATCGCCGTTGGCCTTCAATTCGTCCATATGCCGCAGCAGGTCCAGCAACTCCGGCACCCAGGGCAGGTACAGCAGCACGATCGCCGCATTCGCCAGCCACCAGGCCGGCCGGACGATCAGACGCCTGTCGCCCTCGCCGCGCACGCCCGACAGCGCCAGGTACAGCCAGTGCGCCAGCACGCAGAAGGCCGTGAAGTAATGGGTGTAGAAGGCCAGGGTCATCAGCAACGCGTAGCTGACCAGATAGCCCCGGCGCGAGGGTTGGCGCAGCCAGTACACCAGGGCCAGGGTCGCCCCCAACAGCAACAGGCCCAGCAGCGCATACATGCGCACTTCCTGGCTGTAGCGCACGGCCGTGGGCAGCAGCGCCAGCAGCACACCGGCGAGAATCGCCGCGCGGCGGGTCGCCAGGAGCGCCACCAGCCAGACGCCCAGCCCTACGGTGACGATCCCCGGCAGCGCGCTGAAGGTGCGAATGGAAAAGATCCCGTCGCCAAACAGTTCGATCCAGCCGCGCAACAGCATGAAATACAGCGGGGGATGCACGTCGCGGGCCGCATGCACCCAGATATCGCTCAGCGAATACTGACTGAGCACCAGGCTGGAGCCTTCATCGCCCCAGATGGCCGCCGCGGTCAGGTCATAAAAGCGAACGGCCGCCGCCAGCAGCAATACCGGCAGCAACCAGTACTCAAGCACCCGGCGCATCAGCCGTTGCACGCCCTGCTCCTGAGGCACGACGGCCTGCTCTTGCAAACGCCCGATCAACTCCGGCGCTCTGCGAAAATCCATTCCTTGCTCCCCATAAATTCGCATGATCTGGTCGCTAAAACCCCGACAGCATCGTCCTTTGCCTGGAAAACCGCAAAGCTCAGACACGCGGGCAAAAAGCCGCTCATCGAATGTCTTGTGCGACTCCTGACGATTGCCCTCGGGCACCGCGCTCCGGGGTCAGGCCCGGCCCTCCCCGGCAATGGATGAACATAGACCGGAGGACAGCAAAGTCGCGTCACAGAACGGCAGATTTTCTAACCAGCAACGTAGGTGCCAGCCGGCGCCTTCTGTATGATTTTCGCCACACTCGGAACCTGCCCTCCCGGCTTTTCTGAATTAAGGACAATTCATGCGCAAGCTTCTGCTCTCGTCATTGACCCTGGCCCTCGCGGCGCTCTGCGCCGGCCAGGCCCAGGCCAGTTCGGATGACACCTGCTCACCGACCTGGAAGCTGTACGCCAACCAACTGGACGGTTGCAGCAATCTGCCCTTTCTCAGCCCGGGCAACGACAGCCGGGTCAACCTGCGGCTGCTGCTGGCCGACCAGGGCAGTCTGCCTCTGACTCCCAGGGCCTTGGCCCAGGATGAACTGGGCATGGGCTACGGTCCCGTACCCTTCATGCACTATCGCCTGTACCCGGCGGCCCCTGAACTCGACCCCGACACGGGCAACCCACCCAAGCCCGGCCCCTCGCCCGCCACCGAGCAGCTCGACAGCCTGCTGGAGGCCGTGGGCCTGCGTCGCGACAGCAAGGAAACCGCCGGGGACGGCTTTCTCTCCGGAGAAGGCAGCCGCTGCCGCAGCAACTCGGACGCCAGCGCCCTGGCCTTTGTCGAGCAGCTCAACCAGGCGCCACTGAGCCCGGAAGAACGCCAGGCCCTGGCCGAAGCCCGGGTGCAACTGCTGGCCAGCTGCAGCTGGAACGCCAGCGAAATGAGCAAGCTGCTGCCAGGCAACCTGAACTCGGCGGCGGCCAAGGCGTTCGCCAGCTACCTGCAGGCCGCCGCCGACTTCTACAGCGGCCGCTTCAGCGAAGCCGGCAACGGTTTTGCCGCGCTCAAGGACAATCCCCAGCCCTGGCTGGCCGAAACCGCGGCCTACATGAGCCCGCGCACCACCCTCAACCTGGCCCAGCAGAACGCCTTCGATGAATGGAGCATGGTCAATCTGGAGCATGTGGACAAAGCCGTCCTGCAACAGGCCGGCGCCGGTTTCGAGGCCTACCTGAAGGCTTATCCACAGGGCCGTTACGCCGTGTCCGCCAAAGGCCTGATCCGGCGTGTGCACTGGCTGACGGGCGACACCCCGGCCCTGGCCGACGACTACGCCTGGCAACTGACCCAGGCGCCGGGCACCCCGCGCAACATGCGTCTGGACGACCTGGTGGAAGAAGTCGACTACAAACTGCTGAGCCTGCCCGAAGACAACTTCAAGGCCCCGCTGCTGCTGGCGGTCAAGGACCTGATGCACATGCGCGGCGCCACGCCGGCGGCATTGACCCGCGACACCCTGCAACAGCAAAAAGCCCTGTTCGAAGGGCAACCGGCACTGTTCGATTATCTGCAGGCCGCCTTCAGCCTGTATGTCGAGCAGCAACCGGCCACGGCGCTCAAGCAACTGCCCAGCCAGTTGCCAGCGCACCTGGACTACCTGAGCTTCAGCCAGCAGACCCTGCGTGGCCTGGCAATGCAGGCCCAACAGGACTGGAAAGGCGCCGAGGCGCTGTGGCTGCAATTGCTGCCCCTGGCCCAGCAACCGCTGCAACGCGAACAGCTGGAACTGGCCCTGGCCTACACCTACGAGCGCAGCGGCCAACTGGACAAGGTGTTCGCCGCCGACTCGCCGATCAAGACCGCCCAGGTGCGCGCCATTCTCCTGCGCCAGGTGGCCTCGCCCAAACTGCTGCGCCAACAGGCGCAGAAGGCCGACTCGGCAGAAGAGCGCAACGCCGCGCGCTTTATCCTGCTGTACAAGGACCTGACCCGCGGCCAGTACGCGGCCTTCGGCCAGGACTACGAGCAACTGCCGCCCACCCTGCCCGACGCCAGTCTTCCCGCCAGCCTGGGCTACATCTACCTCAGTACCACGCCATTGCAGGATTTCCACTGGAATGGCGCACAGCCCGAAGCGCAAACCCCCGACTACCGGTGCCCGAGCCTGGTGGAGACGGCCGCCCTCCTGCAGCGTGATCCCAAGGCTCCGGCCGGGCTGATCTGCCTCGGCGAGTTCATGCGCTTCAGCGGCTTCGACCGCATGCCCCTGGACACCCCGCCACCGGCCCAGAACCTGGGCGGCACCCCGGATGCGTTCCCGGGCAAGCCGTTCTCGCGGCTCGACGGCTATCAGGTGGTGATCAACAACCCCAAGGCCAGCCGTGACGACCGGGCCTACGCCTTGTACCGGGCCATCAACTGCTACGCCTCCTCGGGCCACAACAACTGTGGCGGCGCCGGCGTCGAACCGGCCGTGCGCAAGGCCTGGTTCCGTCAGTTGAAGACCAAGCTGGGGGATACCCAATGGAGCCAGTCATTGCGCTACTACTGGTGAGAATGAAGTCCCTGGGTTACGGCCTGCTGCCGCTCTGGCTGTGGTGGGCCACCCCGGCGGCCGGCGCGGCGCCAGTGCAGGCCGCCGACCACGACGCCTTCTGGCTGTGGAGCGGGGTCAAGACCCAGCCAGTGCTGGCCCGGGCCAAGACCCTGTACATCCTCCAGGGCCAGATCAGCCGCTCGCGGCGCCATCCGGCCAGCGGCGTCCAGCTCATCGCCCAAGGCCTGCCGGTGTCGCGCCTGCCCCAGGAACAGGTGTGGGTGGTATACCGCGCCCACACCCTGGCCTGGAGCGAACCGGTGTATCGCCAGCTGTTCGGCCAGTTGCAGCGCTGGCAGGCCACGGGCAGCCCGGTGGTGGGCATCCAGATCGACTTTGACAGCAGCACCCGCGACCTCGAACGCTACGGTAATTTCCTCCGTGACCTGCGCCAGCGCCTGCCCGCGCACTACCGCCTGAGCATCACCGGCCTGATGGACTGGGGCAGCAACGCCGACCCGCAAGCCATCGGCCAGCTCAAGGGCGTGGTGGACGAAGTGGTGGTGCAGACCTACCAGGGCCGCCGCAGCATCCCCAACTACGCCAGCTACCTGCCGCGCCTGGACCGCATGGGCCTACCCTACAAGGTCGGCCTGATCCAGGGCGGCGACTGGCAGGAACCCCAGGCCCTGCGCGACAGCCCCTGGTTCAGGGGCTATGTGGTGTTCTTGCAGAATCCTCAGCCTGAGCCCTGAGTCCGGCGCAATAAGTGCTCACAGTAATACCCGTCGATACCCTTGATCCTCGGAGCCTGCTGGGGCAAAACGGTCCCTGCGGAGTTGATGCACCAGGCAGCCATTTGCCATTCCTCGCTCGTCGGACAAGGATTGACCCCCACGAGTACAGGCACTAGGCTCGACCTCACAACTCAACCCCGTACGCAGAGATTAAGTTCGCTGGCCGTTGGGGTGAAAAAACCGGCCCAGGCCGGTTTTTTCGTTTCCAGGGAATGGAATAGTGCGCACGGCTTTCTTTGTCGACGGCTACAACCTGTTCTACGGGTTGCTGGCTGACACCCCATTCAAGTGGCTCGACCTGCCCGGGTTGCTGACCCATATCGTGCAGATCGAGAACCCCGCCAGCCGACTGGTCTCGGTGGACTACTTCACCTCTTCGGTCAAACCCCGGCTGGCCACCCGCGGCCGAGCCTCCAAGGAAGCACAAGACACCTACTTGCGGGCCTTGAAAGCGCGTCAGGTCAATGTGCACCTGGGTCGCCACCAGCTTGAACCGGCCAAAGCCCCGCGCTTCATCGATAAAGCCGTGGGAGCTTCGCGCCAAGACACGGTGGACATCTGGAAACTCGAGGAAAAGGAAACCGATGTCCACCTGGCAATCAGCATGTATCGCCTCGCGGCCCGACAGCTTCTGCATCCTCCAGGCGAGCGCATCGAGCAACTGGTACTGGTCTCGGGGGATACCGACATGACACCGGCGCTGCGGGCCATTCGCGAAGACTTTCCGGACGTGACCCTTGGCGTGATCCTGCCTCACCGGCCACAGTACCCGCGTCCGCAACCCGGCTCCCTGAAAGCGCAGGCCCACTGGATGCGCCGGGTCGTCACCGCCGAGGAACTGCAAAAACACCAGTTCCCCGAACGAGTCGCGACCCGCAAGGCGCCCGCAATCAAACCGGACTATTGGTGAGCCCCGACGACAACGGGCTTACCAGTCATAGGTCAAGCTCGACACCAGGGTCCGCCCCTCACCGTAGTAGCAGTCCCAGATGCTGGTGCAGTTGGCGACGTAGGTCTTGTCGGTGAGGTTCTTCACGTTCAGCGCCAGCTTCACGCCCTTCCATTGCAGCGGTGATTTTTCCAGGTCGTAGCTCAGGCTGGCGTCGTACACGGTGTAGGACGGGATCTGGAAGGCGCCGTCGTAATCGGTGCCATAACTGCCCTTGACGTAGCGGGTGCCGACGCCTGCGCCCAGGCCCGCCAGCGGCGTGTCGCCAAGGATCGTGTAGTTGAGCCACAGCGAGGCGGTCAGCGGCGGCATGCCGGCAGGGTGACGCCCTTCGCGCCCGTCGTTGTCCTTGGTGTACTTGATGTCGTTGCGCGACGCCGAGGCAATCACGTCCAGCGATTCACCCAGGCTGGCCTTGGCTTCCAGCTCAATCCCCCGGGAGCGCACCGCGCCGCTCTGGACGCTGTGCGCGGGACTGGTCAGGTCGGGGGTCAGGATATTCTCCTGGTCCAGCTGGTAGGCCGACACCTGGACGAAACTCTCCTGGCCCGGTGGCTGGAACTTCACCCCGACTTCGTACTGCTTGCCCGTGGATGGCTTGAAAGCGCTGCCGCCGAGACTGGTGCCACTCAAGGGCAGGAAGGATTCCGAATAGCTGACAAAGGGCGCCAGCCCGTTGTCGAACAGGTACACCAGCCCGCCGCGCCCAGTGAAGGACTGGCTCTTGGCGTTGGTATGCCCCCCATTGAGCGGCGTCTTGTTATCGGTTTCCGCCCAGTCGTTGCGACCGCCGAGCACCAGTACCCACTGCTCGTACTTGATCTGGTCCTGCACGTACAGGCCGGTCTGGATGACGGTGTTGTCCCACTGGTAGGGGTTGCCGAAATTCAGCGACTGACCGTAAGTCGGGGTGAACATGTCGAGGATCGGCGGGTTGAAGTCGTACTTGCCGTCGAATTTTGAATTGAAGTGGTAGTAGTCCAGCCCCACCAGCAGGGTATGGCTGAACGGCCCGGTGTCGAATTCGGCCTGGGCGATGCTGTCCACGCCGTAGACCTTGTTGTGCTGCTTCCAGTCGACCCCGTAGCGGCTCATGTAGCGCTGGTCGTCGAGCCCGGTCTTGGGATTGCTGACGAACTTGTAGCCGTGCAGCGGCGCGCGGTAGCGGTCATCGACATCGGCGTAGCGGGCGTTCTGCTTCAGGGTCCAGACATCGTTCAAGCGATGGGACAACTCGTAGCCGAGGACGAACTGGTCGCGGTCGTAGGCATTGACCCCGGGCTCGCCGAGGAACAGGTCGCGGTCGATCTTGCCATTAGGGTTGGCGAACACCGTGCCCACGCTGGGCAGGCCCTGGGCCTCGGGTACGTCGTTGTCTTTCTGGAACTGGGCGAACAGTGTCAGTTGGGTGTCGTCATCGGGCCGCCAGGTCAGGCTCGGGGCGATGAACTGGCGCTGACGCTGGACGTAGTCGATGGCGTCCTGGCTGTCGCTGGCCAGCCCGGTCAGGCGATAGAGGAACTGCCCCTGCTCATCCAGCGGCCCGCCCAGGTCCAGGGCGATGCTCTTGTGGTCATAGCTGCCGGCTTCCAGCACCAGCTGATGCAAAGGGGTTTCGGTGGGCCGCTTGCTGACCATGTTGACGATCCCGCCCGGCTGGTTCTGCCCATAGAGCACCGAGGCCGGGCCCTTGAGCACTTCGATGCGCTCCAGGGCATAGGGCTCGATCTGCAGGGCACCGCCAGTGCTGCCGCCGCCGTAGGGCAGATGCAGGCCATCGAGGTACATCGGCGTCGGGGAAAACCCCCGGGAGGTGGGCTCGTCGAAAATCTTCACCCGATCGGAAAAACCGCCGCCTGTCATGCCCGGGGTATAGAGCAGCGCCTCGGTCACGCTCTGGGCGCCACGGGCCTTGATTTCCTTGGCGCCGATCACGTTGATGGTCTGCGGAATCTCCACCAGCGCCGAGTCGGTCTTGCTCCCGGTGGCGCTGCGCTTGGCGACGATTCCCGGCACCGCGCCCCAGGCATGCTCATCAACTTGGGTGACGCCGATCCGGGTCGGTGCCAGTTGCAGGGCGCCGTCCTGGGGCAGAGGTTGCAGGCCCCAGCTGCCCCCCCTTTGCACCGCCTGCAGGCCACTGCCGGCGAGCAGGGTCTGCAGGCCCTGCGCCACTTCGTAGCGTCCCTGCAGGCCGGCGCTGTGCTTGCCGGCGGTCAGGCTCGCATCCACCGACAGGAGAATCCCCGCGGCACCGGCAAAACGGTTCAGGACCTGGTCCAGACTGCCGGCGGCAATCTGGTAGTCCCGTGCCTGGTGGTGGCTGTCGCCGGCGGCCTGGGCAATGCCCGGGCACACCGGAGCCATGGCCAGCAGCGCGACAAGGGCGTGGCGGCGGGCGGAGGTGCCCAGGGTCAAAATGGATGCTGTGGTCGGGTAAGGCATTCCTGAACTCCCCATGAGAATGCGTCTTGATCGGCTTTCATGGAGTATCCCGAACAGCTCGGCAGAACCGACAACGGCCCGGCAGATTTTTATTTACTCGCGTGGCTTGAGGGTCACCCAGTAGCGCGTCACCGCGTGCGCCCGCACCGGCAACGCATGCTCCAGGGCCGCGAGCACCGCGTCGCTGTCCGCCAGGGGAAAGACGCCGGTGAGCAACAGGCACGCCACCTGCTCGTCGCAGCGCAGCACCCCTGGTCGATAGCGCGCCAGCTCGGAGATGAACTGCCCCAGGGGCTGGCGCTCGGCAATCAGCCGGCCCTCGCTCCAGCTGCTGGCATTGACCTCGGCCACTTGCCGGGGGGCAACCCGATCAGCGCTGAACCACAGGCGCTCGCCGGCATTGAGGTGCAGGGCCTGGGCCTGCCGCGGGCTGACGCGCAACGCGCCCTGGTAAAGATCGACCCGGGTGCCACCCTCCAGCTCGCGCACGGCAAAGCGCGTACCCAGGGCCTGGATGTCGCCGGCAGCGGTTTCAACGATCAGCGGCCGCGACGAGTCATGCCCGCTGGTCAGCAGGATCTCGCCCTGGATCAGGCGAATCCGCCGTTCGCTGGCGGTGAACAGCACATCGACGGCGCTGGCACTGTTGAGGTCCAGGCGACTGCCGTCGCTCAGGGTCAGATGACGTACCTGCCCGGTGGCGCTGCGCTCCCCGGCAAAAGTCGCGCGCCAGGGCTGGCTGCCTTGCAGCAGATAGCCACTGCCACCGGCCACCAGCAACAAGCCGAGCAGCTTCAACGCCGCCCGGCGCTGCAGGTCCGGGGCCTTGGCCAGCAGCACATGGGCGCCCTGCTCCGGTACGCCTTGCAAGGTCTGTTGCAGGTGCTGCAAGCGTTGCCAGGCCCGCAGGTGCTCGGGATCGGCCTGTTGCCAGGCCTCGAAGGCCGCGCGCTGCTGCGGGCTCAGTTCGCCGCCCCAATGCAACATCAGCCACTCGCTGGCCTGCTCGACGACGCTGGGGGCAATGGGGGCCTGATGGGGTTTCATTCTGCGTAAAGCACCTGATAGCAGGCCTGGATCGCGCGGGTCATGTACTTCTGCACCGAACTGACGGACACCTCCAGGCGCTCGGCGATCTGCGCATAACCCAAGCCTTCGAACTGCGACATGACAAAGGCCTGGCGCACCTTGTCCGGCATGCGATCGAGCATGGTGTCGATCTGCATCAGGGTTTCCAGGATCAGCGCGCGGCTTTCCAGGGAAGGGGTCTGCGGCTCCGGCAGGTGGGCGATGCTGTCCAGGTAGGCGCGCTCGATGCGTGCCCGGCGCCACTGGTCGATCACCAGATTGCGCGCGATCTGCGCCAGGTAACTGCGGCTTTCCTGCTGCCCGGGAAAGCGCCCCGACAGCAACAGGCGCAGAAAGGTGTCCTGCGCCACATCCGCCGCATGCTCGCGATCGCCCAGGCGCTTGCGCAGCCAGCCCTGCAACCAGCCGTGGTGATCCTGATACAGACGATGGAGCTGGGTGTTGCCGTCAGTGGTGGCTGGCATGAATCAAACTGCACACATGATTGAGAGCAATTATCATTACACTTTTTTCTCAATCCAGGCAAAACGCCTTTCAATGCCGCTGGCTGGCGACCTGCAACGGGTACACCGACTCCCAGCCACCGCCCAGCGCCTTGTACAGCCCGACCATGGCCAGGGACACCGCGGCGGAGCTTTCCACCCACTGCTCCTGGGTGGCCAGCAAGGCGCCCTGCACGGTCAGAACGTTGACGAAATCCACTACACCCTCGACGTACTGCTGCTGCGCGGTACGCAAAGCGATCTGGTTCTGCCGCACCGCCTCGGCCAGGCTGTCGCGCCGCAACTGACTGGCGTTGTAACGGGTCAGCTGATCGTCGATTTCATGCCAGGCCCGCAGCACGGTCTGCTGGTAAGCCAGGGCCGCTTCCTGCTGCTGGGCCTCGCGCAGCTGGAGCATGCCCCGCAGGCGACCACCGTCGAACAGCGGCAGGCTGAACTGCGGGCCGATGCCGAACTGGCGCGAGCCCCAGGTGCCGAAATCCGCCAATTGCAGGGCCTGGGAGCCGACGTTGCCGGACAGGGTAATGCGCGGATAGAAGTCGCCCTTGGCCACGCCGATGCTGGCCGTGGCCGCGTGCAGCCGGGCCTCGGCCTGACGGATATCCGGGCGCCGCTCGGCCAGTTGCGAAGGCAGGCCGATCGCCACACGAGACGGCGGTTGCGGCACGGGAGCGGCACTGGCCAGCTGCTGATGCAGGGCCTGGGGCGGCTCCCCCAGCAGGAGGCTCAGGGCATTGATCAACTGCGCCTGGCGCTGTTGCAGCGAAGGCCGTTGCGCCTCGATGGTGGCCACCTGGGCGGCGGCCTCGGCGACGTCGAGGTCGGTGGCCACGCCGTCGGCCAGACGCAATTGCGAGAGCTTCAGGCTGTGTCGGGCGACCTCCAGGTTCTGCTCGGTGACTGCCAGGATGTTCTGTACGCCCCGCAATTGGATGTAGTCCTGGGCGGTTTCCGCCAGCACCGACAGCAGCACCCCACGGCGATCGTTTTCCGCCACCTCCAGGGTCGCGTCGGCAGCCTCGGTTTCACGCCGTACCCGGCCCCACACATCCAGCTCCCAGGCCGCGGAGAAACCCGCTTCCCAGAGATTGAACGCCGACTTGCCGTTGTTCCCCGACGGGTCGTTCAGGCCTTCGGCGCTGTTGCGTTTGCGTGCGTAGCCGCCATTGGCCGAGGTGCTCGGGTAGCGCTCGGCGCTGATCACCTGACGCGCCGCCCGGCTCTGCTGCAAACGGCTGCTGGCCAGTTGCAGGTCGAGGTTGTCGCTCAGGGCCCGACGACTCAGGGCCGAGAGTTGCGGGTCGTTGAACACTTCCCACCAGCGCTCCTGCATGGGGCTGTCCACCGCCCGGCTGGCGGCGCCTGGCGCAGGCACCGACCAGGCCTGGACCTGGGTCGCCTGGGGCCGCTGGAAATCCGGGCCGACGTTGCAGGCGGCCAGTGCCAGCGCACTGAATGTCAGCAATGCACGGCCCCCGTGGCGAGAGAGATTGCTCCCGCTCGAGTGCGCAGCACTCGCAAAACCGCCTTCGCCAGTGGCGGGGACAAGGGTGTCGGAGGGTTCCGGGGTTGCTGCGCACCTCAGCGGGAGCAAGCTCCCTCGCCACGCAGAGCGTCTGTGCTTGCGGCGTAGGCTACTCATCGCTGAGTCACCTCGCGGGCGCTGGTGGCCGAGCTGCGGGTGTCCACGCTGGCCTCCACCGACATGCCGACCCGCAGGCGCTCGGCCATGGGCTGGTTAGGCTCCAGGACAATCTTCACCGGAATGCGCTGCACCACCTTGGTGAAGTTGCCGGTGGCGTTGTCCGGTTTCACCGCGGCGAAGGTCACACCGGTGGCCGGTGCCAGGCTCTCGATCCGGCCGCGCAGGGTCTCGTCACCCAGGCTGTCGACCCGCACCTCCACCGTTTGCCCGGGATGCATGGCGGTGAGCTGGGTTTCCTGGAAGTTGGCCAGCACATAGGCCTGCTGCAAGGGCACCACGGCGAGGATCTTGCTGCCCGGAGTGACATAGGCGCCGACCCGTACCGCGCGCTCGCCGACCATGCCGTCCACCGGTGCCACGATACGTGTGTAGGACAGCTCGTAGCTGGCCATTTCCAGGGCCGCCTGGGCCCGTTTCAGGCCACCTTCGGCGGCGTCGCGCTGGGCGGTGAGGATCTCCACCTGCTTGCGCTCGGCCGCCAGTGCCGCGGTGGCGGTGGCCAAGCGGGCACTGGCCTGGTCGATGCGGGTCTTGGCTTGCTGGGCGTTCTGCACCGTGCCGGCGCCGACCCCGGCCAGGTGGTTGTAGCGGTTCAGCTCATGCTCGGCAAAGGCGCGCTCGGCCTGGGCCGCGCTCAAGGCCGCCTGGGCCTGGGCAATCACCGAGCTCTGCCGATCCAGGGTCGCTCGGGCGTTCTGCAACTGGGCCTTGGCCACCAGGGTTTCGGCATCCGCTGCCTGGGCCGCGGCCCGCAGGTCGCGGTCATCGATCAGCGCCAGCAGTTGCCCGGCCTTGACCTGCTGGTTGTCCTCCACCAGCACCTCCTTGATGAACCCGGCCACCCGTGGTGCCACCAGGGTGTAGTCGGCGGCGATGAAGGCATCGTTGGTGCTCTGCGCGCTGGAGCGGCCAAACAGGCCCGGCGCGGCCACATAGGCCAGCGCGCCGAGGGCGGCCACCGTCACCACGGCGATGGCGATTTTGTCTTTGCTCTGGAGTGTCATAAAAACCTTCTCGTTCAAGTGGCTGCCCGCGGTGGATAGATCCGCGTCGGCATCCAGAAAATCAGCAGGATCAGCGCAGCGGCTACTCCCGCCATGCAGAAATAGAGATCGGCGGACGTCAGCACCACGGCTTGCTGGTGCAGGCGCTGGGCCAGCCCGGCCAGCCGGTCGTCCACCAGGGGCGAGTTGCCCAGGCTGTCCACCAGCATCGTCGAGTGAAAATGCAGGCGGTGGGTGGTCAGCACATCCAGCACCCCGGTAGCGATCACCGCCGCCAGGCCTTTCACGGTGTTGAACCAGGCCGAGGCAAAGGGACCTTCCAGCGGGGTGATGCTGCCGGTGGAAAGCATCAGCAACGGCAGCACCGCCATGGGCTGGCCGAAGATCTGCAGCAGTTGCAGCACATAGAAGTCGTCACGAATCCAGGCCGCGGTCAGGTGCGTGCCGCCCAGGCAGGACAGCACCAGCATGCCCAGGCCGATCCCCAGCACCCAGCGGCAATCCACCCAGCGCAAGTTGCACAGGGCCGCCACCAGGGGCAGGGCCAGCAGTTGCGGCAGGGCCATCACCAGCATCACCGGCGCCGTCTGCAACGGGCGATAGCCCTGGACCTGGGTCAGGTAGGCCGAGGGGATGATGATCACCGCGGTCAGCACCACCAGCACCCCGGCCAGGGTCAGCAAGGCGAAGGACAGGTTGCGGATGCCGAGCATCTGCAGCTTGAAGAACGGGATCGGCTGCGACCATTCGTTGATCATGAACAGCACCAGCAACACCAACCCACCGACCAGCAGCACACTGATCAGCGGCGAGTGGAACCAGTCCAGGCGATTGCCCTGAAGAATGCCGATCACCAGCATGCAGATCGCCGGGAAGCCCAGCAGCAGGCCCCGCCAGTTGAACTGTTTGAAACGCTCCAGGCGAAGCGGATCCTGAGGCAGGCCGTAGGCCACCGCCGCCATGGCCAGCAGGCAGGGCGCCACCACCTGCCAGAAGGCCCACTGCCACCCCACGTACTCGGTCCAGAGTGCCGCCAGGGGCGTGCCCAGGCTGGGGCCGAAGGTGGCGGTCAGGGCGTAGCCGGCCAGGCCGTAGAGCTTGACGTTGGCCGGCAGGAAGCGCAGGGCCACGGTCATCAGCATCGGCGGCAGCGCGCCCCCGGCCAGGCCTTGCAGGGTGCGCAACAGCAACAGGCTCTGGTAGTTGGGGGCGACGGGGCACAGCACCCCCAGCAGGGTGAACAGCGCAATGGCACACAGGGTGAAACGGCGCAGGGAAAAGGTCACCGAACACCAGGGCGCGAAGGCCATGGCCGCCACCGAAGTGGCGGTGTAACAGGCCACCAGCCAAGTGCCTTCGTCGAAGCCGATGAACAGTGCACCGCGAATATCCGCCAGGGCGATCTTGGTCACCATCTCGTTGAGACCGCTGACCAGCACCGCCAGTAGCACACCTACCAGGCCGATGATGATCCGCGGCCCGAACACCGGCGGCGCAATGGCTGCCGGCTTACTGGCGGCTTCAACCGAAGCAGGCGCAGCGACAGCGAGGGAACTCATGGAAATACTGCTCCAGACAAGAAAACCAGAGCAGTTTATGAACAGCCAATGCTGACGAAAACTGACTTATCGACAGTTTATAAGTGCGTCAAACGCAACAATTAACCCTATTGACCGTAGGAGCTGGCTTGCCAGCGAAGGGGCCCTCAAGATCGCTTCGCCGGCAAGCCGGCGCCTACAAGGTGGCAGGCTGGGCTTCCTGCCAGGTGGCCTGGCAGGAACTGCGCAGGGTTTCACGGAACCATTTGTGCGCCGGGTCCTTGTCGTAGCGCGGGTGCCAGGCCTGGGTCAGGACCAGGGTCGGCAGAGAAATCGGCAGCACGAACGAGCGCAGGCGCAAGCCCAGGCGCGAGACACTGAGCAGGGTTTCCTGGGGCACCGGCAGGATCAGGTCCGAATCCGGCAGCATGAACATGGCCGCATGAAAGCTCGGGGCAATCAGCGACACCCGGCGCTCAAGACCCTGCTCCGCCAGGGCCGCGTCGATCGGTCCGCGGGCAATGCCGCGGCGCGACATGCTGATATGGGGGAACGCGGCAAAGCGCTCGGCGGTGATCTCTTCGTCGAGCAACGGATGATCTTCCCGCACCAGGCCGACAAAGGCGGTGGTGAACAGGTTCTGCACCTTCACTTCCGGGGTCAGCGGCCGGGTGTTGCTGATTCGCAGATCGATCCGCCCTTCCCGCAGGGCCTCATCGTCGCCGTCGCCTTCGGGCACGAAGCGCAGCTCGCACAACGGTGCCTGACGCTCCAGCGTGTCGATCAGGCGCCCGCCGTAGACGCCGATGAAAAAGTCGTTGGCGCGCACGTTGAAGCGCCGGCGCAACGTCAACAGGTCGACCTGATCCGCCGAGCGAAACAGCAGCGCCGCCTGCTCCACCAGATCACGCACCTGGCTGCGCAGCTCCAGCGCCTTGGGGGTGGGCACCAGGCCACGCCCGGCGCGCACCAGCACCGGATCGCCGAGGGCGTCGCGGATTCGTGTCAGGGTCCGGCTCATGGCCGCCGGGCTGAGGTTCATGCGCCGCGCGGCGCCGACCACGCTGCCCTCGTCGAGCAGGGCATCGAGGGCCACCAGAAGGTTCATGTCCGGAAGTTGCATGCTGAGCACTCATGGCCGATCAAGATTGATCTGCACGCAATGCTAGCAGGCTCGCCGTCCAGAAAAATGCGGGAGATCAATCCTGCCCCGTAAACCCACTACCCGCGTAGGAGCCGGCTTGCCGGCGAATGGGCCTTCAAACCTTGCATCGCCCTTGAGGACGCCTTCGCTGGCAAGCCCGCTCCTACAGTCGAGGGGGCTGGCGCACGAGGCCGCTCAGCGTTGCATGCCCCAGCGTTTCACCGTGATCCGCTCCAGGGTGTCGAAGATCAGGTTTTCCACCAGCAGGCCGATGAGGATCACCACCGCCAGCCCGGCAAAGACCTTGTCGGTGTACAGCTCGTTGCGGTTCTGGAAGATGTACCAGCCCAGGCCGCCCTTGCCGCTGGTGGCGCCGAACACCAGTTCGGCGGCGATCAGGGTGCGCCAGGCGAAGGCCCAGCCGATCTTCAGCCCGGCCAGGATCGACGGCAGCGCCGCCGGGATCAGGATGAACAGCACCAGGCGCAGGCCCTTGAGGCCGTAGTTGCGCCCGGCCATGCGCAGGGTTTCCGAGACGCCGAGAAACCCGGCGTAGGTGTTCAAGGCCAGGGCCCAGAGCACCGAATGCACCAGCACGAAGATCAGGCTGTTCTGCCCCAGGCCGAACCACAGCAGCGCCAGGGGCAGCAGGGCAATGGCCGGCAACGGGTTGAACATCGAGGTCAGGGTGCTCAGCAGGTCGCGGCCGAACTGGGTCGACACCGCCAGGGTGGTCAGGGCAAAGGCCAGGACAATGCCGATCAGGTAGCCCTTGAGCAGCACCACCAGGGAAATGCCCACCTTGCCCAGCAATTCGCCGCTGAGCAGGCCCTGGTATAGGGCGCTGGCGGTTTGCACAAAGCTGGGCAGCAGCAGGTCGTTGTTCTGGTAGCGGGCCACGGCCTCCCACAGCAGCGCCAAAAGGATCAGGATCAGGCCCTTGCGCAGCCAGCCCTGTTGCCAGAGACGCTGGCCCAGGGGCAGCTCTCGCTCCAGCGGGACTTGCAGCAAGGGTTGCAGGACAACTTCGTATTCTTCGCGCACGGGGGATGACTGGCTCATCGGGCGTTCCTCGTTGAACGGTGGCCTGACGGCTCAATAGGCGATACGGATATCGGCGAAATCCAGTTCGGTTTCGGTGTCAGGCCCCTGGCCTTCATCGAACAGCAAGCGATGAATACGCTGTGCCGTCTGCTGGAAAGCCACGCCGCCAAGGCTTTGCAGGTCGTACTGGTGGCTGTGGACCTCCGCCCTCACCCGCCCCGGATGGGGCGACAGCAAAAGAATGCGATTGCCCACCACCAGCGCCTCCTCGATGGAGTGGGTGACGAACAGCAAGGTGAAGCGCACCTCCTCCCAGAGCAGCAGCAACTCCTCCTGCATCTTGCGCCGGGTCAGGGCGTCGAGGGCAGCGAAGGGCTCGTCCATCAGCAAGATCTTCGGTTGCATGGCCAGGGCCCGGGCGATTGCCACGCGGGCCTTCATGCCACCGGACAGCGTGTGCGGGTAGGCATCGGCAAAAGCTGCCAGCCCGACTTTTTCCAGGTAATGCAGAGCGCGCTCCTCGGCTTCGCGACGACCGAGGGTGTTGGACGCCAGCAGGGGAAACATCACGTTCTGCTTCACGGTTTTCCAGGGTGGCAGTTGATCGAACTCCTGAAACACCACGATGCGGTCCGGCCCGGGCTGGCTAACGCGCTGGCCTTGCAGGCGAATCTCCCCCTCGCAGGGCTGGATGAATCCGGCCACCGCCTTGAGCAGGGTCGACTTGCCGCAGCCCGAAGGCCCCAGCAGGACAAAACGATCAGCCGGATCAATTTCGAAACTCACCTGGTGGGTGGCCCGCACCACGCGCTGCGGGGTGCGGTATTCCAGGCTGACTTGATCCACCGCCAACAGCGCTTCGGCGATGGCCGTGGGATTGCTGGCCGTGTGGCCTGGCAAGGGGGCGTTCATGGCTGTCAGCTCCCTTGCAGCGGTTTGGCGTCCTGGAAGAAGTAGTCCTTCCACGATTCCGGCTTGTTCTTGATGGCGCCCACCCGGTACAGGAACTCCGCCAGCGGGTAGGTGTTTTTCGGCGTCACGCTGAATTCAAACTGCGGGTTGTCGATGATCTTCAGCAGCGCGGCGCGATCGATCTTGGCCTTGGTCACTCGGATGTAAGTGTCGGCGGCCGCGCCCTTGTCGTTCTGGGCGAACTCGGCCGCCTCGGCCAGGGCCTCGACGAAGGTCTTGTAGGTTTTCGGGTTGTCGTTGCGGAATTTCTCGGTGGCGAACAGCACCGTCGGCGAGTTCGGGCCCAGCAGGTCGTAGGTGTTGAGCACCACATGCACGTTGGGGTTCTCCAGGGCCTGATCCTGGAACGGCGGGTTGGAGAAGTGCCCGGTCAGCTCGGTACCGCCGGCAATCAGCGCGGCAGTGGCATCCGGGTGAGGCACGGCGATGGTGTACTTATCCAGGCGATTGAATTCCTGGTCGCCCCATTGCTTGGCGGCGGCGTACTGCAGGAAGCGCGACTGCACCGAGACACCCACCGCCGGCACCGCGATGCGGTCCTTCTCGGTGAAGTCGGCGATGGTCTTGACCTTGGGGTTGTTGCTCACCAGGTAGTAGGGAAAGTTACCGAGGGAGGCCACGGCCTTGACGTTCTGCCGACCGTGGGTGCGATCCCAGATGGTCAACAGCGGGCCGACGCCGGCTCCGGCAATGTCGATGGAGCCCGACAGCAAGGCGTCGTTGACCGCTGCACCGCCGGACAGCTGGGTCCAGTCGACCTTGATGTCGATGCCCTCTTGCTTGCCGTGCTTTTCAATCAGGTGCTGATCGCGCACTACGTTGAGCAGCAAATAGACGATGCCGAACTGTTCGGCGATGCGGATCTCGCCCTCGGCATGGGCCGCCGTAGGGGCGACCAGGCTGCCGGCCAGCAGGCTGAAACCCAGGCCGATGGCCGTGGCCAGTTGACCGAGGCGGGGAATGAAGGGAATGGATAAGGACATGGTGTTTCTCCTGCCGAGCCGGCCGATCAGTAAGGGGCGTCGCCCTGGATGGTGGTGCGATACAGCTTGCGGCGCAGGTGACTCGGGCAGCCGGCGGCCAGGTGGATCAGCGAGCGGTTGTCCCAGAACACCAGGTCATGGGGCTGCCATTGGTGGCGGTAGACGTTGTCCGGCAGCACGCTATGGGCGTACAGCTCGGCCAGCACCTGGGCGCTTTCGTCCTCCGGCAGGCCGATGATGCGGGTGGTGAAGCCTTCGCTGACGAACAGTGCCTTGCGGCCGTTTTCCGGGTGGGTGCGGACAATCGGGTGCACCACTTCGGCGACCTGGGCCAGTTGCTCCGGGGTCAGGGTCGGGCGCCAGTTGCCCTCGAACTTGGTTTCGCTGTAGCGCGCCGTGTAGGAATGCGCGGCACTGCGACCCTCCACTGCCTTGCGCAGTGCCTCGGGCAGCTTGTCCCAGGCCTGGTGCATGTCGGCGAACAGGGTGTCGCCGCCTTCGGCCGGCAGTTCCTGGGCGTGCAGCATCGAGCCCAGGCTCGGCAGTTCCTTGTAGGACAGGTCCGAGTGCCAGAACTTGCCGGCATCCCCCAGGCCGATGGACTGGCCGTTCTCGATGATGTTGGAAACGATGAGGATTTCCGGGTGCCCGGCCAGCAGGAACTGCTTGAGCACATGGATCTGCAGCTCGCCGAAACGGCGGCTGAAGGCGATCTGTTGTTCGGGGCTGATGCGCTGGTCGCGGAACACCACCACGTGATGATCCAGGTGGGCGCGGTGGATGCGGGCGAAGTCCTGGTCGTTGAGCGGCCGGGACAGGTCCAGGCCGATGATCTCGGCGCCGACGGCGCCGTTGAAAGGACGGATTTCGAAGGCTTGTGCGGCAACGGCGGCGGCACTGGCTGATGCAGACATGACTTAAAACTCCCGCGCAGGCGCGCCCAAGGCGCGCGCGTCGATCAGAAACTCACGGAGATCCCGTGTGGGTTCATTTCGTGCGGCGCGCCGATTGGTCGGCAGGTACGCAGGGAGTTGACTTTATAGATATAAGAAAACGAATTTAAATACCGTTAGTGAATAACGATATGTTGATTCGACTGGCGCGATGCCTGGGGACGCGGCGCTGTCGACGGCTCGATGAGACGAACTGCAGGAGCCGGTTTGCTGGCGAAGGCGCTCTCACGGGCCCCTTCGCTGGCAAGCCAGCTTCTACAAGGCTGGCAAGGTCGCCTTTTACGCGGATCAGCGCTCGTGCAGGGCTTCGGCGCGGGCGCGGATGATCGGCTTGAGCAGGTAGCTGAGGATGCTTTTCTTGCCGGTGATGATGTCCACCGAGGCCACCATCCCGGGGATGATCAGCAGCGGTTTCTCGTCGGTGCCCAGATGGCTGCGGTCGGTGCGCAGCTTGATCATGTAGTAGGTGGTCTTCTTGTCTTCGTCGGTGATGGTGTCGGCGCCGATCTGCTCCAGACGGGCCTTGAGGCCGCCATAGATGGTGTAGTCATAGGCGCTGAACTTGACGATCGCTTCCTGCCCCGGGTGCAGGAACGCGATGTCCTGGGGACGGATCTTGGCTTCCACCAGCAGGGTGTCGTTCAGCGGCACGATTTCCACCATGTCGCTGCCCGGCTGGATCACCCCGCCAATGGTGTTGACCATCAGCTGCTTGACGATACCGCGCACCGGCGAGGTCACCAGGGTCCGGCTGACCCGGTCTTCCAGGGCCTTGCCGGTGGCGCTGGCCTTGTTCAGTTCGGTGCGCGCCTCGTTGAGCTGGGTCAGGGCCTCGCTGCGGAACTTGCCGCGGGTTTCATCGATCTTGCGCTGCACTTCCTTGATCGCCGACTCGGCGCGGGGAATGGCCAGGGTGGTGGCGTCCAGCTGGCCACGGGTTTCCACTTCAGCGCGCTTGAGCCGCAGCACTTCCACCGGCGACACCGCGCCCTGGGCCACCAGGGGCTCGGACATGGCGATTTCCTGGCGCTGCAGGCCCAGTTGCTGGCGGTATTGGGCCTGCTTGGAGGTGAACTCACGCAATTCCTGCTGCTTCTGGATCAATTGCTCCTGAAGGCCGCCAATCTCGTCGTGCAATTGCTGGCGACGGCTCTGGTACAGGGACTTTTCGCTGGCCGCCTGGCCGGGCGCGTCCTTGACCGCGTCCGCGGGGAAGTTCAGTTCGCGCTCATCCACCTCGGCGCTCAGGCGCTCGACCCGCAGCAGCATGGACAGGCGCACGGTCTCGGTTTCACCGACGTTGGACTGGAAGCGCGTGTCGTCCAGGCGAATCAGCGGCGCACCGGCCTCCACCACCTGACCTTCCTTGACGTACAGCTCGGAGACGATCCCGCCCTCCAGGTTCTGGATCTTCTGCACCTTGGACGACGGAATGGCCTTGCCCTCGCCCTTGGTCACTTCGTCGATCACCGCGAAGTTGGCCCACAGCACCAGGAACAGGAAGAAGGCGATGATGCCCCAGATGGTCAGGCGAATGACCCGAGGCGCGTCCTCGATCAGGGCCTTGTTGACTTCGGGCAGCGGCTGCCCCTTGAGGGAATCGCCGCCTTTGAAATAGCGGCGGATCGCGTCCTTGAATCCCGACTTAAGCAACACTGATCTGCCCCTTCTTCAACGCTTCCATCACCACCGCTTTCGGGCCATCGGCCAGGATCTGTCCACGGTCCACCACCAACAGCCGGTCCACCAGCGACAGCAGCGACGCCCGGTGAGTGACCAGGACCACGGTCTTGTTCTGCACCACCGATTCCAGGCGCTGCTTCAGGCGCTCTTCACCGGTGTTGTCCATGGCGCTGGTGGGCTCGTCGAGCAGCAGGATCTGTGGATTGAGCAACAGGGCACGGGCCAGGGCGACGTTCTGGCGCTGGCCGCCGGAGAGGTTCTGCCCGCGCTCGCCGACCTGCAGTTCATAGCCTTGCGGATGCAGCCGGGCGAATTCATGCACCCCTGCCAGTTCGGAGGCTTGCAGCACCAGTTCGTCTTCGACGTAACGGGCACCGGAGGTCAGGTTGTCACGCAAGGTGCCGGCCAGCAGTTGGATGTCCTGGGGCACGTAGCCAATGTTGTGGCGCAGTTCGCTGACGTCGATCTGGCGGATGTCCACACCATCGACCAGCAAGGCCCCGGAGTCCGGCTGGTAGAGCCCCACCAGCAGCTTGGCCAGGGAACTCTTGCCTGAGCCGCTGCGGCCGATGATGCCGACCTTCTCGCCCGGCTTGATCACCAGGTTGATGTTCTTCAGCGCCGGGTTCTGCTGCCCCGGGTAGGTGAAATTCAGCAGCCGGCATTCGATGGCGCCCTGCAGCACGCTGCGGCTCAGGGGGCGCTCGTCGAAATTGCGCTCCTGGGGCAGTTCCATCATCTGGTCCACCGAGGTCATGGTGACGCGCGCCTGCTGGTAACGGGTCAGCAAGCCGGACAGCGAGGCCAGCGGGCTCAGGGCCCGGCCGCTGAGCATGTAGCAGGCGATCAGGCCGCCCATGCTGAGGTTGCCGTCGATGATCTGGTACACACCGAAGATGATCATGGTCACCCCGGCCAGTTGCTGGATCAGCAGGGTGATGTTCATCGCCAGGCTGGAGAGCATCTTCACCCGCAGCTCCAGGCGGCTGAGGGTGCCGATGGTCTGCTCCCACTGGTACTGACGCTCGCTTTCGGCGTTGTTGACCTTCACCGCGTCCAGCCCGGCGAGGGTTTCGATCAGGCTCGACTGGCGCTCGGCGCCCAGGGCCATGGTTTTTTCCATGGTCGCCACCAGGGGCTTCTGCAAGGCGTAGCCGATGCCCAGGGCGATCGGGAAGGCCAGCACCGGGATCCACACCAGGTGGCCGCCGAGGATGGCGATCACCAGGAAGATCAGCAGGGTGAAGGGCAGGTCGATGAGGCTGGTGAGGGTCAGGGACGCGAGGAAGTCCCGCAGGCTCTGAAACTCATGGATGTTCTGGGCGAAGCTGCCGACCCGGGCCGGGCGGTACTTCATGGCCATGCCGACGATGCGCTCGAACAAGGTGGCGGAAATGATCAGGTCGGTCTTCTTCCCCGCCAGATCCAGGCACAGGCTGCGCAGGCTCTTGAGGATCAGGTCGAAGATATAGGCACCCATGATGCCGATGGACAGCACCCACAGGGTCGACGTGGCCTGGTTGGGCACCACCCGGTCATAGACGTTCATCACGAACAGCGGCGCGGCCATGGCGATGATGTTGATCAACAGGCTGGCGGCGATGGCGTCGGCATACAGCCAGCGCGAGCGCTTGAGGGTGTCGCGGAACCAGGAGCGGGCCCGGGGAATCAGCGAACCGTGATTGACGTCGAACTTGTGCTGGGGCTGGGCGAAGAACACCTGCCCGCTGTAGTCGTCGGCCACCAGCTGGCGATCGACGCAGACTTCGCCGCCATCGCTTTCGCTGAGCAGCAGGCGCGCCTGGTCTTCACCTTGCCAGCCCAGGAGCACGGCGCTGCGACCGTTCTTGAGCAACAACAGGGCGGGCATGGCGATGGTCGGAATCTGCTCGAGCTTGCGGCGCAGCACGCGCCCCTGCAACCCGGCCCGAGCTGCCGCGCGGGGCAGCAACTCGGCGCTCAGGCGCTGTGACGGCAATGGCAGACCGGTGGTCAGCATGGCCGCACTGGCGGGCTTCTGATGCAGGAAGCAGAGGGTCAGCAATCCATCCAGCAAGGGGTCGTCATGCATACCGCGTGGATCATGACTAAATTGCGCTCGACTGGCTTCTGATTCCACGCTGGACACTCTTGGCTGGCTGTTGGATGAAAATAGCTCAATTCATCCCAGGCAGCTGGACCTTGGGCTTCGCATCGTTCTGCACGACGGAAGCCATAGGTGCGACCACTCCCTGGCTCTTGAGCAACTCGCCCATGGTCGCCTTGATTCGATACTGAGTAAATAACTGAATGTTCTTGATCTCGGCCAAACGCCGGGACGCGGTGAACAGTTCGTTTTCACTGTCGAGCAAGTCCAGCAGGGTACGTTCGCCCAGGCTGAACTGCTTCTGGTAGGCGGTGCGCACTGCCGTGCTGCGATCAACGTATTGCTGGGCAATCGGCACCTGGGCGTTGGCGTTGTTCAAGGCGTTCCAGGCCAGGCCCAGTTCCTCGTTCAAGACCCGCAAGGCGTTGTTGCGGATATCCAGGGCCTGATTCGACTGGTAGGCCTTGGACTCAAGGTCGGCCTTGTTGCTGCCACCGGCGAACAGGTTGAAGCGCATGCGCAACATGGCCTGCCATTCATTGTTGTGGCCGTTCTGACCGTCCAGATCGTTGTCGGCTGTGCGTCCCAGCTCGGCATCGAAACGTGGGTAGAACGCCGACTTGGCGGCGTCGTACTGCTTCTCGGCAGCCACGATGTCGGATTCCGCGGAGCGCAGGATCGGGCTGTTTTCCAGCATCTGGCGCCGGGCTTCATCAAGGTTGGCCGGCATCATTGCCATGAAGCTGGCAGGACGCTCCAGCTGATCCGGCATCTGCCCTACCGCACTCAGGTAGTTGGTCTGGGCGTCGGCCAGGTTGGTCTGCTCGGTGATCAGGTTGTTGCGGGCCTGGGCCATACGCGCTTCGGCCTGATCGAGGTCGGCGCCGCTGCCCACGCCACGCTGGGTGCGCAGCTTGATCTGGTCGTAGATGCGTTCGTGGTTGCGCAGGTTGTCTTCCGCCAACTGCACGAATTGACGGCGGGTCAGCACGTCCAGGTACACCTGGGCCACAGTCAGCGCGGTGCGCTCGGAGGTGCCGAGCAGGGAATAGGCCCGGGAATTGACGGTGGCTTGTTGACGCCCGACTTCGCTGGACGTGGCAAAACCGTCAAAAACCATCTGTTGGAGACGTAAACTTGACTCTCCGCGATTCAAGGTTTCCCAGTGATTGCTGCCAGTACCCGCGCGAGTACTGGGGTTATCGGTGCCCTCGCGACCGTAGCCGGCGAGCATGTCGACCCGTGGCAGATAGCCACCTTTGGCGGCTTTGAGCTGATAGTCAGCGGCTAGACGGCTGTTGACCCCGGCTTGAATTTCCGGGTGCACATCCAGTGCTTTCTGCATGGCTTCGGGGAGTGTTTGTGCCTGCACGAAACTCGCGGCTAAGGCGAACGGCAGGGCCTTTAACAGGTGAAAACGCATGATAGAAATTTCCCTCGGACAGCTTGTCCAGAAACACGTCAAAACGTGGCGCCACATCGAATGATTACAACCATTAATGACCGTCCGTCGGAAAGTTCAAACTAAGAACTGGTTCACATACTTCAAGTCAGGTTACTGCACGAATATCAATGTGACATTAATTCGGCGATTGTTTAGGATGGCACCCATAAGGTCAATAGTTTGGCATAAAGTTAATCTCGAAAAAAACTAGCCAAATTATTGACGGCTATACTGTCAATTACCCGTTTTCAATTACACAGCAATGTGCCTCCTGACTGAGTTGCGGCCCGCGCCCAAGCCGGTACATGGAAGTCGACTAAGCGGTACATCGGAGAGTCCCCAATGAGCAGTGTTGTTGCCATCGTCAAAAGCATTGTCGGTCAGGTTTTCGTAGTTTCCCCGGAAGGAATCCGGCGCGTACTCATCGAAGGCGACCGCCTGTTCGTGGGTGACCAGGTCGATACCGGTCCGGCCGGTGCGGTCACCCTGGAATTGACCGACGGGCGCACACTCGATCTTGGCCGTGACACTCAGTGGAGCGGCGCCGCGCCGGATTCCGGCACCGACCTGGCCCAGGCAAGCGCACAAGCCGCCCCCTCGGTGGCAGAACTGCAGCAGGCGATCGCCGCCGGCGCCGACCCGACCACCGATCTGGAAGCCACTGCCGCTGGCCCGACCGCTGCCGGCACCGGAGGCGCCGCGGGCGGCGGCCACAGCTTCGTCCAGCTGGAAGAAACCGCAGGCCGGGTAGACCCGACCATCGGCTTCCCGACCGCCGGCCTGGGTCAAGCCACTTCGGCCGTGGACAACAACCTTGGCGGACTGACCAACAACGGCCTGGCCACCACCAATGGCAGCGGCAGTGATTCGCTGCGTCCGGCAACCCTGACCCTGGGCGCCACTCCGACCATCACCGAGGCCGGTGGCGTGCTGGTGTACACCGCCACCCTGACCCAGGCTCCGCTGACCGACCTGACCGTGACCCTGTCCAATGGCGCGGTCATCGTGATCAGCGCTGGCCAGACCACTGGCAGCGTGCAAGTCCCTCTGGCGCCCCAGGACAACGTCTACATCGATCCCGGCCAGATCAGTGTGAGCGTCACCGGCACCACCGGCGGCAGCGGCCTGCTGGTTACGGTTGACCCCACTCCGGCGGTGACTCAGATCACCGACACCATCGACACCACCACCGTCACCCTGACCGCCGATGCCAGCGTCTCCGAAGGCGGGCAGATCACCTACACCGCCAACCTGACCAATCCGGCGCAGACACCAGTGACCATCACCCTGTCCAACGGCGCGGTGATCACCATTGAAGCGGGCAAGTCCAGCGGCTCGGTCGACGTAGCGGCCCCGGCCAATGACGTCTACAAGAACGGCAGCACCATCGAAGTCGGCATAACCAAAGCCGAAGGCGGCAACTTCGAGAACCTGCAGCCAAGCACCGATAAAGCCGTCACCACGGTCACCGACACCATCGACGACACCGGCCTGAGCCTGTCGGCCACCAGCACCGTGGCCGAGGGCGGTTCCATCGTCTATACCGCGACCCTGACCAATCCGGCCGGTACGCCGCTGACCGTCACCCTGTCCAATGGCGCGGTGATCACCATCGCCGCAGGCGCTACTTCCGGTACCGCTACCGTCGCGGCTCCAGCTGATGACGTTTACAAGGATGCCGGCAAGGTCGAAGTCACCATCACCAAGACAGAGGGTGGCAACTTCGAGAACCTGGTCACCGATCCAGCTCCTGCGGTTACCGATGTTACTGACACTATCGATACGTCGACTGTCAGCCTGACTGCCACGCCGAGCGTGGCCGAAGGCGGCATTGTCGTTTACACCGCTTCGGTGTCTGCACCAGTCACCGGCTCCCCGGTCGTAGTGACCCTGTCCAATGGCCAAACCATCACCATTCCTGTCGGTGAATCCTCCGGCACCGTCAACTTCACCGCGCCTAACGATGCACTGGCTGGCGGTAGTTCCCTGAGCACCACCATTACCAAGGCTGACGGTGGTAACTACGAAAAGCTGGAGATCAACGACAAGCCAGCTGAAACCTCGGTTACCGATACACCAGACACCACCACTCTGAGCGTAACGGCCACCGATACCGTGGCTGAGGGCGGTTCCATTGTTTACACCGCTACGCTGACCAACGCTGCTGGCACTCCGGTCACCGTGACCCTGAGCAACGGTGCGGTGATTACTATCGCTGCCGGCGCCACTTCGGGCACTGCGACCGTCGCGGCTCCAGCTGATGACGTCTATAAAGACGCCGGCAAGGTTGAAGTCACCATCACCAAGGCTGAAGGTGGCAACTTCGAGAACCTGGAGACCAACCCTGCTCCAGCCGTGACTGACGTCACTGACACCATCGACACGTCGACTGTCAGCCTGACCGCTACGCCGAGCGTCGCTGAAGGCGGCATTGTCGTTTACACCGCCTCCGTGTCCGCACCAGTCACCGGTTCGCCAGTTGTGGTGACCTTGTCCAACGGACAGACCATCACCATTCCAGTCGGCGAATCCTCCGGCACTGTGAACTTCACCGCGCCTAACGATGCTCTGGCTGGCGGTAGCTCCTTGAGCACCACCATTACCAAAACAGACGGTGGTAACTACGAGAAGCTGGAGATCAATGACAAGCCAGCCGAAACCAGCGTTACCGATACGCCGGACACCACCACTCTGAGCGTAACGGCCACCGATACCGTGGCAGAGGGCGGGTCGATTGTTTACACCGCTACGCTGACCAATGCCGCTGGCACTCCTGTCAACGTGACCCTGTCCAACGGTGCAGTCATCACCATTGAAGCCGGTAAAACCACTGGATCCGTCACCGTTGCTGCACCTGCTGATGACGTCTATAAAGACGCCGGCAAGGTCGAAGTCACCATCACCAAAGCCGACGGTGGCAACTTCGAGAACCTGGAGACCAACCCTGCTCCAGCTGTGACTGACGTCACTGACACCATCGATACCAGCACCGTTTCGTTGACAGCCACACCGAGCGTCGCCGAAGGCGGCATCGTCGTATATACCGCGTCTGTGTCTGCGCCAGTGACTGGTTCGCCAGTTGTGGTGACCCTGTCCAATGGCCAGACCATCACCATCCCGGTTGGCGAGTCTTCCGGCACCGTGAACTTCACCGCGCCAAACGATGCACTGGCTGGTGGTAGCTCACTGAGTACCACCATCACCAAAGCGGACGGCGGTAACTACGAGAAGCTGGAGATCAACGACAAGCCGGCTGAAACCTCGGTTACTGATACACCAGACACCACCACTCTGAGCGTAACGGCCACCGATACCGTGGCAGAGGGCGGGTCGATTGTTTACACCGCGACGCTGACCAATGCCGCTGGCACTCCTGTCACCGTGACATTGAGCAACGGTGCGGTAATCACCATCGCTGCCGGCGCCACTTCGGGCACTGCTACCGTCGCGGCTCCAGCTGATGACGTCTATAAAGACGCCGGCAAGGTCGAAGTCACCATCACCAAAGCCGATGGCGGCAACTTCGAGAACCTGGTCACCAATCCAGCTCCAGCCGTGACTGACGTCACTGACACCATCGATACGTCGACTGTCAGCCTGACCGCTACGCCGAGCGTCGCCGAAGGCGGCATCGTGGTTTACACCGCTTCGGTCTCGGCACCTGTGACCGGTTCGCCAGTTGTGGTGACCCTGTCCAACGGACAGACCATCACCATCCCGGTTGGCGAGTCTTCCGGCACCGTGAATTTCACTGCACCCAACGATGCCCTGGCTGGCGGTAGCTCCCTGAGCACCACCATTACCAAAGCGGACGGCGGTAACTACGAGAAGCTGGAGATCAACGACAAGCCAGCTGAGACCTCGGTTACTGATACACCAGACACCACCACTCTGAGCGTAACGGCCACCGATACCGTGGCCGAGGGTGGCTCGATTGTTTACACCGCCACACTGACCAACGCTGCCGGCACTCCGGTCAACGTGACCCTGTCCAACGGTGCAGTCATCACCATTGAAGCCGGTAAAACCACTGGATCCGTCACCGTTGCTGCACCTGCTGATGACGTCTACAAGGACGCCGGCAAGGTTGAAGTCACCATCACCAAAGCCGACGGTGGCAACTTCGAGAACCTGGTCACCAATCCAGCTCCAGCCGTGACTGACGTCACTGACACCATCGATACGTCGACTGTCAGCCTGACTGCCACCCCGAGCGTGGCCGAAGGCGGCATTGTCGTTTACACCGCTTCGGTGTCTGCACCAGTCACCGGCTCCCCGGTCGTAGTGACCCTGTCCAATGGCCAAACCATCACCATTCCTGTCGGTGAATCCTCCGGCACGGTGAACTTCACCGCGCCAAATGATGCCCTGGCTGGCGGTAGCTCACTGAGCACCACCATTACCAAAGCAGACGGCGGTAATTACGAGAAGCTGGAGATCAACGACAAGCCAGCTGAAACCTCGGTTACCGATACACCAGACACCACCACTCTGAGCGTAACGGCCACCGATACCGTGGCCGAGGGTGGCTCGATTGTTTACACCGCGACGCTGACCAATGCTGCCGGCACTCCGGTCAACGTGACCCTGTCCAACGGTGCAGTCATCACCATTGAAGCCGGTAAAACCACTGGATCCGTCACCGTTGCTGCACCTGCTGATGATGTCTACAAGGACGCCGGCAAAATTGAAGTCACCATCACCAAAGCCGATGGCGGCAACTTCGAGAACCTGGAGACCAATCCAGCTCCAGCCGTGACAGACGTCACTGACACCATCGATACGTCGACTGTCAGCCTGACTGCCACACCGAGCGTGACCGAAGGCGGCATTGTCGTTTACACCGCTTCGGTATCTGCACCTGTGACCGGTTCGCCTGTCGTAGTGACCCTGGCCAACGGTCAGACCATCACCATCCCGGTGGGTGAATCTTCCGGGACGGTCAATGTCACGGCGCCTAACGATGCCCTGGCTGGCGGCAGCTCCTTGAGCACCACCATCACCAAGGTAGAAGGCGGCAATTACGAGAAGCTGGAGTTCAGCGATAAGCCCGCTGAAACCAGCGTGACCGATACCGTAGACACCACCAACCTCAGCCTTGGCGCCACTGGCTCCGTGGCCGAAGGCGGCCAGATCACTTACACCGCAACCCTGACCAACGCTGCCGGCACGCCGGTCACCGTGACCCTGAGCAACGGTGCAGTGATCACTATTGAAGCAGGCAAGACCACTGGCACCGTCACCGTCGCAGCACCCGCCGATGACGTGTACAAGGACGCCGGCAAAGTTGAAGCCACCATCACCAAGGCTGAAGGCGGCAACTTCGAAAACCTGGTCACCAACCCTGCTCCAGCCGTGACTGACGTCACCGACACCATCGACAACTCCACCGTCACGCTGAAAGCCACGCCTTCGGCGGCCGAAGGTGGCAACGTCACTTACACCGCGACTGTCACCGCTCCGGTGACCGGATCGCCGGTAGTCGTGACCCTGGCCAATGGTGAAAAAATCACCATCCCGGTCGGTGAAACCACGGGCTCGGTGAGCATCAGCGCACCAAATGATGTGCTGGTTGGCCATACACCGCTGACCAACTCCATCACCGATGTCAGCGGCGGCAACTACGAGAACCTGGTGGCCGACAAGACTCCGGTCAGCACCACAGTGACCGACACCGTCGACACCACCAATCTGTCCTTGGCGGCTACACCTTCGGTAGCGGAAGGCGGTTCGATCGTTTACACCGCGACCCTGAGCAATGCTGCCGGGACTCCGGTCACCGTAACGCTGAGCAACGGCGCAGTGATCACCATCGCCGCCGGGGCAACCAGCGGTACCGTGACCGTGGCTGCGCCAGCTGATGACGTGTACAAGGACGCCGGCAAAGTCGAAGCCACCATCACCAAGGCTGACGGTGGCAATTTCGAAAACCTGGTGCCAAGCACGACTCCAGCCGTCACTGACGTCACCGACACCATCGACACCAGCACCGTTTCGTTGACGGCCACACCGAGCGTCGCCGAAGGCGGCATCGTCGTGTACACCGCTTCGGTCTCGGCACCTGTGACTGGTTCGCCGGTTGTGGTGACCTTGTCCAACGGTCAAACCATCACCATTCCGGTTGGCGAGTCTTCCGGCACTGTGAACTTCACCGCGCCAAACGACGCCCTGGCTGGCGGTAGCTCGCTGAGCACCACCATTACCAAAGCGGACGGTGGTAACTACGAGAAGCTGGAAATCAACGACAAGCCGGCTGAAACCTCGGTTACTGATACACCAGACACCACCACTCTGAGCCTCACTGCCACCGATTCCGTGGCCGAGGGTGGCTCCATCGTCTACACCGCCACCTTGAGCAACGCCGCTGGTACTCCGGTCACCGTGACCCTGAGCAACGGTGCGGTAATCACCATCGCCGCGGGCGCTACTTCCGGTACCGCTACCGTCGCAGCCCCAGCCGATGACGTCTACAAAGACGCCGGCAAGGTCGAAGCCACCATCACTAAAGCTGAAGGCGGCAACTTCGAACACCTGGAGACCAATCCGACTCCAGCCGTCACTGACGTCACTGACACTATCGATACGTCGACTGTCAGCCTGACCGCTACGCCGAGCGTCGCCGAAGGCGGCATCGTGGTTTACACCGCTTCGGTCTCGGCACCTGTGACCGGTTCGCCAGTTGTGGTGACCCTGTCCAACGGACAGACCATCACCATCCCGGTTGGCGAGTCTTCCGGCACCGTGAATTTCACTGCACCCAACGATGCCCTGGCTGGCGGTAGCTCCCTGAGCACCACCATTACCAAAGCGGACGGCGGTAACTACGAGAAGCTGGAGATCAATGACAAGCCAGCTGAAACCTCGGTTACCGATACACCAGACACCACCACTCTGAGCGTAACGGCCACCGATACCGTGGCTGAAGGCGGTTCCATTGTTTACACCGCTACGCTGACCAACGCTGCTGGCACTCCGGTCACCGTAACTCTGAGCAACGGTGCGGTGATTACTATCGCTGCAGGTGCTACCTCGGGTACGGCCACCGTCGCGGCCCCGGCCGATGACGTCTATAAGGACGCCGGCAAGGTTGAAGTCACCATCACCAAAGCCGACGGTGGCAACTTCGAGAACCTGGTCACCAATCCAGCTCCAGCGGTTACCGATGTCACCGACACTATCGATACCAGCACCGTTTCGTTGACGGCCACGCCGAGCGTGGCTGAAGGCGGCATCGTGGTTTACACCGCTTCGGTATCTGCACCTGTGACCGGTTCGCCAGTTGTGGTGACCTTGTCCAACGGACAGACCATCACCATTCCTGTCGGTGAATCCTCCGGCACGGTGAATTTCACCGCGCCAAATGATGCTCTGGCTGGCGGTAGCTCCCTGAGCACCACCATCACCAAGGCTGACGGTGGCAACTACGAGAAGCTGGAGATCAACGACAAGCCGGCTGAAACCTCGGTTACTGATACACCAGACACCACCACTCTGAGCCTCACTGCCACCGATTCCGTGGCCGAGGGTGGCTCGATTGTTTACACCGCGACCCTGAGCAATGCTGCTGGTACTCCGGTCACCGTGACCCTGAGCAACGGTGCGGTAATTACTATCGCTGCCGGCGCCACTTCCGGCACTGCTACCGTCGCGGCTCCGGCCGATGACGTCTACAAGGACGCCGGCAAAGTCGAAGCCACCATTACCAAGGCAGAGGGCGGCAACTTCGAACACCTGGAGACCAATCCGACTCCAGCCATCACGGACGTCACGGATACCATCGATACCTCCACCGTGTCGCTGAAAGCCACGCCTTCGGCGGCCGAAGGCGGCAATGTCACCTACACCGCTACCGTCACCGCTCCAGTGACTGGCTCGCCGGTCGTGGTGACCCTGGCCAATGGTGAAAAAATCACCATCCCTGTTGGTGAAACCACGGGCTCGGTGAGCATCAGCGCACCGAACGATGTGCTGGTTGGCCACACACCGCTGACCAACTCCATCACCGATGTCAGCGGCGGCAACTACGAAAACCTGGTGGCCGATAAGACCCCGGTCAGCACCACCGTGACCGATACCGTCGACACCACAAACCTCAGCCTCAGTGCCACACCTTCGGTAGCCGAGGGTGGCTCGATTGTTTACACCGCCACGCTGAGCAATGCCGCAGGTACACCGGTCACCGTGACCTTGAGCAACGGTGCGGTAATTACCATTGCAGCGGGCGCCACTTCAGGTACCGCTACCGTCGCAGCCCCAGCTGATGACGTGTACAAGGACGCCGGCAAGGTCGAAGCGACCATCACCAAGGCTGAAGGTGGCAACTTCGAGAAGCTGGTACCAAGCACCACGCCAGCAGTGACTGACGTCACCGACACCATCGACAACTCCACCGTTACGCTGAAGGCCACACCTTCGGCGGCCGAAGGCGGCAACGTCACCTACACCGCTACCGTCACCGCTCCAGTGACCGGCTCGCCAGTCGTGGTGACCCTGGCCAATGGTGAAAAAATCACCATTCCAGTGGGTGAAACCACCGGCTCGGTAAGCATCACTGCGCCTAACGATGTGCTGGTCGGTCATACCCCACTGACCAACTCCATCACCAATGTCAGCGGCGGCAACTACGAGAACCTGGTGGCCGACAAGACCCCGGTCAGCACCACCGTGACCGATACCGTCGACACCACAAACCTCAGCCTCAGCGCCACCGGCACTGTCGCCGAAGGTGGCCAGATCACCTACACAGCGACCCTGAGCAATGCTGCCGGTACGCCAGTGACCGTGACCTTGTCCAACGGGGCAGTAATTACCATTGCCGCAGGCGCCACTTCCGGGAAGGTGACCGTCGCCGCGCCAGCCGATGACGTGTACAAGGACGCAGGCAAGGTCGAAGCCACCATCACCAAGGCCGAAGGCGGCAACTTCGAGAAGCTGGTACCAAGCACCACGCCAGCCGTCACGGATGTCACCGACACCATCGACAACTCCACCGTCACGCTGAAGGCCACGCCTTCGGCGGCCGAAGGTGGCAACGTCACCTACACCGCTACCGTCACCGCTCCAGTGACTGGCTCGCCGGTCGTGGTGACCCTGGCCAATGGTGAAAAAATCACCATCCCTGTTGGTGAAACCACGGGCTCGGTGAGCATCAGCGCACCAAACGATGTGCTGGTCGGCCACACACCGCTGACCAACTCCATCACCGATGTCAGCGGTGGCAACTACGAGAACCTGGTGGCCGACAAGACCCCGGTCAGCACCACCGTGACCGATACCATCGACACCACCAATCTGTCCTTGGCGGCTACACCTTCGGTAGCGGAAGGCGGTTCGATCGTTTACACCGCGACCCTCACTAACGCCGCTGGCACGCCGGTGACCGTAACGCTGAGCAACGGCGCGGTAATCACCATCGCCGCCGGGGCAACCAGCGGTACCGTGACCGTGGCAGCGCCAGCTGATGACGTGTACAAGGACGCCGGCAAGGTCGAAGCGACCATCACCAAGGCTGAAGGCGGCAACTTCGAGAAGCTGGTACCAAGCACTACGCCAGCAGTGACTGACGTCACCGACACCATCGACAACTCCACCGTCACGCTGAAGGCCACGCCTTCGGCGGCCGAAGGCGGCAACGTTACCTACACCGCTACCGTCACCGCACCAGTGACTGGCTCGCCAGTCGTGGTGACCCTGGCCAATGGTGAAAAAATCACCATTCCAGTGGGTGAAACCACCGGTTCGGTAAGCATCACTGCGCCTAACGATGTGCTGGTCGGTCATACCCCATTGACCAACTCCATCACCAATGTCAGCGGCGGCAACTACGAGAACCTGGTGGCCGACAAGACCCCGGTCAGCACCACCGTGACCGACACCGTCGACACCACCAATCTGTCCTTGGCGGCTACACCTTCGGTAGCGGAAGGCGGTTCGATCGTTTACACCGCGACCCTGAGCAATGCTGCCGGGACTCCGGTCACCGTAACGCTGAGCAACGGCGCGGTGATCACCATCGCCGCCGGGGCAACCAGCGGTACCGTGACCGTGGCTGCGCCAGCTGATGATGTGTACAAGGACGCCGGCAAAGTCGAAGCCACCATCACCAAGGCCGAAGGCGGCAACTTCGAAAAACTGGTGCCAAGCACCACGCCAGCAGTGACTGACGTCACCGACACCATCGACAACTCCACCGTCACGCTGAAGGCCACGCCTTCGGCGGCCGAAGGTGGCAACGTCACCTACACCGCGACTGTCACAGCTCCAGTGACCGGCTCGCCGGTAATCGTGACCCTAGCCAATGGCGAGAAGATCACCATCCCGGTCGGTGAAACCACCGGCTCGGTAAGCATCA
Source organism: Pseudomonas sp. BC42 (assembly GCF_021560055.1). Lineage (NCBI taxonomy): Bacteria > Pseudomonadati > Pseudomonadota > Gammaproteobacteria > Pseudomonadales > Pseudomonadaceae > Pseudomonas > Pseudomonas sp. BC42. The sequence goes on from NZ_CP091067.1 coordinate 6,703,202, forward strand.
CTGCGCCTAACGATGTGCTGGTCGGTCATACCCCACTGACCAACTCCATCACCAATGTCAGCGGCGGCAACTACGAGAACCTGGTGGCGGATAAATCGCCAGTCAGCACCACCGTGACCGATACCGTTGACACCACCAATCTGTCCCTGGCGGCTACACCTTCGGTAGCGGAAGGCGGTTCGATCGTTTACACCGCGACCCTCACTAACGCTGCTGGCACGCCGGTGACCGTAACGCTGAGCAACGGCGCAGTGATCACCATCGCTGCCGGTGCTACTTCGGGCACCGCTACCGTCGCGGCTCCGGCTGATGACGTCTATAAAGACGCCGGCAAGGTCGAAGCCACCATCACCAAGGCTGAAGGCGGCAACTTCGAGAAGCTGGTACCAAGCACCACGCCAGCCGTCACGGATGTCACCGACACCATCGACAACTCCACCGTCACGCTGAAGGCCACGCCTTCGGCGGCCGAAGGCGGCAATGTCACCTACACCGCTACCGTCACCGCTCCAGTGACTGGCTCGCCGGTCGTGGTGACCCTGGCCAATGGTGAAAAAATCACCATCCCGGTCGGTGAAACCACCGGCTCGGTAAGCATCACTGCGCCTAACGATGTACTGGTCGGTCACACCCCGCTGACCAACTCCATCACCAATGTCAGCGGCGGCAACTACGAGAACCTGGTGGCGGATAAATCGCCAGTCAGCACCACCGTGACCGACACCGTCGACACCACCAGCGTCAGCCTCAGCGCCACCGGCACCGTGGCCGAAGGCGGCTCGATCATCTACACCGCCACCCTGACCAACGCCGCCGGTACGCCGGTCACCGTGACCCTGTCCAATGGTGCGGTGATCAACATCGCCGCCGGCAAAACCACCGGTACCGTCACCGTCGCGGCACCGGCAGACGACGTCTATATCGACGCCGGCAAGGTCAATGCCTCGATCACCAGCGCCACCGGAGGCAACTTCGAGAAACTGGTGCCGGACACCACCCCAGCGGTAACCAACGTGACCGACACCGTGGATACCACCTCGGTGGGCATCACCGGCAGCACCTCGGTCACTGAAGGCCAGACCGCCAGCTACACCGTGAGCCTGACCCACCCGGCACAGACCGAAGTCACCCTGAAGATCAGCTACAGCGGCACCGCCACCGACGGCTCGGACTTCAGCGGCGTGTACACCGTGAAGATTCCGGCCGGCGCCAGCAGCGCCACCTTCAACGTCGCCACCATTGACGACAAGATCACCGAAGGGACGGAAAACTTCGTGGTCAAGATCGACTCGGCCACCGGTGGCAACTTCGAGAACCTGGTGGTGGGCAGCAACAACAGCGTCACCACCTCGATCATCGACAACGATGCTCCACCGGTCATCGACCTGGACGCCAACAACTCCAGCGGCGCCACCGGGGCCGACTACAAGGTCACCTTCACCGAAGGCACCGCGGGCCCTGGCGTGTCGATCGCCGACACCGACCTGAGCATCACCGATCCGGACAGCACCATGCTCACCGGCGCGACCATCGTGCTGACCAACCGTCAGCCAGGGGACTCGCTGAACCTGGGCAACAGCGTCAACGGCATCAACATCAATGCCAACAGCAAGGACGGTTCGATCACCCTGACCCTGTCGGGCAACGCGACGCTGGCCGACTACATGCAGCAGATCAAGAACATCACCTTCACCAACAACAGTGAAGATCCGAGCACCACGCCACGGACCATCACCGTGACCGTGACCGACGGTGGCAACTACTCCAACGTCGCCACCACCACGGTCAACGTGGTGGCGGTCAACGACGCGCCAACCGCCACCGGCGGCGCCGTGACCGGCAGCGAAGACACCCCGCTGGCCCTGACCTGGTCGAACTTCGGCGTCAGCGACGTCGACAGCCCGGCGTCCAGCCTGGGAGTGAAGATCACCCAGCTGCCAAGTGACGGCAAACTGCAGTACCTGGACGGTTCGACCTGGAAGGACGTGGCCAACAACCAGACCATCAGCAAGGCCGATATCGATGCCGGCAAGCTGCGCTTCACCCCGGACGCCAACGAATCCGGCACCAACGGCTACGGCGGCAGCGGCGTGGGCAACCAACAGGCCGATTACGCCCAGATCAAATTCCAGCCAACCGATGGCCAGGCCCTCGGCAGCACCGGTACGGTCACGGTCGACATCACCCCTGTGGCCGATGCGCCGACCCTGAGCGTGGCCGGCAACAACGTGAACTCGGTGGGCCTGCTCAAGGAAGTCTGGACCGGCCTCAGCGGCCTGGGCACCGACGGCAGCGGCGCGTCCGCCAGCACCCTGAAATCGGTGATCGACGCCGCCGGCACGCCAAACAGCAGCAGCCTGGCGACCAATGTCCAGTCCGACGGCAACATCACCCCGGGCACTGCGTCGAAGACCTCCGGCCTGATCTACCTGGAAGCCGGCAAGTCCTACACCTTCTCCGGCACCGGCGACGACAGCCTGTTGGTGACCATCGGCGGCAAGAACGTGGCCAGCACTACCTGGGGCGCGGGCGGTAACCTCAACGGTACCTTCACCCCGACCACCAGCGGCTACTACACCATCGATATCTACCACCACAACCAGAGCGGCCCGGGCAGCTACGACGTCAACCTGTCGGTCAACGGCGCAACGGCGGTGGACCTGAGCAATGCCGGTGTGCCGCTGTACACCGGCGTCACTGACCTGACCAACGCCGGGGTTTCGGTGTCCGACCTGCACGGCACCAACGGCGAGGGTTACTACGACGGCTACAAGCTCAACGAAGGCGGCGAAGGCGGCAGCGTGCATCTGTCGAAGATCAGCACCGGGCTGACCGATACCGACGGTTCGGAAACCCTGAGCGTGAAGATCAGCGGCATTCCTGCAGGCTCCGTGCTCAGCGATGGTGCCGGGCATACCTTCACCGCCACCGCGAGCTCCGGCGAAGCCAACGTCACCGGCTGGAACCTGGGCAACCTGACCGTCACGCCGCCGCCTTACTACAACGGCTCGTTCAACCTCAACGTGACCTCGACCTCCACCGAGTCCCTGGGCGGTTCTGCCAGCTCCACGGCGCAGATCCCGGTCAAGGTCTACCCGGCCACCTACAACGCCGTGGTCGCCACCTCCGGCGACGATACCGTCACCGGCACCGACGGCAACGACATCGTGGTCGCCGACATCGGCGGCCTGACCGTGGTCCCGGGCACCAACTACAACATCGCCTTCATGGTGGACAGCTCGGGCAGCATGGGCAGCTCCATCGCCGCGGCCAAGAACTCCCTGACCGCCGTCTTCAATACCCTGAAGAACAGCATCGGCGGCGCCGGCTCGGGCACCGTGAACATCTTCCTGGCCGACTTCGACTCCCAGGTCAACAAGTCGGTATCGGTGAACCTCAACGATCCGAACGCCCTGGCCCAGCTCAAGGCCGTGCTGGATTCGATGAGCTCCGGCGGTGGTACCAACTACGAAGACGTGTTCAAGACCACGGCCAACTTCTTCCAGAGCAGCCTGGCCACCAGCAACACCAATGCCACCAACCTGACCTACTTCATCACCGACGGTAAGCCGACCTACTACCAGACCGGCGAGCAGACCAACCCGACGCTGTACGGCAACGTGCGCCTCGACGATGTGGTGACCACCAGCAACTACAAACTGGGGGACACCTTCAGCACCTACATCGACAACACCCACGCCCTGACCGTGAACGCCAACGGCACCGTGGTCCTGCAGACCTACAGCAGCAACTGGTGGGGCAGCGGCTGGAACAGCGCGACCCTGGGCACCCTGCACGCCCAGGGCGACGGCACCTATGAGCTGTCCACCCTGGCCGGTAATGGCAGCACCACCAACTCGGCCAGCATCAACAACTCCAATGAGGGCTTCGTACTGCTGAGCAAGCTGTCCCAGGTGGAAGCCATCGGCCTGAACAACGACGTCAGCCTCAACGACCTGAAGCCTTACGACAGCGACGGCAAGCCGCAGACCAACATCGACCCGAACGACCTGGCCAACTCGATCATCGGCCACACCGAAGCCACCATGCCCGGCGCCGACACCGTCAGCGGCGGCAACGGCAACGACATCCTGTTCGGCGACCTGGTGAGCTTCAACGGCGTCGCCGGCGAGGGCTACCAGGCCATGCAGGCCTACGTGGCCAAGCAGACCGGGGTCGATGTGAGCCAGGTCAGCACCAGCAACGTGCACCAGTACATCACCGAGCACTACACCGAGTTCGATGTGTCTGGCAGCCATGACGGCAACGACACCCTGCTGGGTGGCGATGGCAATGACATTCTCTTCGGCCAGGGCGGCAACGACTTCCTGGACGGTGGCCGGGGCAATGACATCCTGCTGGGTGGCACCGGTAACGACACCCTCATCGGTGGCAAGGGCAATGACATCCTGATTGGCGGTTCGGGGGCCGATACCTTCGTCTGGAAGGCCGGCGATACCGGCAACGACGTGATCAAGGACTTCAAGGCCAGCGAAGGTGACCGTATCGACCTGCGGGATCTGCTGCAGGGCGAGAGCGCCAGCACCATCGACAACTTCCTCAAGATCACCACCGTGGACGGGGTCTCGACCCTGCAGGTCAGCTCCGAAGGCAAGCTCAACGCGGCCGGAGGCCTGGCCAACGCCGACGTGACGATCAAGCTGGAAGGCAACAACTGGTCCAACGCCAACATCAATTCGTTGATCGCCGGTAGCGACCCGACCATCAAGATCGATCACAACAACAGCTGATGGGCTCCCGGCAGCCACCCCTTGCGGGTGGTTGCCGGCTGTTGGCGGACAACCTGCGCCGTGACGATTGTCGCGCCGCACCGCATACTCACGCGCTGGATGTGGCGTTGGCCTATGTCGCCGAGCGCCGGACGCCGAATAAAAAGCCTGAGGGATTTGCCATGTTCTACGTGCAACGCGATGCGCAAGGTCAGCTGATTCGCGTGGAAGCCGCCGCTTACGCCGAGGCTACCGAGACGCTGCCTGCCGATCACCTCGAGATCCAGACCTGGTTCGCCAACGAAGCGGTTGAGGTCAGTCTCAAGCAGCTCAAGCAGAGCGACCTGGAGATGATCCGGGTGCTGGACGACCTGATTCAGGTGCTGACCAGCAAGGGCGTGATTCGCGTCACCGATCTGCCGGCGGCGGCCCAGGCCAAGCTGATGGATCGGACCCAGGCGCGGGTGGCGCTGGGTGGCTTGAGCCGGTTGATCAACGATGATGAAACCGGATTGATCTGAAACGCTGCGCCGGCCAGCCGGCTCCTACTGCAGGAGCCGGCTGGCCGGCGAGGCGCGTTCAACTCCAGGGCGCCGGTTCGCCGAACAGTTGCCCTTGCACGCCGTACAAGCCCATCTCGCGAATCACTCGCAGCTCGCCTTCCGTTTCGACCCGCTCGGCAATCAGCGGCAGGTCGATGCTGTGGGCTGCGCGCTGGATGGCTTCGATGAACAGGCGCTTGTCGCTTTCCTGGTCGATGTTGCGGATGTAGCTGCCGTCGATCTTCAGATAGGCCAGGCCCAGGCGGGCCAGGTTGCCGATCATGCTGAAGCGGCCACCAAAGCGCTGCAGGCTCAGGGAGAACCCCAACTCCCGCAGGCGCCGGGTCAGCTGTTCCAGCTGGACCTGCTCGGGCAGCTGTTCCTCGCCGATCTCCAGGGTCAGGCGCGGCCCGAGGTCGGAGTACTGGCGCAGGATATCCATGACCCGGTTCAAGGCCTGGGGATCTTCCAGGGTGGCCGCCGAAAGGTTCAGGGCCAGGCTGTCGCCATGTCCGGTCATCTGCTTGAGGACCTGCTCGAGCATCAGCACGTCCAGGCGCGAGGTCCAGCCAAAGCGTTCCAGCCACGGCAGGAAGCGGCCGGCGGGAATGGTCTGGCCCTGCTCGTCCAGCAGCCGCGAGAGCACCTTGTAATGCAGCACCCGCGCAGTGTCCTGGACCGCCACCACCGGCTGGAAGTACAGCTGGAAGCGTTGCTCCGACAGCGCCCGGTCCAACCAGGTATGCCAGGCATGGTGATCGTCCCCGACCTGGGAACCGGCGCCCTGGTCCAGGCAGGCCCAGTGGGTATCGCCCTGGCCTTCGGCCTGGGCCAGGGCCTGATCGCCGAGGCTGAGCACCGCTTGGGGCGAATCACCGTGGTTGAAGGCGGCCAGGCCGATGGAAGCCACCGCGGCAACATCGGTAGCGCCCGTGGCATGCAGGTTGCCCAGGGCGCTTTCCAGGCTCTGGGCCAGCTGGATGGCTTCATTGCGCACCAGCCCCGGCGCCAGTACGGCGAACTCGCCACCGCGGACCCGGGTCACCAGGTTGTGGGTCTCAGGGTACTTGTTGCATTCGCGCAGCAGTTGCTCACCCACCGCCTGCAGCAGTTGGTCGGTGCGCTGGCCCCCCAGGCGCTGATTCAGGCCGGCCAGATCCTTGACCCGCAACAGCAGCAGGTAACCGGAGCTCGCCTGCTCCGGGTTGCTGACGCGGGCATGCAGCTGCATTTCGAAATAACGTCGGTTGGCCAACCCGGTCAGGCTGTCCTGATACGACTCGATGCGCAGTTTTTCACTGCGTTCGGCCTGCTCCTGGAACAGCGCCTTGAGCTTCTCCACCATCTGGTTCATGGCCTGCACCACCCGCCGCAGTTCCGGGGTGCGAGGCAATTGCGGCAGGCTGAGGAATTCGCGCCGGGCAATGGCGTGGGACTGCTGGACCATGTAGTCCAGCGGCTTGAGCTGGCGCCGCAGCAACAGGGCACCGAGCACCGCGCTCACCGCGCCGCAGATCAGCAGCCAGCCCAGGCTGCCCAGGGCGCTCTGCCAGAGCTTGGCCACCGCGAACATCGGGTGGCTGAGCACTTCGACCCGTGCCGCCTGCTCCCAGCCACGGCTGACGATGGCGTCGCCGCCGGCCGGCTCCAGGCCGATGAGCTTGACGAACCACTGGGGCACATTGCCGACCTCGGGAATGCCGCTGCGCTCGACGATGGTCTTGTCGGTGGCCAGGTCCACTACCCGGATGCTGGCGTAGTAGCCGCTGTCGAAGATCGAGCTGACCATCAGCTCGACCATCGCCGGGTCATCGATGTTCGGTGTCAACGACAAGGCCAGGGCCGTGGCCGCATCCTGGGCATGGGAGCGCAGTTGATTGACATACTGGGTACGCGAACTTTCCAGGCTGACCATGAAGCTGCCGCTGAAGGCGACCACCAGGAACACACAGATTGCGATCAACAGCTGTTTGAACAAAGACATCTGAGCTCGTGCTCCTAGTTAGTCGTCTCGACCGGAAAACCTTCGGCCTGCATTTTTTTCAACACGTCCTGCCAACGGGACAGGCGCTTGGTGTCCCCGACCCGCTTGTTGCCCTTGGCGCCCGGCAGCCACAAGCCTTCGGCATTGAAGGAATACACCGGCAACAGGTCGGTCCGCTCGCTGGCCGGGCGGATCGTGTCCTCCAGGCTGTCGAGCACCAGCGGCATGGCGTCCGCAGTGGAATAGTAGGTCAGGACCATGTGCGCGCGATTCTGGCGCAATGCCTTGACGTAGGTGATGCGCAGTTTGTCACTGGACACCCCGAGGTGGCGGAGGCTGAAGTATTTGGCGATCGCGTAGTCCTCACAATCGCCGGCGCCCTTCCACAGGCCCTGGATCGGGGTTTCCCAGTAGTCCACCTGGCCCCACAGATCGATGTCTTCCACGTAGCGCATGTTCTTGTTGAAGAACAGGTTGACCACTTTCAACTGCTCGCGCTCGGGGACCTGCTTTTGCGTCGCCAGCAGGTGCTGCCAGGCATCGATACGTTGCTGGCCTTCGCCCAGGGGACCGTAGAGCGCCGTGGCACGCCGACTGATCAGGGAAAAATCCCAGTCGGCGTGCAGGCTGCCCAGCAGCGCGCCGGCCAGCAGCAATGCCGAGCAGAACCAGCGCAGGGTCCGAGAAAGAGCTAAACGTGCCGCCAATGCGATGAGTCCATGGGAGCTGTCGTAAATCGGCTGATGGTGAAGGCTGGCCCGGCAAAAGACAATGGCACCTTACAATCACTGGCCGCCGGGGAAGGGCCTGCACGGTTCATTCACAGAATAGCCTCAAGCCATGTTTGCACCCTGTGCGACAGCCGACGAATTTCCCCCTGTCACTACGTGCATTCAGCCGCGCCAGCCACTATGTTAGAAACCATTCGGACAGGACGTCCCCCGTCGAACAGCCTCTTGTCTGCACCAGGAAGCGACCCACGGGCCACCTCGCTTAAGGAAAAGCTGTGTACACCGACACCCGACAATGGACGCTGGTGATCAATTCAGGGCAGGCCACCCGAATTCGCCTGATCTGCTTTCCACAGGCCGGGGCGGCTGCGGAGCAGTTGCGGGTATGGTCCAACAGCCTGGCCGATCATATCGAGCTGGTGCTGATCAACCTGCCCGGGCACGGGCCGCGTCGTGACGAGGCGCCCTGCGACAACTGGCCGAGCCTGCTGAAAGACATGTTCACAGCCCTCGATCCCTGGCTCGGCGAACCCCACGCGCTGTTCGGCCACGGTCTGGGCGCATTGCTGGCTTACGAGACCTGCAAGTACGCGCAAGAGCGCTTCCCCCAGCAGACGCGCCACCTGTTCGTTTCCGGCTGCCGCAGCCCCGACAGTCCGCCTCGCCGCCCCTTGCTGCACTCACTGCCCATCGAGGCGTTTCGCGAGGCCATCCTGACCCTGGGAGCCAGCCCGCTGGAGATGCCACGGGGGCAGAGCGACCTGCAATCCTACGAACGCTTGCTGCGCAATGACCTGAAGCTCTTCGAAACCTGGTACGACACCTCGAGCGGCTGCCTCGATATCCCGCTGACGGCCTTCTACGGCAGCGAGGACCCTCTGGCGACGGCCAACCATATGCTCAACTGGCGCGAATTCACCGAGCGTGAATTCGAACTGATCGAAGTGGTCGGCAACCACTTCTTCATCAAGTCCCAACGCCAGCGCCTGCTGCAGGTGATCAATACTCACCTGGGCCTGCTGGGTGAACACCGGATCTGAACCGCGCCTATGAAAAAGCCCGCCCTGCATTGATGCAGAAGCGGGCTTGAGGAAAGGACCGGAGAGGGCTCAGATCTTGAAGCTGTCCACCAGTTGCTTCAGGCGGCTGGCCTGCTGCGACAGCGCATCGCAGTCCTTCAGGGTTTCATTGAGGTTGGCGACGCCCTGCTGGTTGAGCAGGTTGATCTGGTTGATGTCGACGTTGAGGGTCTCCACCACTGCCGTCTGCTCCTCGGTTGCCGCTGCCACCGACTGGTTCATGCCGTCGATCTCGCCAATCCGCTGGGTCACGCTGATCAGCCGGGCACCGGCCTGGTTGGCCACCTCGACGCTCTCTTCACTGGAAAGCTGGCTGGCGTTCATGGTCGATACCGCTTCGCGCGAACCGATCTGCAGGGAAGTGATCATCTTGTGGATCTCTTCCGCCGATTCCTGGGTTCTGTGGGCCAGGTTGCGCACCTCATCGGCGACCACGGCGAAGCCGCGACCGGCTTCACCGGCACGGGCCGCTTCAATGGCAGCGTTGAGGGCCAGCAGGTTGGTCTGCTGGGAGATGCCCTTGATCACGTCGAGAATGTGCCCGATGTTGTCGGTGCTGGCGTTCAGGGTTTCGATCTGGGTGCAGGACAGGCTGATCTTCTGCGACAGCTCGGTCATGGCCTGGATGGTCTGCTCCACGACTTGGCGACCGTCATCGGCCTGCTCGCTGGCGCCGCTGGCGTGTTGCGACGCATCAGCGGCATTGCGGGCGATTTCCTGGGTGGCGGCCCCCAGTTCGTTGATCGCCGCTGCCACGCTGTTGGTGCGGGCGCTCTGCTCGTCGGAACCGATGATCGACGCGTTGGACGAGGCCATCACCCGTTGCGACAGGTCATGTACCTGGCGGGTAGCGGAGGACACTTCGGAAATCGAGGCGTGAATCCGTTCCACGAACTGGTTGAAGGAGCTGCCTAGCTCACCAAATTCGTCCTTGCTTTCCACCACCAGGCGGCGGGTCAGGTCACCCTCGCCCTGGGCAATGTCCTGCATCGCACGGCCCATGGTGATCAGTGGACGCATCAGGACCTGGATCAGCAGGGTCAGCAGTACCGCAATCACCGCCACGGCGATAAACATGGCGATCAAGGCAGATGTGCGGAACTGGCTCAGCGGCGCGTAGGCCTTGGCCTTGTCGATGGACAGACCGATGTACCATTCGGCATTCGGCAGGCCGGTCACCGGGGTGAAGGACAGAATGCGTTCCTGTTTGTTCAGGACCACTTCCTGGTTGCCACTGGCGATACGCACGTTGGCACCGGGGTAGATGTCCTTGAGGTTCTTCATCACCTGGTCCTTGTCCGGGCTGACGATCACCTGACCATCAGCGCTGACCAGAAAGGCATGGCCCAGGCCACCGAAGTCCACGGAGTTGATGATCTTCACCAGGGTTTCCAGGCTCAGGTCGCCACCGACCACGCCCAGCAGTTCGCCTTGCTTTTTCACCGGCATGGCGATGGTCACCACCAGGCCACCGACCGCCGCCATGTAGGGCGGAGTCAGCATGGTCTTGTCGGCGGTTACGGCCTGTTTGTACCAGGGCCGTTGGCGCGGATCGTAGCCATCGGGCATTTTCGCGTCGGGACGCTGGGTGAAGGTGCCGTTGGCCTGGCCAACGTAGGTGAACTGGAAGTTCGAGGTAAAGGCCGGCTGGTCCACCAGGCCCGGGAAGTCTGCGTTATGGCCTTGGTGAGCAACGTTCTGCGCCAGGTTCTCGAGCACCAGGATGCGCCCGCTCATCCAGTTCTGCACGCTGCTGGAGGTGAGCTCACCGGCCTGCTGAATGGATGATTCGAGATTCTGTCGGATAGTGTTTCGTTGCAGGTAGTCGTTGTACAAAGTGAACAACGCAAAAGCCAGAACCACTACGCCGGAGGCGGCCAAAAGGATTTTATGGCTGAACTTGAGATTCATTTCATGGGACTTCTTATGCCGAAAATGGGGATGCGTCCGTATAGCAACATTCCATGTAACAGTGCAGGCGACGAGCCGCTCTACTTTGGTGCACGCATGTCTTATCAGTCTTTCGGCAAGAACACCCGAACCCTTAGAGATTTATCCGAATTACTCGCCTAAATTTGCCGAATCCCGCCGAACGGTGTTCCAGAGCCTTAGCCAAGCCTTTTCAGCGGCGCGTCAGCAAGCAAAACGATGGAGACCTTGGGCCATGGATAGGACAGCGACGGTGCTCAGCATGGCGGATCGTTGCTCAGGACTTTATCGAGCACAAAAACAAAACCCCAATTGCTTGCGCAATTGGGGTTTCGGAATTTGATCTTGACGATGACCTACTCTCACATGGGGAAACCCCACACTACCATCGGCGATGCATCGTTTCACTTCTGAGTTCGGGATGGGATCAGGTGGTTCCAACGCTCTATGGTCGTCAAGAAATTCTGTGGCCGATCCGTTGGACTCAACGTCGAACGTGTCAGCAAAATCAGTCGTTTCTACAAATAGACAAAACCCCAACTGCTTTCGCAATTGGGGTTTCGGAATTTAATCTTGACGATGACCTACTCTCACATGGGGAAACCCCACACTACCATCGGCGATGCATCGTTTCACTTCTGAGTTCGGGATGGGATCAGGTGGTTCCAACGCTCTATGGTCGTCAAGAAATTCGGTAGCCAGTCCGTTGCTTGTGCAACGTGCCAGCGAATGGGTATGTAATAGGCTTGTGTGTTTGCAAACTTTCGGTTCGTTTCGTCTTCACACACCGCAACTCGCTTCTTAAGCAAATTGCTTGGGTGTTATATGGTCAAGCCTCACGGGCAATTAGTATTGGTTAGCTCAACGCCTCACAGCGCTTACACACCCAACCTATCAACGTCGTAGTCTTCGACGGCCCTTTAGGGGATTCAAGATCCCAGTGAGATCTCATCTTGAGGCAAGTTTCCCGCTTAGATGCTTTCAGCGGTTATCTTTTCCGAACATAGCTACCCGGCAATGCCACTGGCGTGACAACCGGAACACCAGAGGTTCGTCCACTCCGGTCCTCTCGTACTAGGAGCAGCCCCTCTCAAATCTCAAACGTCCACGGCAGATAGGGACCGAACTGTCTCACGACGTTCTAAACCCAGCTCGCGTACCACTTTAAATGGCGAACAGCCATACCCTTGGGACCGGCTTCAGCCCCAGGATGTGATGAGCCGACATCGAGGTGCCAAACACCGCCGTCGATATGAACTCTTGGGCGGTATCAGCCTGTTATCCCCGGAGTACCTTTTATCCGTTGAGCGATGGCCCTTCCATACAGAACCACCGGATCACTAAGACCTACTTTCGTACCTGCTCGACGTGTCTGTCTCGCAGTCAAGCGCGCTTTTGCCTTTATACTCTACGACCGATTTCCGACCGGTCTGAGCGCACCTTCGTACTCCTCCGTTACTCTTTAGGAGGAGACCGCCCCAGTCAAACTACCCACCATACACTGTCCTCGATCCGGATAACGGACCTGAGTTAGAACCTCAAAGTTGCCAGGGTGGTATTTCAAGGATGGCTCCACGCAAACTGGCGTTCACGCTTCAAAGCCTCCCACCTATCCTACACAAGCAAATTCAAAGTCCAGTGCAAAGCTATAGTAAAGGTTCACGGGGTCTTTCCGTCTAGCCGCGGATACACTGCATCTTCACAGCGATTTCAATTTCACTGAGTCTCGGGTGGAGACAGCGCCGCCATCGTTACGCCATTCGTGCAGGTCGGAACTTACCCGACAAGGAATTTCGCTACCTTAGGACCGTTATAGTTACGGCCGCCGTTTACCGGGGCTTCGATCAAGAGCTTCGCGTTAGCTAACCCCATCAATTAACCTTCCGGCACCGGGCAGGCGTCACACCCTATACGTCCACTTTCGTGTTTGCAGAGTGCTGTGTTTTTAATAAACAGTCGCAGCGGCCTGGTATCTTCGACCGGCATGAGCTTACGGAGCAAGTCCTTCACCCTCACCGGCGCACCTTCTCCCGAAGTTACGGTGCCATTTTGCCTAGTTCCTTCACCCGAGTTCTCTCAAGCGCCTTGGTATTCTCTACCCAACCACCTGTGTCGGTTTGGGGTACGGTTCCTAGTTATCTGAAGCTTAGAAGCTTTTCTTGGAAGCATGGCATCAACCACTTCGTCACCTAAAAGGTAACTCGTCATCAGCTCTCGGCCTTAGAACCCCGGATTTACCTAAGATTCCAGCCTACCACCTTAAACTTGGACAACCAACGCCAAGCTGGCCTAGCCTTCTCCGTCCCTCCATCGCAATAACTAGAAGTACAGGAATATTAACCTGTTTTCCATCGACTACGCTTTTCAGCCTCGCCTTAGGGACCGACTAACCCTGCGTCGATTAACGTTGCGCAGGAAACCTTGGTCTTTCGGCGTGGGTGTTTTTCACACCCATTGTCGTTACTCATGTCAGCATTCGCACTTCTGATACCTCCAGCAAGCTTCTCAACTCACCTTCACAGGCTTACAGAACGCTCCTCTACCGCATCACTTACGTGATACCCGTAGCTTCGGTGTATGGTTTGAGCCCCGTTACATCTTCCGCGCAGGCCGACTCGACTAGTGAGCTATTACGCTTTCTTTAAAGGGTGGCTGCTTCTAAGCCAACCTCCTAGCTGTCTAAGCCTTCCCACATCGTTTCCCACTTAACCATAACTTTGGGACCTTAGCTGACGGTCTGGGTTGTTTCCCTTTTCACGACGGACGTTAGCACCCGCCGTGTGTCTCCCATGCTCGGCACTTGTAGGTATTCGGAGTTTGCATCGGTTTGGTAAGTCGGGATGACCCCCTAGCCGAAACAGTGCTCTACCCCCTACAGTGATACATGAGGCGCTACCTAAATAGCTTTCGAGGAGAACCAGCTATCTCCGAGCTTGATTAGCCTTTCACTCCGATCCACAGGTCATCCGCTAACTTTTCAACGGTAGTCGGTTCGGTCCTCCAGTCAGTGTTACCTAACCTTCAACCTGCCCATGGATAGATCGCCCGGTTTCGGGTCTATTCCCAGCGACTAGACGCCCTATTAAGACTCGCTTTCGCTACGCCTCCCCTATTCGGTTAAGCTCGCCACTGAAAATAAGTCGCTGACCCATTATACAAAAGGTACGCAGTCACAGAACAAAGTCTGCTCCCACTGCTTGTACGCATACGGTTTCAGGATCTATTTCACTCCCCTCTCCGGGGTTCTTTTCGCCTTTCCCTCACGGTACTAGTTCACTATCGGTCAGTCAGTAGTATTTAGCCTTGGAGGATGGTCCCCCCATATTCAGACAAGGTTTCTCGTGCCCCGTCCTACTCGATTTCATGACTAAGAGATTTTCGCGTACAGGGCTATCACCCACTATGGCCGCACTTTCCAGAGCGTTCCGCTAATCTCAAAGCCACTTAAGGGCTAGTCCCCGTTCGCTCGCCACTACTAAGGGAATCTCGGTTGATTTCTTTTCCTCAGGGTACTTAGATGTTTCAGTTCCCCTGGTTCGCCTCTTGCACCTATGTATTCAGTACAAGATAACCATCTTATGATGGCTGGGTTCCCCCATTCAGAGATCTCCGGATCAAAGTCTGTTTGCCGACTCCCCGAAGCTTATCGCAGGCTACCACGTCTTTCATCGCCTCTGACTGCCAAGGCATCCACCGTATGCGCTTCTTCACTTGACCATATAACCCCAAGCAATCTGGTTATACTATGAAGACGACATTCGCCGAAAATTTGCAATTTAACTCACAAATTTTACCTTAGCCTGATCCGTTACCAGTGAAAGTAACGTTCAGTCTATCTTTCTATCACATACCCAAATTTTTAAAGAACGATCTAATCAAAAGACTAGAAATCAACATTCAATGTGAATGCTCATTTCTAAGCTTTCAGAAGCAGTTTATGGTGGAGCCAAGCGGGATCGAACCGCTGACCTCCTGCGTGCAAGGCAGGCGCTCTCCCAGCTGAGCTATGGCCCCATAACAAAATTGGTGGGTCTGGGCAGATTCGAACTGCCGACCTCACCCTTATCAGGGGTGCGCTCTAACCAACTGAGCTACAGACCCAATTTCGAGCTTGTAACTGTTAGCTTGGAGCTATCAGCTTGGAGCTTAAAGCTGCTTCTATCGTCTTCTTCAATGAATCAAGCAATTCGTGTGGGAGCTTATGAAGCAGCTGATGTCGTCGATTAAGGAGGTGATCCAGCCGCAGGTTCCCCTACGGCTACCTTGTTACGACTTCACCCCAGTCATGAATCACACCGTGGTAACCGTCCCCCCGAAGGTTAGACTAGCTACTTCTGGTGCAACCCACTCCCATGGTGTGACGGGCGGTGTGTACAAGGCCCGGGAACGTATTCACCGCGACATTCTGATTCGCGATTACTAGCGATTCCGACTTCACGCAGTCGAGTTGCAGACTGCGATCCGGACTACGATCGGTTTTATGGGATTAGCTCCACCTCGCGGCTTGGCAACCCTTTGTACCGACCATTGTAGCACGTGTGTAGCCCAGGCCGTAAGGGCCATGATGACTTGACGTCATCCCCACCTTCCTCCGGTTTGTCACCGGCAGTCTCCTTAGAGTGCCCACCATAACGTGCTGGTAACTAAGGACAAGGGTTGCGCTCGTTACGGGACTTAACCCAACATCTCACGACACGAGCTGACGACAGCCATGCAGCACCTGTCTCAATGTTCCCGAAGGCACCAATCCATCTCTGGAAAGTTCATTGGATGTCAAGGCCTGGTAAGGTTCTTCGCGTTGCTTCGAATTAAACCACATGCTCCACCGCTTGTGCGGGCCCCCGTCAATTCATTTGAGTTTTAACCTTGCGGCCGTACTCCCCAGGCGGTCAACTTAATGCGTTAGCTGCGCCACTAAGAGCTCAAGGCTCCCAACGGCTAGTTGACATCGTTTACGGCGTGGACTACCAGGGTATCTAATCCTGTTTGCTCCCCACGCTTTCGCACCTCAGTGTCAGTATCAGTCCAGGTGGTCGCCTTCGCCACTGGTGTTCCTTCCTATATCTACGCATTTCACCGCTACACAGGAAATTCCACCACCCTCTACCATACTCTAGCTTGCCAGTTTTGGATGCAGTTCCCAGGTTGAGCCCGGGGCTTTCACATCCAACTTAACAAACCACCTACGCGCGCTTTACGCCCAGTAATTCCGATTAACGCTTGCACCCTCTGTATTACCGCGGCTGCTGGCACAGAGTTAGCCGGTGCTTATTCTGTCGGTAACGTCAAAATACTCACGTATTAGGTAAGTACCCTTCCTCCCAACTTAAAGTGCTTTACAATCCGAAGACCTTCTTCACACACGCGGCATGGCTGGATCAGGCTTTCGCCCATTGTCCAATATTCCCCACTGCTGCCTCCCGTAGGAGTCTGGACCGTGTCTCAGTTCCAGTGTGACTGATCATCCTCTCAGACCAGTTACGGATCGTAGCCTTGGTGAGCCATTACCTCACCAACTAGCTAATCCGACCTAGGCTCATCTGATAGCGTGAGGTCCGAAGATCCCCCACTTTCTCCCGTAGGACGTATGCGGTATTAGCGCCCGTTTCCGGACGTTATCCCCCACTACCAGGCAGATTCCTAGGCATTACTCACCCGTCCGCCGCTCGCCACCAGGTACAAGTACCCGTGCTGCCGCTCGACTTGCATGTGTTAGGCCTGCCGCCAGCGTTCAATCTGAGCCATGATCAAACTCTTCAGTTCAAACATCTTTGGGTTTTGAGAAAACCCTAAACTTGGCTCAGCAATCGTTGGTTACATCTTTGATTTCTCGCGGAGCAACTTGTGATGCTGATAATCTTTTTGACTATCAGTCTGACTCCACAAGCACCCACACGAATTGCTTGATTCAGTTGTTAAAGAGCGGTTGGTTAAGACCTTTCGTCTCAACCGAGGCGCGCATTCTACAGCAGCCTCATTTGCTGTCAAGTGATTTTTTAAGAAGTTTTTGAAGATTTCCTCAACAACTTCAACCACTTGCGCTTTCGATCTCTCGTTAGCGGGAGGCGAATTCTACAGCGTTACACGCTGCTGTCAACACCTCTTTTTAACCGCTTTCGACCGAGACGATCGAATCGTTAACAAGGCGAAAACACACTGCCTTACTAACTGCTTCTGGCTTCGATGAACTGAAGCGTAACCGCTGCCGAAAACCGCGTAACTCGTTGAATTTCAAGGAGTTTTCCGTTTCGACTGCACCGGAAGTGGGGCGAATTATAGACCTGTAGAATCTGCCGTCAACCTTTAATTTGAATTTTCTATGAATAAGAGCAGACAACCCCAGAAGAGCCGCTTTGGCAGGCGATGCACAGATACGGCCGCACGCCTCTCTATATAGAAGAGAAGGCCTACAACACCCCCGACCGCCTCAATGCCTCAACGGCCTCGCCCTTCATTCCCAAAACCTGCTGCAGAACCTGCGCCGTGTGCTCACCCAATAGAGGAGGGGCATGGCGATACTCCACCGGCGTCTCGGAAAGACGAATCGGACTGGCCACCTGAGGCACAATTCCCGCCAACGCATGAGGCAACTCCAACGCCAGCCGCCGTGACACCACCTGCGGATCGGCAAACACCTGAGCCAGGTCATTGATCGGCCCACAGGGCACACCTGCCTGCTCCAACTGACTCACCCACTCGGCAGTGGTCTTGAACACCGTCGCCTGACGAATCAGCGGAATCAACACAGCCCGGTTGGCCACCCGCAGCTTATTAGTGGCAAACCGAGGATCGTCCGCCCACTGGGGCTGGCCTGCGACCTCGGCAAACTTGCGAAACTGCCCGTCATTCCCCACGGTGAGAATGAAATCACCATCTGCGGTCGGAAAATCCTGATAGGGAACTATGTTCGGGTGAGCGTTCCCCAAGCGCTTCGGAGCAATCCCCGTCGTCAGGTAGTTCATCGCCTGGTTGGCCAGACATGCAACCTGCACATCCAATAGCGCCATATCAATGTGCTGCCCGGCGCCGCCCTGATCCCGATGAGCCAAGGCAGCCAGAATCGCCACCGTCGAATACAGCCCCGTCAGGATGTCGGTCAAGGCCACCCCCACCTTCACCGGCCCGGCCCCGTCATCCCCTTCAGGCCTACCGGTCAGGCTCATCAATCCGCCCAGCCCCTGGATCATGAAGTCATAGCCGGCACGCTTGGCATAAGGCCCCGTCTGCCCAAACCCGGTGATCGAACAATAGATCAAGCGCGGATTGATCGCCTTGAGCGACTCATAGTCCAGGCCATAGGCCGCCAGTCCACCCACCTTGAAGTTCTCGATGACGATATCCGACTTGGCCGCCAGCTCACGCACCAACTGCTGGCCCTCAGGGCGGGTGAAATCTATGGTCACCGACTGCTTGTTACGGTTGGCCGACAGGTAATAAGCGGCCTCCGTAGTGTTCTCGCCATCAGCATCCTTCAGGAAGGGCGGCCCCCAGGCGCGCGTATCGTCACCATTGCCCGGACGTTCGACCTTGATGACTTCGGCCCCCAGGTCCGCCAGGATCTGCCCGGACCAGGGCCCGGCCAATACCCGCGATAAATCCAGTACCCGCAGATGCGATAACGCGCCCATGGTCGCTCTCCTATTAATAGAACGCCTGGATGCCGGTTTGCGCGCGCCCCAGAATCAGCGCATGAACGTCATGGGTGCCTTCGTAAGTGTTGACCACTTCCAGGTTCACCAGGTGCCGGGCGATGCCGAACTCATCAGAGATGCCATTGCCACCCAACATGTCACGAGCCATACGGGCGATGTCCAGGGACTTGCCGCAAGAGTTGCGCTTCATGATCGAAGTGATTTCCACTGCCGCCGTTCCTTCATCCTTCATCCGCCCCAGACGCAGGCACCCCTGAAGGGCGAGGGTGATCTCGGTCTGCATGTCCGCCAGCTTTTTCTGGATCAGTTGAGTCGCCGCCAGGGGCCGACCGAACTGCTGGCGATCCAGCGTGTATTGCCGCGCGGTATGCCAGCAGAACTCCGCCGCACCCAAAGCACCCCAGGAGATGCCGTAACGGGCCGAGTTCAAGCAAGTGAATGGGCCTTTGAGACCGCGCACGTCCGGGAAGATGTTCTCTTCCGGCACGAACACGTTGTCCATGACGATTTCCCCAGTGATCGACGCACGCAGCCCCACCTTGCCATGAATGGCCGGTGCGCTCAGGCCTTTCCAACCCTTCTCCAGAACGAAACCGCGGATATCGCCGGCGTCATCCTTGGCCCAGACCACAAACACATCCGCGATCGGACTGTTGGTGATCCACATCTTGCTGCCGGTCAGGCTGTAGCCCCCATCCACTTTGCGTGCACGAGAAATCATCGCACCCGGGTCGGAACCATGGTTCGGCTCGGTCAGACCAAAGCAACCAATCCACTCGCCGGACGCCAGCTTCGGCAGGTACTTCTGTTTTTGCGCCTCGGTCCCGAACTCATTGATCGGCACCATCACCAGGGACGACTGCACACTCATCATCGAGCGATAGCCGGAATCGACGCGCTCCACTTCCCGTGCGATCAGGCCGTAGCACACATAGTTCAGGCCGCTGCCGCCGTACTGCTCGGGAATGGTCGCCCCCAACAGGCCGACTTCACCCATTTCACGGAAAATGGCCGGATCGGTCTGCTCATGGCGGAAAGCTTCCAACACCCGAGGCGCCAGCTTGTCCTGAGCGAACTGCTCGGCGCTGTCGCGGACCATGCGCTCTTCTTCGGTGAGTTGCTGGTCCAGCAGAAGGGGATCGATCCAGTTGAAGCTTGCTTTGCCGCCCATGAGTGAATCCTCGTGAAGTAGGTCAACTATCGTGGGCAGATCCTAGGCCTGACAGGAGCTCGCGGGCAAACGAGGATTTCGCAAGTTGTTGTGCTAATTTCTCACTCCGTAATGGCCAAAATTACCTTTTACAGCGTCTATTAGTGAGATTGCCGTACATGCGCAGGAAGATCCCCAGCACCGCCGCCCTGATCAGCTTCGAGGCCGCCGCCCGCCACGAAAGCTTCACCAAGGCGGCGCAGGAGCTTTCCCTGACCCAGGGCGCCGTCTGCCGACAGATCGCCAGCCTGGAAGAGTTTCTCGGCGTGGAGCTGTTCCGACGCTCGCGGCGGGGCGTCAAACTCACCGAAGCCGGGCTTTCCTACAGCCGCCGGGTAGCGACACAACTGGATGCGGTGGAACGCGACACGCTCTCCGTGATGGGGCAGCAGGGCGCCAATGTCATCGAGCTGGCGGTGGTCCCGACCTTCGGCACCCAGTGGCTGCTGCCGCGCCTCAAGGATTTCCAGCAGCAACACCCCGAAGTCACCGTCAACCTGACCAACCGCACGCGCCCCTTCCTGTTTGCCGACACGCCTTTTGACGCCGCCATCTACTTTGGTGATGCCGATTGGTCCGGCACCCAGTCCCATCGCCTGATGGGCGAGCACCCGGTACCGGTGTGCAGCCCGGCCCTACTGGCTGATCGGCAGCAACTGAGCGCCGCAGCCATCGCCGAGCTGCCCCTGCTGCAACAGACCACCCGACCCTATGCCTGGCGCCAATGGTTCAACTCACAGCAGTTGAACGTCCCCCGCGACATGACAGGCCCACGCTACGAGCTATTCTCCATGCTCGCCCAGGCAGCCATGCACGATATGGGTATCGCGCTGATTCCAGCCTTCCTGATCCAGCGCGAACTGGCGGAAAAACGTCTGGTCATTGCCAACCCGCAAGCTCTGACCAGCATCAAGGCGTATTACCTGATGATTCCCGAGCGCAAGGTGGAATCCGCCTCTTTACGGGCATTTCGCGATTGGCTGGTGAATCAGGCACACAGCTACAACCTAGAAGGGTAGGGGCCTCCAGCGATTAGCTGACCCCGTAGTCAGAAAAACAAAAGCCCTACAGATATAAGTATTTGTCGCATTTCAACAGACTGTACCGACACCTCGGACAATAGTCCTAAAAGCGCCTAACCACGCGGCCTGTAGGGTTTATTTGACAGCAATGTAAGACTATTCACACAGCGGATGAGAAAAATCTTATTTAGACGATAAAAGCCTTGAAAGGCACGGCTTACAAGGGTTTAACCCCACCCCTTGCGACATTCGGTCACGGGGTGACTTGTAGTTAATTTTCCGTCACTAGTCAGAATCCCTTGAAGGCCTCAAAGTTCGCCTGCAAAATGCCGCGCCCCGCTGCGATTTCAGCGGGATCGTGCTGATCGGCCGCCCCAGTCGCACCCTCCGCAGTGCGCTGGCCTTCTAAGAAAGATCGAAAGCAATAAGATCAAGCAGGAGATTTGACGTGCACATTGGTGTTCCTCTCGAAACCCAGACGGGTGAAACACGGGTTGCTGCAACCCCGGAAACCATCAAGAAGCTGATCGGCCAGGGTCATAAAGTCACTGTGCAAAGCGGCGCGGGCATCAATGCCAGCGTGGTCGACAGTGCCTATGAAGCGGCAGGAGCCACCATTGGCAGCGCCAACGATGCCTTTGGCGCCGAACTGATTCTCAAGGTCGTCGCACCCAGCGACAGCGAACTGGCCCTGATCAAGAGCGGCACCGTGCTGGTGGGCATGCTCAATCCGTTCAGCAATGAAACCATCACCAAGCTGGCCGAACGCGGCATTACCGCCTTCGCCCTGGAAGCGGCGCCACGTACCTCTCGGGCCCAGAGCCTGGACGTGCTGTCGTCCCAGGCCAACATCGCCGGTTACAAGGCCGTGCTGCTGGCCGCCCACTACTACCCGCGCTTCATGCCGATGCTGATGACCGCCGCCGGCACCGTCAAAGCGGCCCGCGTGCTGATTCTCGGCGCCGGCGTGGCGGGGCTGCAGGCCATCGCCACGGCCAAGCGCCTGGGGGCAGTGATCGAGGCTTCGGACGTGCGTCCCGCGGTGAAAGAGCAGATCGAATCCTTGGGCGCCAAGTTCGTCGACGTGCCTTACGAAACCGATGAGGAGCGCGAATGCGCCGTCGGCGTCGGCGGTTATGCCCGCCCCATGCCCGCCAGCTGGATGCAGCGCCAGGCCCTGGCAGTGCACGAGCGCGCCAAGCAGGCGGATATCGTCATTACCACCGCACTGATTCCAGGCCGCAAGGCGCCGACCTTGCTCAGCGCCGACACCGTGGCCCAGATGAAGCCCGGCTCGGTGGTCATCGACCTGGCAGCCGCCCAGGGTGGCAACTGCCCGCTGACCGTGGCGGACCAGGTGGTGGTGGAAAACGGCGTGACCATCGTTGGCCCGACCAACCTGGCCGGCGCCGTCGCTGCTGACGCCTCGGCGCTGTACGCCCGCAACCTGCTGGACTTCCTGAAGCTTGTCTTCACCAAAGAAGGGCAGTTCGAAGTCAACCTAGAAGACGACATCGTCGCCGCGTGCCTGATGTGCCGCGACGGCCAAGTCATCCGCAAAAACGCCTAAGCAGGGATTCAGACGATGGAAGAGCTTATCTCCCCCGGTATCTACAACCTGATCATCTTCGTGCTGGCGATCTATGTCGGTTACCACGTGGTCTGGAACGTGACACCCGCACTGCACACGCCACTGATGGCGGTGACCAACGCCATTTCCGCGATCGTCATCGTCGGCGCCATGCTGGCTGCCGCCCTGACCGTGACCCCGCTGGGCAAGACCATGGGCACCCTGGCCGTAGCCCTGGCCGCGGTCAACGTGTTCGGTGGCTTCCTGGTGACCCGTCGCATGTTGGAAATGTTTAAGAAGAAAGCGCCCAAAGCCGTGAAAGAAGAGGTGCAGAAATAATGAGCATGAACCTGGTAACAACCCTCTATCTGATCGCCTCGGTGTGCTTTATCCAGGCGCTCAAGGGGCTTTCGCACCCGACCACATCCCGACGCGGCAACCTGTTCGGCATGCTGGGCATGGCCCTGGCGGTCCTGACCACCATCGGCCTCATCTATAAGCTGGGCGCGGAACTGGCGACCGCCGGTATCGGCTACGTCATCGTCGGCCTGCTGATCGGCGGCACCGCCGGTTCGATCATGGCCAAACGCGTCGAGATGACCAAGATGCCGGAACTGGTGGCCTTCATGCACAGCATGATCGGCCTGGCCGCGGTGTTCATTGCCATTGCTGCCGTGGTCGAGCCCCAGTCCCTGGGCATCGTCAAACACCTGGGCGACGCGATCCCCGCCGGTAACCGCCTGGAGCTGTTCCTCGGTGCTGCCATCGGTGCCATTACCTTCTCCGGTTCGGTGATCGCCTTCGGCAAGCTTTCGGGCAAGTACAAGTTCCGCCTGTTCCAGGGCGCACCGGTACAGTTCGCCGGCCAGCACAAGCTCAATCTGGTGCTGGGCCTGGCCACCCTCGGCCTGGGCGTGACCTTCATGGCCACCGGCAACCTCGGCGCCTTTGCCCTGATGCTGGCGCTGGCCTTCGTCATGGGCGTGCTGATCATCATCCCGATCGGCGGCGCCGACATGCCGGTGGTGGTGTCGATGCTCAACAGCTACTCGGGCTGGGCAGCAGCAGGGATCGGTTTCTCCCTGAACAACTCGATGCTGATCATCGCCGGCTCCCTGGTGGGCTCCAGCGGCGCGATCCTCTCGTACATCATGTGCAAGGCGATGAACCGTTCGTTCTTCAACGTGCTGCTCGGCGGTTTCGGCAACAGTGCCGACGCTGGCGGCCCGGCCGGGGCTCAAGAGGCCCGCCCGGTGAAATCCGGCTCGGCGGACGATGCGACGTTCCTGCTGACCAACGCCGACACCGTGATCATCGTTCCCGGTTACGGCCTGGCCGTGGCCCGGGCCCAGCACGCGTTGAAAGAGCTGACCGAGAAGCTGACCCACCGTGGCGTCACCGTGAAGTACGCGATCCACCCGGTGGCAGGGCGCATGCCCGGGCACATGAACGTACTGCTGGCCGAGGCCGAGGTGCCTTACGACCAGGTGTTCGAGATGGAAGACATCAACTCCGAGTTCGGCCAGGCCGATGTGGTGCTGGTACTGGGCGCCAACGACGTGGTCAACCCGGCGGCGAAGAACGATCCGAAGTCGCCCATCGCCGGCATGCCGATCCTCGAAGCCTTCAAGGCCAAGACCATCATCGTCAACAAGCGTTCCATGGCCAGCGGCTATGCCGGCCTGGACAACGAACTGTTCTACCTGGACAAGACCATGATGGTCTTCGGTGACGCGAAGAAGGTCATCGAAGACATGGTCAAAGCCGTCGAGTAAAGCTGCTGTAGCGCAATACCCAAAACCTCAGCCTTTAGTAGGCTGGGGTTTTTTATTGACCTCATGAAGCCGACAGAAGGCTCTAGATCAGGACCTTTCATTCGACCTTTGTCGCGCGGTGTTTTTTTTTGAAATCACTAGACTGCGCTTCTTGCTTCCGTTGCCCGAGATAACAATCCATGTACCGTGATCGTATCCGCTTGCCTTCGTTGTTGGATAAGGTGATGAGCGCCGCCGACGCTGCCGCTCTGATTGAGGACGGCATGACCGTCGGCATGAGCGGCTTCACCCGCGCCGGTGAAGCCAAGGCCGTGCCCCATGCCCTGGCCGAACGGGCCAAGGTGACCCCGCTGAAAATCAGCCTGATGACCGGCGCCAGCCTGGGCAACGACCTGGACAAGCAACTCACCGAGGCCGGAGTCCTGGCCCGGCGCATGCCGTTCCAGGTCGACAGCACCCTGCGCAAGGCGATCAACGCCGGCGAAGTGATGTTCATCGACCAGCACCTGTCGGAAACCGTCGAGCAGCTGCGCAACCAGCAGCTCAAGCTGCCGGACATCGCGGTGATCGAGGCCGTGGCCATCACCGAACAGGGCCATATCGTGCCCACCACCTCGGTGGGCAACTCCGCCAGTTTCGCGATCTTCGCCAAGCAGGTGATCGTCGAGATCAACCTGGCGCACAACCCGAACCTGGAAGGCCTGCACGACATCTATATCCCGACCTATCGTCCGACCCGTACACCTATTCCCCTGGTGAAGGTCGACGATCGCATCGGCAGCACGGCGATTCCGATCCCGGCGGAAAAGATCGTCGCCATCGTCATCACCAACCAGTCCGACTCGCCATCCACCGTCTCCACCCCGGATAGCGAAACCCAGGGCATCGCCAATCACCTGATCGACTTCCTCAAGCAGGAAGTCGATGCCGGGCGCATGAGCAACAAGCTCGGCCCGCTGCAGGCCGGTATCGGCAACATTGCCAACGCGGTGATGTGCGGCCTGATCGAGTCGCCGTTCGAGAACCTGACCATGTACTCCGAAGTGCTGCAGGACTCGACCTTCGACCTGATCGACGCCGGCAAGCTGAGCTTCGCCTCCGGCAGCTCCATCACCCTGTCGAGCCGGCGCAACGCCGATGTATTCGGCAACCTGGAGCGCTACAAGGACAAGCTGGTGCTGCGCCCACAAGAGATCTCCAACCATCCGGAAGTGGTGCGCCGCCTGGGCATCATTGGCATCAACACCGCGCTGGAGTTCGACATCTACGGCAACGTCAACTCCACCCACGTCTGCGGCACGCGGATGATGAACGGCATCGGCGGCTCCGGCGACTTCGCCCGCAACGCGCACCTGGCGATCTTCGTCACCAAGTCGATTGCCAAGGGCGGGGCGATTTCCAGCGTGGTGCCGATGGTCAGCCACGTGGACCACACCGAGCATGACGTCGACATCCTGGTCACCGAGATCGGCCTGGCCGACCTGCGCGGCCTGGCGCCACGTGAACGGGCCCGGGTGATCATCGACAACTGCGTGCATCCGTCCTACCGCGAAGCGTTGAACGACTACTTCACCAAGGCCTGCGCCCTGGGCGGCCACACGCCACACATCCTGCGCGATGCCCTGAGCTGGCACATCAACCTGGAAGAAACCGGGAAAATGCTCGCCGAGTGATTGATACAGTTGGCAGCTGACGCAAACACCGTTTCGTCAGCTGGCAGACCACCCGCCAATGATCGTCAAAAACTGTACTGCTGTACCGGTATTTTCCCCGCCTAAAACCGCCACCTCATCACTCAAAAGCGCACAAATGCACCAAAAAGGTGCTGACAGGTACAGTTGCGCCTTTTCGGAACAGTACAGCCCCTATAAACAGTTAACTGGTCCCTCACAATACAGGTGAACTGTATCTACAGAGTCTTGCACCGGAAGAGGATCATGGGCACCAGTTAAACCACTACCTGATCCCGCCACAAGCGGAAGGATGTCAACCATGGAACGTACACTCAGTTCCGAACTGTTCTTCGAAGACAAAGCTGCAAAAACCCAGGCTTCCCTGCCTCTGCGCGTTATCGCCAACCTGATGCTGTGGCAGCGCCGCATCTCCAGCCGCCACCAACTGGCTCGCCTGGATTCGCGTCTGCTGGCCGATGCCGGGATCAGCGAAGCACAACGCTACGAAGAGCTGAGCAAGCCGTTCTGGCGCTAACTCAGCGTCGCTGGCTCTGACCCACCGGGTCCACCGCCAGCACCCCGAATTGCACACACAAGACCCGTCGCGGGAAACCGCGACGGGTCTTGTCGTTCTGGCCTGGAAAAAATGGTTCGCAACACAAATACAGCCAAGTTGATTGCGACAGGTACAGTTTTATCAAACATAACAATTAACCAGTACAATTTTGCCCTGGTGTATCTGTATGACTGCCCTCCAACCGTCGCACCATGACGCTGCAGCAAGCCCATCGCTCGGCTGCTCAAGGAGGAAAGCACCATGGACTCATGCTCCGGCAAACCCGACACCGACCTTCCGGCCACCTCATGCAGCACAGCCTTCAAGCGCTGGATCACGGCCCTCGCCAGCATGATGGAGCGGGCCCGCACCCGCCGGTTGCTGGCACAGATGGACGAACGACAACTGTCGGACAGCGGCATCAGCCATGGCGACAGGGCAGCAGAACTGCACAAGCCCTTTTGGCGCTAAGGCCCTACACCACGCTGTGCGAACGCAACAGCTCAGCCTAATATCTGCAGCGACGTAGCGATTTTTACCTAAGCTGCGTCAGAATAATCAGACACAGCACCTCGCAGTGGCTGCCCGGCGTCTCACTCAGCGCCCTTAATCTGTCTGTCCATTCACAGGAGTTCCCCATGTCCCGTCTTCGCCTGCTCGGCGCTGCCGCATTGCTGACCCTGGCCGCCAATGCCAACGCCACCAGCCTGATCGTGACCACCGACGCCATCGTCGGCGCGCTCAAGGCCACCACCGACGCCACCTCCGACGCCACCTCCTCCCTGCGCGACAACAAGATCGTACGTGCCGCTCGGGATGACGCCGCCAGCTTCGTCGCCACCGACGGCGCCATTCGTGGAGTGAAACTGGAAAGCGCCTTCGACCACATTCGCCAACAGGCCCCCCAACTGCAGGCCACTGACGCCCAGCTGGCCCAGGCCATCCTGGCGATCTGAACGAAGATTTCAGGTGCGCCTACGCACCTGAAACCCTCTGCGCTGGCCCTGTCCGGACCATTGCGCTAGCCTTGGCGCTGTTTTTCAGCTGTCGAGACTCATGGGTTTGTTCCGAATTTCGCTTTTTGCTCCAGTATTCATCGCCGTCTGTTGGGCCGGCTCGGTGCAGGCATTCGACCTGACCACCCAAAGCTCGGTCGTCACCGTTTACGCCACAAGCCAGGTGACCTCGGCGCCCTTCGACCATAAACTGCTGCTCGCCGCCCAAGACGACGCCGCCGCCTTCGTGGCAACCGACGGCCAACTGCGTGGCGCGCGCCTGGAGTCCGCCCTGAGCTATCTGCGGCACCACCGGGCAAAACTTCATGCCAGCGACCTTGAACTGGCGCAGGCAATTCTCGTCCAATAGTCACCCCTGTTATTCCGGAGTCGTTCCATGCGTAGCCCGCTGATTGCCGCCACCCTTGGCCTGCTGTTGTTGGCCGACGTGGCCCAGGCACACACCCTGGTGGCCACCAGTAACATCATCGTCCGTGCCTCCGGCCGCACGATCGATTTCACCTCGGACACCACCACCTCGATCCGCGACTCCAAAGTCGTGCGTGAAGCCCATGACGATGCCGCCAGCTTCGTCGCCAGCAATGGCGATATCCGTGGCGCCCAATTGGAAGCGGCATTCACGGCCCTGCGCACCCAGTTGCCGGAAGCCCGCGACGCCAGCGATCAGGTCCTCGCCGAAGCCATCCTCGCTCTGTGAAACCCGTCCTCGCCTGGCTGCTGGCCGGGACCCTGGCGCTGCTCTGCGGCACCGCCCAGGCCGACCTGCAATTGCGCCTCAAGACCGATGGCTTGAGCCCCGCGCAACAACACGCCAGCCAGGCGCTGCTGGATGAAGCGATGCAGGCACTGCCGCCGCGCTTCATCCAGCAACTGGACCGCACCATCGACGTCGGCTGGACCGACCAGATGCCCGACAACGCCTATGGCGAGGCATCCCTGGTATCGGCACTGGACCTCAATCGCGCCCTCTTGCCAAGCCTGACCGACGGCTCCGCCGCTACCCAGAAGACCAGCCGCCCCCACGGCACCGTGCGCCGGGAAATGCTTGCCACGGTGCTCCACGAACTGACCCACATTTACGATCGCGCGCGTCTATGGCCCAGTGCCGAACGCAGCCTGATCCAGCGCTGTACCCGCAAGAACAGCACCTCCGGTCCGATCGGCCTGCCGGATGAGTGCCGCGGCCAGAACGACCGGCGCTTCACCCTCAGCGATGACCCGCGCCTGCTGGACCTGGCCGGCTGGCCGCAATATGTCGGGCGTCGCGGAGAACGGGAGCAGCACAACCGCCAGATCGCCCGCAGCCCGGACCTCTACGAGATCACCAACCCGAAGGAATTCGTCGCGGTGAACATGGAGTACTTCCTCCTCGACCCGAGCTACGCCTGCCGCCGCCCGGCGCTGTACCGCTACTACCAGGAACATTTCGGCTGGGCCCCGGCCGCCAAGGACCACTGCGCCCAGTCCTTCGCCTTTCTCAACGCCGGCAACGACTTCGCCAAGACGCCGCTGGGCAAGGTGGACCCGGAACGGGTCTACGCCGTGGACTATCTGCTGGCCGAAGCCAACCAGAACTGGGTCAGTCGCTGGGGCCACAGCATGCTGCGCCTGGTGATCTGCGCCCCGGGCCGTCCCCGTGGGCCGGATTGCCGCCTCGACCTGGACCAGCACCTGGTGCTGTCCTACCGCGCCTTTGTCGGCGATGTGCAGCTGTCCAGCTGGGACGGCCTGGTGGGCAAGTACCCGTCGCGACTGTTTGTCCTGCCGCTGTCGCAAGTCATCGACGAATACACCAAGACCGAACTGCGCAGCCTGGCCTCGGTGCCCTTGAAACTGTCGCGCAGCGAGATCGAGGAAGTGGTGGAGCACGCCGCGGAAATGCACTGGAGCTACGACGGCAACTATTACTTCCTGTCCAACAACTGCGCAGTGGAAAGCCTCAAGCTGCTGCGCAGCGGCAGCAATAACAAGCAACTGATCGGCCTCGACAGCATCATGCCCAACGGCCTGCTGGAAGTGCTCAAGGGCAGGGGACTGGCGGACACCAGCGTGCTCGACGACCCACGCGAGGCACTGCGCCTGGGCTATCGCTTCGACTCCTTCCGCGACCGCTATCAGGCGATGTTCGAGGTGATCAGGAAGCACTTGCCGATCAAGCAGGCCAGCGTCGAAGACTGGCTGTCGCTGAGCGCCGAGGAGCGCCGGCGCTGGTTCGACCAAGCCGACTTGCGCACCAGCGCTGCCTTGCTGCTGCTGGAGCAGGCCAGCTATCGCCGGCAACTGCTGCTGGCCCAGGACGAGGTCAAGCAGCGCTACCTGGGCGCTCGCGAGCTGAAGAACGGCGGCATGGAAAAGGCCAACAAGACCTTGCAGGAAATTCTCGCCAACAGCGGCTTCCTCAGCCGCCCGGCGGAACTGCTGGGCAGCAGCGGCTATGGCTTGCCGCAACCCGGTGAATGGCAACGCCTGGAGTCCGAAAGCAGCGAGCGGCAAAAGCAGCTGCAATCCTTGACCGGTGAACTGGACAAGGAAGTGCGAGCCCTGCTGGAGCCGGAGCGGGCCGCTGAGATTGCCGCCAACGAGGCCAACCTGAAGCAGGTGGGCGAGCATCTGCGGGCTCTGCACAAGGCGGCGGGCGGGCTGGAACTGCCGTAGCCACAGGCGGCGAAAGGGCCCAAGGCTCCGGCCTGGAAGCCTCCTGCCAAGCCATCGGCGGCCTTGAGAACCGCGCTAACGCTGCGCGCCTGCGGCAGGGCCTACAGGGTTTCTTGCGGCTCTTGCGGCAGGTGCTGGTCCAGGTGCAGCCAGGGCAGGCGGCTGTCGGTCCAGATGTGCCGGTCCGCCGGCGCCAGCTCCGGGTGGTCCAGGGTGGCGATGGTGACATCGATGCTGTCCGGGCTCAGGTGGGTGACCAACGCCAGGTGAGCCCCACAGTTGCTGCAGAAATAGCGCGCGCAACTTGCAGAAGAGTCGTAGCGGGCGGGAACCCCCTCCAGCCAGGTGAAAGCCGAGGCGGGCAGGGTGATCCAGGTGGTCACCAGGCCGCCACTGGTCCGGCGGCAGATCGAGCAATGGCAGTGGGCGATATCCCGCAGCGGCCCGCTGAACTGGTAGCGCAGCCGCCCGCAGTGGCAGCCTCCGGTGTGCAACTCACTCATGTGCATCCCTCCTGTGGGCCAATGCCCGTCACTGTATGCCACTGGTCGCCTGGCGGAACATCCAGCCTTTCCTTTCAACGGCGAAAGCTGGCTGAAAGCTTCCCCGATTAGCATCGCCTCCACTACCGGCAACAGACCGGTTGGCCACAGCGGGCGTTTCTCGCGCTCCCGGCCCTATTAACAACAACAATGGTGATTCTGATGTCCGCTCGTACCCGCCTGTTCGCTACAACTCCTCCCGTACGCCTCGTGCTTGCCGTTCTGCGCTGATCCCACCCGGTTCGCCATTCCCTAGCCGCGCTACGCCTGGAGTATTCCCATGCTGACTTTCCTTGGCTTTGCCATGGTCATCACGTTCATGTTCCTGATCATGACCAAGCGCCTGTCGGCGCTGATCGCGCTGATCATCGTGCCTATTCTGTTCGCCCTGTTCGGCGGTTTCGCGCCGAAAATCGGCCCGATGATGCTCGAAGGCATCACCAAGCTGGCGCCCACCGGCGTGATGCTGATGTTCGCCATTCTGTATTTCGCCCTGATGATCGACTCCGGGCTGTTCGACCCGGCGGTGCGCAAGATCCTCAAGCTGGTCAAGGGCGACCCGCTGAAGGTTTCGGTGGGTACTGCGGTGCTGGCCCTGGTGGTGTCCCTGGACGGTGACGGCGCCACCACCTACATGATCTGCGTGGCCGCCATGCTGCCGCTGTACAGCCGCATCGGCATGAGCCCGCGGATCATGGCCGGGCTGATCATTCTCGCCGGCGGCGTGATGAACATGACTCCCTGGGGCGGCCCCACCGCTCGGGCCGCCAGCGCCCTGCACGTGGACCCCTCGGACATCTTCGTGCCCATGATCCCGGCGATGCTCGCCGGCGTGGTGGCGATCCTGCTGATCGCCTACCTGTACGGCAAGCGTGAGCGGGCACGCCTGGGCGAACTGCACCTGGCGGGCGACGAGATCGACCACAGCGAAATCAGCGTGTCGCAGTACCCGGATGCGCGCCGGCCGAAGCTGATCTGGTTCAACGGCGCCCTGACCTTCGCCCTGATGTGCGCACTGATCGCCGGCCTGTTGCCGCTGCCGGTGCTGTTCATGGTGGCCTTCAGCATCGCCATGATCGTCAACTACCCCTGCCTGCAGCAGCAGAAGGACCGGGTCGCGGCCCACGCCGGCAGCGTGCTGGCGGTGGTCGGGCTGATCTTCGCGGCGGGCATCTTCACCGGCATCCTGTCGGGCACCGGCATGGTCGACGCCATGTCCAAGAGCCTGCTGGCGGTGATCCCGGACGCCCTGGGGCCGTACCTCGCGGTGATCACCGCGCTGGTGAGCATGCCGTTCACCTTCTTCATGTCCAACGATGCCTTCTACTACGGCGTGCTGCCGGTGCTGGCCGAAGCCGCCAGCCACTACGGCATCACCGCGGTGGAAATGGCCCGGGCGTCAATCGTCGGCCAACCGGTGCACCTGCTCAGCCCGCTGGTACCCTCGACCTACCTGCTGGTGGCCCTGGCCGGCATCGAGTTTGGCGACCATCAACGCTTCACCCTCAAGTGGGCAGTGCTGGTCTGCCTGTGCATAATGTTCGCCGCTTTGCTGATGGGGATCTTTCCGCTGTTCAGCACGCTTTAAAGGCAATGATTCCCCGCCCGGGCCGGCGTCACGGCCCGGGCCATAACACTCGCGCAAAGGACTACACATGGAATGGCTGACCAACCCGGAAATCTGGGTTGCCTTCTTCACCCTGACCGCCCTGGAAATCGTCCTGGGCATCGACAACATCATCATGATCTCGATCCTGGTCAGCCGCATGCCCAAGCACATGCAGCCGCGCACCCGGATCTTCGGCCTGGCGCTGGCCATGGTCACGCGCATTCTGTTGCTGCTGTCGATCACCTGGGTCATGCGCCTCACGGCCGACCTGTTCGTGGTCTTCGGCCAGGGCATTTCCGGGCGTGACCTGATCCTGTTCTTCGGCGGCCTGTTCCTGCTGTGGAAAAGCTCCCAGGAGATGTACCACGCCCTGGAAGGCGAGGACGAAACCCTGGATGAGCCCAAAGGCAAGGGCGGCAACTTCTTCTACACCATCATCCAGATCGCGATCATCGACATCGTCTTCTCCCTGGACTCGGTGATCACCGCAGTGGGCATGGTCTCCCACGTACCGGTGATGGTGGCGGCGATCATTGTCGCGGTGCTGGTGATGATGCTGGCCGCCGGGACCATCAGCGAGTTCATCGACAAGCACCCGTCGCTGAAGATGCTCGCGCTGTCGTTCCTGCTGGTGGTGGGTACGGTTCTGATCGCCGAGGCCTTCGACGTGCACGTGCCAAAAGGCTACGTCTACTTCGCCATGGCCTTCTCCCTGGCGGTGGAAGCCATCAACATCAAGATGCGCACCGCCATCGCGAAGAAGAAAAAACAGCAGGATCCGGTGAAACTGCGCAAGGACGTTCCCGGTCAATAACCGCGAATGCGCGTCAGGAACAAGGGGCTTTCGAGCCCCTTTTTCACGTCTGCAGCCGGTTGTTTTCATGACAGTTTTGTTTCAAACACCGCTTGAGCTATGCGATGCTGGCGCCCTGTGCGTTAGCCAACTACAGCTTAAATACATAACGTAGAACCTCGCGCAACAATGTCCACTGGCCCCGCTTGGGGCTCTTCACCCCAGGGGGGCCCTCTCATGCTGACCCTGCTCAATCTGCTTTCCGCCGTGGCCCTGCTGATCTGGGGCACGCACATCGTCCGTACCGGCATCCTGCGGGTCTACGGTTCCAACCTGCGCCATGTGATCGGCCAGAACATGGCCCGACGACCGCTGGCCTTCGTCGCCGGCATCCTGGTGACGGCCATGGTCCAGAGCAGCAACGCCACGGCAATGCTGGTGACCTCCTTTGTCGGCCAGGGCCTGATGGCCCTGACCCCGGCGCTGGCGACCATGCTCGGCGCCGATGTCGGCACCGCGCTGATGGCCCGGGTGCTGACCTTCGACCTGTCGTGGCTGTCGCCGCTGCTGATCTTCCTCGGGGTGATCTTCTTCCTCTCGCGCAAGCAGACCCGTGCCGGGCAGCTGGGCCGGGTCGGCATCGGCCTGGGCCTGATCATCCTGGCCCTGCAACTGATCGTCGAAGCCGCCGCACCGATTACCCACGCCCAGGGGGTGAAGGTGCTGTTCGCCTCGCTGACCGGCGACATCCTTCTGGATGCCCTGATGGGCGCGGTCTTCGCCATGGTGTCCTACTCCAGCCTGGCGGCGGTGTTGCTCACCGCCACCCTGGCCGGGGCCGGCGTCATCAGCCTGCCGGTGGCCATCGGCCTGGTGATCGGCGCCAACATCGGCAGCGGGGTGCTGGCCTTCCTCGGCACCAGCATGCAAAACGCCGCCGGCCGCCAGGTGGCCCTGGGCAGCCTGCTGTACAAACTGATCGGCCTGCTGCTGATCATCCCGGTGCTCGACCCCCTGGCCCACTGGATGGACAGCCTGGACTTCAGCCCCCAGGAAGTGGTGATCGGCTTCCACCTGCTGTACAACACCGCGCGTTGCCTGTTGCTGCTGCCCAGTGTCAGCCCCATGGCCCGGCTCTGCACCTGGCTGCTGCCGGAACGACCCCAGGACAATGGCCGCGCGCGCCCACGGCACCTGGACCCGGCCGCCCTGGCCACCCCGAGCCTGGCCCTGGCCAACGCCGCCCGGGAGACCCTGCGCATCGGCGATCTGATCGACAACATGCTGGAAGCCATGCGTGATGTGCTGCGGGGCAAACAGACCGCCATCACCCAGGAGTTGCGTGCCCTGAGCGATGATGTCGAAGCGCTGTACAGCGCCATCAAGCTGTACCTGGCGCAGATGCCCCGGGAGGACCTGAGCGAGCAGGACAGTCGGCGCTGGGCGGAAATCATCGAACTGGCGATCAACCTCAAGCTGGCCAGCGACCTGATCGAACGCATGCTGCGCAAGGTCCAGCAGCAAAAGACCTCGCAACGCCGATCCTTCTCCGACGTCGGCCTGGAAGAACTGACCGGGCTGCATGGCCAACTGATTGCCAACCTGCGCCTGGGACTTTCGGTGTTCCTCAGCGCCGACCCGGAAAGCGCCCGGCAACTGCTGCGGGAGAAACGCCGCTTCCGCGCCCAGGAACGGCGCCTGGCCCACGCCCACGTCAGCCGCCTGCAGCGCAAGATCGTGCAAAGCATCGAAACCAGCTCCCTGCACCTGGAACTGATCGCCGACATGAAGCGTCTCAACTCGCTGTTCTGCAGCAGCGCCTACGTGGTCCTGGAAACCTCGGACACCGGAGCCCTGCAAGTCGAAGACATGGCTGACATCACCCATTCACCCTGAACGTCCAGAGTTACATGCAGTCTCTAAAACTTACGCACGCCGTAAGGAAGCTTGTTATGCGTTGTCTGTTATTCGCCTGCCTGCTGCTGGGCAGCGCACAAGGTTGGGCCCTGGATCGTTTCCAGGTCGAAGGCTACACCCTGCCCAACGGCCTGCAGCTGCTGCTCAAGCCCGGTAGCGAACGCGGCCACATGGCGATCCGCCTGGTGGTGGGGGTCGGCCTGGACGATTTCGCCTGTGCCGACAAGGAACTGCCGCACCTGCTGGAACACCTGCTGTTCAGCGGCATCGACGCCAGCGGTGAAGGCGGCCTGGAAGAGCGCATGCAAGCCCTGGGCGGCGAATGGAATGCCTACACCAGCAATGCCGACACCACTTTCGTCATCGAGGCCCCGGCGAGAAACCAGCGCAAGGTCCTCGACCTGCTGCTGTCACTGCTGACCCGCACCCGCCTTGACGACAACGCCGTGGCCGCCGCCAAACAGGTGGTGGAGCGCGAAGACGGTGGCCATTACTCGCACCTGCAGCGCTGGCTCGACCGCCAGGACCTGGGCCACAAGGCCGGCAACCAGCTGGCGGTGGAGCTGGGGCTCAAATGTGCCGAGCGCGCCGAGGTCGGGCACCTGACCCTGGCCCGCCTGGAGCAGGTGCGCCGGGACTGGTACGCCCCCAACAACATGACCCTGATCGTGGTCGGCGAACTCGACCGCCTGCTGCCGGCCTATCTGCAGCGCACCTACGGTGCCCTGGTTCCGGTGGAGCCCAGCGAGCACCCCGATTTGCCGCAGATCCAGCGCACGGCCGCCGCCGAGCGCGACCTGATCCATGGCTGGGTCGGGCAGAGCGCACAGCTGCACTGGCTGTTTCCCGAACCCCTGCTGGAACAGCAACACGACGAGACGTTCGACCTGCTCAAGGACTACCTGGACTGGGCGCTGTACCGTCAGCTGCGCCTGGAGCACGAACTGTCCTACGGCCCCTGGAGCGATCGGGAAGTCTTCGGTGGGGTAGGGTTTCTCAGCCTCAACGCCGACCTGGAGCGTGATGCGCTGCCCCAGGCCCGGCACGTGGTCGAACAGCTCAAGGCGAGCCTGCTCAAGGACGGCCTCGACCCGGCCACCTTCGAACGCCTGAAACAGGCCGCCATCGACCGCCAGGCCTGGGCAGTGCAAGGCAACAGCGCCCTGGCGGACTACTACTGGAGCGCCCTGGGAGACTTCGACAACGGCCGTTTCAGCGACCCGGCCAAGCGCCTGCGGGCAGTCAGCCTGGACCAGGCCAATCGGGCCCTGAAGCAACTGCTGCAACAGCCGGGCTACCTGCGCATCGAAAAGCCGCTGCTGGGCGATGAACAACTGCTGTGGCTGGGCGCCGGCCTGCTGGGCCTGATCCTCTGCGCCAGCCTCGGCACCTGCCTGTGGCACCGTCGGCGCCCCGCCAGTCGGCTGTAGCAGGAGCACAGGCATTGGCCCCGCAGCTTGCATCCGACGGCGGAGCGGGGCCGCGTTGCAGGCTCCAGCCCGCGCAAGCTCCCTCGCCACGGGCAGCGGCCAACGGTATCCTGTCGCGGTTTTTCCCTGCCCAGACTGTGACCCCGCCCGATGCCTAACCTGACCCTCTATATTCAGCGCGTTCTGGAACTGATCAAGCGCTACCCGGGGGTCATTGCGCTCGGCGGTTTCATCTCCGGAGTCGGCAGCTTCATCCTGGTGGACCGACAGCAGAGCCTGGCCTCGTGGATCGCCGTGATCCTGCTGGTGAGCTGGGTCTGGCTGATGCTGGAAAACAGCCTGACCCAACTGTTCACCAAGGTCTTCAAGCGCGAGATCCCCCAGCCGCTGCTGCGTTACGCCACGCAGATGATCCATCAGGAAAGCCTGTTCTTCGTCCTGCCGTTCTTCTTCATCACCACCAGCTGGAACAGCGGCCAACTGGTGTTCACCGGCTTGCTGGGGGCGGCGGCACTGATCTCCATCACCGACCCGCTGTACTACAAATGGCTGGCCCCGCGGCGCTGGCTGTTCCTCGCCCTGCACACCCTGACGCTGTTCGCCGCACTGCTCACCGCGCTGCCGTTGATCCTGCACCTGACCACGGCCCAGAGCTTCAAGCTGGCCCTGGGCATCGCCATGCTCCTGTCCTTCCCCAGCCTGGCGTCGATCCTGCCGATCCGCAGCCTGCGCAGTGCCCTGGCGGTGCTGTGCATCACCCTGGCCATCGGCAGCACCGGCTGGCTGCTGCGCTCCTGGGTGCCGCCGGCCACCCTGTGGCTGACCGAGGACGCCATCAGCACCCAGCTTCAGGACCGCACGCCGGGAGACAGCCTGGAACAGGTCAGCAGCCGCCAGGTGCGCAGCGACGGCTTGTACGCCTACACCGCGATCAACGCTCCCCGGGGCCTGGACGAGCGCATCTATCACGTCTGGCAGTTCAACGGCAACGAAGTGGACCGCATCGCCCTGGATATCCACGGCGGGCGCAAGGAGGGCTACCGCGCCTGGTCCCACAAGCAGAATTTCCCGGCCAACCCGACGGGCAACTGGCAGGTGCGGGTCATCACCGAGGACGGGCAGGTGATTGGTGTGCTGCGTTTCGAGATCACCGATCCAGATCAAGATGCGGCCAAGAGCGGCGAGGCAAAGTAACGGCGATCGTGCTATTACGTAGCACTGCGCAATCGCCACGCAAGCTCGGAGCTTATGAATACCCGCATGACGCCCGGCACCGCTCAACTGGACAACGCCCACTCTCCGGCGCAACTGCGCATCGGCGGCGACTGGACGCTGGCCCACTACAGCGACCTCAAGCGTCTCTGCCAGAGCCTCGACGGCCACTACGACAGCAGCACCCACATCGACCTCAACGGCCTGGGAGCCCTGGACACCGCCGGCGCCTCGCTGCTGGTGGAGCTGCTGGGCGCCGAGCGCCTGGGCCAGTCCGCCGAACACCCGGGCTGCACCCTGTCCAGCGCCGACCGCGCGCTGCTGCACACGGTCTACAGCTCGCTCAACGATTTCTGTGTGCCGGTCAGGGAGCCGGAGATTTCCGTCAGCGTGCAATTGCTCTCGCGCATCGGCAGCGCGGTCTACACCGTCTGGCAGGACACCCTGAAAGCCCTCGGCTTCATCGGCCTGATCCTAGAAACCCTGGCCCGCGGCCTGCTGCGCCCCAAACGCTGGCGCATCACCCCGGTGGTGGCGCATATCGAACAGACCGGCCTCGACGCCGCCCCCATCGTCGCCTTGCTGACCTTCCTGGTGGGCGCGGTGGTGGCCTTTCTCGGGGCCACGGTGCTGGCCAATTTCGGCGCCAGCATCTTCACCGTGGACCTGGTGGCGTTTTCCTTTCTGCGGGAGTTCGGCGTCCTGCTCACCGCGATTCTCATGGCCGGACGCACCGCCAGCGCCTTCACCGCACAGATCGGCTCGATGAAGGCCAACGAAGAGATCGATGCGATCCGTACCCTGGGCCTGGACCCGATGGAGCTGCTGGTACTGCCCCGGGTCCTGGCATTGCTGGTGGCGCTGCCGATGCTGACCTTCCTGGCGATGCTCTCGGGGATCATTGGCGGCGCCGTGGTCTGTGCCCTGTCCCTGGATATCTCGCCGGCGATGTTCCTTTCCCTGCTGCATTCGGACATCGGTGTTAAGCACTTCCTGCTGGGCCTGGTGAAAGCGCCGATCTTCGCCTTCCTGATCGCCGCCATCGGTTGCCTGGAGGGTTTCAAGGTCAGCGGCAGCGCCGAGTCGGTGGGGGCCCACACCACCTCCAGCGTGGTGCAGTCGATCTTCGTGGTGATCGTCATCGACGCCGTGGCCGCGCTGTTCTTCATGGAGATGGGCTGGTGAGCCGGGCACCGCGGGCACCTGCCGAGGCAGTGATCGAGGTCCGGGGCCTGTGCAATCGCTTCGGCAAGCAGAGCGTGCACGAGAACCTCGACCTGGACGTGTACAAGGGCGAGATTCTTGGCGTGGTCGGCGGCTCGGGCAGCGGCAAGTCGGTGCTGCTGCGCAGCATCGTCGGCCTGCGCCAACCCAGCGAAGGTTCGGTACGGGTGTTTGGCCAGGACCTGCCGAGCCTGCCGGAACAACAACGCTCGTTGATCGAACGGCGCTTTGGCGTGCTGTTCCAGAAGGGCGCGCTGTTCACCTCGCTGACAGTGACCGAGAACGTCGCCCTGCCACTGATCGAACATGCCGGGCTGTCTCGCGCCGACGCCGAGCACCTGGCGGCGGTCAAGCTGGCACTGGCCGGGCTGCCGCTGTCGGCGGCGGACAAATACCCGGCCTCACTCTCCGGCGGCATGATCAAGCGTGCGGCCCTGGCCCGCGCCCTGGCCCTGGACCCGGACATCCTGTTTCTCGACGAACCCACCGCCGGCCTCGACCCGGTGGGGGCCGCCGCCTTCGACCAGTTGATCCTGACCCTGCGCGATGCCCTGGGCCTGAGCGTGTTCCTGGTCACCCACGACCTGGACACGCTCTACACCATCACCGACCGAGTGGCGGTGCTGGCGCAGAAAAAGGTGCTGGTGGCGGACGCCATCGACGTGGTCGCCGAAACCCCGGACGAGTGGATCCACCAGTACTTCCATGGCCCTCGCGGCCGCGCGGCCTACCAGGCCGCTACACAGACCAACGAGGGATGACATGGAAACCCGAGCCCATCATGTACTGATCGGCCTGTTCACCGTGATCGTGGTGGCCGGCGCCCTGCTGTTCGGCCTGTGGCTGGCCAAGTCCAGCGTCGACAGCGCCTTCCAGGACTACGAGATCGTCTTCAACGAGGCGGTCAGCGGCCTGTCCAAGGGCA
Organism: Pseudomonas sp. BC42; assembly: GCF_021560055.1. NCBI lineage: Bacteria > Pseudomonadati > Pseudomonadota > Gammaproteobacteria > Pseudomonadales > Pseudomonadaceae > Pseudomonas > Pseudomonas sp. BC42. Next base: position 6,742,978 of record NZ_CP091067.1, read on the forward strand.
GTGCCGTGCAATACAGCGGGATCAAGGTCGGCGATGTGGTCAACCTGCGCCTGGACCCCAAGGACCCGCGCCGGGTGCTGGCGCAGATCCGCCTGGGCAGTGAAACCCCGATCAAGGAAGACACCCAGGCCAAGCTGGCCCTGACCGGCATCACCGGCACCTCGATCATCCAGCTCAGCGGCGGCACGCCGCAAAGCCCGCCCCTCAAGGGCAAGGACGGCCACCTGCCAACCATCATCGCCTCGCCATCGCCCATTGCCCGCCTGCTGAACAACAGCAACGACCTGATGACCGGGGTCAACCTGCTGCTGCACAACGCCAACCGCATGTTCTCCCCGGACAACGTGGAACGGGTCAGCAGCACCCTGGACAACCTGCAGAAAACCTCGGCGAGCATCGCCGGGCAACGTGATGACCTGCGCCAGCTGATGCAGCAGCTGGGCACCATCAGCAAGCAGACCAGCGCCATGCTGGAACAAACCACCGCGCTGATGCGCAACGCCAACGGCCTGCTCAGCGACCAGGGCAAACAGATGGTTGGCAGCGCCGCACAGGCCATGCGCAACCTGGAGCAGAGCAGCGCCACCCTGAACACCTTGCTGAGCAACAATCAGGACTCGCTGAACAACGGCATGCAGGGCCTCAACGGCCTGGCGCCAGCGGTACGCGAACTGCGCGAGACCCTGGGCTCGCTGCGAAGCATCACCCGCCGCCTGGAAGCCAACCCCGGCGGTTACTTGCTGGGTAACGAGAAGAACAAGGAGTTCACGCCATGAAGCGTGCCGATCGCCTGTTTGCCCCCCTGGCCCTGAGTGCCGTACTGGCCCTGACCAGCGCCTGCTCGATCCTGCCCAAGGGCGAGCCGCTGGACATCTATCGGCTACCAGTGGGCCAGGCCGCTGCCACGGCCCCGAGCCAGGCCCTGCCGTGGTCCTTGCAGCTGCTCAAGCCCCAGGCCAGCGATGCGCTGAACAGCGCGCGGATCGCGGTGATTCCCCAGGGCAATCTGATCAGCAGCTACAAGGCCTCGCGCTGGAGCGACCCGGCACCGATCCTGCTGCGCAACCGCCTGCTGGACGGCTTCCAGCGCGATGGCCGGGTGCAGCTGTTGAGTACCGATGACAGCAACCTGCAGACCGACCTGGCCCTGGGCGGCGACCTGCAAGCCTTCCAGACCGAATACCAGGGCAGTGCCGCCCAGGTGGTGATCCGCCTGGATGCGCGGCTGATTCGTGGCAATGACCAGAAGATCCTCGCCAGTCGACGTTTTGAAGTGCGCCAGCCGCTGACTGAAACCGCGGTGCCGGCGGTGGTGACGGGATTTGGCCAGGCCGGCGATGCGCTGACCCGCCAGGTGGTGGATTGGGCGGTGGGGCAGGGCAATCGGGCGCTCAAGCATTGAGCGCCCATTCGCCGGCAAGCCGGCTCCTACGGGTGGTGTAGGAGCCGGCTTGCCGGCGAAGACTCGGTCAACTCAGCCAAAGAACCAGTAGCAAACCGCAATCGCCGCCACCACGCCGGCGAACTCCGCCAGCAAGGCACAGCCCACGGCGTGCCGCACCCGCTGGATGCCCACCGCGCCGAAGTAGACCGCCAGCACATAGAAGGTGGTTTCGGTGCTGCCCTGGATGGTCGCCGCCACCAGGGCCGGGAAGCTGTCCACGCCCTGGGTCTTCATGGTTTCGATCAGCATGGCCCGGGCGGCACTGCCGGAGAACGGCTTGACCATGGCGGTGGGCAGGGCATCGACGAAGCGCGTGTCCCAACCGGCCCAGGCCACCAGGTGGCGGATGCCGTCGAGGCCGAAATCCAGGGCCCCGGAAGCCCGCAGCACGCCGATGGCGCAGAGCATCGCCACCAGGTACGGCAAGAGGTTCTTGGCCACCTCGAAGCCTTCCTTGGCGCCTTCGACAAAGGCCTCGTAGACCTTGACCTTGCGCAGCGCGCCAATCACCAGGAACAGCATGATCAGACCAAACAGCGTGAGGTTGCCGAGGATCGACGACAACGACGCCAGGGCCGTGGCCGAGAGGGTCGCCAGCAAGGCCATGAAGGCGCCCAGGGCCAGGGCCCCAGGGATCAGGTAGGCCAGCACCACCGGGTCCCACAGACGCAGGCGCTGCATCACCGCCACCGACAGCAGGCCCACCAGGGTCGAGGCACTGGTAGCCAGGAGGATCGGCAGGAACACCAGGGTCGGGTCCGCCGCGCCTTGCTGGGCGCGGTACATGAAGATGGTCACCGGCAGCAGGGTCAGGGACGAGGCGTTGAGCACCAGGAACAGGATCTGCGCATTGCTGGCGGTGGTGGCGCTGGGATTGAGCTCCTGCAAGGCACGCATGGCCTTGAGGCCGATGGGCGTGGCGGCGTTGTCCAGGCCCAGGCCGTTGGCGGCGAAGTTCAGGGTGATCAGGCCCAGGGCCGGGTGACCGGGCGGCACCTCCGGCATCAGGCGCTTGAACAGCGGACCCAGGACCTTGGCCAGCCATTCGACGATGCCGGCCTTCTCGGCGATCCGCAGAAAGCCCAGCCACAGGGTCAGGGTGCCGAACAGCAGCACCATCACCTCCACCGACAGCTTGGCCATGGCGAAGATGCTTTCCACCATGGCGGCGAAAATCCCGGCATTGCCGCCCACCAGCCACTGGGCCAGGGCCGACACGGTCGCCACGACAAAGAAGCCAAGCCACAGGCCATTGAGCATCGGTCATACCCCTCGAAAGATGCGGCGAATGATAGCGGGGCGGGCAGAAACGACAAACCCCGGATTAACCGGGGTCTGTCATCTGTAGGAGCGGGCTTGCCGGCGAAGGCGAGCCTCAGGCATGTGCAGGGCTTGGGGCCTCTTCGCTGGCAAGCCAGCTCCTACGCAGTAGGCGCTTAGCCCTTGGTGATTTCGCCGGCAGGCAGCTTCTCTTTGCTGCGCCAGTGCGGCAGGGAGTTCCAGTAGCGCTGGCCCTTGGCGTCGTCGTACATGCCTTCCCAACGAGCGATGACCAGTACCGCCAGGGCGTTGCCGATCACGTTCAGGGCGGTACGCGCCATGTCCATCACACGGTCGACACCGGCGATGAAGGCCAGGCCTTCCAGCGGAATGCCCACGCTGCCCAGGGTGGCCAGCAGCACCACGAAGGACACGCCCGGAACCCCGGCAATGCCTTTGGAGGTGACCATCAGGGTCAGCACCAGCAGCAATTGCTGGCTGATGGACAGGTCGATGCCGTACAGCTGGGCGATGAAGATGGCCGCGATGCTCTGGTACAGGGTCGAACCGTCTAGGTTGAAGGAGTAGCCGGTCGGCACCACGAAGCTGCAGATGGCTTTCGGCGCGCCGTAGGCTTCCATCTTCTCGATGACCCGCGGCAGCACGGTTTCCGAGCTGGCGGTGGAGTAGGCGAGCACCAGCTCATCCTTGAAGATGCGCATCAGCTTGAGCACCGAGAAGCCGAACAGGCGGGCGATCAGGCCGAGGATCACGAAGGCGAAGAAGGCGATGGCCACATAGACCAGGATCACCAGCTTGGCCAACGGCAGCAGGGAAGCGAAGCCGAAGTTGGCAACGGTCACCGAAATCAGCGCGAATACGCCGATGGGGGCGTAGTTCATGATCATGTGGGTGACTTTGAACATGCTCTCGGAGACGCCCTGGAACATCTTCACCAGCGGCTCGCGCAGATCGGACTGCAGGCTCGACAGGCCCAGGCCGAACAGCACCGAGAAGAAAATGATCGGCAGCATCTCGCCGCGGGCCATGGCCGCGAAGATGTTCGACGGAATCAGGTTGAGGATGGTCTCGATGAACGCGTGTTCATGCTGCACTTCGGCGGCGGTGGCCTGGTACTTGGAGATGTCCACGGTGCCCAGGGTGCTCATGTCGATGCCTGCGCCCGGATGGAACAGGTTGGCCAGCAGCAGGCCGACGACGATGGCGATGGTGGTGACGATTTCGAAGTAGATGATGGTCTTCAGACCGATGCGGCCAAGTTTCTTGGCGTCACCGACCCCGGCAATGCCGACGATCAGGGAGGAGATGACGATCGGGATCACGATCATCTTGATCAAGCGGATAAAGATATCGCCCGCAGGTTGCAGGACGTTGCTGACCCACCAGGCTTTTTCAGCACTGAAATGATTGAGTAGCGCGCCAATCGCAATCCCAAGGACCAGACCGATGAGGATCTGCCAGGCGAGGCTTAATTTTGCCTTCTTCATATCATTACCCTTACTTCAGTTGGACTCGGGCTGATGCGCGAACTGGAACGCTCAATGGCGGAAAAGTTTGTGCATCGGCCCCCGTATAAGGTCATCCCGAGCGAGCATTTACAGCTCTGTGCGGGCGAAAAAAGGCGCAACTATTCCGATGCAAGGGGGGAACGTCTAATGCCGTAAACGCCTACCCTATGCCGAATCGGCATGAGTTTTTCCAAATAAAACGAACGTCCCAACCGGTTCGAATACGACATTTCGGCAGGCATAAATGCCGTGAAACAGCCATTTCAGGCGGCGTGCAGGCATGTCGGAGAGGTCAGGAAAAGGTCGTAAAAAACATGGGAATGTTCTGATTCGGTCGCCTGGAAACGCTGCGATTATTCCGCAAAGTTTCTCGATATACGGTCGCAGAGAAACACCCGGAAACGTTTGATCGGGGTCAAAGGAAGATTTTTTTCGGGATACGCTTCGGCGCAGATGTAGCAACAGCTCTAGAACAGGACTTTGCTCATTCAAGCACGCCGCAAGCTCTTCAAGTCGATGACGACTTGGGAGCTTGCGCCGCCGCTCTTTCCTGACCCGGCCCTTGCGGAGGCACTCCCTGTACCCCTAGGTCACTCCGATCATGCAAGCATCAGAACATCCCGGCCCCTTGGTCATGCACGCGCCTTCCTCGGGCGGTGCAAAGTCGAAAGCGCCTGGGAGGCCCTTTCGCCTATCTGTTATGCAATATCGGCAATACCGGACTCAGTACCAGTTCGGATCTTTGCGCAATTGCTCTTGCAGCAAAGCCTGCATGCCGTCGTCCGGCTTACCGAGGAAACGGTAACTGGCATGCCGCGTCGGCGACTTGTCCGCGGGCAAGCCGGCCGGCACTTCGACCCACAGGGCGTAGGCATGCTTCTTGTTGAAGCTGAAGGCGACGACCAGCCGCTGGTTCTGACAGCTCTGCGCGGTTTCACACAGCGGTCCGACCAGGTACTGGTCGCCCCCTTCGGTCACTGCATTCATCTGTCGCGGCGCATCGCCCGACAGGTTCATCACCCATTCGGGCAGACGCTCCTCTTTTTGCACGACCTTCTGCCAGGTTTCACGAAACTGCGGATCGGAACCCAGCAGCTGGTTGGCACGGGCCTGGCCATCATTGGCGGCCACCGCCAGGGCGCTGGCGCCCAGCAACAGCGCGGCGGCCAAGGTCTTCAACGAGGGGCTCATGGTCAGCCTCGGCCACGACGGCCAAAGAAGAACGAAGCGATGAACATCACCAGGAACACCACAAAGAGAATCTTGGCGATACCCGTGGCGGTGCCCGCGATACCACCGAAGCCCAGTACCGCAGCGACAATGGCAATGATCAGGAATGTGATTGCCCAGCTCAGCATGATGATTCTCCTTACTCTTCTATTAGTGATGGTGCCGGTGGAGCCGCCGGACGCCGCCTAAGGCGGGCCGACCCTTGGTGCCTAGAACACCCAGCGTTCCTGACGTGGCGCCTCAAGCGCCGGCTGCGCCTGATCGACGGCCATCAGTTGCACGGGTGTCGCATCGTTGAGCTGGCTGCTCACCGAGCTGAAATGGGTCTGGGTGAAGTGATGGGCCGGCACCCGCGGAGCGGGCGCCTGACTGTCCTGCCAGCGCTGGTACTGTTGCCCGGCGATCAGAGTGACCAGCAACGCCAGACTGGCGAACAGACCTTGCTGAAGGTGCAGTGGCGCAATACGCAATTGGGCAAGACGTTGGCGATTCATCCTGAAACTCCTCCCACACTGGTGGTGATGTTGTTATGGAAGCCATGGCTCGTGCTTCGCTGATAGGAGGGTTATTGCAGTCTGCATGCCAGCTTTCGCCAAGGAATAAATATCAATAAAATCAATAACTTAATGCCATTCAAAAGTACCACTCCACACGCATCCTGCACGATGCACGCTGGCCGACCGTGCGAAATGCACGATCGGCGCGGACCGCCTGGAGGGCTTTTTGATATGAGGGGGAACTTTGCCGAGCGGCGGACGGCCTGATACAGACCCGGCCCATGCCCAGCAGCTGTAAAAGCCATTGAGTTTCAGTCGGTTAGCCATTTCGGCCGGAGATATCTAACCTGCATGCCGTGGAATGGATCAGAATCAACCTTGCAACTTGCCCGATTTATCCGGGACTAAATAAGATCATTCATAAAGGAGCCTGCGAAATGGAGTCAGCGCCGGAGAATCAAGGCCGCATCCTTCTGGTGGATGACGAATCCGCAATCCTTCGCACCTTCCGTTACTGCCTGGAAGACGAGGGCTACACCGTGGCCACCGCCAACAGCGCAGCCCAGGCCGATGCACTGCTGCAACGCCAGGTGTTCGACCTGTGCTTCCTCGACCTGCGCCTGGGCGAAGACAACGGCCTGGACGTGCTGGCGCAGATGCGCACCCAGGCGCCCTGGATGCGGGTGGTGATCGTCACCGCCCACTCCGCCGTGGATACCGCGGTGGATGCGATCCAGGCCGGTGCCGCCGATTACCTGGTCAAGCCCTGCAGCCCTGATCAACTGCGCCTGGCCACCGCCAAGCAACTGGAAGTGCGCCAGCTCTCGGCGCGCCTGGAAGCCCTGGAAGGTGAAGTACGCAAGCCCAAGGACGGCCTGGACTCCCACAGCCCGGCCATGAAAGTGGTGCTGGAAACCGCGCGCCAGGTGGCCGGCACCGACGCCAATATTCTGATTCTCGGTGAATCGGGCACCGGCAAGGGCGAGCTGGCACGGGCCATCCACGGCTGGAGCAAGCGGGCGAAGAAGTCCTGCGTGACCATCAACTGCCCGTCCCTGACCGCCGAACTGATGGAAAGCGAACTGTTCGGCCACAGCCGCGGGGCGTTCACCGGGGCCAGCGAAAGCACCCTGGGCCGGGTCAATCAGGCCGACGGCGGCACCCTGTTCCTCGATGAGATCGGCGACTTTCCCCTGACCCTGCAGCCCAAGCTGCTGCGCTTCATCCAGGACAAGGAATACGAACGCGTCGGTGACCCGGTGACCCGCCGGGCCGATGTGCGGATTCTTGCGGCCACCAACCTCAACCTGGAGGACATGGTGCGCGACGGACGCTTTCGCGAAGACCTGCTGTACCGCCTGAACGTGATCACCCTGCACCTGCCGCCCCTGCGCGAACGCAGCGAAGACATCCTGACCCTGGCCGATCGCTTTCTCGCACGCTTCGTCAAGGAGTATTCGCGACCAGCCCGGGGCTTTTGCGACGAGGCCCGGGAAGCCCTGCTCAACTATCGCTGGCCGGGCAACATCCGCGAGCTGCGCAACGTGGTGGAGCGGGCGAGCATCATCTGTCCCCAGGAACGGGTGGAGATCATCCACCTGGGCATGGCCGAACAACCCACCAACAATGCCCCGCGGATCGGTGCAGCGCTGAGCCTGGACGAGCTGGAAAAGGCCCATATCGGCGCGGTCCTGGCCACCAGCGACACCCTGGACCAAGCGGCCAAGACCCTGGGCATCGACGCCTCGACCCTGTACCGCAAACGCAAACAGTACAACCTGTGAGCGCTCCCCCATGAAGTTAGCGATGAAACTGCGAACCCGGCTGTTTCTGAGCATCTCGGCCCTGATCACCGTCGCCCTGCTGGGGCTGGTGCTCGGGCTGGTCAGCGTGATGCAGATGGCCAATACCCAGGAGTCGCTGATCCGCAACAACTTCATCACCCTCGACCTGGGGCTCAAGCTGCGCCAGACCCTGGGCGACCAGTTGATCATCATGCTCAGCAAGGAGCCCGACCGCGCCGCCCTGGAAACCTCCCGGGAGCACTACCTGGCATTGCTCGACCAGGGCATCGCCCAGGAACAGCAGAACCAGGGCAGCCAGCACTTTCAGCAGGCCCGCGATGACTACCTGAGTTTCTTCCAGGCCTTCGAACGCATCAGCGGCGCCCCCGGAATCAGCGACAACCAAGCGCTGACCGAGCGCTTCAATGCCTTGCGCAACGGCCTGATCAACGAACACAAGAGTGCCCTGGACAACATCAGCCAGGTGGAACGCCAGGCCCGTGACCGCGCCCTGCTGGTGGCCGGCCTGCTGGGCCTGGTGGCCCTGGCGGTGCTGATCATCGGCTTTATCACCGCCCATGCCATTGCCCGGCGTTTTGGCGGCCCCATCGAGGCCCTGGCCAAGGCCGCGGACAAAATTGGCCAAGGCAATTTCGACGTCACCCTGCCCATCTCCGCGGCCGCGGAAATGAACCTGCTGACCCGGCGCTTCGGCATCATGGCCGAGGCCCTGCGCCAGCATCAGGCAACCAATGTCGACGAACTGCTGGCCGGCCAGCAGCGCCTGCAGGCGGTGCTCGACAGCATCGACGACGGTCTGCTGATGATCGACCGCCAAGGCCGCCTGGAGCACCTCAATCCGGTGGCCCAGCGCCAGTTGGGCTGGGATCAGGAGCGCCTCGGCCAAGGCCTGGGCAGCGCCCTGCAACGCCCGGAGCTGGACGAACAGCTGCAGCTGGTGCTGCGCGGCGGCACCCTGGAGCGGGCCCCGGAAGACCTGGATGTGGAAGTCGACGGCGAGTCCCGTCTGCTGACCTACAGCCTGACCCCGGTGAGCCACACCCAGGGTCATATTCTCGGGGCGGTGATGGTGCTCCACGACGTCACCGAACAGCGTGCCTTCGAGCGGGTGCGCAGTGAATTCGTGCTGCGCGCCTCTCACGAGCTGCGCACCCCGGTCACCGGCATGCACATGGCGTTCGGCCTGCTCCAGGAACGCCTGCACTTTGCCGAAGAGTCCCGGGAAACCGACCTGCTCAATACAGTCAACGAAGAAATGCAGCGCCTGATGCAGTTGATCAATGATCTGCTGAACTTCTCGCGCTACCAGAACGGCCTGCAGAAGCTCACCCTCGCTCCCTGTTCCCTTGAAGAGCTGCTGGAGCAGGCTCTGGAGCGCTTTCGCGAACAGGCACAGCGCCAGGACATCGACCTGTTGCTGGACCTCCAGGCGCCGCTGCCGCGCCTGCACGCCGACCGGCCGCAGCTGGAACGGGTCCTGGACAACCTGATCGACAATGCCTTGCGCCATACCGCCAGCGGCGGCCAGATCCGCCTGCAGGCCCGGCGCCATGGCGAGCGGGTCATCATCAGCGTCGAGGACAATGGCGAGGGCATTGCCTACGGCCAGCAGGGACGGATCTTCGAGCCCTTCGTCCAGGTCGGGCGCAAGAAAGGCGGCGCCGGGCTCGGGCTGGCGCTGTGCAAGGAAATCGTCCAGCTCCACGGCGGCCGCATGGGGGTCTACTCAAGGCCCGGACAAGGCACCCAGTTCTACCTGGCCTTGCCCCTGTAGGGCATCAGGCTTCGTCGTCCAGGCGCCGGGGCACCAGGCGCCGCCCCCGGGTAATCAGCTCGGTGAACTGCAACGCGCTCAGGGCGTGGGCGAACAGCCAGCCCTGACCGTAGCTCACGCCTTCGCTGTTGAGCAGCGATGCCTGGTCTTCGAACTCGATGCCCTCGGCGATCACCTTGAGCTTCAGGGCATGGGCCATGCGGATGATGTGGGGCGCCACGCCACTGCTGGCGGCGTCATGCCCCAGGGCGTCGATGAACGCCTTGTCGATCTTCAGGCAATCCACCGGCAGGCTTTGCAGGTAGGCCAGGCTGCAGTAGCCGGTGCCGAAATCATCGATCAGCACTTGATGCCCCACGTCCCGTAGCGCCTGCAGGTTGTCCCGCGCCACCACCACATCGATCAGGCCGCGCTCGGTGACCTCGAAGGCGATCTGCCGCGCGGCCACCTTGTGCAAGGCCAGGAGCCGCGCCATGACCTGGCCGATGCGCGGCACCATGACATCGCAGGCCGCCAGGTTGACCGAGATGTACAACTGCGGATTGGCCCGCAGCACGTGCCCCAGTTGTTCCAGCAGGCGCTGCAGGACAAAGTCGGTGATCTGGCGGATCTGCCCGGTGTTTTCCGCCAGCGGAATGAACAGGTCGGGGCTGGTCAGGGTGCCATCCGGACGGCGCCAGCGCAGCAAGGCTTCGGCCCCGACGCAGACCCGGCTGCTGAGGTCGAAGATCGGCTGGTACAGCACCTGCAACTCGCCACGGCGCAGAGCGCCTTGCAGCTCCGCCCCGAGGGATTGGCGCTGACGCGCCAGCTGATACACCAGCCCGCCGATACACAGCGCCAGCAACAGGCTGATCGGCAACAGCCACCACCAGCCATCGAGCATTTCCGCCTGCATGCTGGCCCGGGGCGTGATCAGCACCAACTGGTACTCGGGATTCTGGGTCGGCATGCGATAGATCAGCAGGTCCGGGGTGACCTGCAGCGGCCCGTCGCGACCGGCGCGCCAAGGTTCCACCGGCGGCCAGGCACGGGCCTGGCCCAGTACCGGAATCGCCCGGGCACCATGCTCCACCACCACCATCAGGCTGCCACCGGCCGGCAGGTCCACCACATCGGTCAGGTGCCCGCGGGAAGTGGCCACGCGAAAATCGCCCCGGCCCAGCATTAGCGCGGCCAGGTTTTCATTGGGCTGGGCAGAGGTGTTGAGCCAGTAGCTGTAGGTCGGCCCGCGGATATCCGGAGCCCTGAGCGAGGGCATCAGGCTCTGGCGCGGCGAGTTGGAGCAGCTCTGGGTGGCGTCCATGTAGGCCGCTTCATAAATGAAGCGGTAGTTGAAGCTGACCTGCTGCAGGGCGCTGATCAGCTCGGCGCTGCACTCGCGCAGCGGCTGGGCTTCGAGCTCGTCCAGTCCTTCACGCAGTTGCCCGAACAGTTGTTCCAGACGCTCCAGGAAGCGCTTGCCCTGGGCATTCATCTGTTCGCTTTCCCGTTGCTGGACCTGATGCATGGCCACCCCGGCACTGCCGAGCACCAGCAGCGCCGCGCTCAGCGCAGCCGCCAGCGTCGCCAACAACCAGGGGCGATGGAACCAGGTGCGCAGGGGCTCACGAGGGACGGGCATCGTGGAGGATCCGAGGGATACCAATGAGTTATAGCAACTGATTGGGTAATCGGCCCGGACCGTCCGGCGGCGTCATTATTTTGTCTGATTGAGGACCTGGAGCATCGCAGCACTTTCGGCATCCGGAATGCCATCGAAACGGCTCGGGCGATAATGCATCTGGAAAGCCGCCAGCACGTGCCGGGTGGCCTGATCCAGCTCGCCGGTCTGCGGGGTGGCGTAGCCCAGCTGGGCCAGTTGCTGCTGGAACCAGCCGATGCTCGGCAGGCTCACCGCGAAGTACGCCTGCTGACGGGCCACCGCCTGGGCATTGGGCCACAGGCCGAGGCCGGCGTCGGCCAGGCGTTTCCAGGGGAACAGCGGTCCCGGGTCGAGCTTGCGCGATGGCGCGATGTCGCTATGACCGATGATGTGACGCGGGGAGATGTTGTTGCGCTTGCTGATGTCTTTGAGCAGCACGATCAGATTCTGGATCTGCGCTTCGCTGTAGGGATACCAGAGCCGTCCGTTGGGGCCATCGCGAAAGCCCGGGTTGACGATCTCAATGCCGATCGAGCTGGAGTTGAGCCAGGTACGCCCCTGCCACTGGCTTTCGCCGGCGTGCCAGGCGCGATATTGCTCGTCCACCAGTTTGTAGATGGTGGCCGACTTGTCGTCGCCGATCAGGTAGTGGCTGCTGACCTGGCCGCGCGTCAGCAGGGCCAGGGAACGCTCCAGGGACGCGGAGGTGTAGTGAACGATGATGAACTGAGCCCGCTGATCGTAATTCACCGAGGGGTGGCTGGTGTCGATACGCGGACCGCTGGCGCAGCCGGCCAGGAGCAGGAGCGAGAAGGCAAGAGCAAGGCGTTTCATGGCAGAAGGCAATACGCTGAAGACAAAGAATGCAACAGTGTAACGTACTGCCCCCGCCACCATGGGCAAAAACCGTGGCTTGAGACAGGAATCGGCCTGCGCCTCAGCCTGCCTCCACCCGGTTGCGACCGGCGTCCTTGGCCCGATACAGCGCCTGATCGGCTCGTTTGATCACCAGTTCGCTGCGATCACCGGGCTTGAACGCACTGAGGCCGACGGACACGGTGATGGTCACCCGCTCTCCCTTGAAATGAAACGGGCAAGCCTCAATCGCCGCCCGCAGCGCTTCCACGATTCGCGCACCAACCGGCCAGGGGGTATTGGGCAGCAGCAGGACGAACTCCTCGCCACCGAAGCGAGCGATGAAATCGCTGCCCCGCAGACGCTTGCGCAGCACGTTGGCGATGATCTTCAACACCTTGTCCCCGGCCAGATGACCGTAGTTGTCGTTGATCCGCTTGAAGTGATCGAGGTCGAGCATGGCCAGCAGCAGGCTGTTGCCATGTTGCTGCCATTGGCCGATCTCGTGCTCCAGGCGCTCGCTCCAGGCCGCGCGGTTGGGCAAGCCGGTCAAGGGGTCGATCAGCGCCTTCTGCCGCTGTTCTTCAAGGTGTTCACGGTAGCCCTGGGCTTCCTGCTCCATGCTCGATACGCGTTCTGCCAGGCTTTGCAGGCGGGCGGCCACTTCCTTCTCGCGCTCGTCGCGCTGCTTCTGGTGCTGATCCATGGTGCCCAGCAGACCTTCCAGATGACTTTCCAGCACCTGCTTGAGGTCATCCAGGTCCGCCGCTTCCTGCACACTGCTTTGCAGGCCATCGACCTGTTGGCGGATCTGCGAGTCCATGGCCCGCGCCGCCGAGCTGCTGTCGGCATGGCCGTCGCTGGCCGCCTGCAGATTGCTCTGGAAGGCTTCCAGACGCTCGTTGAGCTGTTTGAGGTAGGCCTCGAACTCGTGTTGGCCCGAGTCGGTGATCGCCAGCATCAATACCGCCAGATCATCGAGGATCGGCAGCAATTCATACCAGTTCAACCCATGCTGCAGACGATCGCGCATGGCTTCCGCCTGGGGTCGATGGCGCTCCGGCAGGCTCAGGTCGTCGAGCAGCCCCAGCAGGGTGTGCTCGATATGCTTGGCCACCGAGCTATAGGACGGCTCGGGGGAGTCCGGCAGGGCGTAGAGCACATCGTGCTCGGACTGCTCCGGATCGATGGCGGCCAGGGCCTCGGCCATGACCGGCGGCAAGGGCAGGCTGTCGAGCAGCACCGCCGGGGAAACCGCAGGCAGAGGCAGCAACTCATCGGGGTTGGGCGCAGCCGGCTCGCTCTGAGGCTCGCTGGGAGCCTCTGCCGGCGACTCGGCGAGCGCGACCGGAGCGGCGTCGACGGATGCCGGAGCCTGATCTGCCAGTTCGAGCGCAACGGGCGCTTGCATCTCGACCTGGGGCGCCGGCTCCTGCGGCTGTTCCTGCGCCAGGACAGGGGGCACGAATGCCACCACCGAAGGCGCGGCCGAGGCGCCGACAGCTTCGGCCTCAATCCTGGCCGGCGCGTCGGATGCAGGCTCCGCAAGCACGAGCGCCTCGGGTTCGGCCGGGGCGGGGGCCACGGCCAAGGGTGCCGGAGGAATGGCGGCGACTTCCGGCAAGTCCGTGGTCGGGGTCTGGTAGTGCTCGCGAGCCACTGCCTCTGGTTCTGCAACTGCCTCGGCCGGAGGAGGGGATTGCACGCTCGCAGCGGGAACAGGCGCCGCGGGCGGGGCCGTTTCGGCCTGGGGCGCTTCACCGGCGTCTCGTCCCCCGAAGAGGCGCTGCAGCAGACTCGGGCGACCTGGCTCGGCCGGGGTTTCCAGCTGGCTCAGGGCCTTGCCCTGAAGGCTGCTGAGCTCCCCCAGCAACAGGGGAATCTCCCGCGCCTGGCCGACCCGCCCATCCAACTGCTTGGCGAAGGCCTTCAACGGGCGGCTGACTTCCCGGGGCAAGGGCAGGGACTGCAATTGGGTCACCAGCGCCGTCAAGGCGCTGCTCATCTGTTCGATCCTGGTTTCACGCCGTTGCTCGGAATCCAGCACGGCCTTTTCCAGGCGCGGCAACAGGGCCGCAAGCCCCGCATCCATGTCGTCGGTGCGCACCACCTCGCGCATTTCCTTCATGCACTGGTCGACCGCGCGGTCGGTGCCTTCCGCCGCCAGGGTGCTGCGCACCAGGCCGCGACGCAGCAAGTCCAGGCGAGCGGCCCAACGGCGCTCAAGCTTTTCCTGCTGTTCGATACTTTTGAGGTACTTCTCTTTCCAGCGCTGGGCGTCGTCGCTCATTCATCGGTTCCGCGAGGTGCAGGACTCAACGCGGGCAATGCATCGGCCGTGAGCGAACCCGGCAGACGAATCTCTACCGCGACCGGCAGGTGATCGGATATGGGTTGGGCCAGGACTTCGACTCGCTCCAGGGTCAGGCTGGGGCTGAGCAGGATATGGTCCAGGCAGCGTTGCGGACGCCAGCTGGGGAAGGTCGCCTGCAGTTGCGGCGCCAACAGGCTGAGGTCGCGTAAAGGGGAGTGCTCCAGCAGATCGCTGGCGTGGGTGTTCATATCCCCCATCAGCACCTGATGTTTGTAGCCGCCGATCAACTCGCGGATATACGCCAGTTGCCGGGTTCGGACCCGGGCACCCAATGCCAGGTGCATCATCACCACCACCAGCGCTTCGGGGCCTTCACCAAAACGCAGGAGGATCGCTCCGCGCCCCTTGGGGCCGGGCAGCGGATGGTCTTCAATGGCCCAGGGACGCAAGCGGCTGAGCACGCCGTTGCTGTGCTGTGCCAGGCGTCCAAGGTTGCGATTGAGCTGTTGATACCAGTAGGGGAAGGCGCCCAGCTGAGCCAGGTGCTCCACTTGATTGACGTAGCCCGAACGCAGGCTGCCGCCATCGGCTTCCTGCAGGGCTACCAGGTCGAAGTCCCCCAGCAGGTTGCCGATCTTCTGCAGGTTTTCGGCACGCCCGTTGTGAGGTAGCAGGTGCTGCCAGCCACGCGTCAGGTAATGGCGATAGCGCTCGGTACTGATACCGACCTGGATATTGAAACTGAGCAAACGCAGGCGACTGTCCGCTGGCAGGCCGGTCGACGCCAAATGGTGTTCGTTGACCTGCGGATCATGCAGGCCAACGATGCGTTCCGAGCCCCAGCGCGGCATGGCGGCGCTTACTTGGCTGCGCGCTCTTTGGCGATCAGCTGGTCGGCCACGCTCAGCGCGCCTTCAGGACCACCGGCGGTGCCCAGGTCGAAACGGTACTTGCCGTTGACCACCATGGTCGGTACGCCGGTGATCTGATAGGCCTGGGCCTTCTTCTTGGCGTCCTCGACCTTGCCTTTGACGGCGAAGGAGTTGTAGGTGCTCAGGAACTTGTCCTTGTCGACGCCTTCGGCGGCCAGGAACTCGGCCATTTCCTCGGGAGTGGCGAGCTTCTTGCCGTTGTGGATAGCTTCGAATACGGCTTTGTGAACCTTGTGCTCGACGCCCATGGCTTCCAGGGTGATGAACAGTTGGCCATGAACGTTCCAGATGCCACCAAACATGGCTGGAATGCGCACGAAGTTGACGTCGGCAGGGAGTTTCTCAACCCAGGGATTGATGGTCGGCTCGAAGGCATAGCAGTGTGGGCAGCCATACCAGAACAGCTCTACGACCTCGATCTTGCCAGGCACGGCAACCGGAACGGCGCTGCTCAGCTCGACGTAGGTTTTACCGGCTTCAAGCGGCTCGGCAGCTTGAGCGGTCACGCCAAACAGGCTGGCGGTGACGAGAGCGGCGCTGAGAATCAGATTACGCATGCTTTACTCCTGGACAATTTTGGCGCCTCGCGCGACCTGAATTCAGACAGATCATGGCGGGCTTGAGTTCGCTAGTGTAGCGGCAGACGCCATAAAAAAGGGCGGCCTGAGCCACCCTTTATGCTTGCACCGTCAGATTAATCGATCATTAACGTTGCCGCGGCTCAACACCCTCGGCAACTTGATCGAGCCGGCTTAGTGCAGGCCCTGAATATAGCTGGACACCGCCTCGATGTCTTTGTTGCTCAACTTGGCGGCGATGCTGCGCATGACCATGGTGTCGCCGTCGTTGGTACGGTTGCCTTCGCGGAAGTCGGTCAGTTGCTTGGCCACATACTGTGCGTGCTGGCCACCCAGATGCGGGAAACCGGCCGCTGCGTTACCCGCGCCATTTGGCGAGTGGCAGCCGGTGCAGGCAGGCATGCCCTGGTCGAGCTTGCCACCACGGAAGAGCTCTTCGCCGCGGGCCACGACTTTGGGATCGGCGGCACCGACGCTGCCTTTCTGGCTGGCGAAGTAAGCGGCGATGTCAGCCAGGTCCTGATCGCTCAGGTTGGTCAACAGGCCGGTCATCTCCAGCACTTGGCGCTTGCCGGACTTGATATCGTGCAGCTGCTTGTCCAGGTACTTTTCCCCCTGGCCGGCCAGCTTGGGAAAGTTTGGCGCCATGCTGTTCCCATCAGGACCGTGGCATGCGCCACAGACTGCGGCTTTCGCCTGACCGGCAGCAGCGTCGCCTGCGGCATGGGCTACACCTGTGATGCCCAAGGTCAACAGCAGACTCACGAGTAATTTGTTCATCAGCTAATCCAACTACGGCTAAGGGTTAAGAGTTATGGGCCGGGATCACTCGCTCATCCAGTGGATGATGGCTCGGTAATCCTCGGCACTGCAGTCCATGCACAAACCACGCGGCGGCATCGCCTTGAAACCCTGGGTCACGTGTTGCACCAGCGTCTCCATACCTTGCGCCAACCTCGGCGCCCAAGCTTCCTGGTCGCCCTTGCGGGGCGCCGTGGGTAGTTGGCCGGAATGACAAGCCCCACAAACACGGTTGTACACAGCTTCCGGATCCTGTGTAGCCTGAGCGCTGTAAAGCGGCATCAAGACACCGGCAGCTAGCAGCCATTTCGTCATAAAACGACCTTTTCAGGGTTGAGAGCGTGCTGCGTTCTAGTGCGCAGTCAAGGTTTATCGCTCTCGTGAACTTCATCCTACGCTGGGACAAAGCGCACACAAAATCTGCGGCATTATATACTGGCGCTACTGAAACGGAAACGACACCGCTCGCCGCGTCCACTCTCGGCATCGCCCCTATCTCGGAAATCCCATGCAACTCAAGAACCCCATCCTCGGTCTGTGCCAACAGGCTACGTTCATGCTCAGCGCCGCCAAGGTCGACCAATGCCCGGACGATGACGGCTTTGAAGTGGCCTTCGCCGGGCGTTCCAACGCCGGTAAGTCCAGCGCCCTGAACACCCTGACCCATGCCAGCCTGGCACGCACCTCGAAAACCCCGGGGCGCACGCAGTTGTTGAACTTCTTCAAGCTAGACGACGATCGCCGTCTGGTCGACCTGCCGGGCTACGGCTACGCCAAAGTGCCGATCCCCTTGAAGCAGCACTGGCAGCGCCACCTGGAAGCCTATCTGGGCAGCCGCGAGAGCCTCAAAGGCCTGATCCTGATGATGGACATCCGGCATCCCATGACCGATTTCGACCTGCTGATGCTGGATTGGGCCGTGGCCAGCGGCATGCCGATGCACATCCTGCTGACCAAGGCCGACAAGCTGACCTACGGCGCGGCCAAGAACACCTTGCTCAAGGTCCAATCGCAGATCCGCAAGGGCTGGGGCGAAGCGGTCACCATCCAACTGTTCTCGGCCCCCAAGCGCATGGGCCTGGAAGAGGCTTACACCGTACTGGCGGGCTGGATGGAACTGGCCGACAAAGGCGCTGAAACCGAGGCCTGAGCGGTGGATAAAAATTGTCTGCGCGGTGATCAGGCAAGGCAAAAAGCGGCGGGAAAGCGGAGTTTAGGGGCCTAAATGAGCATTTCCCGCCGCTTTTTAACGCAGCATGGGCGCCGCGCAGGCAATTTTCAGGCAAAAAAAACCCCGGACTTCGTATGGGGAGGGGGAAGTTCGGGGTTCAAGTTCTAGACCGCTAGGGCGGGGTCCAGATATCTGCCAACACTTAACACAACATAGGAGCATCGAAGGGCTTCACCAGCCATTCAGTAACTCTGAGTGGGCTTTCACTGGATTAGTTCCAGCGGGTTGCAAAAACTATTGGCAATAAGCGATGAAATTTTCCGTGCTAATAGCCAGTCGCCAGTTTTTGCCGCGACACTATGCCGCGGCAAAAAGCACTGAAAAGTACCCTTAATGGGCCTCATCCCAGTTATTTCCCACCCCGACTTCCACCAATAACGGCACATCCAGGGTCGCGGCACCGCTCATGTAGCCACGAATCTCGTCGCGCACCTGGTCCACCAGGTCCTCGCGCACTTCCAGCACCAGTTCGTCGTGCACCTGAAGGATGACCCGGGCATCCAGCTGCGAAGACTCCAGCCAGTTGTCCACCGCCACCATGGCTTTCTTGATGATGTCCGCCGCCGTGCCCTGCATCGGCGCGTTGATCGCCGTACGCTCGGCGCCGGCTCGCTCCTGCGGCTTGTTGGAGTTGATCTCCGGCAGGTACAGCCGACGACCGAAGATGGTCTCGACATAGCCCTGATCCGCCGCCTGGGCGCGGGTTCGATCCATGTATTGGCGAACCCCCGGATAGCGGGCGAAATAGGTATCGATATAGGCCTTGGCCGTTTTGGTATCGACCCCTATGTCCTTGCCCAGCTTCTGCGCGCCCATGCCGTAGATCAGGCCGAAGTTGATGGCCTTGGCGCTGCGACGCTGATCGGACGTCACATCCTTGAGCTCCACCTTGAACACTTCGGCCGCAGTGGCGGTGTGCACATCCAGGTTGTTGCGGAAGGCATTGAGCAGGCCTTCGTCCCGGGACAGGTGAGCCATGATCCGCAGCTCGATCTGCGAATAGTCCGCCGCCAGCAGCTTGTAGCCGGGCGGGGCGATAAAGGCCTGGCGAATGCGCCGGCCCTCGGCGGTGCGCACGGGAATGTTCTGCAGGTTCGGATCGCTGGAGGACAACCGGCCGGTGGAAGCCACCGCCTGGTGATAAGACGTGTGGATGCGCCCGGTACGCGGATTGATCTGCTCGGGCAGACGATCGGTGTAGGTGCTCTTCAGCTTGCTCATGGAGCGGTACTGCATCAGCACCCGCGGCAACGGATAGTCGTCCTCGGCGAGCTTGGCCAGCACCTCTTCAGCCGTGGAAGGCTGGCCCTTGGCGGTCTTTTTCAGCACCGGCAGGCCAAGCTTGTCGTAGAGGATGCTGCCCAATTGCTTGGGCGAGCCCAGGTTGAACTCCTCACCGGCGATCTCGAAGGCTTCGCGCTCCAGGGCCACCATCTTGTCCCCCAGCTCGATGCTCTGCACGCCCAGGAGCTTGTCATCCACCAGTGCGCCCTGGCGCTCGATGCGTGCCAGGACCGGCACCAGCGGCATCTCGATATCGGTGAGGACGCTGGCCAGACTCGGGATAGCGGTCAGTTTTTCGAAGAGCGTCTGATGCAGACGCAGGGTGATATCGGCGTCTTCAGCGGCGTAGGGACCGGCCTGCTCGAGCGGAATCTGATCGAAAGTCAGCTGCTTGGCACCCTTGCCGGCAATGTCCTGGAAGCTCACGGTGGTGTGGTCCAGGTACTTCAGCGCCAGGCTGTCCATGTCATGGCGGGTGGCGGTGGAGTTGAGCACGTAGGACTCAAGCATGGTGTCGAAGGCGATGCCGCGCACAGTGATGCCATTGGCCTGATCGCCGCCAATCGCGCAATTGGCCAGGATGTTCATGTCGAACTTGGCGTGCTGACCGACCTTGAGCAGCTTGGGGTCCTCCAGCAACGGCTTCAGGGCCAGCAACACGGTGTCGCGGTCCAGTTGCTCCGGCACGCCCATGTAGGAGTGGGTCAACGGGATGTAGGCCGCTTCCCCGGCCTTGACCGCAAACGACAGCCCCACCAGTTGCGCCTGCTGGGCATCGATGCCGGTGGTCTCGGTATCGAAGGCAATCAGCTTGGCGTTCTTCAGTTTTTCCAGCCAGACGGCAAAACGCTCCTGGTCGAGGATGGTTTCGTACTGCAGCTCAAGCGCTGGCTGTTCGGCAGCCGGCGGCTGCGGCGCAGCGGCCGGTGCCGGCTCGGCCCCACTGAGCTCGACGCGCTTGGCGTCGCGCTGCAACTCGTCAAGCCAGCTCTTGAATTCCAGCAGGCTGTAGAGCTCCACCAGCTTCTCGCGATCCGGCTCGCCCAGGTGCAGGTCGTCGAGCCCGATATCCAGCGGCACGTCCACCTTGATGGTTGCCAACTGATAGGACAGGAAGGCCATTTCCTTGTGCTCTTCGAGCTTGGCCGGCAGGGTCTTGGCCCCGCGAATCGGCAGGGTCGGCACGATATCGAGCTGCTCGTACAACTCCTTGAGCCCGCCGTTGACCCCTACCAGCAGCCCGGAAGCCGTCTTCGGACCGATACCCGGCACCCCAGGGATGTTGTCGGAAGAGTCGCCCATCAATGCCAGGTAATCGATGATCTGCTCGGGAGCGACACCGAATTTCTCCTTCACGCCTTCCACATCCATGCTGCTACCAGACATGGTGTTGACCAGCGTAATGTGCCCATCCACCAACTGGGCCATGTCCTTGTCACCGGTGGAGATCACCACCGGACGATCCGCCGCCGCGCTGCTGCGGGCCAGGGTGCCGATCACGTCGTCGGCCTCGACCCCTTCCACACACAGCAACGGGAAACCCAGGGCGATCACACTGGCGTGCAAGGGCTCGATCTGCACCCGCATATCGTCGGGCATGCTCGGACGGTTGGCCTTGTAATGGGCATACATGTCGTCGCGGAAGGTCCCGCCCTTGGCGTCGAAGACCACGGCGAACGGGCTGTCCGGGTACTGCTTGCGCAGACTCTTGAGCATGTTCAGCACGCCCTTGACCGCGCCCGTGGGCAGGCCTTTGGAAGTGGTCAGCGGTGGCAACGCATGAAACGCGCGGTACAGATAAGAAGAACCGTCCACCAGGACGAGGGGGGCTTGGCTCATGAGCGGGATCAACCTTTTCGGCGGGTCCGGCGCTAGAATAGCGGGACCGTTGACGACAAAGGGACAAGGTTATCATGCGCACACTAAATCGCTTGCTGCTGGCCGGCTTGATTGCAATCGCTCCAATGGCCGTGATCGCCGCAGAAGATGCGCCGTCAGCGGACCCGCAAGTCACCATTCGCACGGAAGGCGACAAGACCATCCAGGAATACCGGCAAAATGGCTTTCTGTACGCCATCAAGGTCACGCCCAAGGGCGGCAAGCCCTATTTCCTGGTGCGCGCTGATGGCTCCGACGGTAACTTCATCCGTTCGGATCAGCCGGATATGCTGATCCCTGCGTGGAAAATCTTTGAGTGGTAAGCCACTCCGACTTCAACTCAATGGCGCTGGCTGAATAGCGGCGCCCGTACTGGCAGTTTTTAACCATGTCTGTGTTCACCCCCCTGGCTCGGCCCGAGCTGGAAACCTTTCTCGCCCCGTATGGGCTCGGCCGCCTGCTTGACTTCCAGGGGATCGCCGCTGGTAGCGAAAACACCAACTTCTTCATCAGCCTGGAACAGGGCGAATTCGTCCTGACCCTGGTGGAACGCGGCCCGGTCCAGGAAATGCCGTTCTTCATCGAGCTGCTGGACGTGCTGCACCAAGCCAACCTGCCGGTGCCCTACGCCCTGCGCACCACCGATGGCGTCGCCCTGCGGGAGCTGGCGGGCAAGCCGGCGCTGCTGCAACCGCGGCTGGCGGGCAAGCACATCAAGGAAGCCAACGCCCAGCATTGCGCCCAGGTCGGTGAGTTGCTCGGCCACCTGCACGTGGCCACCAAGGACAACATGATCAAGCGCAAGACCGATCGTGGCCTGGACTGGATGCAGGAAGAGGGCGCACAACTGCTGTCGCACCTGGATGCTGCCGCTCAAGACCTGCTGCAGCGGGCGCTGGATGAAATCGTCGCACAGAAGACCCGGATCCTCGCCCTGCCCAGGGCCAACATCCACGCCGATCTGTTCCGCGACAACGCCATGTTCGAAGGCACCCACCTGACCGGCCTGATCGACTTCTACAACGCCTGCTCGGGACCGATGCTCTACGACGTGGCCATTGCCCTGAACGACTGGTGCTCCGACGCCGAAGGCGTGATCGACGGCCAGCGCGCCCGGGCCCTGCTCGGCGCCTACGCCAGCTTGCGGCCCTTCACTGCGGCAGAGGCCGAGCTCTGGCCGACCATGCTGCGGGTCGCCTGCGTGCGCTTCTGGCTGTCACGGCTGATTGCCGCCGAGAGCTTCGCCGGACAGGACGTGCTGATTCACGATCCGATGGAGTTCCAGCAGCGCCTGGCACAGCGGCAACGGATCAACATCGCGCTGCCGTTCGCCCTGTAAAACGCTTCGCGGGCAAGCCCGCTCCTACAGAGCGCACCTGTAGGAGCGGGCTTGCCCGCGAAAGACACCCCGCAACAATCCCTGCTTAAAGCTGCTCCAGACAGCCCGCCAGATCGTTCCCCAATTTCTCCAGCACCTGCTCATAGCCCTGAGCGGTCGCGGGCGTGTACCCGCCCAGCGCATCCAGCTCCGCCAGCGTCACCGGCAGCCCGGCCACCAGGGTTTCCGCCAACCGCGGACGCAGAGGCGGCTCGCTGAACACACAGGTCTTGCCCACTTGCTGCAACCGCGCGCGCATGGCGGCGACATGCTGGGCCCCCGGCTGGACTTCCGCGGCAACGCTGAAGACTCCGGTGTGCTTGAGGCCATAGGCGTCTTCGAAGTAGTCGAAGGCTTCGTGGAAGACGAAGTAAGGCTTGCCGGCGATGCCTGCCAGACGGGTTTTCAAGCGGGCGTCCAGGGCATCCAGGCGCTCATTGAAGGCTTTCAGGTTGCTCTGGTAGCGAGCGGCATTGGCCGGGTCGGCGGCGCTCAGGTCGGCGGCCATGCGGCTGGCGATCACCCGAGCATTGACCGGCGACAGCCACAGGTGCGCATCCAGGGTGCCAGGGCGGTGGTCATGGTCATGTTCGTCGGCATCTTCGGCGTTAGAATGGCTATCTTCGGCGAAATGGCGAAGTTTCATGCCCGGCAGGTCCTGCACCGCCACCGATGGCAGGCTGCGGCCCTTCAGCACCCGCGGCAGGAAACCTTCCATGTCCGGGCCGATCCAGTACAGCAGGTCGACGCTTTGCACCTTGCGCACGTCCGAAGGGCGCAGCGCATAGTTGTGCGGCGAGGCTCCCGGCGGCAACAGCACTTCGGGCACCGCCACGCCGTCCTGCACCGCCGCGGCAATCAGTTGCAAGGGTTTGATGCTGGTGAGGACCCGGACTTCGGCCTGGGCCGAGCCGATCGCGAACAGGCTGAAGGTAAAAGCGACAAAAAGGCGAAAAAGTCTGGACACGATGGACACTCGAAGAGGCGAGAACGGGTAACATAATAACGTCTCTCACAAACCTCGTCGCCGCTCATGCCTAAAACACCCCTCGCCAGCCGTCCCCACGACCACTCTCACTGCGTGCACAGCGCACTGTCTGAGGCCGACGCTCTGTGCGCACGGCAAGGCCTGCGCCTGACCGCCCTGCGCCGGCGGGTGCTGGAGCTGGTGTGGCAAAGCCACAAGCCCCTGGGGGCCTACGACATCCTGGCCGTGCTCAGCGAGCAGGACGGCCGCCGCGCCGCGCCGCCAACGGTGTACCGGGCGCTGGATTTCCTCCTGGAAAACGGCCTGGTGCACCGCATTGCCTCGCTCAACGCCTTCGTCGGCTGCAACCACCCGGAGCACGCGCACCAGGGTCAGTTCCTGATCTGCCGCGAGTGCCACGCAGCCATCGAGCTGGAACAGAAATCCATCAGCGACGCCATCATCACCAGCGCCCGCGACGTCGGCTTCGTGGTCGAGGGCCAGACCGTCGAAGTGGTCGGGCTCTGCTCGGGCTGCCAGGGGGCTTGATGAGCACAGCGTTGATCCGCCTCGAGCAGGTCGGGGTGACCTTTGCCGGGCAGAGCGTGCTGGACAACATCCAGCTCAGCGTCGAGCCGGGGCAGATCGTGACCCTGATCGGCCCCAATGGCGCCGGCAAGACCACCCTGGTGCGCGCCGTTCTCGGCCTGCTCAAGCCCGATACCGGCAGTGTCTGGCGCAAACCGCGGCTGCGGGTGGGCTACATGCCGCAGAAACTCCACGTCGACCCGACCCTGCCGCTGTCGGTGCTGCGCTTTCTGCGCCTGGTGCCGGGGGTGGATCGCAACCGAGCGCTGGCGGCCCTCAAGGAAGTCGGCGCCGAACAGGTGATCGACAGCCCGGTGCAAAGCATTTCCGGCGGCGAGATGCAGCGCGTGCTGCTGGCCCGGGCTCTGCTGCGCGAGCCCGAACTGCTGGTGCTCGACGAACCGGTGCAAGGCGTCGATGTGGCCGGCCAGGCCGAGCTCTACAGCCTGATCACCCGCCTGCGGGACCGTCACGGTTGCGGCGTGTTGATGGTCTCCCACGACCTGCACCTGGTAATGAGTACCACCGACCAGGTGGTCTGCCTCAACCGCCACGTCTGCTGCTCCGGGCACCCCGAGCAGGTCAGCGGCGACCCGGCCTTCGTCGAGCTGTTCGGCAAGAACGCGCCGAGCCTGGCGATCTACCACCATCACCACGATCACGCCCATGACCTGCATGGCTCCGTGGTCACCCAGCCCGCCGCGGGCCACGTCCATGTCCACGGAGAAAACTGCAAGCATGGCTGATTTTCTGCTCTACGCCCTGCTCGCAGGTCTGGCTCTGGCGGTGGTCGCCGGGCCCTTGGGCTCGTTCGTGGTCTGGCGGCGCATGGCCTACTTTGGCGACACCCTGTCCCACGCCGCGCTGCTGGGGGTGGCCCTGGGTTTCCTGCTGGATGTCAGCCCGGCGGTAGCGGTCACCGTAGGCTGCCTGCTGCTGGCGGTGCTGCTGGTGACCCTGCAACAACGCCAGCCCCTGGCATCCGACACGCTGCTGGGGATTCTTGCTCCCAGCACCCTGTCCCTGGGCCTGGTGGTACTAAGCTTCATGCATGAAGTGCGAATCGACCTGATGGCCTACCTGTTCGGTGACCTGCTGGCGATCAGCCCCGGCGACCTGGCGTGGATTCTCGGCGGCAGCGCGGCGGTGCTCCTGCTGCTGGTTGCCCTGTGGCGCCCTCTGCTGGCAATCACCGTGCACGAGGAACTGGCCAGGGTCGAAGGCCTGCCCGTGGCATCGCTGCGCCTGGCGCTGATGCTGCTGATCGCCGTGGTCATTGCGGTGGCGATGAAGATTGTCGGGGTGTTGCTGATTACCTCGTTGCTGATCATCCCGGCCGCTGCGGCACAGCGTCACGCCCGCTCGCCGGAGCAGATGGCCCTGGGCGCGAGCCTGCTGGGCATGCTCGCGGTCTGTGGCGGACTGGCGCTGTCCTGGTTCAAGGACACCCCGGCCGGACCGTCGATCGTGGTGGTGGCCGCCGCACTGTTTCTGCTGAGTTTTGTTCTGCCCCGTCGAGGGGTGTAGACTTGCTCGCTTTTTGCGCAATTAGAGAGTCGCAGGAATGAAGCCGTTCGCCTCCCGTTATCTGCTCCTTGTCGCATTCTCCCTGCTGCTGGGGGCCTGCCAAAGCACGCCACCGGCGACCACCGAGGTCCCCGATGCGCGGGCCACGGCCATCGCGCAGCTGGAACAAAACATTGCCAGCAACGAGCTGGCGACAGCGGAAGATCAGCTCAGTGCATTGCAGGCACAAACCCCTGACGACCCGCAGCTGGTGCAATACCAGCGGCAGATTGCCGAGGCCTACCTGCAACGCAGCCAGATCGTCCTGCAAAAGGGTGACGTGAATGCCGCCGCCACCGCCCTGAGCCGGGCCCGGGCGCTGATGCCCAAGGCACCGGCGCTGACCGGAGGGGTCAACAACGCCATTGCCCATGCGCGCAAGGCCGAGCTGGAACAGGCCGAAGCCGCCTTGAAGGCCGCCGAGGCACGTCCAGCGGCCCGGCTGATCGATCCTTCCGCCCAGAGCAGCACCATTGCCCTGTATGTCACCGATATCCGCAAGCTGCGTAAGCAGCTCGATGCGCTGGCCGCCGACGTG
This sequence comes from Pseudomonas sp. BC42, assembly GCF_021560055.1. NCBI lineage: Bacteria > Pseudomonadati > Pseudomonadota > Gammaproteobacteria > Pseudomonadales > Pseudomonadaceae > Pseudomonas > Pseudomonas sp. BC42. The sequence continues at coordinate 6,769,072 of NZ_CP091067.1, forward strand.
GTGAATTACCAGTGCGATGTGCACATTCAGGTGCCGCGCACCGAGGACTACCCTTGGCTGTCGACCCTGCTGAGCAAGCGGGTGAAGAAGCTCGATCCGGACTTCGAACAGAAAATCAGCAGACAGATCGTGCGCCATGTCCCGGCGCAAATGGTCTTGAGCCCACGCAAGGCGCAGTAAAGCCTCAGTCGGCCAGCCGGTTCCCTACGGGAGCGGGCTGGCCGGCGAAAGCGTGTTCAGGCCGGGATCGCCTTGGCCCTTTCCTCCCGACTCCACACCCGATGCTGAGCCATGGCGGCAAAGAACGCCTTCGGCGCCTTGGCATCGCCCCCCACAATCAAACCGTCATCCGCCTCCAGCCTGAGCACGTCCAGCAACTCCCGGGCTTCGCCGTGCAAGGCGATGGCCTTGAGATGCTTGTAGGCCTCCAACAGGTAATGCAAAGCCACGCCATTGCCGCTCAGGGTCTTGATCGATTGCGCACCACCCGGCACGAACACCGCATCGAAAGCCACTGAAGGCAAGCCCTCCATGGAGGCATCCACCGCCAGGCGCTGGCCATCCGCGGTGGTCACCGGCGCCGAGGTCGGCCCCAGCAGCTTGGCGTGAGCACCCTGGGCCTTGAGGGCCTTCTTCAACCCTTCGATCGCCGCACCATCGACGCCGTTGGCCGCCAGAATCGCCACTTTCCGGGTTTTGATATCCCCCGACAGCAGGTTGGCCTGGCTCAGGGCCGGCGAGCGGGTCAATGCGGTCTTGCGCTCGGCCACCGTGGCCTGCTTCGGCGCCGCCAAGCCGAGGTTTTCCGCCACGCGCGCGGCCAGTTGCAGATCGATGTTGGCCAGGATCTCGTTGACCTGCCGCTCGCGGATCCACGGCCGCTCGACCTTGCCCAACTCGAAGCTGTAGGCCGCGATGATGTGTTCCTGCTCGTGCTTGCTCATGCTGTTGAAGAACAGCCGCGCCTGGGAGAAGTGATCACCAAACGACTCGCTGCGCTGGCGGATCTTGTGGGCATCGATGCGCTCGTTGTAGCTCTCGAAGCCACCGTCCTGGGCCGCCGGCGGGGTTTCTTTGGGCCAGCCGCCATCGATGGAGTTCGGCTCATAGGCTGCCCGGCCCTTGTCGATGGTGCTGCGGTGCATGGCGTCGCGCTGCCCGTTGTGCAGCGGGGTCAGCGGACGGTTGATCGGCAGTTCATGAAAGTTCGGCCCGCCCAGGCGACTGATCTGGGTATCGGTGTAGGAAAACAGCCGCCCTTGCAGCAGCGGGTCATTGGAGAAGTCGATCCCCGGCACGATGTGCCCCGGGCAGAAGGCGACCTGCTCGGTTTCGGCGAAGTAATTGTCGGGGTTGCGGTTGAGCACCATCTTGCCGAGGGGCGTGATCGGCACCAGCTCCTCGGGGATCAGTTTGGTGGGGTCGAGAATGTCGAAGTCGAAATTGTGTTCGTCCTCTTCGGCGATGATCTGCACGCCGAACTCCCACTCCGGGTAATCCCCGGTTTCGATGGCGTCCCACAGGTCGCGGCGATGAAAGTCGGTGTCCTTGCCCGCGAGCTTCTGCGCCTCGTCCCAGACCAGGGAACAGGTGCCCACCGCCGGCCGCCAGTGGAACTTGACGAAGCTTGCGCGCCCCTCGGCGTTGATCAGGCGAAAGGTGTGCACGCCAAAGCCCTGCATGCTGCGCAGGCTTTTCGGAATGGCCCGGTCGGACATGGCCCAGATCACCATGTGCGCCGACTCCGGCTGCAGGGAGACGAAGTCCCAGAAGGTGTCGTGGGCCGAGCCGCCGGTGGGGATTTCGTTGTGGGGCTCGGGCTTCACGGCATGCACGAAGTCGGGAAACTTGATCGCGTCCTGGATGAAGAACACCGGCATGTTGTTGCCCACCAGATCGAAGTTGCCCTCGTCGGTGAAGAACTTCACTGCAAACCCCCGGACATCGCGCACGGTATCGCCGGAGCCTCTTGGCCCCTGGACCGTGGAAAAGCGCACGAACACCGGGGTCTTCTTCTGCGGATCACGCAGGAAACCGGCCTTGGTCAGCGCCGAATGATTGTCGTAGCTCTGGAAGTAACCATGGGCACCGACGCCGCGGGCATGAACGATGCGCTCGGGGATCCGCTCATGGTCAAAGTGGGTGATCTTCTCCCGCATGATGAAGTCTTCCAGCAGCGAAGGCCCGCGGGCGCCCAGTTTCAGGCTGTTCTGGTTGTCGGCGACTTTCACCCCCTGATTGGTCCGCAAGGCCTGGCCGGTGGCATCGGAGCGGAACGGCTCCAGGCTCTGCAACTTGCGGTTGCTGTTGCCGCGGTCCAGGGTATCGGTCCCGGCCATCTGGCTTTTCGGGGCATTGGGCTTTTTCGTACTCATCAGGCAAGAACTCCTCGTTGGCGAAATCCCTGGCGCGCCGGGGCTTCGTGAACACAGGCCCACAGGCACGGTACCTGGGGCTTTCGAGTGGCTTAAGTAGTGACTGACGAGAAACGGCGAGCGTTCCTTTTTTATGACCTTTGATCGCGTTATCGCCAAATGGCAGGATGTTCGCGAAATAAATGCTAAGAACCTCTATACGGACAGGCTAAAATGCGCGCCCGGCTAACCGCTGATCCTTTTCTAACGCGCCCCACAAGGTTCGCTACGTGATCGAGTTTCAAAACGTCCATAAAACCTACCGGGTCGCCGGTAAGGATATTCCCGCCCTGCACCCGACCAGTCTTCGGGTCGAGAATGGCCAGGTGTTCGGCCTGATCGGTCATTCCGGGGCGGGCAAAAGTACCCTGCTGCGCCTGATCAACCGCCTGGAAAACCCCAGCGGCGGTCAGATCATCGTCGACGGCGAAGAGGTCACCGCGCTGAATGCCAACGGCCTGCGCCGCTTCCGCCAGCAGGTCGGGATGATCTTCCAGCACTTCAACCTGCTGTCGTCCAAGACCGTGGCCGACAACGTCGCGCTGCCCCTGACCCTGGCCGGCGAGCTGTCACGCAGCGACATCGAGCGTCGCGTCGCCGAGCTGCTGGATCGGGTCGGCCTGGCCGACCACGCCAAGAAATACCCGGCGCAGCTGTCCGGCGGCCAGAAGCAGCGCGTCGGCATCGCCCGCGCCCTGGCCACCAAGCCGAAGATCCTTTTGTGCGACGAAGCCACCAGCGCCCTCGATCCGCAGACCACCGCCTCGGTCCTGCAACTGCTGGCCGAGATCAACCGCGAGCTGAAGCTGACCATCGTCCTGATCACCCATGAGATGGACGTGATCCGTCGCGTCTGCGATCAGGTGGCGGTGATGGACGCCGGCCGCATCGTCGAACAGGGGCCGGTGGCCGAGGTGTTCCTGCACCCCAAGCACCCGACCACCAAGCGTTTCGTCCAGGAAGACGAGCAGATCGACGAGAACGAGCAGCGCGACGACTTCGCCCATGTGCCGGGGCGCATCGTGCGCCTGACCTTCCAGGGCGAGGCCACCTACGCGCCGTTGCTGGGCACCGTGGCCCGGGAGACCGGGGTCGACTACAGCATCCTCGCCGGACGCATCGACCGCATCAAAGACACCCCTTACGGGCAACTGACCCTGGCCATCACCGGCGGTGACATGGAAGCGGCCTTCGCCCGCTTCACCGCAGCGGATGTCCACATGGAGGTGCTGCGCTAATGAGCGGCTTACTGCATTACTTCGACAACGTTGACTGGGCCGATATCGGGGTGGCGACCAGCGACACCATGGTCATGCTCAGCACGTCCCTGTTCTTCACCGTACTGGTGGGCCTGCCGCTGGGCGTCCTGCTGTTCCTGTGCAGCCCAAAGCAGTTGCTGGAACAGAAAAATGTCTATTCGGTCCTGGGCTTCGTGGTCAACGCCATCCGCTCGCTGCCGTTCATCATCCTGCTGATCGTGATGATTCCCACCACCATCCTCATCACCGGCACCTCCCTGGGTGTGGCGGGGGCCATTCCGCCGCTGGTGGTGGGCGCCTCCACCTTCTTCGCCCGACTGGTGGAAACCGCGCTGCGTGAAGTGGATCGCGGCATCATCGAGGCCACCCAGGCCATGGGCGCCACCACCCGGCAGATCATCATGAACGCCCTGCTGCCCGAGGCTTGCCCGGGTATCATCGCGGCGATCACGGTCACCGCCATCGCCCTGGTCGGCTACACCGCCATGGCCGGTGTCGTGGGTGCCGGCGGCCTCGGCGATCTGGCTATCCGTTATGGCTACCAGCGCTTCCAGGACGATGTGATGGTGGTGACCGTGGTGCTGCTGATTGTATTGGTTCAGGTTCTGCAAACCGTCGGCGATAAGCTGGTGGTGCATTTTTCCCGCAAATAATTGCAAACGCCGGCCCTGGCCGGCAGGTGCCCGGGGTCGGGCGACTTACAAGGAGCTTGTTCGATGAAAAAACTACTCGTCGCTTTCGCAGCCGTTGCCGCGTTCTCCGCGCACGCCGCCGAAACCCTGACCGTGGCCGCCACACCGGTGCCCCACGCCGAGATCCTGGAGTTCGTCAAACCGGCCCTGGCCAAAGAAGGCGTGGACCTGAAGGTCAAGGTCTTCACCGACTACGTGCAGCCCAACGTGCAAGTGGCCGAGAAACGCCTGGACGCCAACTTCTTCCAGCACCAGCCGTACCTGGATGAGTTCAACAAGACCAAGGGCACCAAGCTGGTGAGCGTGGCCGGCGTGCACGTGGAGCCCCTGGGCGCCTACTCCAGCAAGTACAAGCAACTGTCCGAACTGCCGGGCGGCGCCACCGTGGTGATCCCCAACGACGCCACCAACGGCGGCCGCGCGCTGCTGCTGCTGGACAAGGCCGGCCTGATCAAGCTCAAGGATTCCAACAGCATCCTGGCCACCGTCAAGGACATCACCGAGAACCCCAAGGACCTGAAGTTCCGTGAACTGGAAGCCGCCACCATCCCGCGCGTGCTGACCCAGGTCGACCTGGCCCTGATCAACACCAACTACGCCCTGGAAGCCAAGCTGGACCCGTCCAAGGACGCCCTGGTGATCGAAGGCAAGGACTCGCCTTACGTGAACATCCTGGTGGCCCGTCCTGACGACAAGGACTCGGACGCCATGAAGAAACTGATCGCGGCCCTGCACAGCCCGCAAGTGAAGCAATTCATTATCGAGAAGTACAAAGGCGCGATCGTGCCGGCATTCTGATCGGTTGCAGAAACACAAACGGGGCGCCTTGGGGCGCCCCGTTTTGTTTGTAGCCGCTGCCGAAGGCTGCGATAAGGCGCGAAGCGCCTTCAGAGGGCCTCGAAGAGCACGCGTCCTCTTCGAGGCCGATCGCAGCCTGCGGCAGCGGCTACAGGGTTCAGCAGTTCAGCAGTTCAGCAGTTCAGCAGTTCAGCAGTTCAGCAGTTCAAGCATGCCGCGTCATTGGCGCTGCAACATCACCGGCAGCTGCGCCACCAGCTTCTGGTTGTTCAGCGGTGCGCGGATAAAGCCGCGCTGGCGGCCGTCCGGACCGATCACCGCCAGGTTGCCGCTGTGGTCCACGGTGTAGTTGGGCTTGCTGGTGTCCGCCGGAATGAACGGAATGCTCACGGCATTGGCCAGCTTCTGCAGGTCTTCCACCGAAGCGGCGGTCAGTCCCTTGAAGTCCTTGTCGAAGTAGCCCAGGTACTGCTTGAGCTGTTGCGGCGTATCGCGGTTGGGGTCGACGCTGACCAGGATCACCTGCAGCTTGTCCACCGCCTCCTTGGGCAGCTCGCTCTTGATCTGCCGCAGTTGCGCCAGGGTGGTGGGGCAGATGTCCGGGCAGAAGGTGTAGCCGAAAAACAGCAGCGACCATTTGCCCTTCAACTCATCGATCACCACGGGCTGGCCATCCTGGTCGAGCATCTTCACCGCCGGCAGCGTGCGGCTCTGGGGCAGGAGGATGATGCCGGCATCGATCAATGCGGTGGGATCACCCTGACCCTTGCCGGACAGTACTTTGTTGACGGTCAGCCCCAGGACCAGGGCCACCAGTGCAACGAGAATAAAGACGGTTTTCTGAGTTCGAGTCATAGGTTCAACAGTAGGTAGTGGTCTACGAGCAGGGCGATGAACAGCAGGAACAAGTAATAAATAGAGTACTTGAAGGTGTTGATCGCCGCGTGCGGCCGAGTGCCACGGTACAGCACCCAGGCCCATTGCAGGAAGCGCCCGCCCAGGACCAGGGCGCACACCAGGTACAGCACGCCGCTCATGTGAATGGCATAGGGCAGCAGGCTCACCGCCAGCAGGGCAAAGGTATAGAGCAGGATGTGCACCTTGGTGTAATGCTCGCCGTGAGTCACCGGCAACATCGGAATATCGGCCTTGGCGTACTCCTCCTTGCGATGGATCGCCAGGGCCCAGAAGTGCGGCGGGGTCCAGGCGAAGATGATCAGCACCAGCAACAGCGGTTCGGCGCTCAGGTGCCCGGTGGCGGCGACCCAGCCCAGCAGCGGCGGGGCCGCGCCGGCCAGCCCGCCGATCACGATGTTCTGCGGCGTCGCGCGCTTCAGAAAGCCGGTGTAGACCACCGCATAGCCCAGCAGGGAGGCCAGGGTCAGCCAGGCCGTCAGCGGATTGGTGAAGGCCAGCAGCAGGGCCTGCCCGGCCAGGGCCAGGCACAGGGCAAACGCCAGGGCGGCCCGGGGTGAAACCCGGCCTTCGGCCAGGGGCCGCTTGTGGGTCCGGGCCATCAGCGCATCGATGCGCCGGTCCACCACATGGTTCACCGCCGCCGCGCCACCTGCGCACAGGGCAATGCCCAGGTTGCCAAACACCAGCACCGTCCACGGCACCCCGGCGCGGGTGGCAAGGAACATGCCCACCAGGGAGGTGATGAGCATCAACACCACCACCTTGGGTTTGGTCAGCTCCAGATAATCACGCCAGATCGCCCGGGGCTGCTGACGTTCGCCAATCAGAGTCGCCATGGCATCTCTCCTTTGATGGTGATGGGACCGGCCACCTGTTTGCGCGGGCTCAGACGCCAGCCCAGGGGCAGGCGATCCCGGGCCTGCACCAGGCTGGTACGAGCGTGATAGTTGACCAGCACCAGGGTCAGCAGCAGCGCCGCGCCGCCGGCGTTGTGCGCCACCGCCACCGGCAGAGGCAGGTGGAACAGTACGTTGCTCAGGCCCAGGCTGATCTGCGCCCCCAGGGCCAGCAGCACCAGCCCGGCCAGACGGGTCATGCCGGTCTGCCGCAGTTGCCAGGCCAGCCCCAGCAACACCAGGGTCACCAACACCGCGCCGAGCCGGTGGGTCATGTGGATGGCGGTGCGGGCGTCACTGTCCAGTTGCCCGCCCAGGTAGTTGGGGCCGATGTGCTGGGTCAGGTGAAAGCCGTTGGCAAAGTCCATGTTCGGCCACCACTGGCCATGGCAGGTGGGCAGGTCGATACAGGCCACCGCCGCATAGTTGGAACTGACCCAGCCGCCCAGGGCGATCTGCCCGATCACCAGCACCAGCCCGGCCGTGGCCCAGTACTGCAGGCGCCGCGGCACGATCAGCGCCGGCAGCACACCGGACAGGCGCAAGGTCAGCAGGAACAGCAGGCTCAAGGTGGCAAAGCCCCCCAGCAGATGCGCGGTGACCACCTGGGGCCAGAGCTTGAGGGTCACCGTCCACATGCCGAAGGCCGCCTGGGCGAACACCACCGCCAGGAGGAACAGCGGCAGCTTCAGCGGCTGCCCGGGATGCCGGCGATGGCTCCAGGCGCGGGCCGCCAGCAGCACGATCAACAGCCCCAGGGTGCCGGCGAAGTAGCGGTGGATCATCTCGTTCCAGCCCTTGTGGGCCTCCACCGGGGTATCGGGAAAGTGCCGCTCGGCATGGGCCAGCTGCGCCTCGCTTTGCGGCACGCTGATAAAGCCGTAGCAGCCGGGCCAGTCCGGACAGCCCAGCCCGGCATGGGTCAGCCGGGTGTAGGCGCCGAGCAACACCACGATCAGGGCCAGCAAGGTGGCTAACAACGCGAGGCGAAATCCAGGTTTGGCCATGACGATGCCCTTATCCGATGTTCGACAGTTTCAGCAGATGGCGCAGGTCGTTGAGCAGGTCCTTGCCGTTGACCCGAGCGTCATAACGCAGCACCAGGTTGCTGTGGGGATCGACTATCCACAGCTGCGGCGCCTCCGGGTCGTGAACCCCCTTGGCGAAGGTCGCCAGGTCCAGGGGATAGCGTTGCAACTGCGGGTATTCACGCTGCAGCCTGGCGGCGTACTCGGCACTCAGCGGCTGGGCACTGGCCAGGGCATGGCTGGCCCGGGAAGCGTCGCGGCCCAGGGCCACCTGGATCTGCCGCGCCAGGTACACCAACTGCTGGCAGTCCGCCTCGCAAGCCTTGGGCGCGGTGACGAGGATCTGCCAGCGATCCTCCTCGGACTGCACGCCGATCTGCGCGCGGGTCTGGCCGTTGCCGATCAGCTCACCGTGGTAACTGCGGCTTTCCGGCACCCAGAACTGCAGCTTGTACATGCCGGTGGCGAGGATCATCGGACCGATCACCATCAGCAGGATCAGGATCAACTGCCAGCGGCCGCGGCGCCGGTTGGCTGCTGGAGCTTCAGAGATGTTGGGTGGATTCATGGCCGTTCCCATGGCGTTTCTCCCGTGCGTTGTGCCAGCCGAAATAGAGGTAGAGGGCAAACAGCGCCAGGGCCATGGCAAACCACTGCACGGCGTAGCCCTGGTGTTTTTCCGGTCCCATGGCCACCACCGGCCAAGCCGTCAGGTAGGCACCCGGACCGGACTCCTGGCGCACCTCGTGGTTGAAGCCACTGCGATCCAGCTCGGCCCAGAGTGCCTCCGGGGCCACGGCGGTGATCAGCCGCGGCCAGCGCGCAGCGGCCGGGTCGGCCTGCAGTTGGAACACCGCTCCCGGAGAAACGTAGACCCAGGCATCCAGGCTCAGGCTCTGCTCCGGGGTGCTGAAGACCGGTGGCGTGCGCCGGTCGGGCCAGGGCAGCCAGCCCCGATTGACCAGCAGCCAGCGCCCGCTGGTCTGGTCGAGGAAGGGTTGCAGCAACTCGACCCCGGCCTGGCCGTCGTGCAGGCGGTTGTCCAGCAGCAGGCTGTGCTCGGCATCGAAATGGCCGTACAGGCGCAGGCGGCGAAAGGCCGGATCCTCGGCGCCCAGCAACTCCAGCAGCGGCACCGGCGGGGCCACACGGCGCTCGGCGTAACTGGCCAGCAGCTGGCGTTTCTGCTCGCCGCGCCCCAGTTGCCAGAAGCCCAGGTAAACCAGCACCGGTAGCAGCAACAGCACCACCAGGGTCGGCACGACGCCGGGCCGGAAGCCTTTCATGACCGGCTCGCAAGCTTGAGAAATCCACTCGCTATACTGCTGTACATCGCGTTCCCCCCGGAGTCCCAGCATGCTCAAAGCAGCCATCGTCCTGATGCTGATTGCCACGGTGATCAGCCTGTTCAGCGGCCTGTTCTTTCTGGTCAAGGACGACAGCCAATCCAAGCGCCTGGTGACCGCCCTGAGTGTTCGGGTGTGCCTGGCCGCGATCACCCTGGGCTTGATCGCCTGGGGTTTCTTCAGCGGCCAGCTGGTTTCCCACGCGCCCTGGTAGGGCGCAGCAACTCCTGAACAGCGCCTCAGAGCACGTAGACGAAGACGAACAAGCCGATCCACACCACGTCGACGAAGTGCCAGTACCAACTGGCCGCCTCGAAGCCGAACTGATGCTCGGCGTCGAAATGCCCGCGCATGATGCGCATCAGCATTACGAACAGGATCAAGGTGCCGATGGTCACGTGGGCCCCGTGGAACCCGGTGAGCATGAAGAAGGTCGCGCCGTAGATCCCCGAGCCCAGGGTCAGCCCCAGTTCGTGATAGGCGTGGATGTATTCCTCGGCCTGGAAACCGAGGAAGGCGCAGCCCAGCAGCACGGTCAGCGCCAGCCAGATTTTCAGTGCACCGCGATGGCCTTTCTTCAGGGCATGGTGGGCGATGGTCACGGTGACGCTGGAACTGACCAGCAGCACGGTGTTGAGCAGCGGCAGGCCCCAGGGGCTGATGGTGGATTTGGGCGGTGGAAAGAGTTTCGGATCGGGGTTGTTGAGCAGCGGCCAGACGAACTCGAAGTTCGGCCAGAGCATATGGGCGATGCCCTTGTGCCCCTCACCACCGAGCCAGGGCCCGGACAGGTGCCGCACATAGAACAGCGCACCGAAGAAGGCCATGAAGAACATCACTTCGGAAAAGATGAACCAGCTCATGCCCCAGCGGAACGAGCGATCGAGCTGGGCGCTGTACAGCCCGGCGCGACTCTCCTTGACCACCGCGCCGAACCAGCCGAACAGCATGTAGGCCAGCAGCAGGCCGCCAACGAAAAAGATCAGTGGCCCATGGGATTCCGGGCGCGCCGCCTTCAGATCGTTGAACCAGGTCGCCAGGCCGAACACGGTGACGAACATGCCCACCGTCGCGATGATCGGCCACTTGCTCTGGGCCGGAACGTAATAGTGCTCATGAGTCGCCATGGGTCGTTCTCCTTATCGGGCACGCCAGATCGTCTATCCACCGGTCTTGGCGGCCACCGCCACCGGTGGATGACGCGCGGTGATATCGAACAGCGTGTAAGCCAGCGTCAGGTGCTTCACATCCTTGGGCATGTCGCGGTCAACGATGAAACGCACCGGCATCTCGATCTTCTCCCCGGGCTGCAGCACCTGCTGGGTAAAGCAGAAGCACTCGGTCTTGTGGAAGTACATGGCCGCGCTGCTGGGGGAAATGCTCGGGATGGCCTGAGCGCTCATCGGATGATCACTGGGGTTGCGGGCGATGAAGATCATCTCGTTCACTGCCCCCGGATGGACCACGATGTCATCGGCCTTGGGATAGAAATCCCAGACCATGTCGATGGCGTTGGTGGACAGGAACTGCACCCGCACCTGGCGCGACTCATCCACCTGCTGCCTCTGGTCCGCGTACTGCCCGCCGGTCTTGCCATTGATCCCCAGGGCCTTGCACATCACGTCGTAGATCGGCACCAGGGCAAAACCGAAGACGAACATCGCCGTCACCACCAGCAATAGGCGGGTCACCAGTTTCTTCAGCGAGATCTCGGCCATCTCAACCTCCTCCCGAACCTGTAGGAGCCGGCTTGCCGGCGAACCGGGCGACGCCTTCCAGCGCCTGGCCCGACGCCTTCGCGAGCCAGCTCGCTCCTACAACACGGCTGTTCATTTCACTTCCGGCGGGGTGACAAAGGTGTGGTAGGGCGCCGGCGAAGGGATGCTCCACTCCAGGCCCTCGGCGCCTTCCCACGGCTTGGCCGGGGCCGGTTTGCCACCGCGAATGCACTTGATGACGATGAACAGGAAGAAGATCTGCGTGGCGCCGAAAGTGAAGGCACCGATGGAGGACACCATGTTGAAGTCGGCGAACTGCAGGTTGTAGTCCGGAATCCGCCGCGGCATGCCCGCCAGCCCGACGAAGTGCATGGGGAAGAACGCCATGTTCATGCCGACGAAGGACAGCCAGAAGTGCAGCTTGCCCAGGGTTTCGTCGTACATGTGCCCGGTCCACTTGGGCAGCCAGTAATAGGCCGAGGCGAAGATCCCGAAGATCGCTCCCGGCACCAGCACGTAGTGGAAGTGCGCCACCACGAAGTAGGTGTCCTGGTACTGGAAGTCCGCTGGGGCGATGGCCAGCATCAGCCCGGAAAAACCGCCGATGGTGAACAGGATGACGAAGGCCACGGCGAACAGCATCGGCGTCTCGAAGGTCAGCGCGCCCTGCCACATGGTGCTCACCCAGTTGAACACCTTGACCCCGGTGGGCACGGCGATCAGCAGGGTGGCGTACATGAAGAACAGTTCGCCCACCAGGGGGATGCCGACCACGAACATGTGGTGGGCCCAGACGATGAACGACAGGAAGGCGATCGCCCCGGTGGCATAGACCATCGAGGTGTAGCCGAACAGCGGCTTGCGGCTGAAGGTCGGGATGATCGAGCTGACCGCGCCGAAGGCCGGCAGGATCATGATGTACACCTCGGGGTGGCCGAAAAACCAGAACACGTGCTGGAACAAGACCGGGTCGCCGCCGCCGGCGGCACTGAAGAAGCTAGTGCCGAAGTGGATGTCCATCAGCATCATGGTCACGCAACCGGCCAGCACCGGCATCACCGCAATCAGCAGGAAGGCGGTGATCAGCCAGGTCCAGACGAACAGCGGCATCTTCATCAGGGTCATGCCCGGGGCACGCAGGTTGAGGATGGTGGCGATCACGTTGATCGCGCCCATGATCGAGCTGATGCCCATCAGGTGAATGGCGAAGATGAAGAAGGTCACGCTTTCCGGGGCGTAGGTGGTGGACAGCGGGGCGTAGAAGGTCCAGCCGAAGTTCGGCCCGCCACCGGGCATGAACAGGGTCGAGACCAGCAGCAGGAAGGCCGCCGGCAACAACCAGAAGCTGAAGTTGTTCATCCGCGGCAGGGCCATGTCCGGGGCACCGATCATCAGCGGGATCATCCAGTTGGCCAGGCCGACGAAGGCCGGCATCACCGCACCGAAGACCATCACCAGGCCGTGCATGGTGGTCATCTGGTTGAAGAACGCCGGCTCGACGATCTGCAGCCCGGGCTGGAACAGTTCGGCGCGAATCACCATGGCGAACGAGCCGCCGAGGAGGAACATGCAGAAGCTGAACCACAGGTACAGGGTGCCGATGTCCTTGTGGTTGGTGGTCAGTACCCAGCGCATCAGGCCCTTGGCGGGACCATGGGCGTGGTCATCATGGCCGGCGTGGCCGTGGTCATCGATCACAGCACTCATGTCCTGTCTCCTGCGAGCGAATGGACGGGATGATCGGCAGCGACGTGCCGCGACCGCTTGCGCAAATACTCGATGTACCGGCTCATTTGCTTTCCGCCTGTTTCAGCGCCAGGACATCCTTGGGCGTCACCATGTCGCCCTTGTTGTTGCCCCAGGCGTTGCGTTCGTAGGTGACCACGGCGGCGATGTCGACTTCCGAGAGCTGCTTGCCGAACGCCGCCATGGCGGTGCCCGGCTTGCCGTGGAACACCAGGCTCAGGTGAGCCTCCTTGGGACCGGTGGCAATCTTCGAGCCCTTGAGCGCCGGGAACATCGGTGGCAGGCCCTGGCCCTCGGCCTGGTGACAGGCGACGCAGGTGGTGTGGTAGACCTTGTCGCCACGGGCCACCAGCTCGTCCAGGGTCCATTCCTTGCTGGTCAGCTCCTTGAGCTTGGCCGCCTCGGCCTTGCGTTCGCCGAGCCAGGTGTCGTAGTCGGCCTGACTCTTGACCTCGACCACGATCGGCATGAAGCCGTGGTCCTTGCCGCACAGCTCGGCGCACTGGCCGCGGTAGATGCCGGGCTTGTCGACCCGGGTCCAGGCCTCGTTGACGAAGCCGGGGATGGCGTCACGCTTGACCGCGAAGGCCGGCACCCACCAGGAGTGAATGACATCGGCGGCGGTCACCAGGAAGCGCACCTTGGCCCCCACCGGCAGCACCAGCGGCTGGTCGACTTCCAACAGGTAGTGCTCGCCCTTGGCGGTCTTGTTGTGGATCTGCTCGGCGGGAGTGGCCAGGTTGCTGAAGAACTCCACATCCTGGCCCAGGTACTTGTAGTGCCACTTCCACTGGTAGCCGGTGATCTGGATGTCCACGTCCGGCTCGCTGGTGTCGTACATCTTGATCAGCGTTGCCGTGGCAGGCACGGCCATGGCCACCAGGATCAGGAAGGGAATGATGGTCCAGAGGATTTCCACCGTGGTGCTTTCGTGGAAGCGGGCCGGGACCTGGCCGGTGGAGCGACGGTGCACGATCATCGACCAGAACATCGCGCCGAAGACGATCAGCCCGATCACCACACAGATCCAGAAGATGGTCATGTGCAGGTCGAATACCGCGTGGCTTATCTCGGTCGCACCAGGCGTCATATTCACCGTCCAGGCGGCTTGCGCCTGGCTGAATACCGACCACAACAGGAGGCCCATCCAGACATGTGGATGTCGCATCATTGCGGGTTCCCCTTATCGTTCTTGTTATCCCGGAGGCTCAACACCTGCGGCAAGGGAGCGGCTGCCTAGACTACGAACTTAAACCGGCCGGGGCCTCGCTGCGTTTGCAGTCGAGCGTCATCAGCTAACTTCATTCCTTGGCGAGTATAGACAGCGACTCTCACCTCGCAACGCGCTGGCGAAAATCACCTGAAACGCCGGAAAAGGCCTTTGCAGGCCACGGCGCGAAAGGGGTCGGGAGCAGGGGCGCACACAACGATATAACCGCGATGACTAAGCATGAAATAATTATGACAAATGCGTCTTAACCGCTTTTGTAAGCACGCTAACTTATGTGCTCCCTATTCATGTCCTTGTCCCTGGAGTTTTCATGAACACCGTCGCATTGCGCGAGCAGATCCAGCTGGCCCAGCAACACGAAGCCAGCACGGGCCTTCTGACCCGTCAGCTGGAAACGCAACTGCCTCACCTGCACCCCTCCATCCAGCTGCCCGAAGTCGACGCCAAGGGCGTCCTGACCCGTTTCGTCAGCGCCTACATCGACCAGGTTCCGGACCTGCTGGACGCCGCCAACGCGGTGGCCCGCGAAGCCGGCATCGAGTCGCAGATCAAGCCGGTACTGAAGATCGCCGAGCAATTCTTCCTCCAGCCGCCGGCCATCATGGACGGCCACGTCGGCCTCGACAGCCTGCTGGACGAAGCCTACCTGGCCCTGCGCCTGGTGGAGGAAGTCAACGACCTGTACATCAAGCATTTCGGCCGTCCGCTGATCCCCCTGGACATGACGGTCGCCAACCTCATCGCCCACCAACTGATCGGCGAAACCTTCGCCAACCAGCTGGATGAAGCGGTGCACCACGCCGTCGACGCCATGCTCAACGAAGAGAGCTTCGCCCTGGAATCGGTGGAAGCCTACCGCGACACACTCAACAGCCCGGACACCGAGGCCGCCTGGAAGCGCTGGCCCTGCCTGTCGCGCCAGCTGGGCGTGGAACTGGAACTGGACCAGCCCGCCGCCTGACCCCACTCCTCGCCAGCAAGGCTCGCTCCGGGCCTTGTGGCGAAGGGGCCAACCTCCTCGCCGACTCAACTGCGTACCGGCACCGCGCCCACGACACCGGCCGGGCTCAGCCGCCCCTCCAGACGCCGCCGCAAACCCCGCGCCTCGATCAACAGCTTCGAGCCCCTGGCGCTGTTGGCCCGTGCCCATTCCTCCAGCAACTCCAGACAGGCGTGATCGATATAGCTCAGGTGATTGAGCGGCACATGCACGGTGCTGCCCGGTGCAATCGTCGCCAGCACCCGCGTCAGGGCCGGGACCTTGAGAAAGGTCGCCGCGCCCACCAGGCGCAACTCCAGCTCGCCCTCGCGCTCCAGCCCGATCAGGCTGATCTTCAGGCGTGCAGCCTTGAACGCCAGCTTGGCCAGAGTCAGGGCAAAGCCGATCAGCACCCCGGTCAGCAGATCACTGAAGACAATCGCCAGGGCCGTCAGCGCGTAGGTGAACATCGGCATGCGCCCGTAACGCCCCAGGCCGCGAAAGGCCTTCAGGTCCACCAGCTTGCAGCCGGTATAGACCAGCACCCCGGCCAGGCTCGCCACCGGAATGCTCTGCAACACGCTGGACAGCAGCAACACGAAAGCCAGCAGCCACAGACCATGGAACACCGTCGAGAAACGGGTCTGGGCCCCGGCCTGGACGTTGGCCGAGCTGCGCACGATGACCCCGGTCATCGGCAGGGCGCCCAGCAGGCCGCAGAGCATGTTGCCCACGCCCTGGGCCGAGAGTTCCCGGTCGAAATCCGAACGCACCCCGCTGTGCATGCGATCCACGGCCGCCGCCGAGAGCAGGGTTTCGGCACTGGCGATGAAGGCCACGGCGAAGGCCGCCACCAGCAGGGTCGGGTCCGCCAGATCGAGCAGGTCGGCGGGGCGCAGCCAGTCGATGGCCTCGGCCAGGTTGGCAGGCACCTCGACCCGCTTCACCTCCAGGGCCAGGAGCAGGCTGGCCAGGGTCGTCAGTCCCACCCCCAACAAGGCACCGGGAATGAACCGCAGTGCCCGGGGCCGCCACCGGTCCCAGCCCCACATCAGCGCTATGGTCGACAGCCCCAGCAGGCCGGCCTGCCAGCCCAGGCTCGGCAAGGCCTGGGCCAGGGTCCGGGGCAAGCCGAGGAGGTTGTCCAGCCCCGAAGCCAGGGGCGCGGCATCGAACATCACATGCACCTGGGACAACACGATCAACACCCCGATACCCGCCAGCATGCCGTAGACCACCGCCGGCGCCGTGACCCTGAACCAGCAGCCCAGACGCAGGCGCCCGGCGAGCAATTGCAGCAACCCGGCCAACAGCAGGATCGGCCCGAGCATGGCCACGCCGTGCTGGCGCACCAGTTCGAACACCAGCACCGCCAGCCCGGCGGCCGGGCCGCTGACCTGCAACGGCGAGCCCGCCAGCCAGCCCACCACCAGGCCACCGATGATCCCGGTAATCAGCCCCTTGGCCGGTGGCAGACCGGAAGCAATGGCAATCCCCATGCACAGGGGCAGGGCCACCAGGAACACCACCACCGAAGCCAGCAGCTCCCGGGGCAGGACATTTTTCAGCTGTGCTGCACGCATGACGCATCTCCCGACATTTTCTTCAGGCGTGGCAAAGCCGGGCTGCCAAACGGCAGCCCTGGCTACAACCACTCAGGGGGATTTAGGGGGATTCAGAAGCGCGCTTTGGGCGTCGCCACTGGGATCGGATGGCTGCCATCGAGCGGCAGGAAGCAACCCTTGTCCGCGTCGTAGGCCTTGATCGAGCTGGTTTCGATGTCGTAGACCCAGCCATGGATGAACAACTGGCCGTTGGCCATGCGCGAGGCCACGGAAGGGTGGGTGCGCAGGTGCTGCAACTGGGCGATGACGTTCTCTTCGGTCAGCACATGCATGCTGGACGACTCGTCGGCGCAATCGCAGTTCTCGTGGACCATGGTCCGCGCCACTTCGGCATGGCGCAGCCAGGCCTTGACCGTGGGCATCTTCTCCAGGCTCTGGGGATTGAGCACCGCACGCATGGCGCCGCAGTCCGAATGCCCGCAGACGATGATGTGATGCACCCCCAGGGCCAGCACCGCGTACTCGATCGCCGTGGACACACCACCGTTCATCTGCCCGTAAGGCGGCACCACGTTACCCACGTTGCGGGTCACGAACAGGTCGCCCGGGGAGCTTTGGGTGATGAGTTCGGGAACGATGCGCGAATCGGCACAGGCAATGAACATCGCCCGTGGCCGCTGGGCCGTGGCCAGTTTCTTGAACAACTCTTCCTGCTGCGGGAAGACTTCATGATGAAAATGCAAAAAGCCGTCAACGATATGCTGCAGCGCTGCATCGGCGGTTTCGGCAACCTCGGTGGGTGCGGGAGCCGACGCAGCCAACGGCTGTTTATCCTTGTCACTCATGATTCAGCCTCTCTGTCGGATTTGGTGAATTTTCCAGAATTATCCGGCACGACGCCAGCAATCGATTAAAAAACAACCGAGCCGCCGAACGCGACCAATGGGTCACTCGATGAACAAAGTAGCCATAAAAACTTAACTCAAACTGAATGCAAGGCTCTAGAACGCCACTATTGGCGATAGCAAAAGGTGACCGGCGGCCCTCGGCCAACGCCGCCCACCCCTCAAGATAGGCCAATGCCGCTCAGAGCAGCGACATCTGTCCGCCGGGCGGACAGAAGGCCGAGCAGTCGAGATCGAACCCCTCGCGGCGATTGAGCCCCAGACGCCTGAGAGCCTTGGCAAAACGCTGGGCCAGCAGGTCGGCGAAGGGTCCCTCGCCGCGCATGCGGCTGCCAAAGCGACTGTCATACAGCTCACCGCCGCGGCTCTGGCGGATCAGGCTGAGCACATGGGCAGCCCGTTGCGGGTAATGCGCTGCCAGCCATTCCTCGAACAGCGGCGCCACCTCCAGGGGCAGGCGCAGCATCATATAGGCGGCGCTCTGCGCCCCGGCGGCATGGGCCTCGTTGAGCAGGCTTTCCAGCTCGCTGTCGTTGATCATCGGGATCATCGGCGAACACAGCACCCCGACCGGAATGCCTGCTTCACGCATCACCCGGATCGCCCGCAATCGCGCCTTGGGCGCCGCCGCCCGGGGTTCGAGAATGCGCTTCAACTCATCGTCCAGGGTGGTCAGGCTGATCATCACCGCCACCAGCCGCTGCCGGGCCAGCTCGGCCAGCAGGTCCAGGTCGCGCAGGATCAGCGAGCCCTTGGTGACGATGGTCACCGGGTGCCGGTAGCGCAGCAGCACCTCCAGGGTGCGCCGGGTCAGTTGCTGCTCGCGCTCGATGGGCTGATAGGGATCGGTGTTGGACCCCAGGTTGATCGGGGCGCAGCGATAGCCGGGCCTGGACAACTGCTGCTCCAGCAGGGCGGCAGCGTTGCTCTTGGCGATCAGCTTGGTTTCAAAGTCCAGCCCCGGCGACATGTCCCAGTAAGCGTGGCTGGGCCGCGCGTAGCAGTAGATGCAGCCATGCTCGCAACCGCGATAGGGATTGATCGAACGGTCGAAGGGCAGGTCCGGCGAACTGTTGCGGGTGATGATCGACTTGGCCGTTTCAAAACGCACCTCGGTGCCCTGGGTCAGCGGCACCTCCTGATACCAGCCGTCGTCCTCGGCCACCGAACGCTTGGGCGCGAAACGGTTGTGCGGATTGCTCGCGGTGCCGCGACCACGGGGAGGCAGGGGGGTGATCATGGGAGCGCTCCATTACTGTATGCGCATACAGTAATGGAGTCGGATTTATCTGACCAGCACCGCCGGACCGAAACCCACCCGCAAGCAAACCTACCCCCGCGCGACGCAGGCCTTAACGCTCCTTCGCCGGCAAGCCGGCTCCTACAGGTTTGTGGCGTTAGGGTATAAGGCAGGCTCAAACAACAGGAGCGCAAACATGCCCAGGACGCCCGGCACGCTGGAAAAGATCTTCTACGCGGCGGATGCCTACCTCCCCAGCTACGAACAAGGCGCCGACCTGATCATCGTCAGGGCGCCTGATGGCCAGCTCTGGGGCCTGGCCTGCGAATTCGAACTGTGCACCCAGGACATCGAAAAGGCCGCGGTGAGCGTCCAGCAACCCTTCGATGAAGCGGACCCGAAGTTCGCCGAAGTGCGCTGGAGCCCCCACCACGATGGCATCGGCCTGCTCCCGGCAAGCTGGGAAGACCTGATGAACGCCGGGCTGGCGGACTGCATCGCCGGCTATCAGCTGCAAAGCCGCTTGGGCATCCAGCGCTTCACCCAGGGCACAACAGCCAGCGCCGGACCGACGCCCGCAGCGGGCGCCGGCCTTGACGCTAGTGACGAGTGAAGGGCCCCAAATCGTCGTTGGACCTGCTCTGCAGGTCGCCCTTGCGCAGCGCCGCCACGTCCCCGGGCTTGACCGACGAAGCCTGATTGCCCCAGCTGCTGCGGATGAAGTTGACCACGTCGGCCACCTCCTGGTCCGACAGGCGCCAGGCGAAGGGCGGCATGGTGAAGGTCGACGGCGCGCTGTGGGTGGCCGGCAAGGTGCCGCCCTTGAGCACGATGTGGATCAGCGAGGTGGCATCCGCCGACTGCAGCACCGGGTTGCCCGCCAACGCCGGGAACACCCGGGTGTAGCCATGGCCGTCGGTACGGTGGCAGGCCGCGCAGTTGTCGAGGTACACCGCCGCGCCGGGCTTGCTGTCGTCACCGTTCCACAGGGCCTGGGCCACCTGCTGGTCATACGTGTGCGGCAGGTCCTTGGGGTCCTTGGCCGGCAGTGACTTGAGGTAGCGGGCAATCGCCGTCAGGTCGGCCTCGCTCAGGTACTGCATGCTGTGCACCACCACATCGCTCATGCCGCCGAACACCGCGCTGCGATCGCTGCGACCGGTCTTGAGAAACTGCACCAGCTGCTCTTCGCTCCAGCTGCCCAGGCCGTCCTGGTGATCGCCCCGCAGGTTCTTGGCGATCCAGCCTTCCAGCGGCGCGCTGCCGGAGAGGAAAGCACTGCCGTCGCTGGCGCTCAGGGCCTTCTCCTGCATGGTCAGGGCCCGAGGCGTATGGCAGGCGCCGCAGTGGCCCAGGCCTTCCACCAGGTAGGCGCCGCGACTGATCACCGGGTCGCTGCCGGTCGCCAGTGCCGGGGTTTCCACACTGGGGGCGAACATCCAGCGCCAGATCGACAACGGCCAGCGCATGCTCAGGGGCCAGGGAATGTCGCTGTCCTGATTGTCCCTGGCCACCGGCGCCACGCCCTTCATGAAGTAGGCGTAGAGCGCCTGCATGTCGGCGTCGCTGACCCGGGCATAGGACGGGAAGGGCATGGCCGGGTACAGGGTACTGCCGCCCTTGGCCACGCCATGGCGCACGGCCTGGTCGAAGTCCTCGAAGCTGTAGTCGCCGATGCCGGTCTTGTCCGGGGTGATGTTGGTGGAATAAATCACTCCGATGGGGGTTTCCATCGGTAGCCCGCCGGCGAACGGCTTGCCGTCCTTGGCGGTGTGGCAGGCCACGCAGTCTCCGGCGCGGGCCAGGTATTCGCCCTGTTGCACCAGGGCCTGCTGATCCGCTTCGGCGGCGCTGACCGAGGCGCTGCCCAGCAGGGCCAGGGTGGCGATAACGAGTGCTTTCATGGTCATCGCTCCTTATGCCTGCACCAGCGGGCCGGGGTTCTTCAGGTACTGCTCGCGGATCGCCCGGGCCGACCAGTAGGTCAGCGCCGCCACCAGGCCGGTGGGGTTGTAGCCCAGGCCCTGGGGGAAGGCCGAAGCCCCGGGAACGAAGACGTTGTGCACGTCCCAGCTCTGCAAGTAGCGGTTCAGGGCGCTGGTCTTGGGATCGGTGCCCATGATCGCGCCACCGTTCAGGTGGGTGGTCTGGTAGGACGCGGTGTTGAAGCGCTCACCCACCTGCTTGCCCAGCCGGGCAATGGCCTTCGGGTTCATCGCCTCGGCGATCTTGCCCATCTTCTCGACCATGAAGCGGTTCATCTTGATGTCGTTTTCCTGCCAGTCGAAGGTCATCCGCAGCAGCGGCAAGCCGTAGGCATCGCGGTACACCGGGTCCAGATCCAGGTAGTTGCCACGGTAGGACTGATGCGCGCCGTGGGCGTCCATCGACACCTGGTGGGTGTAGTAGTCGGCGGTGGCTTTCTTCCAGGCGCTGCCCCAGGCCGGAGTACCCGGCGGGTTCGAGGTACCGGCAATCGGCCGGCTGCCGGCCTGGTTGACCCACATCGGCGAGCCGCCGACGAAGCCGTGCGGGCCGTGGTCGAAGTTGTCGGCGTTGAAGTCGTCCACCGCCACGCCGTTGCCGCCGGCGCCGATGAAGTTGTTGGTGTGCACGTCCTTGTCGAAGTAGGCCTTGATGGTGGCCATGTTCTGGTAGGCGAAGTTCCTGCCCACCACGCCTTCGCCGCTGATCGGGTCGTAGGGCTTGCCGATGCCCGACAGCAGCATCAGCCGCACGTTGTGCAACTGGAAGGCGCCGAGGATCACCAGGTCCGCCGGCTGCTCGATCTCCCGGCCCTGGCCGTCGACATAGGTGACGCCGGTGGCGCGGGTCTTGCTGCTGTCGAGGTTGACCTTGAGCACGTGGGAATTGGGGCGCAACTCGAAATTCGGCAGCGGCTTGAGGGCCGGCAGAATGTTCACGTTGGGCGAGGCCTTGGAATACATGTAGCAGACGTAGCCACTGCAGAAACCGCAGAAGTTGCACGGCCCCATCTGCGCGCCATAGGGGTTGGTGTAGGGCCCCGAGGTATTGGCCGACGGCAGGTTGTAGGGTTTGTAGCCCACCTCACTGGCGGCTTTCTGAAACAGCTGTGCGGAATAGGTGTTCTTCTGCGACTCCAGCGGGAAGTGGTCCGAGCGATCCGGCGCATAGGGGTTGCCGCCCTTGCCTTCGCCCACTCGCTGGCCCTTCACGGTCCAGGCCTGGCCGGAGGTGCCGAAGACCTTTTCCGCGAAGTCGAAGAACGGCTCCAGCTCTTCATAGCTGACACCGAAGTCCTGGATGGTCATGTCCTTGGGGATGAAGCTCTTGCCGTAGCGCTCTTCGTAGTGACTGCGCATGCGCAGTTCGATGGGGTCGACTCGAAAGTGCACCCCGGACCAGTGCAGGCCGGCACCGCCCACGCCGTTGCCCGGCAGAAAGGCGCCCAGTTGCCGGTTGGGCAGGGCCACCTCGTTGACGCTGTGGCGAATGGTCACCGTCTCCTTGGAAATGTCCTGGAAGAGTTTCTTGCGCACGCTGTAGGTGAGCTCGTCGATCACCTGGGGATAGCTGCCGTCAGGGTAGGTGTCCTGCTTCGGCCCACGCTCCAGCGCCAGCACGTTGAGCCCGGCCTCGGTCAGCTCCTTGGCCATGATCGCGCCGGTCCAGCCGAAACCGACGATCACCGCGTCGACCTTCTTCATCACTGTGGTCATGTTCAAGCCCTCTCGCCGCGAATCGATACTGCCGGGAAGGGGTACTGCTCGTTGCGTTCCACCCAATCCATGAAATCGGCGCGTGCGCCGGGAAAGCCGATCAGGGTCCAGCCCACCAGGCCTTTGTTGCCGCCATGGATCGGGTCGCTGAAGAAGCCTTCCTTGGTGTTCTGCAACAGCAGATTGAAGAAAAGCTTGGCCGGGACCGCCTCGAACTGCGGGGTTCCGGCTTCCAGCTGCTTGAGCAAAGCGTCTCGGGTAGCGCTGTCTTGCGCGGCAAAAACTTGACCCTTGAGGTCTTTGCACCATGCATCCACGGCGGCAATGCCCAGGCGATAGATGTCCTTGGGCACCAGCTTGCTCTGCCAGCCCATCTCCGGCGCGGCGTCGGCCTTGAACGGGCCTTGCATGTACCACAGGGCACCGGCGGCGTAGGGGGTGTTCATTTGCCGGTCGATGTACTCCGGCACCCCGGCTTCCAGGGCACCCGGGCCCATGTCGTCGGCGGGAATCAGGCGTTCCACCGCGGCCTTGATGAAGGCCCACTCTTCGGCGCTGAAGTAGCTCGGTTCATAGCTCGGGCTGCCCGTGGGCAGCTTGCCCGGCGCCGCCGGCCTGGCTGGGGCCGCTGCTTCGGGAGCCGCCGCCAGCATGGAACTGCCCAGGCCGGTACTGGCGACAGTGACCACGGGGATCAGGGTCAGGGATTTACGCAAGAACTCACGCCGCGGGTTGTCTCGATCTTGATCGGACATCGGTGCACCTCATCAGGCATTGATGGATTGGTCAGCCGCGTCATGGCGCGACTTTATGTTTGGGCAACGCAAAAAGCCGGGCCAGGCCCGGTGGATGAACACATCAGCAAACTTTGGTTACAAATGGTAGCAGGCTAAGCATCTGGATGAATCGTTTCAGGCGAAAAAGATCGCAGGCGGCCGGATATGGCCCATCCGCTTCACATTTCTTTGACGGCCGGCTCACAGGGCTTTGACCGAGCGTGGCGGACACTGGATGACATTCAATGCCCTCATTCAGTGACCCTCACATGTCCAGAACCCGCTTCATTGCTGCACTTTGTCTGTCGCTGCTGGCACTGATCGCCGGGCCACAGGCCCGGGCCGCCGATACTTCCGCCAATCGCCCGGAGCAATGGGCGCAGCCGGTGGAGAAGCAATACAACCTGTATCAGATGTCGCCGACCCTGTACCGCAGCGCCCTGCCGGACAAGGGCGCGGTGCCCCTGCTGGAAAAACTCAAGGTCGGGACCGTGATCAACTTCCTTCCGGAGTCCGACTCCAGCTGGCTGTCGAGTCCGGGCATCAACCAGGTGCAGTTGCCCTACCGCACCAACCATGTGGATGACGCCGACGTGCTCAAGGCCCTGCGCGCCATCCAGAGCGCCGAAGCCCAGGGCCCGGTGCTGATGCACTGCAAACATGGCTCGGACCGCACCGGCCTGATGTCGGCCATGTACCGGGTGGTGGTCCAGGGTTGGAGCAAAGAGGAAGCCCTGAATGAAATGACTCAGGGCGGATTTGGCGACAGTTCCCACTTCAAGGACGGCATTCGCTACATGATGCAGGCCGATGTCGACAAGTTGCGCACTGCGCTGGCCAATGGCGACTGCAGCACCAGCGTGTTCGCCACCTGTTCGGTGAAGAGCTGGTTCGAGACGGTGGGCGCGACCAAGCCGCTGAGCCACTAGGCACCGCCCCCTCTGTAGGAGCGAGCTTGCTCGCGAAAGCGCAGGTGGTGAGGGAAGGGGGTGGCGAAATGCTTCGCCGGCAAGCCGGCTCCTGCGAGGGAGCCGGCTTTTTACTGCCTGGTCAGTCGGTTTTTTTCTTCAACTTGGGGTTGGGGAAAAACTGCACCGATTGCACCTTGGTATCGGCGGCCTTGGGGGCCGCGTGGTTGACCCGGGTTCCCAGTTCCTTGGGCACCGACAGCCCCTGGGCGTTGAGGGTGTCGGCATAGCCACAGGCCACGCACTCGCGATGGGGCACGTCGTCCTCGCTCCACATCATCAGCTTGTCCTGCTCACTGCACGCCGGGCACACCGCCCCGGCGATAAAGCGTTTCTTGGTCTTCACGGGTGCGTCACTCATGCTGCCGCGTCCTCGCTGAGGCCGCTATGGCGCAAGAGTGCGTCAATCGACGGCGCCCGTCCGCGGAAGTCGACGAACAGCACCATCGGCTCCTGGGAACCGCCACGGGCCAGGATCGCCTCGCGAAAGGCGCGCCCGGTGGCCGGGTTGAGCACACCCTCTTCCTCGAACCTGGAGAAGGCATCGGCCGACAGCACTTCCGCCCATTTGTAGCTGTAGTAACCCGCCGCATAACCACCGGCGAAGATGTGGGCGAAGCTGTTGGGGAAGCGGTTGTAGGCCGGCGGACGCATCACCGAGACTTCGTCACGCACGGTTTCCAGCACTTGCAGCACGCTGCGGCCGTCGCCGTGGGTGGCATGCAGTTCGAAGTCGAACAGCGAGAATTCCAGCTGGCGCACCATCATCAGCCCGGACTGGAAGTTCTTCGCCGCCAGCATCTTCTGCAGCAGGTCCTGGGGCAGCGGCTCGCCGGTTTCATAGTGACCGGAGATCAGTGCCAGGCCTTCGGGCTCCCAGCACCAGTTCTCCATGAACTGGCTCGGCAGTTCCACCGCGTCCCAGGCCACGCCATTGATGCCGGAAACCCCGGCATGCTCGACCCGGGTCAGCAGGTGGTGCAGGCCATGGCCGAATTCGTGGAACAGGGTGGTGACTTCGTCGTGGGTCAGGAGCGCAGGCTTGCCGCTGTCGGCCGGGGTGAAGTTGCACACCAGGTTGGCCACCGGGCTCTGCAATACGCCGCCCACGGTGCGGCGACGGTCACGGGCGCCGTCCATCCAGGCACCGCCACGCTTGTTGGAGCGGGCGTAGAGGTCGAAGAAGAAGCGACCGACGTGCTGGCCGTTTTCCTTGATTTCGAACAGGCGCACGTCCGGATGCCAGCTGTCGAAGCCTTGCTGCTCGGCGATCTCGATGCCGTACAGGCGCTGGACGATGGCGAACAGGCCGCCAAGGACCTTGTCGATGGGGAAGTAGGCGCGCAGGGCTTCCTGGGACACGCTGTAACGCTGCTCGCGCAGCTTCTCGCCATAGAAACCGCTGTCCCAGCTTTGCAGGTCGGGGCAACCCTGTTCGGCGGCATAGGCCTTGAGCTGTTCCAGGTCCCGAGCGGCAAAGGGTTTGCTGCGCTTGGCCAGGTCCCGCAGGAAGCTCAGCACCTGATCGCTGGACTCGGCCATCTTGGTGGCCAGGCTGAGTTCGGAAAAGCTGGCAAAGCCCAGGAGCTTGGCCAATTCCTGACGCAGGTCGAGGATCTCTTCCATCACCGGGCCGTTGTCGTGCTGACCGGCGTTAGGGCCTTGGTCCGACGCCCGGGTGCAGTAGGCGGCATAGACCTCTTCACGCAGGGCACGGTCCTGGGCATAGGTCATCACCGCGTAGTAGCTGGGGAATTCCAGGGTGATCAGCCAGCCGTCCAGGCCCTTGGCCTGGGCCGCGGCGGCCATCTGCGCCTTGGCCGAATCGGTCAGGCCGGCCAGGGCCGCTTCGTCGGTAATGTGCTTGGTCCAGGCCTGGGTGGCGTCCAGCAACTGGTTGGAGAAACGGCTGGCCAGCTCGGACAGCTTGCTCTGCACCTGCGCGTAGCGCTGCTGCTGCTCCGGCGGCAGGTCGATGCCCGACAGGCGGAAGTCCCGCAGGGAGTGCTCGAGGATGGTCTTCTGCGCCACGTCGAAACCGGCGGCTTCAGGGCTCTTGGCCAGGGCGTCGAAAGCCTGGAACAGCTCGCGGTTCTGGCCCATTTCCGTGGAGTAGGCGCTCAAGGCCGGCAGGCAGGCCTCGTAGGCTTCACGCAGTTCGGCGCTGTTGCACACCGCGTTGAGGTGGCTGACCGGGCTCCAGGCCGCGCTCAGGCGATCATTGAGCTCGTCCATGGCCAATACCAGCCCGGCCCAGGTGGGCTGGGTGGCTTGGGTCTTGAGGATTTCAGCGATGGCGGCGCGGTTGTCAGCCAGGATCTGTTCGATGGCCGGTTGCACATGCTCGGCGCGGATCGCCGAGAACGGCGGCAGGTCGTAGGGCTGCAGAAGAGGGTTGTTCACACTCACGGTGGGCACCTTGGCTGGAAGAAACATGCAGGGAAACGTAGCACCATCTTAATTACAATGAGCGGCCACCGCAGCTATAGCCCCCATTAATAAATCTCAGAGAGGCATTCGCACTTGGCCATTCGCAGCTATCAGAACCACACCCCGAGCCTGGGCGAACGGGCCTTTGTCGACCACTCGGCCGTGGTCATCGGCGATGTGGAAATCGGCGCCGACAGCTCGGTCTGGCCACTGACGGTGATCCGCGGCGACATGCACCGCATCCGCATCGGCGCGCGCACCAGCGTGCAGGACGCCAGCGTGCTGCACATCACTCACGCCGGCCCCTTCAACCCCGACGGCTTCCCGCTGCTGATCGGCGACGACGTGACCATCGCCCACAAAGTCATGCTCCACGGCTGCAGCATCGGCAGCCGGGTACTGATCGGCATGGGCAGCATCGTCATGGACGGCGCGGTGGTGGAAGACGAGGTGATCGTCGGCGCCGGCAGCCTGGTGCCACCGGGCAAGCGCCTGGAAAGCGGCTTCCTGTATGTCGGCAGCCCGGTGAAGCAGGCGCGCCCGCTGACCGACAAGGAACGGGCGTTCTTCACCTACAGCGCCGGCAACTACGTGAAACTCAAGGACCTGCACCTGGCCGAAGGCTACGACCGGCCCTGATCCGCTACTGACTGCCGAGGAACCGCCATGCATTACCAAACCGTCCTGTTCGACCTCGACGGCACCCTGACCGACCCGCGCGAAGGCATTACCCGCTCGATCCAGTTCGCCCTGGGCCAGTTGGGTATCGACGAACCGGACCTGACCCGCCTGGAGCATTTCATCGGCCCGCCGCTGTTGCAGGCCTTCATGCAGTTCTACGGTTTCGACGAGGCCCGGGCCTGGGAGGCGGTGAACTTCTATCGCGAACGCTTCAAGGTCACCGGCCTGTACGAGAACCGCGTCTTCGACGGCGTCACGCCGCTGCTGGAAACCCTCGGCGGGCAGGGGCGCCAGCTGTACATCGCGACCTCCAAGCCCTGGGTCTTCGCCCGGGAAATCGCCCGCCACTTCGACTTCGCCCGCCACTTCAAGGTGATCTACGGCAGCGAACTGGACGGCACCCGCACCGACAAGGTGGAGCTGATCGCCCACGTGCTGGAACAGGAACAGCTGGACCCGGCCACGACCCTGATGATCGGCGACCGCAAGCACGACCTGATCGGTGCCAAGCGCAACGGCCTGGACGCGGCGGCGGTGGGCTATGGCTTTGGCAGCCGCGAGGAGTTGAGCGCCGAGGCGCCGGCCTATCACTTCGAAACGCTGGCCGAGCTGCATCAGGCGTTTTTGCGCTCCCAGGGTTAATGCCGATCAGTTAAGGACAGCGCTGTGAGAGCTTGCTTCCGCTGGCGCGCGCAGCGGCCCTAAAAAAGGGACTGCTCCGCAGTCCAGCGGGAGCAAGCTCCCTCGCCACAGGGTATTCGCCCTGGTTCCTACGAAGCGGGTGCCGTGTCTTGCAGCCGCACTAAAGCGGCCTTGCGCTGCTCGGCCGGCAAGTGCCCCAGCGTTTCCACGGCGCGAAAGAAAGCCGGCCAATCCCCGTTCACCTGCTTGAACAACCCGGCAAACGCCGGCACCCACTGGTCGTACAGGCCGAAAGGCAGCAAGCGGGCGTTGTTCAGCGGCTGGTCGATCCAGGCGTCATAGCGCTTGGAACCGGCCCACTGACTGTCGCGCATCTGCCGGTAATCCCGGCGCAACGTCTCGAAGGCCTGCGCCTTGCGCTGGCGCATATGCTCGGCGGGCAAGGGCAGGGCATACAGGCGCTCCAGGCGCTGGCGGGTGTCCAGCAACAGTTGGATGAACTGATCGCGCTGACGCACGTCGGTATTGTCCTGGGGCGCCAGCCCGCGATAGGCCCGCCATTGCCGGGTGCTTTCCTGCTCGACGAAGGTGGCGAAGGATTCGTTGAACTGGGTGTCGTCCTTCACATAGACGCGCTGATGCGCCAGCTCATGGAAGATCAGGGTCGCCAGGCGTTCATCGCCCCAGTGCATCATCGAACTGATGATCGGGTCATCGAACCAGCCCAGGGTCGAATAGGCCTCAACCCCGCCAATCGCCACGTCCATGCCCTGTTGCCGCTGCAGCGCCGCCTCGCCGCGAGCCGCGCCCTGGCTGTAATAGCCGCGATAGGCCACGCAACCGGCAATGGGAAAGCAGTGGGTCTGCGGGCTCAGGGAGAACTCCGGCGTGGCGAACACATTCCACACCACATAGGGCCGGCCGATGTCGACGTACAGCCGGTAGCTGCGGTTGTCCGGCAGGTGCAGGTGCCGGCTGGCAAAGTCCCGGGCCTGTTGCGACTGGGCCAGGTGGGCCCGCAGGGTCGGGTCACGGGCGGGATCTGCCAGCACCTCGGCCACCGGGGTGCGCGCCCGCAACAGTTGCAACTGGCCGCTGGCCAGTTGGCCGTAGTAACCCAGGCTGCTGCAGCCGCTGAGCAGGCCAAGCACCAGGATCGGCAGCAGGAGACGCGAAACGGCATCACGTATCCGATGGCATGAAGGAGGCCTGTTCAATGTGCATCATCCACAGAAAATCTGCCGGCAAGACTATCTCGCCAGCCCGACGCTGCGCCAGGCACCCGTGACGCCAGCGCAAAGGCCCGCAACACGAGCAGAGGGCTGCCAAGGTCGTTGATCAGCGTTATGCTCGGACTCCCCACGCTCAATCGGCCACTGTCATGCGCCACTTACTGCTCGCCCTCAGCCTCGCCGCCCTCGGCGCCTGCTCCAGCCCCTTGCCCAACGTCGATCCCCAGCAGGCATGGATCGACCTGGCCACGCCGACCCCGGGTGGCAAGCTGGTCATGGCCGAGCGCCTGGACAACCAGCGCCTGAGGGACGGTCGCTACTTCCAGGTCAGCCCCGGCAGCCACGAATTGATGGTGCGCTTCGATTTCGAAGTGTTCAGCGGCGGCATGGGCATGAACAACGACCCCCAGGAGCGCCTGTGCTACCTGAGCCTGCGCTACGACCATTTCCAGGCCGGCCAGCGCTATCGCCTGGAGGCGCGCAACCTGGCCTTCACCCCCAGCGCCCGGCTGTACAACGCCCAGGGCGAGATCGTGGCCGAGGAGCGGATGATCAACTGCGTGCCCTGACGCGGCTCAGCGATCGTTCTTCTGGTAGATGATCTTCTTGGTGCCGTTCTCACAGCTGCCGACCACCATGTTGTTGTCGTGGACTTCGTCGTTGGTGACGATTTCCAGGGTGTAGGAAGGCACGCCCTGAGCCTGGATCTTGGCTTCGATCTCGGCCTTGAGTTCATCACAAGGCTTGGGGGCGGCGAGGGCCGATGTGGCCAGCGCGCAACTTGCAACCGCCAAGGCAAAACGTTTCATGATCTAAAGCTCCCTTGCTGCGGCGCGCACGAGGGTGCACTGAAGCCGCCGTCGCGTATTCGACCACAGGTGCTTGTGCGCCGCACAGACGCCTTTGCCGGCAAGCCGGTTCCCGCAGACCGCTGCAGGAGCCGACTTGCCAGCAAAACCATCAGCCCAGCAGCGTCGCGTCCAGGCTGATCTTGGCGTTGAGCACCTTGGACACCGGACACCCTTCCTTGGCCTTGTTGCTCAGTTCGGTGAACTGCTGCTGGCTGGCGCCGGGGATCTTCGCCTTGAGGATCAGGTGCACCGCCGTGATGGCGAAGCCGCCGTCGACCTGATCCAGGGTCACTTCAGCCTGGGTGTCGATGCTGTCCGCCTTGAGCCCGGCCTCGCCGAGAATCATCGAAAAGGCCATGGAGAAGCACCCCGCATGGGCGGCACCGATCAACTCCTCCGGATTGGTGCCCTTGCCGCCCTCGAAACGGGCCTTGAAGCCGTAGGGCGCCTCGCGCAATACCCCGGTTTCGGTCGAGATCGAGCCGATGCCGGTTTTCAGATCACCTTCCCAATGCGCCGAGGCTTTCTTTTTGATACTCATCTCTTTCTCCTCAAGAACCGATGCGAAAGCTCGCACCACGCTGGTTTCTGTTGCCTAAGGGTTCTGAGGATAGATCTGATGGCAAAGTTCAGCCGGTGTGCAGCGGCGCTCTTTACCCGACAAATTCACTCTGACTATTGAATCTCGGGTATATGCCCACATTGCATAGATCTGACTTACAGATTTCGGCAGGTTTTGGCTCATGACAAAGGCCTGCGCACCCTCAAGGAGAAGCAGGCTTATGAAACCGCTGTCCGCTGTTAAATTCTCGACCCTCGACCTGGTGCCCGTGCGTGAAGACGGCAGCCCGGCGCAGTCTCTGCGCAACTCCCTGGACTTGGCGCAACACGTGGAAAAGCTCGGCTACACGCGCTTCTGGGTCGCCGAGCACCACAACATGGACGGTATCGCCAGCTCCGCCACCTCGGTACTGATCGGCTATCTGGCCGGTGGCACCTCGACCATTCGCGTCGGCTCCGGCGGGGTGATGCTGCCCAACCATGCGCCGCTGGTGATCGCCGAACAGTTCGGCACCCTGGAAAGCCTGTACCCGGGACGCATCGACCTCGGCCTGGGCCGGGCGCCGGGTTCCGACCAGATGACCGCCCGGGCCTTGCGTCGGGAGCGCTCCGGCAGCGCCGACGACTTCCCCGAGGACGTGGCGGAACTGATGTCCTATCTCGGCCCACGGACCCCGGAACAACGGGTGATCGCGATGCCGGGCAGCGGGACCAACGTCCCGGTGTGGCTGCTGGGCTCCAGCCTGTTCAGTGCGCAATTGGCCGGGGAACGGGGTTTGCCCTACGCCTTCGCCTCGCATTTCGCACCGCGCTACCTGCATGAGGCGATTCGCGTCTATCGCAATCACTTCAAGCCTTCGGCAGTACTCGACAAGCCCTATGTGATGCTGGGGGTGCCGCTGGTGGCGGCCGATAGCGATGAACAGGCCGACTACCTGGCGACCTCGGTGTACCAGCGGATCCTGGCGCTGATGCGCGGCCAGAGCCTGGTACAGCGCAAGCCGGTGACCAGCATGGACGGCCTGTGGCTGCCCCACGAGAAGGAAGCGGTGTCGAGTTTCCTCGGCCTGGCGATGATCGGCAGTCCGGCGAAAATCCGCGCCAAGCTCGAAGTCCTGATCGAACAGACCGGCGCCGATGAGCTGATCTTCACCTGCGATCTGTACGAGCACGCCGATCGGCTGCACTCCTACGAGCTGCTGTCACAGGTGATGCAAGGCTAAATTGACGGGCATAAAAAAGCCGACGCCCAGGCGTCGGCTTTTTATTGAACATCTACAGGGGTTCAACCGCGCTTGTAGACAATCTCCTTGGAACCCGCTTCGCAGGTGCCAACCACTTTGCCATCCGCCGCCGCGCCTTTGTCGACCACTTCCAGCGAATAATGCTTGGCGCCCTTGGCGTCGATCTTCGCGGCGATCTCGCTTTTCAGCTCCTCGCACGGCTTGCCGGCGGCAAGGGCTGTTCCCGCAAGACTCAACAAAGCAGCTGCTAATACTAGTTTTTTCATCGGTCGCATTCCCTGGTCGGATCAAAAGAGGCGGCGTTGACGCCAGCCTGACAGAGGCTCAAGACAGTTGTAGCGCTTTGCCATTTCCTATGGCACTCGGCCAGCGCACAAGTTCCAGAGCCTAGCTCAAGCTTTTAACTATTGGCAATCCGGAAGCCGACCTTGAGGGTGACCTGAAAATGCGCGGCCTTGCCGTCCTTGATATGGCCCCGGGTTTCGGTCACTTCGAACCACTCCAGGTGCTTGATGCTTTTATGCGCCTCGGCCAGCGCGTTATTGATTGCCTCTTCGATGCTGTTCGGCGACGAACCCACCAGTTCGACTTTCTTGTAGGTGTGATGATCAGTCATGGCGCTCTCCTTTTTTGCTGTGAAATACAGCCTAGCAGTGATTTTTCTTATTACTTGGGGCGCCATTGCTCACGGCTAGTTCAGATTTTCTGCACTTTCCGAACAGGCCGCAGTCGGAACCTACAGAGTCCGTTCACTACCCTGCAGGAGAGCCGACATGGCCAACACCTCGTTACGCAAAGCCTCACTGGAAAGTATGGAAGCCGAGATCGAAAGCCTGCTCAAATCCCTGGAAAGCCTCAAGGACGATGCGACCGACGAATCGCGCAAGACCCTCAAGGCCCTCAAGAGCAACGCCGAGAATGCCCTCAAGCATTCCCGCAGCCTGATCAGCGATGCCTATGAAGAAGTCAAAGTGAAAACCCGGGAAACCGGTATCGCCACCCGCGACTACGCCCAGGAACACCCGTGGGCGACCGCCGGTGTCGCGGTCGGGGCCATCGGCCTGCTGGCCGCCTACCTGCTGTGCAAGCGCGGCAACTAAACCGGCTGGCGCAGTTCGTTTTTCAACCACTGCGCCAACTGTCGGGCGCGCCCATCCGCGGCGCGCTTGGGTAACCACAGTGCCAGTTGCCCCGGGGTGTCGGAAAACCCCCACGGGGCAACCAGCCTGCCCGCCAGCAAGTCCTCGGCCACCAGCGGCTCCGGCGCGATTGCCACGCCCAGCCCAGCCACCGCCGCTTCCAGCAAGTAATACAGATGTTCGAACCCCTGCCCGTACTTCAGCGCCTCGGCGGCGATGCCGTTGTGTCGAGCCCAGCTGGGCCAGGCCTGGGGACGCGACGTGGTGTGCAGCAGCGACTCCGCGCCAAGGGCCGTGGCCGGCGCCGTGCGCAACCGCGAGTAACCGCCATAGCGCGGGCTGAGCACCGGCCCGATGCGCTCGCAGGCCAGCTCATAGACCTGCATGTCCGCCGGCCACGGCGGCTCGGCAAACACCAGCAGGGCATCCAGCCCCGGGCGCCGGGGGTCCAGGTCCCCTTCACCGGCGGAGAGGTGCAGGCGCAGGTCCGGCAGGTCGGCATTCAGGCGCCCCAGGCGCGGAATCAGCCAGCGCGCCAGCAGGCTGCCGGAGCAACCCAGGACGAACGGCGCGTCGGCGCTGCCCCGGGTCAGCTCGCCGCAGACGTCCCGCAGCCGCTCGAAGGCCTCGCTGCTGGCATCGCGCAGCCGAACCCCGGCATCTGTGAGTTTAATGCCACGTCCATCCTTGACGAACAGGCTCAGGCCCAAGTGTTCCTCCAGCACTTTCAACTGCCGGCTCACCGCGCCATGGGTGACATGCAGTTGTTCGGCAGCCTGGCTGACGCTGTTAAGCCGGGCGGTGGCTTCGAAGGCCCGTAGGGCATTCAGGGGGGGCAGGTCGCGGCTCATGGGATAGGTGAGTTTTCCTGACAGGTTGCGGCGATCTTATCGGTTTTCAGCCTTCGGTGTCAGGGGTAGAGTGAGCCCCATTGTCCTTCCACGAATTTGTCTTTCCCCACCCTTGCCCGGGAGCGCTGCAATGACTCAGTCCCAATTGCGTAATGGTCCAGACGACAACGGCCTGTTCGGCGCGTTCGGCGGCCGTTACGTGGCCGAAACCCTGATGCCGCTGATCCTCGACCTGGCCCGCGAATACGAAAAGGCCAAGGAAGATCCCGAGTTCCTCAAGGAGCTGGCCTACTTCCAGCGCGACTACGTCGGCCGCCCAAGCCCGCTGTACTTCGCCGAACGCCTGACCGAACACTGCGGCGGCGCCAAGATCTACCTCAAGCGCGAAGAGCTGAACCACACCGGCGCGCACAAGATCAACAACTGCATCGGCCAGATCCTCCTGGCCCGGCGCATGGGCAAGAAACGCATCATCGCCGAGACCGGCGCCGGCATGCACGGCGTGGCCACCGCCACCGTGGCCGCGCGCTTTGGCCTGGAATGCGTGATCTACATGGGCACCACCGACATCGAGCGCCAGCAGGCCAACGTGTTCCGCATGAAGCTGCTGGGCGCCGAAGTGATCCCGGTCGTGGCCGGCACCGGCACCCTGAAAGACGCCATGAACGAAGCCCTGCGCGACTGGGTGACCAACGTCGACAGCACCTTCTACCTGATCGGCACCGTGGCCGGTCCGCACCCGTACCCGGCCATGGTCCGCGACTTCCAGGCGGTGATCGGCAAGGAAACCCGCGAACAGCTGCAAGCCCAGGAAGGCCGCCTGCCGGACAGCCTGGTGGCGTGCATCGGCGGCGGCTCCAACGCCATGGGCCTGTTCCACCCGTTCCTCGACGATAAAAGCGTGCAGATCATCGGCGTCGAAGCCGCCGGCTACGGCATCGAGACCGGCAAGCATGCCGCCAGCCTCAACGGCGGCGTACCGGGCGTGCTGCACGGCAACCGCACCTTCCTGCTGCAGGACGACGATGGCCAGATCATCGACGCCCACTCGATTTCCGCCGGCCTCGACTACCCCGGCATCGGCCCGGAACACGCCTGGTTGCACGATATCGGCCGCGTCGAATACACCTCGGTGACCGACGACGAAGCCCTGGCCGCGTTCCACCAGTGCTGCCGCCTGGAAGGCATCATCCCGGCCCTGGAAAGCGCCCACGCCCTGGCCGAAGTGTTCAAGCGCGCGCCGACCCTGCCCAAGGATCACCTGATGGTGGTCAACCTCTCGGGCCGTGGCGACAAAGACATGCAGACCGTCATGCACCACATGCAACAGTCCCAGCAGGAGAAACACTGATGAGCCGCCTGCAAACCCGCTTTGCCGAGCTGAAGCAACAGAACCGCGCGGCCCTGGTGACCTTCGTCACCGCCGGCGACCCCAATTACGACACCTCCCTGGCGATCCTCAAGGGCCTGCCCGCGGCGGGCGCCGACGTGATCGAACTGGGCATGCCCTTCACCGACCCGATGGCCGACGGCCCGGCGATCCAGCTGGCCAACATCCGCGCCCTGGGCGCCAAGCAAAACCTGGCGAAAACCCTGCAGATGGTCCGCGAGTTCCGCGCAGGCAACAGCGACACCCCGCTGGTGCTGATGGGCTACTTCAACCCGATCCACCACTACGGCGTGCCGCGCTTCATTGCCGACGCCAAGGCCGCCGGGGTCGACGGCCTGATCGTGGTGGACATGCCGCCGGAACATAACAGCGAGCTGTGCGACCCGGCCCAGGCCGCCGGCATCGACTTCATCCGCCTCACCACCCCAACCACCGACGATGCGCGCCTGCCCAAGGTCCTCGACGGCAGTTCCGGCTTTGTCTACTACGTCTCGGTGGCCGGCGTGACCGGTGCCGGCGCCGCCACCCTGGAACACGTGGAAGAAGCCGTGGCCCGCCTGCGCCGCCACACCGAGCTGCCGATCAGCATCGGTTTCGGCATCCGTACCCCGGAGCAAGCGGCCGCCATCGCCCGTCTGGCGGACGGCGTGGTGGTGGGCTCGGCGCTGATCGACCACATCGCCCATGCCGAGTCTTCCGAGCAAGCGGTGGACGGTGTCCTGAGCCTGTGCGCGGCCCTGGCCGAAGGCGTACGTAAGGCCCGGGTCAGCTGAGGGTAAAGTTCCTGATACAGAGGAATTAGCGCCTCTGGACGCACACTAAACAGACAAGACCGAGGGTTTCAGAACCGCTGTTCTGAAACCCTTTTTGTTGTTTGTGCTGCGAGGAATGCCTGATGAAAATGCCCAAACGTCTGATTGCCGGAGCCGTGGTGCTGCTGCTCGGCGCCAGCCCGTTGCTGCACGTGATGGCCGACGAACGCGGCGACCATGGCCATGGCGATGATCGTGGAGGACCACCGCCGGGCCATTGGGACAATCGAGGCAACGAACACCGCGGTCCGGACAACGACCGGCGCGGTGGCCCACCGCGGGACTTCGGCCCGGTACGCCAGACCATCCACGACAATCGCGGCTACTTCGTGCGGGGCGCCCCTCCACCTCCCGGCATCCGCCTGGTGCGCGGCCAACCCTTGCCCCGCGGCTACTACGGCGAACGCCTGGATGGGCGTGCCCTGTCACGCCTGCCGGTCTACCCGGGCTATGAATGGCGACGCATGGGCGGCGATATCTTCCTGATGGCCGTGGGCACCGGCATCGTCTACGAGATCCTCGACGGCGTGCTCTACTGATCGTTTTTCAACCAGCCGACTCCCCCGCGGGAGCCGGCTGCCCGGCCAGGCGCCCCCTCAGAACCCTGTCAGATCCAGCGGCCGCATGGCCCCCATCCAGATCGCATGATCGGTGTGATCCCGCAGATCGTCCCCGGTGTCCGGGTGCAGGAACACCACCAGCCCCTGACGGTTGAGGGCCAGCCACGGCACCACCTGGGCAAACACCTCTGGCGCGAACGCCAGCTGGCAGCTCCAGTCCGGATGCGGTCCAACCGGCCGCTGGTGCACCCGGCCCATTTTCAGCTCGAACAACTGCGCCGCCTGTTCGCACAAGGCCCGGGCGCGCTCGAGGGTGCTGGCGTCAAAGTAGACATGGGCGTGATAGCCCTTGATCCGTTGCATGCAAAGCCTCGCGATAAAGACGAGCCCTCAAGGCTCGCCACAGATGCAGAACACCCGCTGTGAAGAAAACACCGGCCCCATGAAAACACCGAAAGCCGACCGGCTCAAAGCGCTTGCGCCAGCGTCGCCGCCACCTCCAGCAGTTGCTGGCGCAGCCAGAGATGGGCCGGGTCGGCACTGTTGCGCCCGTGCCAGATCGCCAGCAGCGATGAGGGCTCGACCGCCAGCGGCAGCGCCCGCCGGCACAGGCCAAAACGCTGTTCGAAGGCCCGGGCCAAGGGTTCCGGCACAATCGCCACCAGGCGCGACTGCTCCAGCAACTGCGGCAGCACCAGGGCATGGGGCAGGGTGACCTTGTACTGGGGACGCCGGCCAATCGCCGCCAGTGCCTGCTCCAGGCGCTGGCGATCGAACATCTCCGACTGCCGGGCAATGCCGCGCTCGAGAATGTAGCCGTTGACCGCGCCTTCCTCCTGCCCGCCCACCGACAGCGTGATCAACGGCTGGTCCGCCAGGGCCTCAAGCGTCAGTACGGGCAGGTCGAGCAAGGGATGCTCGGGGCACATCAGCAACTCATCCTGCTGCCGCCAGAGACAGGCGCTGTGCACCCGCTGCGGCAACTCGGCAAACACCCCGACGGCCAGATCGATACGTCCGACATCGATCTGCTCGGCCAGGTCCAGGCGGGTCGCCGGACGCACCACCAGATCCACCCCCGGCGCCACCTGGGCCAGGCGCCGCAGCAAGGGCGCCAACAGCACCGAACTCAGGTAGTCGTTGGCCGCCAGGGTGAAGGTACGCGTCGCGCGGGCGGGGTCGAATGGCTCCACGCCGACCGTGTGTTGAATGGTCAGCAGCGCCTCGCGCAGCGGGCCGGCAATCGCCTCGGCCCGGGCCGACGGCTGCATGCCCTTGGCCGTGCGAATGAACAGCTCGTCCTGCAAGGACTCGCGCAGCCGGGTCAGGGCATGGCTGACCGCCGACTGGCTCAGATGCAGGCGCTTGCTGGCCAGCAGGATGCTGCGGTCCTCATAGACCGCATCGAAAACCCGCAGCAGGTTGAGGTCGATACGCGGAACGCGGGGCACTTCATCACGGAGCATATTGCAGATCCTGCAGGAGGCTATTGCGGATTGTTCCCTTGCCGCAACGGGCGGGGGCGGGCAACTTTAGCGCATCCGACCAGCAAGCAGATGGCACTGAAAATCAACCCGTGCGATCACGGCAGCGGCTTGCCCGACGTTCAGTGACCGCCACCGGCCTGAGTGTTTTTTGAACACTTGAAAGCGCTGGGTCGTGATCAACACCGTGCTCACATTCAGGGACCGAAGATGCCCGCAAGCCCCGACCTCAATGACATCCGCGCCCATGACTGGGTCGCGACCCGCCTGCCGCGATCCTGGCAGGCCTACGCCCGCCTGATGCGCCTGGACCGGCCCATCGGCACCTGGCTGACCCTGCTGCCAGCCCTGGCCGCGCTTATCCTCTGCGCCGGGCGCATTCCCCCGGTCGGCACCGTGCTGGTGTTCGCCCTCGGCGCCCTGCTGATGCGCAGTGCCGGCTGCTGCATCAACGACATCCTCGATCGCGGCTTCGACGCCCGGGTCAACCGCACCCGCCAGCGGCCCCTGGCCCAGGGTTCGCTGAGCCTCGCCCAAGCCCTGGCCTGCCTGGCCGTGACGTTGCTGCTGGCCGCCGGGTTGCTGCCGCTTCTGCAACCGGCGACGGTGCTGCTGGCCCTGTGCTGCGTGCCCCTGACCCTGGTCTATCCGCTGTTCAAGCGCTTCACCCACTGGCCCCAGGCGTTTCTCGGCGCGGTGTTCAACTGGGGCGTGCTCATGGCCAGCGTGGAAACCACCGGCAGCCTGCAACCCAGTGCGCTGGCGCTGTGGCTGGGCTGCCTGTTCTGGCAGTTGGGCTACGACACCCTCTATGCCTACAGCGACCGTGAGGACGACCTGAACATGGGCCTGCGCTCCACCGCCACGCTGTTCGCCGAACGGGGCAGGACCTGGATCGCCGGGTTCTACGCCATGACCCTGCTGTGCTGGTGCGGCGCGGGCCTGCTGGCCGGTGCCAACCCGGGCTTTTTCATCCTGCTGCTGCCAATCGCCCTGGCCCTGGCCTACCAACTCAGCCTGTTCAGCCCGGACCACCCGGAGCCCTGCAACCACCTGTTTCGCAGCAACGTCCACATCGGCGTGCTGTTACTGGTCGGCGCCTCGGTGGCCATCGTTTGACCGCCGGACACTCAGCAATCCGCAACCTTCCCAACCACACAAGGACTTGTCATATGCCTGCACTCCCAATCAGATCGCCGCTCCAGGCACCGGAACAATGGGCCGCCCTGTTCCTGCGCCTGGCCCTGGGCGCCATGTACGTCGCCCACGCCCTGTTCAAGATCCTGGTCCTGGGCTGGCCGGGCACCCTCAAGCTGTTCGGCGCCACCGGCATGCCCGAGTGGCTGACCTACCCGGCGGTGTGCGCCGAGCTGGTGGGGGGCTTGCTGCTGATCCTCGGAGTCGGCGTGCGCTGGATCGCCCTGGGGCTGATGCCGATGCTGCTGGGGGCGATCGTCTTCGTCCACGGCGCCCACGGCTGGATCTACACCAGCCCGGGGGGCGGCTGGGAATACCTGGCCTTCCTCGCGGTGGTATCGCTGGCGCTGGTGTGCCTGGGCAACGGCGCACTGTCCCTGTGGAGCCTGTTCAAGGTGCCGTCTACAGGGCAATGGACGGCAACGCCAGCCCCCTGAGGGAATGGGCACTGCCGGCCTGCTCGGCCATCAGCCAGTCGACGAAGCGCTGGATCAACGGTCCGCGACGCTTGCGCGGCGGCAGCACCACGTAATAGCCGTAGGCGGACAGCGCACTCTGGGCGATCGGCCGGCACAACAGCCCCTGTGCCAGCAGATCGTCCACCAGATGACGCCAGCCGATGGCCACGCCTTGGCCGCCGATGGCCGCCTGGATCAGCAGGGTGTAATTGTCGAAACGCAATTGCCCCGGGGGCGGGGCGCCGGCCAGGCCCAGTTCGCGGAACACCCCGCTCCAGTCGAACCAGTGACTGGCGTTTTCCCCCCGCAGGTGCAGCAGCGGCATCTCCAGCAGGGCCTGGGCGGGCAGGGGCGCCAGGCGCTCCTTGAGCAGCAGCGGGCTGCACACCGGAAACACTTCCTCGCTGAACAGCCAGTGGCTTTCGCCATGCTTGAAACGTCCGTCGCCGAACAGCACCGCCACATCGATATCGCTGCGCAACATGCTGTGGCTGCGTTCACTGGTCACCAGGCTGACGTCCACCTGGGGGTTGGCCTGATGGAAACGATGCAGGCGCGGCATCAGCCAGTAGGCGGCGAAGGCGAAATCCGTGGCCACCTGCAACACCTCATGCTGATGCTGCTGGGCCAGGGCCGTGAGGCCGGCGTCGATGCTCTGCAGGCCGGCCTGTACCTGTTCCAGCAACAGCGCGCCGGACTCGGTCAGTTCGATGCCGCGGTAGATGCGGTCGAACAGGCGCACCTGCAACTGCTCTTCCAGGCGCTTGATCTGCTGGCTGATGGCCGGCTGGGTAGTGCCCAGTTCCACCGCCGCTGCGGTGAAGCTGCGCAGACGCGCGGCCGCTTCAAACACCCGGAGCAGGTCCAGGGACAGGTCACCAAGGGCTTCATACATAAGCGCTGCTTATCCTAGTCATTGCCGCACATGGGCTTTACCGCCAAAGACATGGAATCCATGCTCGATCGCAGCACTTTCGCATAACCGTCGACTATGGAATGCCGCGAACCCATGAAGCGCAAGAACATTCTTTTCATCATGGCCGACCAGATGGCCGCGCCCTTGCTGCCGTTCTACGGTCCATCGCCGATCCAGCTGCCGCACCTCAGCCGCCTGGCCGCCCGGGGCGTGGTGTTCGACGCCGCCTACTGCAACAGCCCGCTGTGCGCGCCCTCGCGCTTCACCCTGGTCAGCGGCCAGTTGCCGAGCAAGATCGGCGCCTACGACAACGCCGCGGACTTTCCCGCCGACGTGCCCACCTATGCCCACTACCTGCGGCGCCTGGGCTATCGCACCGCGCTGTCGGGCAAGATGCACTTCTGCGGCCCGGACCAGTTGCACGGCTACGAAGAACGCCTGACCACCGACATCTACCCCGCCGACTACGGCTGGGCGGTGAACTGGGATGAGCCTCAGGTGCGCCCCAGCTGGTACCACAACATGTCCTCGGTGCTGCAGGCCGGCCCTTGCGTGCGCACCAACCAACTGGATTTCGACGAAGAGGTGGTGTTCAAGGCCCGGCAATACCTGTTCGACCACGTTCGCGCGGGCGGCGACCAGCCGTTCTGCCTCACCGTGTCCATGACCCATCCCCACGATCCCTACACCATTCCCAAGGCGTTCTGGGACCTGTACCGCGACGACGACATTCCACTGCCCCAGACCCCGCCCCAGAGCGAGCTGGACCCGCACTCCCAGCGCCTGCTCAAGGTCTACGACCTGTGGGACAAGCCGCTGCCTGTGGATAAGATCCGCGACGCGCGGCGGGCCTACTTCGGCGCCTGCAGCTACATCGACAGCAACGTCGGCAAGCTGCTGCAGACCCTGGAAGACACCGGGCTGGCGGACGACACGTTGATCGTGTTTTCCGGCGACCACGGCGACATGCTCGGCGAGCGTGGCCTCTGGTACAAAATGCACTGGTTCGAGATGGCCGCCCGGGTGCCGCTGCTGATCTGCGCACCGGGGCAGTTCGCCGCCGGGCGGGTCGGCGCCGGGCGGGTCGGCGCCGCGGTGTCCACCGCCGACCTGCTGCCGACCCTGGTGGAACTGGCCGGCGGCCATGTGGAGCCCAACCTGCCCCTGGACGGCCGCTCCCTGGTCCCCCATCTGCTGGGGCAGGGCGGCCACGATGAGGTGTTCGGCGAATACATGGCCGAGGGCACCATCAGCCCGCTGATGATGATTCGCCGGGGCGCCTACAAATTCATCTACAGCGAAGACGACCCGTGCCTGCTCTTCGATGTCGCCCACGACCCGCAAGAGCGTATCGACCTCAGCCAGTCGGCCGAGCATCGAGCGCTGTTCGACGCCTTCCTCGCCGAGGCCCGGGCCAAGTGGGACATCCCGGCCATTCACCAACAGGTCCTGGCCAGCCAGCGCCGTCGCCGCCTGGTGGCCGACGCCCTGAACCGGGGCACGCGCAAGAGCTGGGATCACCAGCCCCTGGTCGACGCCAGTGCGCAATACATGCGCAACCACATCGACCTCGACGATCTGGAGCGCAAGGCACGTTATCCACAACCCTGCCAACACCAATAATCCAAGGGGAAGAGCATGCAAACGTTATCCACAGCGCTGGCCGTCGGGTTCCTGGCTCTGGGCAGCGCAACCGCCTGGGCCGACTCGTGCGCAACCGTGAAAATGGC
Organism: Pseudomonas sp. BC42; assembly: GCF_021560055.1. Lineage (NCBI taxonomy): Bacteria > Pseudomonadati > Pseudomonadota > Gammaproteobacteria > Pseudomonadales > Pseudomonadaceae > Pseudomonas > Pseudomonas sp. BC42. Next base: position 6,811,430 of record NZ_CP091067.1, read on the forward strand.
CGATCCGGGCTGGAGCGACATCGCCGCCACCAACGCCATCGCCAGCTTTCTGCTGGAGGGCATGGGCTACAAGGCCAAGATCGACACCCTGGCGGTGCCCATCACCTACGGCGGCCTCAAGGACGGCCAGGTGGATGTGTTCCTGGGCAACTGGATGCCGGCGCAGCAGGGCTTCTACGACAAGTTCGTGGCCAATGGCGAGGTGATCCAGCTGGCGAAGAACCTGGAAGGCACCGAGTTCACCCTGGCGGTTCCGGACTACGTGTGGAACGCCGGGGTGCATGATTTCGCCGACCTGAACACATTCGCCGACAAGTTCGACAGGAAGATCTACGGCATCGGCTCCGGTGCTCCGGCCAACCTGTCGCTGCAGGCGATCATCAAGAACAACGAGTTCAATCTAGGCCAGTGGAAGCTGATCGAGTCCAGCGAGCAGGCGATGCTCGCCGAGGTGTCCCGGGCCACGAAAAAACAGCGCTTCGTGACCTTCCTCGGCTGGACCCCGCACCCGATGAACGTGCAGCTGAACATGCGTTACCTGACCGGGGGCGAGCAGTACTTCGGCGCCAGCGGCAGCGTCTACACCCTGACCCGCAAGGGTTATGCACAGGCCTGCCCGAACGTCGGCAAGCTCCTGAGCAACCTGCGGTTCACCCAGGACATGGAGAACGCCATCATGGCCGAGGTGGTGAACAACAAGCTCAGCAACGCCGATGCCGCCAAGGCCTGGATCAAGGCCAACCCGGCGGTGCTGGAGCAATGGCTGGAAGGGGTCCGGACCATCGATGACAAAGAGGCCCTGGCGGCGGTGAAGGCCAAGTTGTAGCCCAAGGTGCGCCGGCTCCTGCGGGATCAGGGGCCAGCCTCGCCACATGCCCGAAGCCTGACAATGCATTACCCTGGCCCCCTCGAATTCCCCCATCCGTGAGCAACCATGGCCTGGCCCAACCGCCATTCACTTCTGCCTTTTCTCGGCTGGCTGCCCCAGCAGACCCGCGCCAGCGTCGGTCGTGATCTGCTGGTGGGGCTCAGTGGCGCGATCCTCGCCCTGCCGCAATCGATCGCCTATGCGCTGATTGCCGGCCTGCCGCCGGAGTACGGGCTGTACGCGGCCATAGTCCCGGTGCTGGTGGCCTGCCTCTGGGGCTCGTCCTGGCACCTGATCTGCGGGCCCACGGCAGCGATTTCCATCGTGCTGTATGCCAGCGTCAGCCCCCTGGCGGTGCCGGCGTCCGAGGACTACGTCACCCTGATCCTGCTGCTGACCCTGCTGGCGGGGATCTTCCAGTGGCTGCTGGGGCTGCTGCGTTTCGGCGCCCTGGTGAACTTCGTCTCGCATTCGGTGGTGCTGGGTTTCACCCTCGGTGCCGCGGTGGTGATTGCCCTGGGGCAATTGCCCAACCTCCTGGGCCTGGAGCTGCCGAACCAGGCCACCGCCCTCAATAGCCTGAGCTTGCTGCTGGAACACCTGGACGCTGTGGACAAGCCTTCGCTGTTGCTGGGGCTGGGCAGCCTGATCGTCGGCCTCGGCCTGAAGCTGCTGGCGCCACGCTGGCCCAGCCTGTTGCTCAGCCTGGTGCTCAGTGCGCTGGTGGTCTGGTTGCTGCCGGGGGTGTTCGGCCACGTCAAATTGGTCAGCGCCTTCGTGGGCCGGCTACCGCCCTTGAGCCCGTTGCCACTGGACCTGGATCTGGTCCTGCGGCTGCTGCCCAGTGCCGTGGCGGTGGGGATGCTGGGGCTGGTCACCAGCCTGTCGATTGCCCGCTCACTGTCGGCACGTTCGGAACAACTGCTCGACGCCAACCAGGAAGTCCGCGCCCAGGGCCTGTCGAACATGGTCGGGGCGTTTTTCTCCGGCTACCTGTCCTCCGGCTCTTTCACCCGCTCGGGCTTGAGTTATGAAGCCGGTGCCCGCTCGCCCCTGGCCGGGGTGTTCTCGGCGTTGTGGGTGGCGCTGTTCGCGGTGGCCGGCGCCGGGCTGATCACCCACATCCCGATTCCGGCCATGGCCGGCAGCATCCTGCTGATCTGCTGGGGGCTGGTGGACCATCGGGGCATCCGTGACCTGTTCCGGGTCAGCCGCGCCGAATTTGTGGTGATGAGCCTGACCTGCATCGCCACCTTGCTCCTGGAGCTGCAGACGGCGATCTATGCCGGGGTCCTGGCGTCGCTGTTCTTCTACCTCAAGCGCACGTCGCAACCACGGGTGCAGCAGTCCAGCGAGGGCGATGCCAACGTCCTGCGGGTCGGCGGCTCGATCTTCTTTGGCGCCAGTCATTACCTGCAAGTGCGCATGCAACGCTGCCACGCACCGAAACTGGTGATCGACGCCCGGCAGATCAACTTCATCGACTATTCAGGGGTGGCGATGCTGCATCAGGAGGCGCGCCGACTGAAACGCCAGGACCGCAGCCTGACCCTGCGCCGGGCCCGGCAAGCGGTGAAAGAGGAATTGATCAAGCTCGAAGGACCGGAGCACTGCCCGATCCACTTCGAAGACTGAACCCGCAGGCGTCTTGCCCACACTCGACGTAGGAGCCGGCTTGCCGGCGAAGAGGCCCTTGGACCTGGCGCCAGTCTTGAGGCCGCCTTCGCTGGCAAGCCAGCTCCTACGAGGGGGGAGGGGTTACTGCGCCAACTGGCGGCGCAGTTCGGCCAGCACCGGGGCGCTGTCCGGGCGCACACCACGCCACAGGTAGAAGGCTTCCGCCGCCTGTTCGGCCAGCATGCCCAGGCCATCCAGCACCAACGCCGCGCCATGTTCACTGGCCCAACGGCAGAACGGCGTCGGCTCCTTGGCGTACATCATGTCGTAGCACACCGTCTTGCCCGGTTCGATCAGGCTGCTGGCAATCGGCGGCAGTTCGCCCGACAGGCTGGCGGAGGTGGCGTTGATGATCAGGTCCACCGACTCCTGCAGCCAGTCGAAACCACTGGCCGACACCGGGCCCAGGTCGGCAAAGAGTTCCGCCAGCCGCTCGGCCTTTTCCACGGTGCGGTTGGCAATCACCACCGACGCCGGCTGTTGCGCCAACAGGGGCTCCAAGGCTCCACGCACGGCGCCCCCGGCTCCCAGGAGGAGGATGCGCTTGCCCTTGAGGCTGACCCCGGCGTTCACCGTCAGGTCGCGCACCAGTCCGGCGCCGTCTGTGTTGTCTCCCAGCAGCCTGCCGTCGGCCTGCTTGCTCAGGGTGTTCACCGCGCCGGCACGTTGCGCACGCTCGGTCAGGCTGTCGCACAGGCGATAGGCGTCTTCCTTGAACGGCACGGTGACGTTGGCCCCGCGGCCCTGGGCGAAGAAATCGCGGGCAGCGCCGGCGAAGTCGTCCAGAGGCGCCAGCAGGGTGTTGTATTCCAGTTGCTGGCCGGTCTGCTGGGCGAACAGCCGGTGGATCAAGGGTGATTTGCTATGGCCGATCGGATTACCAAAGACAACGTACTGGTCCATCTCTCATCCCATTTGCTCAACACACACGGGTAGGAGCCGCGTCCGCCTTGAAGGCCTCTTCGCCGGCAAGCCGGCTCCTACACGGTGGGTGCGGGTTAGTGGCTGGCCGCCAGCCAGTCGCGGTCCTGCAGGAAGTATTCGGTCAGGCGCGCCTCTTCGGTGCCCGGCTCGGCCTTCCAGTCGTAGCCCCAGCGCACTTGCGGCGGCAGCGACATGAGGATCGATTCGGTACGCCCGCCCGATTGCAGGCCGAACAGGGTGCCACGGTCGTAGACCAGGTTGAACTCCACGTAGCGGCCACGGCGGAATTCCTGGAACTCGCGCTGCTGCTCGGTGTAGGCCGCGGCCTTGCGGCGCTGGACGATGGGCAGGTAAGCCTTGATATAGGCATCGCCGATGGCGCGCATGAAGGCGAAGCAGGTGTCGAAGTCCCACTCGTTCAAGTCGTCGAAGAACAGGCCGCCGATGCCCCGGGGCTCGTTGCGGTGCTTGATGTGGAAGTAGCTGTCGCACCAGGCCTTGTAGCGCGGGTAGACGTCCGGGCCAAAAGGCGCGCAGGCGCGTTCGGCGACCTGGTGCCAGTGCACGCAGTCTTCTTCATTGCCGTAGTAGGGGGTCAGGTCGAAACCGCCGCCGAACCACCAGACCGGTTCTTCACCTTCCTTCTCGGCAATGAAGAAACGCACGTTGGCGTGGGAGGTCGGCACATGGGGGTTGTGCGGGTGGATCACCAGGGACACGCCCAGGGCCTCGAAACCCCGACCGGCCAGTTCCGGACGATGGGCACTGGCCGAAGGCGGCAGGCCGCTGCCGAACACGTGGGAGAAGTTGACCCCGCCCTTTTCGATCACTGCACCGCCACCGATCACCCGGGTGCGTCCGCCACCGCCGGCAGGCCGGGTCCAGGCATCCTCGATGAAGCGCGCGCCGCCGTCTTCGTTTTCCAGGGCAGTGCAAATACGGTCTTGCAGGTCGAGCAGGTAGGCTTTTACGGCCTCGGTGCGGGTAGTCATGGCATCACCTTGAATCGGGCAAAGCTAGGCGGCGCCAGGGATGAAACCGGGGCCGGCGCAAATGGGCGCGTAGCATAACACCGCACTGTGTCCACTCGCAGTTGACGAAGGTCAAGCAGAGGAGTCCGATAGAACCCTTTCACGCGACGACCAAGGAGTGAGTACAGATGGCCAAACGTATCCAATTCCGCGCCCATGGCGGCCCCGAAGTACTCGAGTATGTGGATTACCAGCCCGCCGAACCGGGCCCGCAGCAGGTTCGCGTCAGCAACCGGGCCATCGGCCTGAACTTCATCGATACCTATTTCCGCAGCGGCCTGTACGCACCGCCGGCGCTTCCGTCGGGCCTGGGCGCCGAAGGGGCCGGGGTCGTGGAAGCCGTGGGCAGCGCGGTGACCCGCTTCAAGGTCGGCGATCGGGTGGCCTATGGCAGCGGCCCGCTGGGTGCCTACAGCGATGTGCACGTGCTGCCCGAAGCCAACCTGGTGCACCTGCCGGACGCCATCAGCTTCGAACAGGCGGCCGGGGTGATGCTCAAGGGCCTGACCGTGCAGTACCTGCTGCGCCAGACCTATGAACTCAAGGGCGGCGAGACCGTGCTGTTTCACGCGGCCGCCGGCGGCGTCGGTTCCCTGGCCTGCCAGTGGGCCAAGGCCCTGGGAGTGAAACTGATCGGCACCGTCAGCTCACCGGAGAAAGCCGCCATCGCCAAGGCCCTGGGCGCCTGGGAAACCATCGATTACAGCCATGAAGACGTGGCCCAGCGGGTGCTGGAACTGACCGACGGCAAGAAGTGCCCGGTGGTCTACGACGGTGTGGGCAAGGACACCTGGCTGACTTCCCTGGATTGCCTGGCACCCCGCGGGCTGATGGTCAGCTTCGGCAATGCCTCGGGCGCGGTGGAAGGGGTGAACCTGGGGATTCTCTCGGCCAAGGGCTCGCTGTATGTCACCCGGCCGACCCTGGCCAGCTACGCCAACAACGCCGAGAACCTGCAACGCATGGCCGACGATCTGTTCGCCATGATCGCCAGCGGTCAGTTGAAGATCGAGATTGGCCAGCGCTTCGCCCTGGCGGATGCCGCCAAGGCCCATGTCGAGCTGTCGGCACGGCGCACCACCGGTTCGACGGTGCTCTTGCCCTAAGCGCCTTCGCCGGCCAGCCGGCTCCTGCAACACGCGTCGCGATGACCCGTGGGAGCCGGCGCAGCAATCAGGAAGGCCGCACCACCCTGCCGGTGGCCAGATCGCGGATCAGGCTCGGGTTCTTGCGCCCGCCCAGGCTGCCGGTGAGCACCAGGTCCAGTTGCCCACGGAAGTACTGCTCGACGCGCAGCCGCGTGCGCGCCGCCGGCCGCCCCTGGGGATTGGCCGAGGTGGAAATCAGCGGTCCCACCAGCGCGCACAGTTCACGCACCAGCGGATGGTCGCTGACCCGCAACGCCACCGTGTCATGCACCCCGGTGACCCACTCCGGCAGCAGGTTCTGATGGGGCACCAGCCAGGTGTTGGGACCCGGCCAGGTGCTGGACATGCGCTCGATCCAGGTGTCGGGGAAGTCCTCGAAGAGAAAGTCGAACTGATGGATGTTGTCGGCGATCAGAATCAGGCCCTTGTCCACCGAGCGTGACTTGATCGCCAGCAGGCGATCCACCGCCTCTTCGTTCCACGGATCGCACCCCAGGCCCCAGACCGCTTCGGTTGGGTAGGCAATCACCGCCCCTGCGCGAATCTCTCGTGCGGCTTGTTGCACACGCCAACTGCTGACCATTGCCGAATCTCCAGATAAAAGCTGTGCGCAGTTTACCGATCCTGCCTATAAAACCTAGGGCCTGTTGCGGTTTGGCGACAGCGCGCAACCGCCCTCAACTCGACCCCAGGCGTGCCAGCCAGCGGCCGTTTTCATTGACCGCAAGGCCGTCGATCTCCAACTCGCTCAAGGCCGCCAGCACCCGCGGTAGGGGCCAGCCGCTGGCCCGCGCCAGGGCCTCGCTGCTGTGGGGCGCGGCCAGGAGCAGGGCCAGCAGCGGATGCCTGGCGGTTTCGGCCGGCACGGCGGCCGGCGGTGCCACGTGTTGCCAGCCCCTGAGGGTTTCGAGAATGTCCTGCACGCTTTCCACCAATACCGCGCCATCACGGATCAGCTGGTGACAGCCCCGCGCACCGGGGTGATGGATGGAACCGGGAATCGCGTACACCTCGCGGCCCTGTTCCGCCGCCAGGCGGGCGGTGATCAGGGAACCGCTGGCCACGCTGGCTTCCACCACCAGCACGCCGAGGGACAGGCCGCTGATGATCCGATTGCGCCGGGGGAAGTGCTCCGCCCGCGGACCGGTGTCCAGCGCGAACTCGGAAACCACCGCGCTGCCCTGGTCGATCATCGCCTGGGCCAAGGCTCGGTGGCGCTGTGGATAAAAATTTTCCAGGCCGGTGCCCAGCACCCCCACCGTGTGCCCGCCAACGGCCAGTGCCGCCTGATGGGCTGCGCCATCGATGCCCAGGGCCAGACCACTGGTGATCACGAATCCGGCTCCGGCCAGGCTCCTGGCGAACGCCGCCGCGGTGTCCAGTCCCGGGGGCGAAGCGCGGCGGCTGCCCACCATCGCCAGCTGCGGCCGTTCCAGAGTCGAAGGGTCGCCGGCCACGAACAACAGCGGCGGCGCATCCTCCAACTGGGCCAGCAAGGCCGGGTAGCCGGGCTGGTCCCACATCAGTAAATGCTGGGCCTGGTTGTCTATCCAGGCCAAGGCACGCCGAGCGCCCTCGCGCACTTCGGCGCTGCGCCGGGCATCGCTGCAGGCGGCCGGCAGGCCCAGGGCATGCCAGGCACCGGCCGGTGCACTGAGGGCTTTGGCGGCTGAACCGAAGGCCTGGAGCAGGCGCTGAAAGCGCCTGGGTCCCAGACCGGGCAGGCCATGCAAACGTAAACGGGCTTCCAGTTCCGCGGGGGAAATGGCGGCACTAATCGAGTGCGACATGGATCATCCTTGATCGTCATAGGTCCGGTCAGCGCCGGAACAAGCTGTGGATAAGTCTGTTGGTAACTTGTTGAGGACAAGTTTCCCGACGCCCTCGGGAAACGGTCCGCCAACTTCGCCGACGCTGCGCCCAAACGCTGGTCGCGCTCGCTGAGCAGACCTCGGTCACGCCCCCAGGAGCAGGCCTGCAGCGGCGACCGATGGCGGTCCAGCCCAACGGCGGCAAGGCGAACAGTCATTTCCTCGGGGGCTGAATCCCTTTATTATGTGCGCTCGCGTAAAACGCCAGAGCCTGCGCGGCTCGCTCCTTTGCAGAGCACGTTTTGCATCGGCGGCCCAGGTCCAGGACCTGTCAGGGCGCCGACTCCGCCCTTACTTCACACGTGTAGCAATTACGCTTATGGCCATTTTAAACATCCTCGAATTCCCTGATCCGCGCCTGCGCACTATCGCCAAACCCGTGGCCGTAGTGGACGACGAAGTGCGTCAGTTGGTCGACGACATGTTTGAAACAATGTATGAGGCCCCAGGCATCGGTCTGGCGGCGACCCAGGTCAACGTGCACAAACGCGTCGTGGTCATGGACCTGTCCGAAGATCGCAGCGAGCCCCGGGTGTTCATCAACCCCGAATTCGAAGCCCTGACCGACGAGATGGACCAGTACCAGGAAGGCTGCCTGTCGGTGCCGGGTTTCTATGAAAACGTCGACCGCCCGCAACGGGTCAAGATCAAGGCCCTGGACCGCGACGGCCAGCCCTATGAACTGATCGCCGAAGGACTACTGGCGGTGTGCATCCAGCACGAATGCGACCACCTCAACGGCAAGCTGTTCGTCGATTACCTGTCCACGCTCAAGCGTGACCGGATCAAGAAGAAGCTGGAAAAGCAGCATCGCCAGCAGGCTTGATGACCGTCTTGCAAAGGCTTGCCACGGCAAGCCTTTTTCTTTTCCGCATGTTTAACATCGAGAATTCTCATGACTGAGCCACTGCGCATCGTCTTTGCCGGCACCCCCGAATTCGCCGCCGAACACCTCAAGGCCCTGCTCGACAGCCCTCACCAGATTGTCGCGGTCTACACCCAGCCGGACCGTCCGGCGGGGCGCGGGCAGAAGCTGATGCCCAGCCCGGTCAAGCAACTGGCCCTGGAACAGCAGATCCCGGTGCTGCAACCACCCACCCTGCGCAATGCCGAGGCCCAGGCCGAACTGGCGGCGCTCAAGCCGGACCTGATGGTGGTGGTGGCCTACGGCCTGATCCTGCCACAGGTGGTACTGGATATTCCGCGCCTGGGCTGCATCAACAGCCACGCCTCGCTGCTGCCGCGCTGGCGCGGTGCCGCGCCGATCCAGCGCGCCGTAGAAGCCGGTGATGCAACCAGTGGCGTGACCGTGATGCGCATGGAAGCCGGCCTGGACACCGGGCCGATGCTGCTCAAGGTCAGCACCCCGATCAGCGCCCAGGACACCGGTGGCAGCCTGCACGACCGCCTGGCCGAGCTGGGCCCGCCGGCCGTGCTGCAAGCCATCGAAGGCCTGGCCGCCGGCACCCTGCAAGGCGAAGTCCAGGACGACAGCCTGGCCACCTACGCCCACAAGCTGAACAAGGACGAGGCGCGCATCGACTGGAGCCGCCCGGCCGTGGAGCTGGAACGCCTGATCCGGGCCTTCAACCCCTGGCCGATCTGCCACAGCACCTTGAACGGCGAAGCCCTGAAAGTCCTGGCCGCCACCCTGGCCGCAGGCCGGGGCACCCCGGGCGAGATCCTAGGCGCCAGCAAGGACGGCCTGCTGGTCGCCTGCGGTGAGCAGGCGCTGTGCCTGACCCGTCTGCAACTGCCCGGCGGCAAGGCGCTGAACTTCAGCGACCTGTTCAACAGCCGCCGCGAGAAGTTCGCCCTCGGCACCGTCCTCGGCCAAGCGGCGGACGCCCAATGAACCCGCGCCTGGCCGCCGCCAAGGCCCTGACCGCGGTACTCAACGGCAAGGCCTCGCTCAACAGCTCGCTGCCGATCCAGCTGGACAAGGTCGAAGCCCGGGATCGCGGCTTCACCCAGGACCTGGCCTTCGGCACCGCGCGCTGGCAGCCACGGCTGTCGGCGCTGGCGGCCAAACTGCTGCAGAAGCCTTTCAAGGCCGCCGACGCCGATGTCGAGGCGCTGCTGCTGGTGGGCCTCTATCAACTGCTCTACACCCGGGTGCCGGCCCACGCCGCCATCGGCGAAACCGTGGGTTGCGCCGACAAGCTGAAAAAGCCCTGGGCCAAGGCCCTGCTCAACGCCGTGCTGCGCCGCGCCCAGCGTGAAAGCGAGGCGCTGCTGGCCGAGCTGGAACACGACCCGGTGGTGCGCACCGCGCACCCGCGCTGGCTGCAAAAGTCCCTCAAGGCCTTCTGGCCCGAGCACTGGGAGGCCATCTGCGCCGCCAACAACGCCCACCCGCCGATGATCCTGCGGGTCAATCGCCGGCATCATTCGCGGGACGCCTACCTGCAGCTGCTGAGCGAAGCGGGTGTGGCGGCCAGGGCCTGCGTCTACAGCCAGGACGGTATCGTCCTCGACGAAGCCGGCGATGTTCGCGGCCTGCCGGGCTTTGCCGAAGGCTGGATCAGCGTCCAGGACGAAGCCGCGCAACTGGCCGCCGAGCTGCTGGAGTTGGCGCCGGGGCAGCGGGTGCTGGACGCCTGCTGCGCGCCGGGGGGCAAGACCTGCCACATCCTCGAAGTGCAACCGGCCCTGGCCGGCGTGGTGGCGGTGGACCTGGAGGCCAAGCGCCTGGTGCGAGTGCGGGAAAACCTCGACCGCCTGAAGCTCGATGCCCAGCTGATCGCCGCCGACGGCCGCGACACCCAGGCCTGGTGGGACGGCCAGCCGTTCCAGCGCATCCTGCTGGACGCGCCGTGCTCGGCCACCGGGGTGATCCGTCGCCACCCGGACATCAAGCTGACCCGCCAGCCGGAAGACATCGCCGCCCTGGCGCAGCTGCAAGGCGAACTGCTGGACGCCCTGTGGCAGACCCTGGAAGTGGGCGGCATCCTGCTCTACGCCACCTGCTCGACCCTGCCCACCGAGAACACCGAAGTCATCGAGGCTTTCCTCGGGCGCACCCCGGGCGCCCGTGAATTGGACATCGGCGGCCAACTGGGGCAGCCTGCGGCCGGCCTCAAGCAGCCCCACGGGCGCCAGTTGCTGGCGCAAGAGGGCGGCCATGACGGTTTCTACTACGCCAAGCTGATCAAGATCGCCGCCGCACGCGGCTAAACGGTTTTAAGGGAGTGACTGGATGAAAATCATCATCCTCGGCGCCGGGCAAGTGGGCGGCACACTGGCGGAGCACCTGGCCAGCGAAGCCAACGACATCACCGTGGTGGACACCGACGGCGAACGCCTGCGCGGCCTCGGCGATCGCCTGGATATCCGCACCGTGCAAGGCCGCGGCTCCTTTCCCACGGTGCTGCGCCAGGCCGGAGCCGACGACGCCGACATGCTGGTGGCGGTGACCAACAGCGACGAAACCAACATGATCGCCTGCCAGGTCGCCCACACCCTGTTCAACACGCCGACCAAGATCGCCCGGGTGCGCGAATCCGCCTACCTGACCCGCGCCGGGCTGTTCGACAACGACGCGATCCCGGTCGACGTGCTGATCAGCCCCGAGCAGGTGGTAACCCTCTACATCAAGCGCCTGATCGAACACCCCGGCGCCCTGCAAGTGATCGACTTCGCCGAAGGCAAGGCGCAACTGGTGGCGGTCAAGGCCTACTACGGCGGCCCGCTGGTGGGCCAGCAACTGCGTCAGCTGCGCGAGCACATGCCCAACGTCGACACCCGGGTGGCGGCGATCTTCCGGCGCGACCGGCCGATCATGCCCAAGGGCGATACGGTGATCGAGGCCGACGACGAGGTGTTCTTCATCGCCGCCAAGGCCCACATCCGCGCGGTGATGAGCGAAATGCGCCGCCTGGAGGAATCCTACAAGCGCATCGTCATCGCCGGTGGCGGGCAGATCGGCGAGCGCCTGGCCGAGGCCATCGAAAGCCGCTACCAGGTGAAGATCATCGAGATGAACCCGGCCCGCTGCCGCTACCTGTCCGACACCCTGGACAGCACCGTGGTGCTGCAGGGCAGCGCCTCGGACCGCGACCTGCTGCTGGAAGAGAACATCGCCGACGCCGACATTTTCCTGGCCCTGACCAACGACGACGAGGCCAACATCATGTCCTCGCTGCTGGCCAAGCGCCTGGGGGCGAAGAAGGTCATGACCATCATCAACAACCCGGCCTACGTCGACCTGATCCAGGGCGGCGACATCGACATCGCCATCAGCCCGCAGCTGGCCACCATCGGCACCCTGCTGGCCCACGTGCGCCGCGGCGACATCGTCAGCGTGCACTCCCTGCGCCGCGGCGCGGCGGAAGCCATCGAGGCCATCGCCCACGGCGACGCCAAGTCGAGCAAGGTGATAGGTCGCGCCATCGAGAACATCGGCCTGCCGCCGGGCACCACCATCGGCGCCATCATCCGTGACGAAGAAGTGCTGATCGCCCACGACGATACGGTGATCGAAGCCGGCGACCACGTGATCCTGTTCCTTGTGGATAAAAAGCACATTCGCGACGTGGAGAAGCTGTTCCACGTGGGCCTGAGCTTTTTCTGATCAACCATTGTGTAGCCGCTGCCGCAGGCTGCGATCGACTGCGCAGCCTGCGGCAGCGGCTACATGAGTCCACAGGAGTGACAACGATGCTTGAATCGCTGGAAAAAATGCTCGCCAAGGGTGTGGATAACGCCTTGCTGCGCTTCGGCCTGGGCAAGGGTTACCTGGATCAGGGCGAATTCGCCAGGGCGGCCGAGCACCTGCAACGCTGCGTGAGTTTCGATCCCAAGTATTCAGCGGCCTGGAAGCTGCTGGGCAAGGCCTGTCAGGGGCAGGGCGATCTTCAAGGGGCACGCCAGGCCTGGGAGCAGGGACTGGAAGCGGCCCGGGGCCATGGCGACAAACAGGCGGAAAAGGAAATGACCGTGTTCCTGAAAAAACTCGACCGCCAGTCTCAAGGCTGACCTCTATCCCCTGTAGCCGCTGCCGAAGGCTGCGAACGGCCCGCAGGGACGCAAAGATCTTGAGACGACACAGGCTCGACAAGAGATCGCCAAACAAGGCCCTTGGGTCCTTTTCCCAGCCTCGCGGGCTCGGCAGCGGCTACAGGACGATTTCACAGGTAGCGCAGGGCGATCCCTTCCGCGTCCGCCTGGACCACTTCCATGCGCACCCGGGGCGCCGCCGCCGGCAGGCCCTGCACTTGGCCATAGACCACCGCGCCCTTGGGCAATTGCGCCAGGGCCGGGTTTTGCACATAGACGCCACTGGCAGACAGGTTGCGGGTCTGCCCCAGGCATTCGCCAATGCTCTCGTGGGAAATCTTGATGCGAAACGATTTGCGGTGCTCGGACATCTTCTGCGCCCTTGTTCTGTGTGCTGTGGATAACGCCTGCGCGAAGGTTATCCACAGATCGTGCCAGCGCTGTCAGTACCAGCGCGCCTCGCCCGGAGGGCGCTTCTTGAAGCGTTTCATGCTCCACATGTACTGGCTCGGATACGCCCCGACATAGCGCTCGACCACCTTGCTCATGGCCGCACAGGAGGTTTCGGTATCGGTGCTGTACATCTCTTGCGGCGCCGCTTCGAGGATCACCTTGTAGCCCGAGCCATCGGGCAGGCGCAGGGCATGGAGGAACACCCCCACTGCCTTGCCGCCGGCCAGCATGTTCGGCACGAACTTGCTGGTCAGGGCCTGGGTGGCGAAGAAGGGCACGAAGATCCCGGCGGATTCGGCCGGTTCCGGGTCGGCGGGAATGCCCACGGCACCGCCTTTGCGCACTTCCTTGATGACGCTGAGGATGCCTTCCTTGGTGGAGGCCGCCACGCGGTTGCCCAGTTGCACCCGCTGCTTGCGCAGCAGTTCGTCCACCGCCTTGAGCTTGGGCGGACGGTAGAAAATGATCGGTTTGCACTGGCTGCAGTAGAAGTGGTTGAGCACTTCCCAGTTGCCCAGGTGGCTGGTGATGCCGACCACGCCCTTGCCCGAGGCCAGGGCGTCCTTGAGTACGTCCAGGCCCTCGACTTCGCGCACCAGGGCGAGGGAGCGCTCCGCCGGCCAGATCCAGGCGCAGGCGCTTTCGGTCAGGGATTTGCCGATGTCTTTCAGGCTCTGGCCTACCAGGCGCTCGCGCTCGGCGGGGTCCATCTGTGGAAAACATTTGGCCAGGTTGATGCGCACCACGTCGCGGGAACGATTGGGGGTCTTCCACATGATCCAGCCGATGGCCGCGCCGACCGCCTGCACCGCGCGCCAGGGCAGCAGGGCAAACAACCGCAGAGCGCCCACCAGCAGGGCGCCTTTGAACTTATCCACAAATGACTCCTGATCTGTCGGTCATGAAGCGTGTCGCGAGCCGGCTATTCTAACCGCGCGTGGGCCAGGATGGCGTAGCGATCACAGTCGCGGGTGTGATCCATGACCATGCCCGACGCCTGCATCAGCGCGTAGCAGATGGTCGGTCCGACGAAGGTGAAGCCGGCTTTCTGCAGGCCGCGGCTCATGGCTTCGGCCTCCGGGGTCACCGCCGGCACTTCGCTGCGGTCGTTGAAATGATTGATCTTCGGCTCGCCGCCGACGAAGGACCAGAGAAAGGCCACCGGGTCTTCCAGCTCCAGCCAGGCCTGGGCGTTGCGCCGGGCGGCATTGAGCTTGAGGCGGTTGCGGATGATGCCGGGATCTTGCATCAGGTCTTCGATCTCGGCGTCGCTCATCTGCGCCACGCGCTGCACATCGAAGCCGAACAGCACCTGGCGATAGCGCTCGCGCTTCTTCAGCACGGTGATCCAGGACAGCCCGGCCTGGAACCCTTCGAGCAATAACAACTCGAACAGACGCTGCCCATCCCGCAGCGGCACGCCCCACTCCTGATCGTGATAAGCCATGTACAGCGGATCGTCGGAACACCAAAAGCAGCGTGGCATAAGGCTCCAGGGGGCGTGCGCAGGACTGAATCGGGTATACTCCCGCTCCTTAAATCGCAGCCCAAGTAACAGGTGAATTTCGTGAGCCAGCCTACGCCAGCCGTGCGTACCTTCCAAGACTTGATCCTCGCCCTCCAGCAGTACTGGGCCGAGCAAGGTTGTGTGGTACTTCAGCCCTACGATATGGAAGTAGGCGCCGGCACTTTCCACACCGCCACATTCCTGCGGGCCATCGGCCCGGAAACCTGGAACGCCGCTTATGTGCAGCCCAGTCGTCGCCCGACTGACGGCCGCTACGGCGAAAACCCCAACCGCCTGCAGCACTACTATCAGTTCCAGGTGGTGTTGAAGCCCAATCCGGAGAACTTCCAGGAGCTGTACCTGGGTTCCCTGAAGCACGTGGGCCTGGACCCGCTGGTGCACGACATCCGCTTCGTCGAGGACAACTGGGAATCGCCGACCCTGGGCGCCTGGGGCCTGGGCTGGGAAGTCTGGCTCAACGGCATGGAAGTGACTCAGTTCACCTACTTCCAGCAGGCCGGTGGCATCGAGTGCTACCCGGTGACCGGCGAGATCACCTACGGCCTGGAACGCCTGGCCATGTACCTGCAGGGCGTGGACTCGGTGTACGACCTGGTGTGGGCCGACGGCCCGTTCGGCAAGGTCACCTATGGCGATGTGTTCCACCAGAACGAAGTGGAGCAGTCGACCTACAACTTCGAGCACGCCAACGTCGAGAAGCTGTTCGAACTGTTCGATTTCTACGAAAGCGAAGCCAAGCGCCTGATCGAGCTGGATCAGCCGCTGCCGCTGCCGAGCTATGAAATGGTCCTCAAGGCCTCGCACACCTTCAACCTGCTGGATGCACGCCGGGCGATCTCGGTGACTGCGCGCCAGCAGTACATCCTGCGTGTGCGCACCCTGGCGCGTTCCGTGGCGCAAGCCTACCTGCTGGCCCGGGCCAAGCTGGGCTTCCCCATGGCAACCCCGGACCTGCGTGATGAAGTGTTGGCTAAGTTGGAGGCGGCACAATGAGTGCGCAAGATTTTCTGGTTGAACTGGGCACTGAAGAACTGCCACCCAAAGCCCTGAACACCCTGGCCGAAGCCTTCCTGGCCGGCATCGAGAAAGGCCTGCAGAGCGCCGGCCTGAGCTTTCAGGCCAAGCACGTGTACGCCGCGCCACGGCGCCTGGCGGTACTGATCACCCAGCTGGCCACCCAGCAGCCGGATCGCAGCATCAACCTCGACGGCCCGCCACGCCAGGCGGCGTTCGACGCCGAAGGTAACCCGACCCAGGCAGCCCTGGGCTTTGCCAAGAAGTGCGGCGTCGAACTCAGCGAGATCGATCAGAGCGGCCCGAAACTGCGCTACAGCCAGAGCATCAAGGGCAAGCCGACCGCCAGCCTGCTGCCGACCATCGTCGAAGACTCGCTGAACGACCTGCCGATTCCCAAGCGCATGCGCTGGGCCGCGCGCAAGGAAGAGTTCGTGCGTCCGACCCAATGGCTGGTGATGCTGCTGGGCGACGACGTCATCGACTGCACCATCCTGGCCCAGAAGGCCGGCCGCGATTCCCGTGGCCACCGCTTCCATCACCCGCAAAGCGTGCGCATCACCTCGCCGGCCAACTACCTGGCCGACCTGCGTGCCGCCTACGTGCTGGCCGATGCCAACGAGCGTCGCGAGCTGATCAGCAAGCGCACCGCGGAGCTGGCCACCCTGCAGGAAGGCACGGCGATCGTCCCGGCGGACCTGCTGGACGAAGTGACCGCCCTGGTGGAATGGCCGGTGCCGCTGGTGTGCTCGTTCGAGGAGCGTTTCCTTGAAGTGCCCCAGGAAGCCCTGATCACCACCATGCAGGACAACCAGAAGTACTTCTGCCTGCTGGACGTCGACGGCAAGTTGCTGCCGCGCTTCATCACCGTGGCCAACATCGAGAGCAAGGACCCGCGCCAGATCATCGAGGGCAACGAGAAAGTCGTGCGCCCACGCCTGACCGACGCCGAGTTCTTCTTCAAGCAGGACAAGAAGCAGAAGCTCGAAGACTTCAACCTGCGCCTGCAGAACGTGGTCTTCCAGGAAAAACTCGGCAGCGTCTACGACAAGGCCGAGCGGGTGTCCAAGCTGGCGGCCTTCATTGCCCCGCGCATCGGCGGCGACGCCCAGCGCGCGGCCCGTGCCGGCCTGCTGTCCAAGTGCGACCTGGCCACCGAAATGGTCGGCGAGTTCCCGGAGATGCAAGGCATCGCCGGCTACTACTACGCCCTCAATGACGGCGAGCCGGAAGATGTGGCCCTGGCCCTGAACGAGCAGTACATGCCTCGTGGCGCCGGCGCCGAGCTGCCAAGCACCGTGACCGGTGCCGCCGTGGCCATCGCCGACAAGCTGGACACCTTGGTGGGGATCTTCGGCATCGGCATGCTGCCCACCGGCAGCAAGGACCCCTACGCCCTGCGTCGCGCGGCCCTGGGCGTGCTGCGGATCCTGATCGAGAAGAAGTTCGATCTCGACCTGAACGACGCCGTGGCCTTCGCCGTCAGCGCCTTCGGCAGCAAGGTCAAGGCCGCCGGCCTGGCCGACCAGGTGCTGGAGTTCATCTTCGACCGTCTGCGTGCCCGTTACGAAGACGAAGGCGTGGATGTGGCCACCTACCTGTCGGTACGTGCCCTGAAGCCGGGCTCGGCCCTGGACTTCGACCAGCGCGTGCAAGCCGTGCAGGCCTTCCGCAAGTTGCCGGAAGCCGCCGCCCTGGCCGCGGTGAACAAGCGCGTGTCGAACCTGCTGAGCAAGGTCGAAGGCAATGTGCCAACCACCGTCGAAGCCAAGTACTTCGACAACGCCAACGAGTTCTCCCTGTACTCGGCGATCCAGCAGGCGGACCAGGCCGTACAGCCGATGGCCGCAGCGCGTCAGTACAGCGAGACCCTGGCCCGCCTGGCCGCCCTGCGCGAGCCGGTGGACGCCTTCTTCGAGGCGGTGATGGTCAATGCCGAGGACGCCAAGGTGCGGGCCAACCGCTATGCGCTGCTGGCGCGTCTGCGGGGCCTGTTCCTGGGTGTGGCGGACATTTCGGTGCTGAGCTGATCAGGTAAGGAAAGGCTGTGAAACTGCTGATACTCGACCGGGACGGCGTGATCAATCACGACTCCGATGCCTACATCAAATCGGTGCAGGAGTGGATTCCAATCCCCGGCTCGATCGAAGCCATAGCGCAGTTGAGCAAGGCCGGCTGGACGGTGGCGGTCGCCACCAACCAGTCCGGCATCGCTCGCGGCTACTACGATCTGGCCACCCTCGATGCCATGCACGCGCGCCTGCGCGAGCTGGTGGCGGAGCAGGGCGGCGAGGTCGGGCTGATCGTCTATTGTCCCCATGGCCCCGACGAAGGGTGCGCCTGTCGCAAACCGAAACCGGGCATGCTGCAAACCATTGCCGAGCATTACCAGGCAGAACTGACAGGTCTATGGTTTGTCGGTGACAGTATCGGTGACCTGGAGGCCGCAAAAGCCGTCGACTCTCAGCCAGTTTTGGTAAAGACCGGGAAAGGCGAAAAGACTCTGGGGAAAACCCTGCCGGTTGGCACCTTGATTTTTGACGACCTGGCGGCCGTTGCCGCTGAACTTATCCACAATTAGGCCCCTTCTGGCATCCTGACCAAGGACTGTTCGGGAGAGCGCTTTTTAACAGGCGGGCATGCCCGCAATGGTAAATGCCGCTATGTCGATCCTGCAGGCCATCAGAACCTTCTTCTTTTACCTGCTGTTGGGCACCAGTTCCTTGCTGTGGTGCTCCCTGAGCTTTTTTATCGCGCCGTTCCTGCCATTCAAGGCGCGCTATCGCTTTATCAACGTCTACTGGTGTCGCTGCGCGCTGTGGCTGACCAAGGTATTTCTGAACATTCGCGTAGAAGTGCAGGGCGCTGAAAACGTCCCGGAGCGGCCCTGCGTGATCGTCTCCAATCACCAGAGCACCTGGGAGACCTTCTTCCTCTCGGCCTATTTCGAGCCTTTGAGCCAGGTCCTCAAGCGTGAGTTGCTGTATGTGCCGTTCTTCGGCTGGGCCATGGCCATGCTGCGCCCCATCGCCATCGACCGCGACAACCCCAAGGCCGCGCTCAAGCAGGTGGCGAGCAAGGGCGACGAACTGCTCAAGGACAATGTCTGGGTGCTGATCTTTCCGGAAGGCACCCGCGTCCCCTACGGCACCATTGGCAAGTTCTCCCGCAGTGGCAGCGCCCTGGCGGTGAACGCCGACCTGCCGGTGCTGCCGGTGGCCCACAACGCCGGCAAGTTCTGGCCGAAGACCGGCTGGGCCAAGCGCGCGGGCACCATCACCGTGACCATTGGCGCACCGATGTACGCCGAAGGCAGCGGGCCGCGCGCCATCGCCGAGCTCAATGACCGGGTGGCGGCCTGGAATGAACAGGCCCAGCGGGATATGGGCTCATTGCCACCATTGGCCACTTCCACGGATAAGGTTGCTGTATGAGCTTCTGTGGATAACCTGTGTACGACTTTTCTCACAGCGGCGGAAATCCACCTATAAATAACTGATTTATATGCATATTTCCCAAGCTAATAAAATGTGGAAAAACGTGCATAAGTTTTTCAGACACAAAAAAACCGGCCTCGCAGCCGGTTTTTTTTCGCCCGTTCAATCCCAATGGCTTCAGTCCTGCAACAGAGGCAGCTCAAGGATGAAACAGGAGCCCTGGCCAACCTCGCTGCGACAGCTGATCCGTCCCTGGTGCCGGTCCACCACCGCCTTGACCATGGCCAGCCCCAGGCCCAGACCATCGATGCCCTGGGCCGAGGCAAAGCGCTGGTACTGGCCGAACAGCTGGGGCAGGTCCGCCGCGGCAATCCCCTGGCCCTGATCGGCGATCTCGCAGCGCAGCCAGCCCTCGGCACAGCTCACCGCAACATGAACCGTGGAGCCCTGCGGGCTGTACTTGATAGCGTTCTCCAGCAGATTGAACAGGGCCCGGGTCAGCAGCGACTGGTCCGCGAGGATCATGCCTTCATTGTCTTCATCCAGGTCATGCAGCAGGCGGATCTGCTTCAGCTGGGCCAGGGTGGTGGCCTGGTCGAAGGCATCCAGCACCAACATGGCGAACATGCTCGGCGCGAACTGATAGGCCTCCGACTCGGCCTTGGCCAATTGCACGAAAGCCTCGGTCAGCTCCAGGGCCCGGCGCACCTGCTGCTCGATCTGGTTGTAGACCTGCCCGGGCGGCGAGGGCTGGCGGCTTTGCACATCCAGCAGCGCGAGGATCGCCGAGTGAGGCGCGCGCAGGTCGTGGGACAGAAAGCGCAGCAGCACGCCACGCTGCTGCTCGGCGTCCCGCTCGACGCTGAGGTCGGTAAGGCTCAATAACCAACCGATGGCGTTGTCACTGTCCACCGGCAGCAGGGGCGCCAGTTCCATGCGCAGGCTGCGCTGCCGGACGTCGCGAAACTCCAGGGCCGGCAACTGTCCCAGGCTCGGGACCGGGGCCCCGTCCGTCAGGCCCGGGTAACCCAGGGCGGCCAACTGCGCAATCAAGGGCTGCCCCACCAGGGAGTGGGCGAACACGTCCCGGGCATTGCGGTTGGCCAGCAGAATCTTGCCGTCCGGATCACTGATCAGGGTCGCCACCGGCAGGTACTCCAGGCCATCGGCGATAAAGCGCCGGGTATCCCGGGTCCGGCTCAGGGCCTGTTCCAGGGCAACGATCTGCCCTTGCAGCACATCACCGGCGGGGGTCTGGCTACGACGGCGCTCCGGCAACACCTTGGGCTCGCTGTCCAGGCGCTCCAGCTCCCAGCCGAAGTAGGCCAGGATCACGCTCAGCCGCCGCCAGTTCCAGATCAGGTACGCCAGCAGCATGCCCAGCAGGCTGGCCACCGGCGACCACCAGTAGCCCAGGCGCAGCATCAGCACCGATCCCAAGAGCGCCAGGCCCATGCAACCCAGGGTTATCCACAAGGCGTGACGCGGCCGCCAGAGCAACAACCCGAGCAAGGCGGCGGTCAGGGCCATGGACAACAGCATCCCCGACCACTGGCCCAGGTCGACGATGCTGCGGTGCTGCAAAAGCCCATTGAGCAGGTTGGCCTGGATCTCCACCCCCGGCGTGGTGCCCTGGCTGCCGGATTGCGGGGTGACATAACGGTCGCCCAGCCCCGGGGCGGTGGAACCGACCAGGATCAGCCGATCACGCAGCAACTCGGCGGGCACCTCGCCACGCAGCACGCTGACATAGGGCACGCTGGGAAAGCCCGCCGCCTTGTCGATAAAGGCAATACGTACCGGGTTGGCTCGCAGCCAGCCCCGGGCCACCTGCGGAGTCTCCGGGCCCGGCATCAGCGGCGACAGCGGATCGGCTTCGGTGAGCTGGTAGAGCAACCAGGTCAGCTGCGCCCGCGGCGCCTGCTGCGGACCTTCGCGCAGGTAGACGCTGCGCACGGTACCGTCGGCATCCGCTTGCGCGTTGATATGCCCCAGGCCCCGGGCGCAGTGACGCAGCACCGGCACCGGAGGGATTTCCTCCAGGTCCTGGCCATAGCGAGCGACCCCCTCGCGCAGCACCGGCAGGAACACCGTGCCGGCGCGGCACAGGGCGGCGGCCAACCGGGTGTCGTTTTCCACAGAGCTGCCGGGCTCGCTGAGGATCACATCGAACAGCACGCCTTTGACCTTGGCGTCCGTCAGCCGGTCCAGCAACTGTCCATGCATCGTCCGGGGCCAGGGCCAGCGTCCCAGTTGCTGCAGGCTGTAGTCGTCGATGGTCACCAACAGAATGCGCGGATCGACCGGCAGCGGGGTAAAGCGTCGCAGGTTGTCATAGAACAGATTGTTCAACGCCAGGCCCTGGCTCAGGGACAGCAAGGCCGTCAGGGGCAGCAGTATCAGGCCAACCCACAGCCATTCACGTACCAGGCGGCGAAACAGACGCTGGGCCTGGGTCGGTTCACGGCCGTTGGCCCTCTGCTTCCAGAAACTCATCGACGGCCCGCCGACGGCTTATTGAACACGAGTGGTCCTGGGGTAGTAGAAGATGTCATAGACCCCGGTTTCTCCTTCCAGGCCATGCTCGTCGAACGCCGAGAGCCGTACATGATAGAAAAACGCCTTCAGGCCAGTGAAGTTCACTTCCGGGGTGCTGGAGAACTGTTCCTGCTTGATGTTGAGGAAATCCTTGTCGGTGGCCACCTGGGCCCGATAGCGACGGGCACCCGGCAACGGTTGCAGGATCAGTTGCCAGACGGGCAGGGCGCCGGTTTGCCCGGCCTGTCCCAGCAGCCGGGGCGCAGCCAGCAGCTCCACCGGCTTGAGCTCGCCCTGCTTCTGAATGCGCAATCCCTGGCGCGCCATGACCTGGACCTCCCCCGGCAGCGGGCCGGCAGGTTTATCCACAACATGCTTGCCGGAGCGCCGAGCAGTCTTGCTCGGCGGCTGCTCGTCGCGGCTCACCGCCACCTGGCCGTTGAGCACTTCCACCAGGGATTGCTGATCGTCATTGCGCACTCGGAAGTGAGTCCCCCGCACCCCCAACACGCCTACGGGGGTCACGATCTGGAAACGGTCGTGGTCGCTGTTGCGCTTGATCACATAGGATTCGATCTGGCCCTGTTCCAGGACCACCTGAGGAATGCTGTATTGCGTGTTCAGTTGCAGGGTGACCTGGGAACTGGAGGGCAGTACCACGCGCGAACCGTCCCCGAGGGACAGGCTGACGAACGCCGATGGCGAGGTTTTCACCCCTTCTTTCTCATCGATGCTCATGCCTTCCTCCAGGGCCACCTCGCGGCCCTTGGCGTCCAGTTTCCAGGCATCGCCCGTCAGGTGCTCGACGGTAGCCGGCAAGGGCTGGCCTCGGCATTGCTGGTTGTCATCCAGGTAGGGAAGGCGTTGCGGGGCAGCCTGCAAGGCGCAGGATGGCAGGATCAGCCCCGCTAGCAGCACTGCGGCGCACGCCACCTGCAACCGGCCAACGGACGGAGAAGGGCAGAGGTCATTCATGAATATGCTTTGAGCCTTTGGGAAAACCACGGCGAAATCCTACGCACCATACCTGAGGCAGCGCATGGGCAGAAAGCCGGGTGCTGCAGGGCATCGCCCAGGCAGAGGGGGCGAATCGGCACCGGGAGGGAAGAGCACAGCAAGCAAAGAAAGTGACACGTCCCTGTGTCGGAACCGGGGCGACAGGTCGCCCGGCCCAAAGTCCTGAGGAGGCACTCCCTGTATTCCCCTTCAACGACGCACGCAAGCGCGCGTTGTGCCGCCAGCCTGGCGGTTGACACTCCCTGTGTCGGAGCACTTCCAGGTGCCCCCGTGTGCCACTCAGCGAGAGCCAATGTAGCGCCGCGGGAGCGGTCGGGGCGGTTTTGCAATATTTGTTCAGAATCATCGCCTCGCCCTCTAAAAGACCCAGCGGGGTGCCGGTGACTGCCAATCCGCGGGCAGGGCTGTCCGGTCCAGTAGTGGTTCGGCATCCAGGGTCTGGCTGGTTTCATGGCGGGCGGGCGAGGCCGCCGTCGAGTAAGCCTCGACCTTGGCGGCCTCACAGCAGGAGGCGGACGACGACGGCAACCCGCTGGCACTGATCCCCAGATAAGCCGCCAGCATCAAGCTGACCAGGCGCAGCGGATCATCGCCGTTGAACATTCTGACCAGCGCGACCTGGCCTTTGCTGAACATGTTCCCCATGGTTCTTTTCCTTGCTTGAGCGAGCCGGTATCGTGCTGCTGCGATAGCCCCCCAGGCACCCGTGCTCCAGGTGCCTTACCGGCTATTTGATATCAGCGTACCGAGGGAGCAGGGGCTCAAGAGCAAATCGCCATAATTGTTCAGAATCAGGCAAGACACCTAAACTTCCCCCAGCCTGAAGCCGCTTGGATCTCTGCCTCAGGGGCTCTTCGAACCATAAGGAACTGCCTGGCATGCGTGTCGCGATACTGGATGACGAACCCGCAGAACTGGCACGGGTTGAACAGACACTGCGAGAAATTCCCGGCCCCGGTGAAGCCGCCTGGACCCTGCATCGCTTCGAACGGGGCGAAGACCTGCTACGTCAGCTCCGGCGGGAAACCTTCGACCTGCTGATACTCGATTGGCAACTGCCGGACCTCAGCGGTCTGTCGTTGCTGCGCTGGACTCGGGAACACATGGATGCCCCTCCGGCCGCCATCATGCTCACCAGCCGCGACGCCGAGAGCGATATTGTCCAGGCCCTGAACACCGGCGCCGACGACTACTTGAGCAAACCGTTTCGTCCCAACGAACTCAAGGCCCGGGTCAATGCGGTGCTGCGCCGCCACGGTTTGCAGCGCAACGGCAGCGAAGAGCGCCAGAGCTTCAACGACCTGACCTTCGACGATGCCGAACTCACCGTGACCCGCGCCGGGGCCCCCATCAGCCTGACCGAACGCGAATACCGCCTGGCCCGCTGCCTGTTCGCCAACCTGGGCCGGCCACTGTCGCGGGAGTACCTGTACGAACGGTTCTGGACCCATGAGGAAATCGCTTCCTCACGGCCCCTGGACACCCACATCTACCGCTTGCGCAACAAACTGGGGCTGACCGCGGATCGCGGTTGGCAGCTGCTGACCATCTACGGCTATGGCTACCGGCTGGAAAGCGTCGCGTCGCCCGACCAGCAGGGCCACTGACCGCTGGCCGTCAAAAGCGGCTGGATATCACTCCGGGTCCTGCCAGACATCTTCATAGCCGTCGCGGTCGATGATGAAACGCGTCCCGCTCGGCAGGTACAGGTAATCGATCACCTCCGGCAACAGCTCCAGCAGATGCTCGGTGCACAGAGGCTGATAGAAATCCACGGCGGTGGAATGTTCGCCGCAGTGGATAAACCAACTGATCGTGCCGTTCTCCGGCAACTCGACCCGGGTGCCGTAGATGGGCGACTGCGCCAGGGAATGAGTGGCCAGTGCGATCATCGGCTCCGGCGCCTGGGGAGCGAGGTCGTAGCGCTCACAGACAAGCTGCTGTCTTTCGTTCATTGGTCCAGCCACCAATCGAGCAAGGTCTCGTCATCGGTGTCATCGAGGTTCTTGTAGATGTTGGCGTAGTACCACTCGATGCCCGTGGTCTCGCGGAAACGGTTGAAGAACCGCGCGATGTTGTCCATGCCGTTTCGCGCCGGCACCGACAAGGTCAGATTGCCCTTGTAGCGCCCGTCGAGCATGCCGCCCAGTTCGGAGGCCACATCCGCCGCCAGGGCAGTAATGTCGTCCTCGGGGATGTAATCCGCATAAATATGAATGCAGAAGTTGCCGCCACGCTTGATCACCACGGCGGGGGCCTGGGGGTCCTTGATCGAGATAATGTCGCCCTTGGCCAGGTTCAGCGTCAGCCCCGGTGAGTAGAGAATCTCGTAGCTGTCGTCATCGATCCGCCGTACATGCAGCGGCTCATAGACCGGGCCACGGTCGTTTTGCCCCGCGACCACGCGAATCGATATTTCCTGGTTTTCATCATCCATCACAAATTTCCGCGCGATTGCTGTTTTTTCAAAGGGTGAAAAGAGCCGAGCCGGGCTCAGCCGCGTAGCGGGGTCGACTGCTCGATGAACACCGCTCCAAGCGCCTGTTCGATGGCCGGATCGTCCTGCAGTTCAGGTGCCAGCAACAGCACCAGCCGATCCAGGCCCGCACACCAGGTGACGGAGCTGTCCATGCTGAAAATGATGCGCTCCTGTTCGATACGCACTTGCGCAACCCCGCCATAGCCGGAGAGGGCAGGACTGGAGATTTCCAGGTGGTAGGTGTCCTGGCCCAGGGCGGCGTCCTGTTCGTCGCATTCGGTACTGCGTTGCAACAACAGGTAGTGCTCGGGCTCGTCGGCGGTATCGGCAAAAGCCACAAGCCAGACATCGTCCTCCAGGGTTGCGCTGAAATAATTGGCAGGCCATTCAACGGTCATGCTTGAACCTCAAGTGAAGCCAGCGACAAGCACTCGCTCATGCGCGCAGGATCAATGTCCCCGTGCTGCAAACAGGCATCTTCATAAGCGATATGTTGGTCGTCGGTGATGGAAGACAGGTAGTGGTCGATGGCGCAAAAACTGACCTCGGGCGCGATGTCCACGGTGAACAGCGACAGGCCCCGGGTAAGCATGCACCGGGCGCCAAGGCTGCGCAGGTGCTGCACAATGCTCGAGCGCTCCGACTCGCGCTCGGCAAAAACCCGCAGCGTCGAGTGCCCGGATTGCCGCACCACGCCAGTCGCGATCAACTCGTGGGCATCGGCGCGAGTCAGCACCCAGTCCCCCTTGCTCACGCCGTAGAGATAGCAGGGCGTGTTATCCAACTCATAGACACCTGCGCCGCGTTGAATGCCCCACATCGATTCATACCCCACCGGTGGGTAACCGTCGGCATCGACGGTGAGCTTGAAAATGATCTTGTGAAACTGTGCTGTCGAGGTATCCATTCCTTCTCACCGAGGCGCCGCCATGGGCCTCACAAACTGCCCGTAAAAGAAGTTTTCCTCGAAGGAAAATATGACCTCTGCGCTATTCAGCATGACCAGGACCGTATTCTCATCGGACGGATAGAAAAAGTCGTCCCAGCATTTTATAAAAATATCCCTGTGCACCTGCGCTGCGCGGCACCTGAACCTCAGTACGGATGGACCCACTGACGAGGCACTATCTGGTGGATCAACAGGGCGGTATCGGGCGTGGGCTGGTAGCGGAATGTCGATACCTCGCTATGCGGCGACAACAGTTGAAGGCGCAGACACGCCTGTGGATCAAACCCGTCGACCCCATCAAACAGCACCAGCGCGTCGCTTGACCAATCAATACTCAACCGCTCGATCGGGGTAAGTGATCCAAACTCAAGCCGCTCAAGCTGCGCCAGCACCTCGGCCTCAGAAGGGGCGCAAATCCATCGGATAATCAGCAAGGCGTTGTCTGCCGTGGCAATCGCCGTGTCCAAAGGCTCGTCACCCAGGACAAGAATGTCGCCATCGACACCCTCCAGCCGGCCGGCATAGTCATCAATCTGACACGCCCTGTGGTAATCCGAGGGATGGCCGTCGAGGCCACGCCACATACCGGCCAAGCCTTCACCTATCACCACCAAGGGGCCACCGGAACTGGACAGCCATGGAGAAATCTTGAATCGACTCATAGGCTCCTTGCCTTCCTGTTAAGCAGAACAGCTACATGATCCACAGACAACACCGTGATGTCCGCGCAAAAAAAAGCCAACGCTAGGCGTTGGCTTTTGAGGTGCCGCTGCGGATCAGAAGTCCAGGTTGGACACCGCCAGGGCGTTGCTTTCGATGAAGTCGCGACGAGGCTCGACCGCATCACCCATCAGGGTGTTGAAGATCTGGTCGGCGCCGATGGCGTCTTCGATGGTCACCTTGAGCATGCGGCGCATGCTTGGGTCCATGGTGGTTTCCCACAGCTGGTCAGGGTTCATCTCGCCCAGACCTTTGTATCGCTGGATGGTGTGGCGCTTGGTGCTTTCCGCCATCAGCCAGTCCAGGGCTTCCTTGAACTCGGTGACGGCTTTCTTGCGTTCGCCGCGCTGAACATACGCGCCTTCGTCCAGCAGGGTGCTCAGTTGAGCGCCGAGGGAGACGACGGTCTTGTAGTCGTTGCTGCCGAAGAAGTCGCGGTTGAAGGTGACGTAGTTGGACAGGCCGTGGGAGATCAGCTCGACCTCTGGCAGCCAGACATTACGTTCACGGTCTTCCCGCAGGCTGGCCTTGTAGACCAGCCCGGACTTCTCGGACGTGCGCAGGCGGGCGTCGTACTTGGCCAGCCAATCCTGCATGGCGGCGTGGTCGGACAGTTGCTCCATGGTCACGGCCGGCAGGTAGATGAAGTGCTCGGTCAGCTCCTGCGGGTACAGGCGCGACAGGCGCTTGAGGGTCTTCATCACCATGCGGAAGTCGTTGACCAGGCGCTCCAGCGCCTCGCCGGAGATCCCCGGAGCTTCGTCGTTCAGGTGCAGGCTGGCATCTTCCAGAGCCGACTGGGTCATGTAGTCTTCCATGGCGTCGTCGTCTTTGATGTATTGCTCTTGCTTGCCTTTCTTGACCTTGTACAGCGGCGGCTGGGCGATATAGATGTAGCCGCGCTCGATCAGCTCCGGCAACTGACGGAAGAAGAAGGTCAGCAGCAGGGTACGGATGTGCGAACCGTCGACGTCAGCATCGGTCATGATGATGATGTTGTGATAACGCAGCTTGTCGATGTTGTACTCTTCGCGGCCGATGCCGCAGCCCAGCGCGGTGATCAGGGTGCCCACCTCTTGCGAGGAGATCATCTTGTCGAAGCGTGCCTTCTCGACGTTGAGGATCTTGCCCTTGAGCGGCAGGATCGCCTGGGTCTTGCGGTTGCGTCCCTGCTTGGCGGAACCGCCAGCAGAGTCACCTTCCACCAGGTAGAGCTCGGACAGGGCCGGGTCTTTTTCCTGGCAGTCCGCCAATTTGCCCGGCAGGCCGGCGATATCCAGGGCGCCTTTGCGGCGGGTCATTTCACGGGCTTTACGCGCCGCTTCACGAGCACGGGCAGCGTCGATCATCTTGCCCACCACCAACTTGGCTTCGTTGGGGTTTTCCAGCAGGAAGTCGGAGAAGTACTTGCCCATTTCCTGTTCGACCGCGGTCTTCACTTCGGAAGACACCAGCTTGTCCTTGGTCTGGGAGCTGAACTTCGGATCCGGCACCTTCACCGAGATGATTGCGGTCAGGCCTTCACGTGCGTCGTCACCGGTGGTGGCGACCTTGTGTTTCTTGGCCAGGCCTTCCTGCTCGATGTAGTTGTTCAGGTTACGGGTCAGGGCCGAACGGAAGCCCACCAGGTGGGTGCCGCCGTCGCGCTGAGGAATGTTGTTGGTGAAGCACAACAGGTTCTCGTTGAAGCTGTCGTTCCACTGCAGGGCGATTTCCACGCCGATGCCGTCTTCACGCTGGATATTGAAGTGGAACACCTGGTTGACCGCAGTCTTGTTGGTGTTCAGGTATTCAACGAAGGCACGCAGGCCGCCTTCGTACTTGAACAGTTCTTCCTTGCCGCTGCGCTCGTCCTTGAGGACGATGCCGACACCGGAGTTGAGGAAGGACAGTTCACGAATCCGCTTGGCCAGGACGTCCCAGCTGAAGTGGATGTTCTTGAAGGTTTCAGCCGAAGGCTTGAAGTGGATCTGGGTACCGGTGGTTTCGCTGTCGCCAACGATCTTCATCCGCTCTTGCGGAACACCGTGGACGTAAGTCTGTTCCCAGATCTTGCCGCTGCGGCGCACGGTGAGGATCAGCTCTTCGGACAGAGCGTTCACTACCGATACACCCACGCCGTGCAGGCCGCCGGAAACCTTGTAGGAGTTGTCATCGAACTTACCGCCGGCGTGAAGCACGGTCATGATGACCTCGGCCGCCGAGACGCCTTCTTCTTTGTGCACATCCACCGGGATGCCGCGACCGTTGTCGCGCACGGTGATGGATTCGTCCGGGTGGATGATGATGCTGATGTCGTCGCAATGACCGGCCAGCGCTTCGTCGATGGAGTTATCGACCACCTCGAACACCATGTGGTGCAGACCGCTGCCGTCATCGGTGTCGCCAATGTACATACCGGGACGTTTGCGTACGGCATCCAAACCTTTCAGCACCTTGATGCTGGTCGAGTCGTACGTATTTTCTTCGCTCATGCCTTCACTCCCGATGGTCGTGGGTCTGGGTGATACGGCCTTGTTCCACGTGGAACAAAGCGACTGGCGTTTCCGTCTGCCAGCCTTCCCTCAATAATTCGTGGTCTACACAGGTGATGAACACCTGGCAGCGTAAGTCTTCCAACAAGCGACAAAGTGCGCGGCGGTGCTGCTCGTCCAGCTCGGACGGCAAGTCATCCACCAGATAAATACACTGACCGCGACGGGCCTGGCTCACCAGGTGCCCCTGGGCAATGCGCAAGGCACAGACCACCAACTTCTGCTGGCCACGGGACAAGATGTCCGCGGCGTTGTGTCCGCCTAAGCGCAGACGCAAATCAGCACGTTGTGGACCGGCCTGGGTATGACCCATTTGCTGATCACGGTGCAGGGCGGTCGCGAGCACTTCACTGAGCTCTCGGTCCTTGTCCCAACCACGGTAATAGCTAAGCGTCAGGCCCTCGAGCTGCAGCAGCTCGCCCAAGGTCCGCTCAAAGACTGGTTTCAAGGCTTTGATGTAAGCGCGGCGGTATTCATCGATTTCAGCGCTGGCCTGACACAGTTCCCGGTCCCAGGCCGCTTGCGAAGCGGCGTCAAGTGTACCATGCCGCAGCCATGAGTTCCGCTGCCGCAGGGCCTTCTGCAGGCGCTGCCAAGTGGACATGAAGCGCGGTTCCACATGGAACACTCCCCAGTCCAGGAACTGCCGGCGGATCTTGGGAGCGCCTTCCAGCAGGCGAAAGCTGTCCGGGTTGATCAACTGCAGCGGCAGGATTTCCGCCAGCTGAGCGGCGCTGCGGGCATTCTGCCCGTCGATGCGGATCTGGAACTCCCCCTGGCGATCCCGGGATATTCCCAGGTTGCTGTGTCCGCCCTGGGCCAACTCCACCTGGCCAAACACGGTGCAGGCCAGTTGCTCGTACTGGATCACCGGTAACAGGCGGGCGCTGCGGAACGAGCGGGCAAGCCCCAGCAGGTGGATGGCTTCCAGCACGCTGGTCTTGCCACTGCCGTTGGCGCCGTAGAGAAGGTTGATGCGAGGAGAGGGGGAGAAGGTCACCGGGTGCAGATTGCGCACCGCGGTGACCGAGACGCGACTGAGGGACATCTAGCTTCTGCTGAGCATGATTACAGGCGCATCGGCATGACAACGTAAGCCGAGTCGTCGTTGTCGGATTCCTGCACCAGCGCACTGCTGTTGGAATCGGACAGGATCAGGCGAACCTGTTCGGTGGTCATCACGCCCAGTACGTCCAGCAGGTAGCTGACGTTGAAGCCGATTTCCAGCGAGCCGCCGTTGTATTCCACGCCCACTTCTTCTTCCGCTTCTTCCTGCTCCGGGTTGTTGGCCTGGATCTTCAGCTGACCATTGGCCAGTTGCAGACGGATGCCGCGGTACTTCTCGTTGGACAGGATCGCGGTGCGGCTGAAGGCTTCACGCAGGGCCTGACGGTCGCCCAATACCAGCTTGTCACCGCCTTTTGGCAGCACGCGCTCGTAGTCCGGGAACTTGCCGTCCACCAGTTTGGAAGTGAAGGTGAACTCGCCGGTGGTGGCGCGGATATGGTGCTGGCCCAGGACGATGCTGACGTTGCCGTCCGGCTCGGTGAGCAGGCGTGCCAGTTCCAGGATACCTTTGCGCGGCACGATCACCTGGTGACGATCGGGCTGACCGATATCCGCCTGCATCGAGCACATGGCCAGACGGTGACCGTCGGTGGCCACGGCGCGAATGATCCCGGCAGACACTTCCAGCAACATGCCGTTGAGGTAGTAGCGCACGTCCTGCTGGGCCATGGCGAAGCTGGTGCGCTCGATCAGGCGACGCAGCTTGCTCTGTTCCAGCTGGCAGGTCAGCGAGCCCGGGCCTTCTTCCACAGTCGGGAAGTCGTTGGCCGGCAGGGTCGACAGGGTGAAGCGGCTACGTCCGGCCTTCACCACCAGCTTCTGCTCGTCGACCTTGATGTCGATCAGGGCGTCGTTGGGCAGGCTCTTGCAGATGTCCATCAGCTTGCGCGCGGGAACGGTGATTTCCCCCGGTTCGGCTGGCTCTTCAAGTTGCACACGACCGACCAGCTCGACTTCCAGGTCGGTACCGGTCAGCGACAGTTGCTGGCCTTCGACAACCAGCAGCACGTTGGAAAGCACCGGCAAGGTCTGACGACGTTCGACGACGCCGGCGACCAGTTGCAGGGGTTTCAACAGGGCTTCGCGTTGAATGGTGAAATGCATGGTCTAGTCCCTTGCCTTAATAAGCTGCGTTGGAGTCATCAAGTGGTCAGAGTACGCAGCAGGTTCTTGTAGTCCTCGCGGATGTCCGCGTCGGATTCCTTAAGTTCATTGATCTTGCGGCAGGCGTGCAGCACCGTGGTGTGGTCGCGGCCGCCGAACACATCGCCGATTTCCGGCAGGCTGTGGTTGGTCAGTTCCTTGGACAGGGCCATGGCCACCTGACGCGGGCGGGCCACCGAACGCGAACGTCGCTTGGACAGCAGATCGGAAATCTTGATCTTGTAGTACTCGGCGACGGTGCGCTGGATGTTATCCACAGACACCAGCTTGTCCTGCAGGGCCAACAGGTCCTTCAGGGATTCGCGAATCAGCTCGATGGTGATGTCGCGGCCCATGAAGTGCGAGTGGGCAATGACCCGCTTGAGCGCGCCTTCCAGTTCACGGACGTTGGAGCGGATCCGCTGGGCAATGAAGAACGCCGCATCGTGGGGCAGTTCGACCTTGGCCTGGTCGGCCTTCTTCATCAGGATCGCGACCCGGGTTTCCAGTTCCGGCGGCTCGACCGCCACCGTCAGGCCCCAGCCGAAGCGGGACTTGAGGCGCTCTTCCAGGCCCTCGATCTCCTTCGGATAACGGTCGCTGGTGAGGATCACCTGCTGGCCGCCTTCGAGGAGGGCGTTGAAGGTGTGGAAAAACTCTTCCTGGGAACGCTCCTTGCGGGCGAAGAACTGAATGTCATCGATCAGCAGCGCATCGACCGAACGGTAGAAGCGCTTGAATTCGTTGATGGCATTGAGCTGCAACGCCTTGACCATGTCCGCCACGAAGCGCTCGGAATGCAGGTACACGACCTTGGCATTCGGGTTCTTCTTCAACAGGTGGTTACCCACAGCGTGCATCAAGTGGGTCTTACCCAAACCGACGCCGCCATACAGGAACAACGGGTTGTAGCCATGCTTGGGGTTGTCTGCCACCTGCCAGGCCGCCGCGCGGGCCAGCTGGTTGGACTTGCCCTCGACGAAGTTCTCGAAGGTGAAGGTGCGGTTCAGGTAACTGGTGTGCTTGAGCGCACCTTCCACCTGGACGGTACGTTGCTCGGCGCGTACCGGTGCCTGCTGCGAGCTGGCGCCCGCCATCGGGTCGAAGCTGTCACGAGAGGGTTCTTCGCTGACCTCGGCACTCTTCTGCGCCGCGGCTTTCTTGGCCGGAGCGGAAGTGGGTGCCGGAGTGGGCGCAGGAGCCGCCGCCGGGGTGGCATTGGCCGCTGCCGCTTGCAGCGCTTGCGAGGCAGCGGCGGCCAGTGGCGCATTAGGTGCAGCGCGAGGCGCCGAACTGCGTTTGCTGCCTATTAATAAGGAAAGAACCGGCGCACTGCCGTTGCCGTGTTCATCCAGCAGCTCGAGCACGCGCCCCAGGTACTTTTCGTTGACCCAATCGAGAACAAAACGATTCGGTGCGTAAACACGCAACTCGTCGCCTTCGGCTTCGACCTGTAGCGGACGGATCCAAGTGTTGAATTGCTGGGCAGGCAGCTCATCACGCAGAAGCTCCACGCACTGCTGCCAAAGTTCCACTGACACGGATATCCCCTAAGTTGAAAGCCGGTGAGGCAAAAACAAGCGGCCATTGTAGCGATCAGCCGCCCACTTATCCACATGTAGCGTGCCCTCAGGACACTAAGAATCAACGTCTTACCCCGAATAAACACGACCAGCGGTATGTGCATAAGCTCTGTGGATAACCCCACTTGAGGTCGTTGCACAACTCGGGTCGAAACGCTGTGGGTAAGTCGCCTGTGGATAACTGCTCGTTCCACGCACAGGTTTTCCGATAGCGCAGCACAGGGAGGACACCGTTTCTCAACCGTGTTGTCATTCTCTGTACAGTACGGAATAGAAGGGCTTAAGCCAGTTATCCACAGAAGGTGCCGTCCCTAGCCTTTATAAGCTTTACAGAAAAGCTTTAAATACTTTCCTTCTTTATTTTTATATCTACCTGACCCTGGCTCACAACCCCGTCCCCGGACATACATAGATAAAGGAAAAGCTGGTTGGAAATTGACCTAGAGGCTTGCTTTCTCTAGAATCGCCGATCTCTTAAAACGGGGGCCATTCCGGCCCGTTGTGGACGAACCAGGTAACACGACATGAAACGTACTTTCCAACCAAGCACTATCAAACGCGCTCGTACCCACGGTTTCCGTGCTCGCATGGCTACCAAGAACGGTCGTGCCGTCCTGTCGCGTCGTCGCGCCAAAGGTCGTGCGCGTCTGGCAGTTTGATAATCCGGCACTGGAGGTGAGTCAGGACTTCAGTCGGGAAAAGCGTCTGCTTACACCCCGGCACTTCAAGGCGGTCTTTGACTCCCCTACCGGCAAGGTTCCGGGGAAAAATCTCCTGCTCCTTGCGCGCAACAACGACCTGGATCATCCCCGTCTGGGGCTCGTGATCGGGAAAAAGAGCGTAAAGCTCTCCGTTGAGCGCAATCGCCTCAAGCGTCTGATGCGCGAATCGTTTCGTCTCCACCAGGATTCACTGGTCGGATGGGATATCGTTATCGTCGCGCGCAAAGGTTTGGGCGATGTAGAAAACCCCGAATTGATTCAGCATTTCGGCAAGCTCTGGAAACGTCTGGCACGCAACAAGCCGGAACCAGCAGTCAAATCCGAAACTGTAGGGGTAGACAGTCCTGATGCGTAAACTGGCACTCGTTCCGATCCAGTTTTACCGCTATGCCATTAGTCCTCTGATGGCCAATCACTGTCGTTTCTACCCCAGTTGTTCCTGCTACGCGTTAGAAGCCATCGAAAATCATGGCCTTCTGCGCGGTGGCTGGCTGACCTTTCGTCGTTTAGGTCGCTGTCATCCGTGGAATCCCGGTGGTTATGACCCGGTTCCACCTATCCCTACCTCCCGTTCTTCTTCGATGGCCGAGTAATCATGGATATCAAACGCACGATCCTGATCGTCGCCCTGGCAATCGTGTCCTATGTCATGGTTCTTAAATGGAACCAGGATTATGGCCAGGCTGCCCTGCCGACTCAGAATGTTGCTTCCAGCACGACCACTCCGGGCTTGCCGGACACGCCAAATGGCACTTCCGCTGCCAACGACGATATTCCGCGCGCAGCAAGCGACACCACTGCACCGGCTGAAGCGCCCGTTGCTGCAAGCAAAGATCTCATTCAGATCAAAACGGATGTGCTCGACCTGGCTGTCGATCCACAAGGTGGGGATATCGCGCAACTGCGTCTACCACTGTATCCACGCCGGCAGGATCACCCGGAAATCCCGTTCCAGCTGTTCGATAACGGCAACGAGCGGACTTACCTGGCGCAGAGCGGCCTGATTGGCAGCAGCGGCCCGGATGCCAACCCAGCCGGTCGCCCAATCTACTCGGCAGAGAAGAAAAGTTATCAACTGGCTGACGGTCAGGACCAATTGGTGGTCGACCTGAAGTTCAGCAAGGACGGCGTCCACTACATCAAGCGTTTCACCCTGAAACGTGGCCTGTATGACATCACCGTTTCCTACCTGATCGACAACGAAAGCGCACAACCTTGGACCGGTGCAATGTTTGCCCAGCTCAAGCGTGACGCCAGTTCCGATCCATCCTCCAGCACCGCCACCGGCACCGCGACTTACCTGGGCGCCGCCCTGTGGACAAGTTCCGAGCCGTACAAAAAAGTGTCCATGAAAGACATGGACAAGGTGAACGAGGATAAAACCAAGGCCCCGATCACTGAAAATGTTCAGGGTGGCTGGGTCGCTTGGCTGCAACACTACTTCGTGACCGCCTGGATTCCACCTAAGGGCGAAAACAACCAGGTTCTGGCGCGCAAGGACAGCAAAGGCAACTACATCATCGGCTACACCGGCCCTTCGATGACCGTTGCTCCAGGCGCCAAGGCCGAAACCAGCGCCATCCTGTACGCCGGTCCGAAAAGCCAGGCCGTGCTGAAAGAGTTGTCCCCAGGTCTGGAACTGACTGTCGACTATGGCTTCCTGTGGTTCATCGCCCAGCCGATCTTCTGGCTGCTGCAACATATCCACAGCCTGGTGGGTAACTGGGGCTGGTCGATCATCTTCCTGACCATGCTGATCAAGGGGATCTTCTTCCCACTGTCGGCTGCCAGCTACAAGTCGATGGCGCGCATGCGTGCCGTGGCCCCGAAACTGGCCGCGCTGAAGGAAAAATTCGGCGACGATCGTCAGAAAATGTCCCAGGCGATGATGGAGCTGTACAAGAAAGAGAAGATCAATCCGCTGGGCGGCTGCTTGCCGATCCTGGTGCAGATGCCGGTCTTCCTGTCCTTGTACTGGGTTCTCCTGGAAAGCGTGGAAATGCGCCAGGCGCCGTTCATGCTGTGGATTACCGACCTGTCGATCAAGGATCCGTTCTTCATCCTGCCGATCATCATGGGCGCCACCATGTTCATCCAGCAGCAGTTGAACCCGACACCTCCGGATCCGATGCAGGCCAAGGTGATGAAAATGATGCCAATCATCTTCACCTTCTTCTTCCTGTGGTTCCCGGCCGGTCTGGTGCTGTACTGGGTAGTGAACAACTGCCTGTCGATCGCTCAACAGTGGTACATCACTCGTAAGATCGAAGCGGCCACCAAGAAAGCGGCTGCCTGACCTACGCTGTGGATAACCACACAAGACGCCCCCTAGTGGGGCGTTTTGCTATCTGTCACTTTTGTCTGGATGTCGGGTTATGAATGTCCCTCGTGAAACCATCGCCGCCATCGCCACCGCCCAAGGCCGCGGCGGCGTGGGTATCGTAAGGATTTCCGGCCCCCTGGCGGGCATGGCGGCCAAGGCCATCAGCGGCCGTGAACTCAAGCCGCGGTTTGCCCATTACGGTCCGTTTCTCAGTGCAGGGGAAGAAGTTCTGGACGAGGGCATCGCCCTGTATTTTCCGGGGCCGAACTCCTTCACCGGGGAAGACGTCCTGGAACTGCAGGGCCATGGCGGCCCGATTGTTCTCGACATGCTGCTGCAGCGTTGCCTGGAACTGGGCTGCCGCCTGGCCCGGCCGGGAGAATTCAGTGAACGTGCATTCCTCAACGACAAGCTCGACCTGGCCCAGGCCGAAGCCATTGCCGACCTGATCGAAGCCAGTTCGGCACAGGCTGCGCGCAACGCCTTGCGTTCGTTGCAGGGGGCTTTCTCCCAGCGTGTGCATAACTTGACCGAGCAGCTGATCGCTTTGCGGATCTATGTCGAAGCGGCGATTGATTTTCCCGAGGAGGAAATCGATTTCCTCGCCGATGGCCATGTGTTGAGCATGCTCGATGCGGTGCGCGATGAGTTATCCACAGTACTGCGTGAAGCCGGGCAGGGCGCCTTGCTGCGTGACGGCATGACCGTGGTCATCGCCGGTCGTCCCAATGCCGGCAAATCCAGCCTGCTCAATGCCCTGGCCGGACGCGAGGCGGCAATCGTCACCGATATCGCCGGCACCACCCGGGACATCCTGCGCGAACATATCCACATCGATGGCATGCCACTGCATGTGGTGGATACTGCCGGCCTGCGGGATACCGAGGACCAGGTGGAAAAAATCGGTGTCGAACGGGCACTCAAGGCCATCAGCGAGGCCGACCGGGTGTTGCTGGTGGTGGACGCCACCGCGGCGGAAGCGGCGGACCCCTTCGCCCTGTGGCCGGAGTTTCTCGAGCAGCGGCCAGACCCGGCCAAGGTCACCCTGATTCGCAACAAGGCCGATCTGACCGGCGAACCCATCGCCCTGGAAACCTGTGATGACGGCCACGTCACCATCAGCCTCAGTGCCATGGCTGCCGGTAGCGGGCTCGAGCTGCTGCGCGACCACCTGAAAGCCTGCATGGGTTATGAGCAGACGTCCGAAAGCAGTTTCAGCGCACGCCGTCGGCACCTGGAGGCACTGCGCTACGCCAGTGCCGCCCTGGAACATGGCCGGGCACAGCTGACCCTGGCCGGTGCCGGCGAACTGCTGGCCGAGGACCTGCGCCAGGCTCAGCAATCGCTGGGGGAAATCACCGGTGCCTTCAGTTCCGATGACCTGCTGGGGCGAATCTTCTCCAGTTTCTGCATCGGCAAGTAGAGACCCCCGCAAAGGGCTCCGGCAGAGGTTATCCACAGCCCTGCCGGTAGCGCTCGGATTTACTCCACTGACAGGTAGATTCGTGTCTGCAGCTGTGCGGGCGGGGTGGTGCGCGGATCGTTTACGTACTCTTCGAACATCGGAAAATTCCCCGGCGTCAGGCCACTGTCCGGCAGCCACTCGGAGAACATCCAGGCATAGGCTTTGCCCATCTCGTTGTAGGGACCAACGTAATTCAGGATGGCGTAGCGCCCTTGAGGGATTTCGAACCTTTCCAGCGTTTCACCCAGATCGGCATCAGGCGCGACACAAACTCCGGCCAGGGAACGCAATTGCTCGGTCGGAACCTGCTCGGGATCGTTGAAATACACACCGAACCCGCAGGCGGTCGGGTGCATGAGCCCCTGGCTGGCGGCCAACATGAACACACGGGCGAACACCGGACCGATTTCCTGATAGGAACCCTGATGAGGCAATGCCGCCAGGACAACGCCGGGGAAATGTTCAACGGTAATGGGGTACATATTTGACTCCTTGGGGTCGAAAGGACGGGAACGGGTTGCGCGATAACGCCCTGGTGGCAACCCGAAAACGCCAGAGAATGCCCGGTTGAAGGCTGCTCCCGATTCGTACCCGGCACGCAAGGCCACCTCGGCCAGGTCCTCTCGGGTACCTGCCAGCGCCGCGGCGGCCAGATGCATGCGCATCCGTTGCACCGTGGCGTTCAGCGTTTCTCCCATCATCGCGCGGTAAATGCGGTGAAAGTGGTAAGCCGACATACAGGCCAGGTCCGCCAGGTGGTACAGGTCCGGATCGCTGTTTGGATGGCTTGCCAGCCAACGCAGCACCGGCTCCATGCGCTGGCCGTAATGGATTCGGGTTGCAGGTTTCATAAGGCCTCCTTGGCACTCCACTGTAGCGACGGCAGATTTGCAGATTTTGCGATTTTTACCGGCCCAGGGGAGAGCGACGTTACCTTTACCCCCCTCCCGCGCGTCAGTTGACCAAGCTGCGGTCTTGAGTAACAACCCTCTTTCGAAGATGGGGCATTTTTCCTTGTTTTTCCGCAAAAAACGGTCTTTTTGCCGTTTTTTAGTGAGTTTCCCAAGTGGTACCTGATTTGCATCCTGGTGGATGGACAGGTTTGTACACCTGAGGAAACGGTCCGGCATTCAAGGAATAGAAATGGCTAACGCGAATTCTGCATTGCACCGTGGCTTGAGTACCCGGCATATCCGCTTCATTGCGTTGGGTTCTGCCATCGGCACGGGCCTGTTCTACGGTTCGGCGGCGGCGATCCAACGGGCCGGCCCTTCGGTTCTGCTGGCCTACCTGATTGGCGGAGCGGCCATCTACCTGACCATGCGCGCCCTGGGGGAAATGGCGGTGAGGACACCGGTTTCCGGCTCCTTCGGACAATACGCCAGCACCTACCTGGGGCGTTTCCCGGGTTTCCTGACCGGCTGGAGCTACGCCTTCTCGATGCTCATGGTGTGCCTGGCGGACGTCACCGCCTTTGGCGTCTACATGGGCCTGTGGTTTCCCGAAACCCCCAGGTGGATCTGGGTACTGAGCATCGTCCTGGGGATCGGCGCCTTGAACCTGTGCAGCGTCCGGGTGTTCGGCGAGCTGGAGTTCTGGCTGTCGATGCTCAAGGTGGGCGCCATCGTGGCCATGATCGTCGGCGGTTTTACCCTGCTGTTCTTCGGCATCCAGCTCGGAGGCGAACAAAGCCGTGGAGGGCTGGGCAATCTCTGGGAGTACGGCGGTTTTTTCCCGAATGGCGTCGAGGGCATGATCGCCTCCTTCACCATTGTCATGTTCGCTTTTGGCGGAATCGAAGTCATAGGCATCACTGCCGGTGAGGCCAAGGATCCGCAACGCATGATTCCCAAGGCCATCAACTCCGTGCCATTGCGGATCCTGATCTTCTACGTGTTCACCTTGCTGATCCTGTTGACGCTGGCCCCCTGGTCGAGCATCGGCAGCCATGGCAGCCCGTTCGTGCAGATCTTCAGCAGCCTGGGGATAGATTCGGCGGCCACGGTGCTGAACATCGTGGTGATTTCGGCAGTGGTGTCGGCCATCAACAGCGATATCTTCAGTGCCGGCCGCATGATGTACGGCATGGCAGCCATCGGTCAGGCGCCGGCGGTATTTGCCAAAACCTCACGCTTCGGCGTGCCCTGGATGACGGTGCTGGTGATGTCGCTGGCGCTGCTGCTGGGAGTGCTCCTCAATTACTGGGTGCCGGAGCGACTGTTCCTGATCTTTGCTTCCCTGGTGACGTTTTCCGTGGTCTGGGTCTGGTTGATGATCCTGCTGTCGCAGATTGCCATGCGCCGGAGCCTGACAACCCGAGAAGTCCGCGAGCTGCAGTTTCCGGTGCCCCTGGGAATCGCCGGCCAGGCCTGCGCCGTGGTTTTCATGCTGTTCATCTTTGTCGTGCTGGGGGCTTTTACCGACACACGCCTGGCGCTGTATGTGGGAGTGGGCTGGCTGGCACTGCTGTCGCTGGCCTACTGGATCTGGATCAGACCGGTCGCTGTGCACGGGGTTGTGACCGAGCCTGGCCTTGAAACTCATCAATAGGGACATGTCCATGCGAACATTCGAGTTGCCGCCTGCCACTGTGGAAGCCTTCCAGCGTGATGGGGCGGTGTGCATTCGCCAGTTGTTCAGCGCAGATGAAGTGGCGCTGTTGGAGCGGGGTATCGAACACAATCTGGCGCAACCCAGCGAGCGGGCCAAGGTCGCCAGCCAGCCCGACGATCCCGGCTGGTTTTTCGAGGACTTCTGCAACTGGCAAGAGAATCCCGATTATCGACGCTTCATCTTCGACAGCCGGGTTGGCCATGTGGCCGCGCAGTTGATGGGTTGTCCACAGGCTCGGCTGTATCACGACCATCTGCTGGTCAAGGAACCCAATACCCGGCAGCGCACTCCCTGGCATCAGGACCAGCCCTACTACAACGTCGAGGGGCGACAGAACTGCAGCATGTGGATGCCTGTGGACCCGGTTGCGCGGGAGTCGACCCTGGAGTTTGTCGCCGGTTCGCACCTGGGGCCCTGGCTGATGCCCCGAACCTTCCTGGATAACCAGGCCAAGTGGTTCCCCGAAGGCAGCCTCGCGGATCTTCCGGACATCGAGGCCAATCGAGGCGCATGGAACATTCTTGGCTGGGACCTGCAGCCCGGGGATGCGGTGTTTTTCCACATGCTGACCTTGCATGCTGCCGGTGGTGTCGGTGGCGATCGGCGACGACGTGCCTTCTCCCTGCGCTTTCTGGGGGAGGACATGCGACACGCCCCCAGGCCCTGGCGCACGTCACCGGAGTTTCCCGGGCTGGCCTCGCAACTGCCGGCCGGGGCGCCGATGGAACATGAACTCTTTCCTTGCCTATGGACGGAGCGGTCGCGGTTTTAAGCCGTTGTGGCCCGCGGCAGAATCGGAATCAGCTGATAGGCATACAACCAAACCCCGACCAGCATGCGCGATCGCTGCCTCAAATGGATGGAAGGTGTTTATGCGCTTTTTTAGCTATCTCGCGGTACTCGGTCTGAGCCTTGTCTGCCAAGGCACCTGGGCTCAGCTTTCTTCGAATCAGGCCCCTG
This sequence comes from Pseudomonas sp. BC42, assembly GCF_021560055.1. Lineage (NCBI taxonomy): Bacteria > Pseudomonadati > Pseudomonadota > Gammaproteobacteria > Pseudomonadales > Pseudomonadaceae > Pseudomonas > Pseudomonas sp. BC42. The sequence continues at coordinate 6,852,493 of NZ_CP091067.1, forward strand.
CGCCAGAGCAGGTGGCCACGTCTGTCACCGCAGAAACTGAAGTCGCCCCTCTCGACGATGGAAGAGTGGCTGGGCCGTCTGCATCCGCCGATAGAGCAGTGGACGCGCCGGTGAGCGAAGCGCCCCCAAGCGGCACCAAGCAGTATTGGGCACTGCTGGTGGTTGTGCTGCTGGGATTGAGCTGGTGGGTCCAGGGGCGCTTGGTCAAACGGCCCGAGTAATACCGCTTATCCACAGACAGGCTCCTGCGGCCTGTCTGTTTCTGCTCCCTCTCTGATAACCATTGAATGCGCTGCAAGCCAGAGCCGTGTCCGGATGACCCCGGGCACGGCTTTTTTCTGTGGATTAAGCCCTGTGAATAACTGCCCTCCAGCTCGGTTGATAACCGGGCTTCAAAACTGAGGAAAAACCGCTCTGTGGATAACCACCCCATTCATCCACAGGTTTAAACCGCTTATCCAAGGGCCTCCTGGCCACCTAACCACAGAGTTTAAAACCTCTGTACATATTGAATATGAAGGGCTGTAGCGATCTATCCACAGAAAGGCATGTGCATAAGAATAAACATAAAAACAAGGATTTAATAAATTTCTCTCTTTTAATTTCTATTGACCGTGATTCATCCACAGCTGGTTAAATTTTGTGCAAAGGGTTCTTTAGGAAGGGCTAAGTCCCTATACTTGCCGCCTTGGTCCAAAAACCAACCCGACAACTACTCCTAATTACTCCTACTTGAAGCAGGCACGAGGTGCGTGGTGGATTTCCCTTCCCGTTTTGAAGTGATCGTCATCGGCGGCGGTCATGCCGGTACCGAGGCAGCACTTGCATCAGCACGCATGGGGGCCAAAACCCTGTTGCTGACGCATAACGTGGAAACCCTCGGAGCAATGAGCTGCAACCCCGCGATTGGCGGGATCGGCAAAAGCCATCTGGTCAAGGAGATCGATGCCCTCGGCGGCGCGATGGCCATGGCTACCGATAAAGGTGGTATTCAGTTTCGTGTGTTGAACAGCCGCAAAGGCCCAGCCGTGCGCGCAACCCGCGCCCAGGCCGACCGCGTTCTGTACAAGGCCGCGGTGCGCGAGATTCTCGAGAACCAGCCCAACCTGTGGATATTTCAACAAGCCGCTGATGACCTGATCGTGGAACAGGATCAGGTGCGGGGCGTGGTCACCCAGATGGGACTGCGCTTCTTCGCCGAGTCCGTGGTACTGACCACCGGAACCTTCCTCGGCGGACTTATCCACATTGGCATGCAGAACTACTCCGGCGGCCGGGCGGGTGATCCGCCCTCTATCGCCCTCGCACAACGTCTGCGGGAGTTGCCACTGCGGGTCGGCCGCTTGAAAACCGGTACTCCGCCACGCATCGATGGCCGATCTGTGGATTTCTCGGTCATGACCGAACAGCCTGGGGATACACCGATTCCGGTGATGTCGTTCCTCGGCTCGAAAGAACAGCATCCGCAACAGGTCAGTTGCTGGATTACCCACACCAACGCCCGCACCCACGAGATCATCGCCTCGAACCTCGATCGTTCGCCGATGTACTCCGGCGTGATCGAAGGCATTGGCCCGCGTTACTGCCCGTCGATCGAAGACAAGATCCATCGTTTTGCCGACAAGGAAAGCCATCAGGTGTTTATCGAACCTGAAGGCCTGACCACTCATGAGCTGTACCCGAACGGGATATCCACATCCCTGCCGTTCGACGTGCAGTTGCAGATCGTGCAATCGATCCGCGGCATGGAAAATGCCCATATCGTGCGTCCCGGCTATGCCATCGAATACGACTACTTCGATCCCCGCGACCTCAAGTACAGCCTGGAAACCAAGGTGATCGGCGGTCTGTTCTTCGCCGGCCAGATCAACGGCACCACCGGTTATGAAGAGGCCGGTGCCCAAGGTCTGCTGGCCGGGGCCAACGCCGCCTTGCGCGCCAAGGGCAAAGACAGCTGGTGCCCGCGTCGCGATGAGGCCTACATCGGTGTGCTGGTCGATGACCTGATTACCCTGGGTACCCAGGAACCGTACCGGATGTTCACTTCCCGGGCCGAATACCGCTTGATTCTGCGGGAAGACAACGCCGATCTGCGCCTGACCGAGAAGGGCCGCGAACTGGGGCTGGTGGATGACGTGCGCTGGGCGGCGTTCTGCAAGAAACGCGAAGGCATTGCCCAGGAAGAGCAACGCCTGAAGTCCACTTGGGTCCGTCCGGGCACCGAACAGGGCGATGCGATCGCCCAGAAATTCGGCACGCCGCTGACTCATGAGTACAACCTGTTGAATCTGCTGAGCCGTCCGGAAATCGACTACGCTGGTCTGGTCGAAGTGACCGGGCAGGGCGCTGAAGATCCACAAGTGGCCGAACAGGTCGAAATCAAGACCAAGTACGCCGGCTACATCGATCGTCAGCAGGACGAAATTGCCCGTCTGCGCGCCAGTGAAGACACCAAACTGCCTGTGGATATCGATTACACCGGCATTTCCGGACTGTCGAAGGAAATCCAGAGCAAGCTCGGCGCGACCCGTCCGGAAACCCTGGGCCAGGCGTCGCGGATCCCGGGCGTTACCCCGGCGGCCATTTCCCTGTTGATGATTCACCTGAAAAAACGCGGCGCCGGCCGTCAGTTGGAGCAAAGCGCTTGAGTTCAATGGTCACCTCGCAACACGCGGACGAGTTATCCACAGGTGCACGCCAGCTCGGTGTCAATCTGAGCGCAACCCAGCACGAACTGCTGCTGGGTTACCTGGCCCTGTTGATCAAGTGGAACAAGGCTTACAACCTGACCGCGGTACGCGATCCCGACGAAATGGTCTCTCGTCACTTGCTCGATAGCCTGAGCGTGATGTCGTTCATCGAAAACGGTCGCTGGCTGGATGTCGGTAGCGGCGGCGGGATGCCCGGTATCCCTCTGGCGATCCTGTTTCCCGAGTCGCAAGTCACCTGTCTGGACAGCAACGGCAAGAAAACCCGCTTTCTGACTCAGGTCAAACTCGAACTCAAGCTGGATAACCTGCAAGTTATCCACAGCCGGGTCGAAGCCTTCACCCCTGAATTGCCGTTCAACGGGATCATTTCCCGGGCATTCAGCAGTATGGAGAACTTCACCAGCTGGACCCGCCACCTGGGCGACCGCGATACACGCTGGCTGGCAATGAAGGGCGTCCATCCCTCTGATGAGCTGTTAGCATTGCCGGCAGACTTCCACCTCGATAGCGAACACGCCTTGGCCGTACCCGGTTGCCAAGGCCAACGCCATCTGCTGATACTGCGCCGCACGGCATGATTGGGAACACAAGCAAGAATGGCTAAGGTATTCGCGATAGCGAACCAGAAAGGTGGCGTGGGCAAGACCACCACCTGCATCAACCTCGCAGCATCCCTGGTAGCGACCAAGCGCCGGGTGCTGTTGATCGATCTTGATCCACAGGGCAACGCCACCATGGGTAGCGGTGTGGATAAACATGGTTTGGAAAACTCGGTCTATGACCTGCTGATCGGCGAATGCGACCTGGCCCAGGCCATGCACTTCTCCGAGCACGGCGGTTATCAACTGCTGCCGGCCAACCGCGACCTGACCGCGGCGGAAGTGGTTCTGCTGGAAATGCAGATGAAGGAAAGCCGTCTGCGCAGCGCCCTGGCGCCGATCCGCGAGAACTACGACTACATTCTGATCGACTGCCCGCCGTCGCTGTCGATGCTAACCCTCAACGCGCTGGTGGCCGCCGATGGGGTCATTATCCCCATGCAGTGCGAGTACTACGCGCTGGAAGGCTTGAGCGACCTTGTGGATAACATCAAGCGCATCGCTGAACTGCTCAATCCGCAACTCAAGATCGAAGGCTTGCTGCGGACCATGTTCGATCCGCGGCTGAGCCTGATGAACGATGTTTCCGCACAGCTCAAGGAACACTTCGGTGATCAGCTGTACGACACCGTGATTCCGCGCAACATCCGTTTGGCCGAGGCGCCGAGCTACGGCATGCCGGCATTGGCGTACGACAAACAATCCCGTGGCGCGCTGGCCTATCTGGCCCTGGCGGGCGAGATGGTTCGCCGGCAACGTAAACAATCCCGCGCCGCAGCCGCCCAGCCAACTTAAGGAATCCCCATGGCCGTCAAGAAACGTGGTCTCGGACGTGGACTGGATGCACTGTTGAGTGGTCCGACTGTCAGCGCCCTTGAAGAACAAGCGGTGCAGGCCGACCAGCGCGAGTTGCAGCACCTGCCCCTGGACCTGATCCAGCGCGGCAAGTACCAGCCGCGCCGGGACATGGATCCTCAGGCGCTGGAAGAACTGGCGAACTCCATCAGGACCCAGGGCGTGATGCAGCCGATCGTGGTGCGCCCTATCGGTGGTGGTCGTTTCGAGATCATCGCCGGCGAACGCCGCTGGCGTGCCAGCCAGCAGGCTGGCCAGGAAACCATCCCGGCGATGGTTCGCGATGTGCCGGATGAAACCGCCATCGCCATGGCGTTGATCGAGAACATCCAGCGCGAAGACCTCAATCCCATCGAGGAAGCGGTGGCCCTGCAGCGTCTGCAGCAGGAGTTCCAACTGACCCAGCAGCAGGTCGCCGAGGCCGTGGGCAAGTCCCGCGTCAGCGTGGCCAACCTGCTGCGCCTGATTGCCTTGCCTGAGGTGATCAAGACCATGCTGTCCCACGGCGACCTGGAAATGGGTCATGCCCGGGCCTTGCTCGGATTGCCGGAAAATCAACAGGTTGAAGGGGCGCGACATGTTGTCGCACGAGGCCTCACCGTACGCCAGACCGAAGCCCTGGTTCGCCAGTGGCTGAGTGGAAAACAGGAGCCTGCTGAACCGGTCAAGCCAGACCCGGATATCGCCCGTCTCGAGCAACGCCTGGCCGAGCGCCTAGGCTCTGCGGTGCAGATCCGCCACGGAAAGAAGGGCAAGGGACAGTTGGTGATCGGCTACAACTCCCTGGACGAGCTGCAAGGTGTCCTTGCCCACATCCGCTGAAACATTTCCTTATGTAGCGTGCAGTCGGAAATCACTACCCGGCAGTTGAATAGGGGCTGAACCGCCCCTATACTCTGCGCGCATTTTGTCGGCACAAATTATGCCAAGTTATTGAATTCTGGCAGCCGACCCTTGAGGAGCAAGAGCGATGGAAACCCGCACGCCAAACCGCTTGCCGTTTCATCGCTTGGCGGTTTTTCCGGTGTTACTGGCTCAGTTGGTCATTCTACTGATAGCCGCTCTGGCGCTCTGGCAATGGCGTGGAGTCGTAGCCGGATACTCAGGCCTTTGCGGAGGACTGATAGCCTTGCTACCCAATGTGTATTTCGCTCACAGGGCATTTCGGTTTTCCGGCGCCCGAGCGGCCCAAGCCATCGTCCGGTCTTTTTATGCCGGTGAGGCGGGCAAACTGATTTTGACGGCTGTGCTGTTTGCACTGACGTTCGCAGGTGTGAAGCCATTGGCGCCGCTGGCTGTATTCGGCGTCTTCGTGCTGACCCAACTGGTCAGCTGGTTCGCTCCCCTGCTAATGAGAACAAGACTTTCGAGACCTTAGGGCGTTTGAGGCAACCATGTCAGCAGAAACAACCGCTTCGGGCTATATCCAGCACCACTTGCAGAACCTGACCTTCGGTCAGCTACCCAATGGGAGCTGGGGCTTTGCCCACTCCGCAGCAGAAGCCAAGCAAATGGGCTTCTGGGCATTCCACGTCGATACCCTCGGCTGGTCTGTCGCACTGGGTGTGATCTTCATTCTTCTGTTCCGCATGGCGGCCAAGAAGGCGACTTCCGGCGTGCCGGGCGCTTTGCAGAACTTCGTAGAAGTCATGGTTGGCTTCGTCGATGGCAGCGTGAAGGACAGTTTCCATGGTCGCAGCCCGGTGATCGCACCGCTGGCACTGACCATTTTCGTCTGGGTGTTCCTGATGAACGCCATCGACCTGGTACCGGTGGACTGGATTCCACAACTGGCCATGTTGATCTCGGGCGATCCGCACATTCCATTCCGTGCTGTGTCCACCACTGACCCGAACGCCACCCTGGGCATGGCCCTGTCGGTGTTCGCGCTGATCATTTTCTACAGCATCAAGGTCAAGGGTTTCGGCGGCTTCATCGGCGAACTGACCCTGCATCCGTTCGGCAGCAAGAACATCCTGGTTCAGGCGCTGCTGATTCCGGTGAACTTCCTGCTGGAGTTCGTGACCCTGGTAGCCAAGCCTATCTCTCTGGCACTGCGTCTGTTCGGCAACATGTATGCCGGCGAACTGGTGTTCATCCTGATCGCTGTGATGTTCGGCAGCGGCCTGCTGTGGCTCAGCGGCATGGGTGTGGTTCTGCAATGGGCGTGGGCTGTGTTCCACATCCTGATCATCACCCTGCAGGCCTTTATCTTCATGATGCTGACCATCGTCTACCTGTCGATGGCACACGAAGAGAACCATTAAGACCAGTCTCGACTAGTCTGATGTCCCTCTCGTTGCGGCGAGAGGGGGCCCTTCTCGGGCTTGATGAAACGATTTGTTTTACCGCTTTAATCTAAAAAACCTAAACCATACGACGTAAAAGTCGGGAGGAAAGATGGAAACTGTAGTTGGTCTAACCGCTATCGCTGTTGCACTGTTGATCGGCCTGGGCGCACTGGGTACCGCAATTGGTTTCGGCCTGCTGGGCGGCAAGTTCCTGGAAGGCGCTGCGCGTCAACCAGAAATGGTTCCAATGCTGCAAGTTAAAATGTTCATCGTTGCCGGTCTGCTCGACGCCGTAACCATGATCGGTGTTGGTATCGCTCTGTTCTTCACCTTCGCAAACCCCTTCGTTGGTCAACTCGCTGGCTAATCACTCGAGTATTCGAGTTGATTGGTGTGACGGACAACGAACGAGCGAGGTGTTGGCGTGAACATTAATGCAACCCTGATTGGCCAGTCCGTTGCGTTCTTAATTTTTGTATTGTTCTGCATGAAGTTCATTTGGCCTCCGGTCATTGCTGCTTTGCACGAACGTCAAAAGAAGATCGCGGATGGACTGGACGCTGCCAGCCGAGCAGCTCGTGACCTGGAACTGGCCCAAGACAAAGCGGGTCAGCAACTGCGCGAAGCTAAAGCTCAGGCAGCTGAAATCATTGAGCAAGCCAAGAAGCGCGGTTCTCAGATCGTCGACGAAGCCCGTGAACAGGCTCGTGTCGAAGCTGAACGTGTGAAGGCTCAGGCTCAGGCCGAGATCGAACAGGAACTGAACGGTGTCAAAGACGCGCTGCGTGCCCAATTGGGTAGCCTGGCAGTCAACGGCGCAGAGAAGATCCTGGGTGCCACAATCGATCAAAACGCGCACGCAGAGCTGGTTAACAAACTGGCTGCTGAAATTTAAGCGAGGGCGATCATGGCAGAACTGACCACGTTGGCCCGACCTTACGCTAAGGCGGCCTTCGAGCACGCTCAGGCCCACCAGCAGCTGGCCTCTTGGTCAGCCATGCTCGGCCTGGCTGCAGCGGTGTCACAAGATGACACCATGCAGCGCGTGCTTAAGGCCCCGCGACTGACGAGCGCAGAAAAGGCCAACACTTTTATCGAAGTGTGTGGCGACAAGTTTGATGCACAGGCACAGAATTTCATTCACGTTGCCGCCGAAAACGACCGTCTCCTGCTGTTGCCGGAGATTTCCGCTCTGTTCGACCTGTACAAGGCCGAGCAAGAGAAATCGGTGGATGTGGATGTGACCAGTGCGTTCGCATTGAACCAAGAACAGCAAGACAAACTCGCCAAGGTTCTCAGTGCACGGCTCGGCCGGGAAGTGCGACTGCACGCTGCGGAGGATGCCAGCCTTATTGGTGGTGTCGTAATCCGCGCCGGCGACCTGGTTATCGATGGCTCGATTCGCGGCAAACTCGCGAACCTTGCCGAAGCATTGAAATCTTGAGTTTGAAGGGGCAGCAGAGCAATGCAGCAACTCAATCCTTCCGAAATAAGTGAAATTATCAAGGGCCGCATCGACAAGCTCGATGTGACCTCCCAAGCCCGTAACGAAGGCACTGTCGTCAGCGTATCTGACGGCATCGTGCGGATTCACGGTCTGGCCGACGTTATGTACGGCGAGATGATCGAGTTTCCGGGCGGCGTCTACGGTATGGCCCTCAACCTTGAGCAAGATTCTGTAGGTGCCGTAGTACTGGGCGCATACACCACTCTGGCTGAAGGCATGAGCGCCAAGTGCACCGGCCGCATCCTCGAAGTTCCGGTTGGTAAGGAACTGCTGGGTCGCGTAGTCGACGCACTGGGTAACCCAGTTGACGGCAAAGGTCCGCTGAACAACACCGAGACCGACGCGGTCGAGAAAGTTGCTCCAGGCGTGATCTGGCGTAAGTCGGTAGACCAGCCTGTACAGACTGGCTACAAGGCTGTCGATGCCATGATCCCAGTCGGCCGTGGCCAGCGTGAGCTGATCATCGGTGACCGTCAGATCGGTAAGACCGCTCTGGCGATCGACGCGATCATCAACCAGAAAGACAGCGGCATTTTCTGCGTATACGTAGCGATCGGTCAGAAGCAATCGACCATCGCCAACGTGGTTCGCAAGCTGGAAGAAAACGGCGCTCTGGCCAACACCATCATCGTGGCGGCCAGTGCTTCGGAATCGGCTGCACTGCAATTCCTGGCACCGTACTCCGGTTGCACCATGGGCGAATACTTCCGCGACCGCGGTGAAGACGCGCTGATCGTTTATGACGATCTGTCCAAGCAAGCAGTGGCTTACCGCCAGATTTCCCTGTTGCTGCGCCGTCCACCAGGCCGTGAAGCCTACCCAGGTGACGTGTTCTATCTCCACTCCCGTCTGCTGGAGCGCGCATCCCGCGTTTCCGAAGAGTACGTAGAGAAGTTCACCAACGGCGCAGTGACTGGCAAGACCGGTTCCCTGACCGCTCTGCCGATCATCGAAACCCAGGCTGGCGACGTTTCCGCGTTCGTTCCGACCAACGTGATCTCCATCACCGACGGTCAGATCTTCCTGGAATCGGCCATGTTCAACTCGGGCATCCGTCCTGCTGTGAACGCCGGTGTTTCGGTATCCCGTGTGGGTGGTGCCGCTCAGACCAAGATCATCAAGAAGCTGTCCGGTGGTATCCGTACCGCTCTGGCTCAGTACCGTGAACTGGCGGCATTCGCCCAGTTCGCTTCTGACCTGGACGAAGCGACCCGTAAGCAACTTGAGCATGGTCAGCGCGTTACCGAGCTGATGAAGCAGAAGCAATATGCGCCGATGTCCATCGCCGACATGTCCTTGTCCCTGTACGCCGCTGAACGTGGCTTCCTGACGGACGTCGAGATTGCCAAAGTTGGTAGCTTCGAACAGGCCATGATTGCTTACTTCAACCGCGATCACGCCGACCTGATGGCGAAGATCAACGTGAAGGGTGACTTCAACGACGAAATCGACGCTGGCCTGAAAGCCGGTATCGAGAAGTTCAAAGCCACCCAAACCTGGTAAGCCGCAGCGGGAGCCGCAAGGCTCCCGCTTGCTAACCTGATAGGTGTTACATGGCAGGCGCAAAAGAGATTCGCAGTAAGATTGCGAGCATCAAAAGCACGCAAAAAATTACCAGCGCCATGGAAAAAGTGGCGGTCAGCAAAATGCGCAAGGCACAAATGCGCATGGCTGCTAGCCGTCCTTATGCGGAGCGCATCCGCCAGGTTATTGGTCATCTGGCCAACGCCAACCCGGAATATCGTCACCCGTTCATGATCGACCGTGCTATCAAGCGCGTCGGTTATATCGTGGTGAGCAGTGACCGTGGTCTGTGTGGTGGCTTGAACACCAACCTGTTCAAGGCCCTGGTCAAGGACATGGCGGTAAACCGCGAACAAGGCGTCGAGATCGATCTGTGTGTGGTCGGTAGCAAGGGTGCGGCCTTCTTCCGCAACTTCGGCGGTAACGTCGTTGCAGCTATCAGCCATCTGGGTGAAGAGCCGTCGATCAACGATCTGATCGGCAGCGTCAAGGTGATGCTGGATGCGTACCTGGAAGGCCGGATTGACCGCCTGTCCGTGGTATCCAACAAGTTCATCAACACCATGACTCAGCAGCCGACCGTGGAGCAGTTGATTCCACTGGAGGCAACCCCGGATCAAGAACTCAAGCACCACTGGGACTATCTCTACGAACCGGATGCCAAGGAGCTGCTGGACGGCTTGATGGTCCGTTACGTGGAGTCGCAGGTCTACCAGGCGGTGGTCGAGAACAACGCAGCTGAACAAGCCGCGCGGATGATCGCAATGAAGAACGCTACCGACAACGCCGGTGACTTGATCAGCGATTTGCAGCTGATCTACAACAAGGCGCGTCAGGCTGCGATCACCCAAGAGATCTCGGAAATCGTCGGCGGCGCTGCCGCGGTTTAACGGTTCAAATATTCAGAGGATCCAGCTATGAGTAGCGGACGTATCGTTCAAATCATCGGCGCCGTTATCGACGTGGAATTTCCACGCGACAGCGTACCGAGCATCTACGACGCCTTGAAGGTTCAAGGCGCCGAAACCACTCTGGAAGTTCAGCAACAGCTGGGCGACGGCGTGGTGCGTACCATTGCGATGGGCTCCACCGAAGGCTTGAAGCGCGGTCTGGACGTCAACAACACTGGCGCAGCCATCTCCGTACCGGTCGGTAAAGCGACCCTGGGCCGGATCATGGACGTACTGGGCAACCCAATCGACGAAGCCGGTCCTATCGGTGAAGAAGAGCGTTGGGGCATCCACCGTCCAGCTCCTTCCTTCGCAGAACAGGCAGGCGGCAACGACCTGCTGGAAACCGGGATCAAGGTAATTGACCTGGTTTGCCCGTTCGCCAAGGGCGGTAAAGTGGGTCTGTTCGGTGGTGCCGGTGTGGGCAAGACCGTAAACATGATGGAACTGATCCGTAACATCGCCATCGAGCACAGCGGTTATTCCGTGTTCGCCGGTGTGGGTGAGCGTACCCGTGAGGGTAACGACTTCTACCACGAGATGAAGGATTCCAACGTTCTGGACAAGGTTGCTCTGGTCTACGGCCAGATGAACGAGCCACCAGGAAACCGTCTGCGCGTAGCGCTGACCGGCCTGACCATGGCCGAGAAGTTCCGTGACGAAGGTAACGACGTTCTGCTGTTCGTCGACAACATCTATCGTTACACCCTGGCCGGTACCGAAGTATCCGCACTGCTGGGCCGTATGCCTTCCGCAGTAGGCTACCAGCCGACCCTGGCTGAAGAGATGGGCGTTCTGCAAGAACGTATCACTTCGACCAAGCAAGGCTCGATCACCTCGATCCAAGCGGTATACGTACCTGCGGACGACTTGACCGACCCGTCGCCAGCGACCACCTTCGCCCACTTGGACGCCACCGTCGTTCTGTCCCGTGACATCGCTTCCCTGGGTATCTACCCAGCGGTAGACCCACTGGACTCGACTTCCCGTCAGCTGGACCCGAACGTGATCGGCAACGAACACTACGAGACCGCTCGCGGCGTTCAGTACGTACTGCAGCGTTACAAAGAGCTGAAGGACATCATTGCGATCCTGGGTATGGACGAGCTGTCGGAAGCCGACAAGCAGTTGGTATCCCGTGCTCGTAAGATCCAGCGCTTCTTGTCGCAGCCGTTCTTCGTGGCTGAAGTCTTCACTGGTTCTCCAGGCAAATACGTTTCCCTGAAAGACACCATCGCTGGCTTCAAAGGCATCCTCAACGGTGACTACGACCACCTGCCAGAACAAGCGTTCTACATGGTCGGCGGCATCGAAGAAGCGATCGAGAAAGCCAAGAAACTGTAATCCCGGCGCCCGGCAACGGGCGCTAATTTAGGTTGAGGCAAGCAGATGGCTATGACAGTCCATTGCGATATCGTCAGCGCGGAAGGGGAAATCTTCTCCGGTCTGGTGGAGATGGTGGTTGCGCACGGTGAGCTGGGTGATCTTGGTATCGCTCTGGGTCACGCACCGCTGATCACCAACCTGAAGCCAGGTCCGATCCGCTTGATCAAGCAGAGCGGGGAAACCGAGGTGTTCTACATCTCCGGTGGTTTCCTCGAGGTTCAGCCGAACATGGTCAAGGTTCTTGCCGACACCGTGCAACGTGCTGCCGACCTGGACGAAGCCTCCGCTCAGGAAGCCGTCAAGGCTGCTGAGAAGGCCCTGAATGAAAAAGGCGCAGATTTCGACTACGGTTCTGCTGCTGCACGTCTGGCCGAGGCCGCAGCTCAGCTGCGTACCGTCCAGCAGATCCGCAAGAAGTTCGGCGGCTAAGTCGCAGGCTTTCTGTGTGATTGCTTAAAAAGGGTAGCCTCGGCTACCCTTTTTATTTTCCGCCATTCACCCCCCCTTGGTCGCAGTCGCCGACCCCCCAGGATTGGTAGCCAGTCATGTCTCTCGAAATCGTTATCCTCGCCGCGGGTCAAGGCACTCGCATGCGTTCGGCGCTGCCCAAGGTGCTGCACCCGGTCGCCGGCAACTCCATGCTCGGGCATGTTATCCACAGCGCCCGGCAACTCGATCCACAGCGCATCCACGTGGTGATCGGCCACGGTGCGGATGCGGTGCGCGAGCGCCTGGCGGCCGATGATCTGAATTTCGTGCTGCAGGACAAGCAGCTGGGCACCGGCCACGCCGTGGCCCAGGCCGTACCGTTCATCACGGCCGACACGGTGCTGATCCTCTACGGCGATGTGCCACTGATCGAAGTCGAGACCCTGCAGCGCCTGCTCAAGCAAGCGGGGCCGGAGCAACTGGGCCTGCTCACCGTCGAGCTGGATGACCCGACCGGTTACGGGCGCATCGTCCGTGATGCCAGTGGCAAGGTCACCGCCATCGTCGAGCAGAAGGATGCCGACGAGGCCCAACGCGCGATCACCGAGGGCAACACCGGGATTCTTGCGGTCCCCGGCCAACGCCTCGGCGACTGGACCGGCCGTCTGTCCAACAACAACGCCCAGGGCGAGTACTACCTCACCGACGTGATCGCCATGGCGGTCAGCGACGGCCTGATCGTTGCCACCGAACAGCCCCACGACGCGATGGAAGTGCAGGGCGCCAACGACCGCAAGCAACTGGCCGAGCTGGAGCGCCACTATCAGCTGCGCGCCGCGCGCCGGTTGATGGCCCAGGGCGTGACCCTGCGTGACCCCGCGCGTTTCGACGTGCGTGGCGAAGTCACGGTCGGCCGCGACGTGCTGATCGATATCAACGTGATTCTCGAAGGCCGGGTGGTGATCGAGGACGACGTGGTGATCGGCCCCAACTGCGTGATCAAGGACAGCACCCTGCGCAAGGGCGTGGTGATCAAGGCCAACAGCCACCTGGATGGCGCGGTACTGGGCGAGGGCAGCGATGCCGGCCCGTTCGCTCGCCTGCGTCCCGGCACCGTGCTGGAGGCCCGTGCCCATGTGGGTAACTTTGTCGAACTGAAGAATGCCCACCTGGGCCAGGGCGCCAAGGCCGGCCACCTGACCTACCTGGGCGACGCAGTGATCGGCGCGCGCACCAACATCGGCGCCGGCACCATCACCTGCAACTACGACGGGGTGAACAAGCACAAGACGGTACTGGGCGAAGACGTGTTCATCGGCTCCAACAACTCTCTGGTAGCGCCTGTGGATATCTTGTCCGGTGCCACCACCGCCGCCGGTTCCACCATCACCCAGAACGTGGCGCCAGCCCAGCTGGCAGTGGGTCGGGCACGACAGAAGAACATCGATGGCTGGAAACGGCCGGAGAAGATCAAGAAGGACTGAGGTTATCCACAACCGCGGCGGACCTGTTCGCCGGTCGGCCGGCTCCTACGCTCAGCGGTAGGAGCTGGCTGAATGTGGATAACTTCCCACCCGACAACTGCGATTTTTTCACTTCCTCCGCTTGACGAAGTTTCGATCATAGGTTTCTATTGCGCCTGTTATCTTTCGAATCGAAACTTAAGTCGCCATGTCGAAACGCAACACACCCCAACGCCGCCACAACATCCTCGCCTTGCTCAACGAACAGGGCGAAGTGAGTGTTGATGCCTTGGCCAAGCGTTTCGAAACCTCAGAAGTTACGATTCGAAAGGATCTGGCCGCCCTGGAAAGCAATGGCTTGCTGCTGCGTCGCTACGGTGGCGCCATCACCATGCCCCAGGAGTTGGTCAGCGACCTCGGCCAACCGGTGTCTCTCTACAAGCAGGCCATCGCGCGCGCCGCAGTGCAGCGCATCCGCGAACACGCGCGGATCATCATCGACAGCGGCAGCACCACCGCCGCGATGATCCCCGAACTGGGCCTGCAGCCGGGCCTGGTGGTGATGACCAACTCGCTGAATGTGGCCAATGCTCTGAGCGAGCTGGAGCACGAGCCGGTGCTGCTGATGACCGGCGGTACCTGGGACCCCCATTCCGAGTCGTTCCAGGGCCAGGTGGCCGAACAGGTTCTACGCTCATACGACTTCGACCAGCTGTTTATCGGTGCCGATGGCATCGACCTGGCCCGCGGCACTACGACCTTCAACGAACTGCTGGGGTTGAGCCGGGTCATGGCCGAAGTGGCTCGTGAAGTGGTGGTGATGGTCGAATCCGACAAGATCGGCCGCAAAATTCCCAATCTGGAACTGCCATGGAGCAGCGTCCATACCCTAATTACCGATGATCGCCTGCCCTTAGAGGTCCGCGACCAAATCCAGGCCCGCGGCATAACTCTGATTTGCGCGGCTGTCAGCTAGGAGAGAAACCATGTGTGGAATTGTTGGCGCCGTTGCTGAACGCAATATCACCGCCATTTTGCTGGAAGGCCTCAAGCGCCTCGAATACCGCGGCTACGACAGCGCCGGTGTCGCGGTCTACACCAACGCTGGCAAGCTCGAGCGCCTGCGCCGTCCGGGCAAGGTCAGCGAACTGGAACAGGCCCTGGCCAGCGAGCCGCTGGTGGGCCGCCTGGGCATCGCCCACACCCGCTGGGCCACCCATGGCGCGCCGTGCGAGCGTAATGCCCACCCGCATTTCTCCGGCGACCTGGCGATCGTGCACAACGGCATCATCGAGAACCACGAAGCCCTGCGCGCGCAGCTCAGTGCCCTGGGCTACACGTTCACCTCGGACACCGACACCGAAGTCATCGCCCACCTGCTGGACCACAAGCTCAAGGACCTGGGCGATCTCACCACTGCCCTCAAGGCCACGGTCAAGGAACTGCATGGCGCCTACGGCCTGGCAGTGATCAGCGCCAGCCAGCCGGATCGTCTGGTCGCTGCCCGCAGCGGCAGCCCGCTGGTGATCGGCCTGGGCCTGGGGGAAAACTTCCTCGCCTCCGACCAACTGGCCCTGCGCCAGGTCACCGACCGCTTCATGTACCTGGAAGAAGGCGACATCGCCGAGATCCGTCGTGACAGCGTGCAGATCTGGGACATCGAGGGCCAGGCCGTCGAGCGCGAAGCGGTGCAGTACCGTGACGGTGCCGAAGCGGCGGAGAAGGGCGAGTTCCGCCACTTCATGCTCAAGGAAATCCACGAGCAGCCATCCGTGGTGCAACGCACCCTGGAAGGCCGCCTGAGCGCCAATCAGGTGCTGGTCCAGGCCTTCGGTCCGCAAGCCGCCGAGCTGTTCGCCAAGGTGCGCAATGTGCAGATCGTCGCCTGTGGCACCAGCTACCACGCCGGCATGGTGGCCCGTTACTGGCTGGAAGAACTGGCCGGCATTCCGTGCCAGGTGGAAGTGGCCAGCGAGTTCCGTTACCGCAAGGTGGTGGTGCAGCCTGACACCCTGTTCGTGACCATCTCCCAGTCCGGCGAAACCGCCGACACCCTGGCGGCCCTGCGCAATGCCAAGGAGCTGGGCTTCCTCGCCAGCCTGGCGATCTGCAACGTCGGCATCAGCTCCCTGGTGCGCGAATCCGACCTGACCCTGCTGACCCAGGCCGGGCGCGAGATCGGCGTGGCTTCGACCAAGGCCTTCACCACCCAGCTGGTGGGCCTGTTGCTGCTGACCCTGTCCCTGGGCCAGGTACGTGGCACCCTGGCCGCCGGCGTCGAAGCCGAACTGGTGGAAGAGCTGCGCCGCCTGCCGATCCGCCTGGGCGAAGCCCTGGCCATGGACGGCGTGGTGGAGAAGACCGCCGAGCTGTTCGCCGACAAGCACCACACCCTGTTCCTCGGCCGTGGCGCCCAGTACCCGGTGGCGATGGAAGGCTCGCTCAAGCTCAAGGAGATTTCCTACATCCACGCCGAAGCCTACCCGGCCGGTGAGCTCAAGCACGGCCCGCTGGCCCTTGTGGATAACGACATGCCGGTGGTCACCGTGGCGCCGAACAACGAGCTGTTGGAGAAACTCAAATCCAACCTGCAGGAAGTGCGTGCCCGTGGCGGCGAGCTGATCGTGTTTGCCGACGAACAAGCCGGCATGACCAATGGCGAAGGTACCCACGTGATCCAGATGCCGCACATCCACGACATCCTTTCGCCGATCCTCTACACCATCCCGCTGCAGCTGCTGTCCTACTACGTTGCCGTACTCAAGGGCACCGACGTCGACCAGCCGCGTAACCTGGCCAAGTCAGTCACCGTGGAGTGAGTTATCCACAGTCGGGCAGTGCCTGGCTTTGGATAACCGCAACTGCAAACAAAAAGGGGAGCCTGTCCAGGCTCCCCTTTTGCCATGCGCCTTGACCTTCCGGCTGCGCTTGTCGTGTCCGGCAGCCTGGCTGGCGGACGGCATGGCCTTCAGCGCGAATGCTGTACCGAAACAATGTCGCCAGTCGATGCGTCGATATCCACCCTGAACATCGCCTGGTCACGCTGACGGCTGAACATGCAGGTAAAGATGCTGGGCGAATCGTGCGCAAACTGTTCGAACCAGCTGTAGACACCTGCCTCGAGCTGGCCATTGATCAGCAACTGGTCGGCAATTCTGATCTGTTGCTGGCGGTCGCCGGAAACCACGTAAAGCGTCGCCGCCACCCCGGAGTCATCATCGTTCCACAGGATGGCGAGGTGCTGCCGATCCGGCACCACGATCGCCAGCAGGCCGCGGCTGTTGACCACGCTCAGGGGCTGATCCTGCCAGCGCCAGCAAGCTTCGACGACTCGGCAGGGACCCCAGCCCAGAGCGATCATCTGGTCCACTGTCATGTGTTCGTCGATGACTTTGCCGTCTTCGCGGATTCGCTCGAAATCACTAATCACAACTTTCACTCCACAGGCAGCAAACTAGGCGTGCCGACAATTTTCAGATTCCTGTCACCGACGAACTCCACTTGCTGCACGCCGCCCTTGTAGTTCTCCAGCGGACCGGTGAGGCCACTGTGAATCTTTTGCGGTGCCGTGGTTTCGACGGTGATCACATGGGACACATCTGTCTTGAACCGATCGAGGATCACCAGTTTATCCCGCGCATAGGCCTGGCTGGGAATCGGCTCCGGAGCGGCGAAGCCACCGAAGGCCGGCTTGCCCTGCATGATGGCCTCGGCCTGGCCTTTGGCGACAACCATCTGGTATTGCCGTCCCGGCGGCACTATCTCGGTCTTGACCTGGGTGCCTTCCAACCACGCCGGCAAGTTGCCCTCGGCGATCATCGCCTCGTTGACCTGCGCGGCCGTTCGCACCTCTAGCACTTGCGACTGGTTGGCCAGTCGCGCCGCATTGCGTTCGGCGCTTACCTTGGCCATTTTCGGCCCGGCGCCGAGCAGCGCCAGGCCGGCCATGCCTTGCAGCAGGTCACGGTAGCCCGGGCCGAGCCGGTCGCCGAGCTGCCCAAGCAATTCCATGCCGCCATAGATCGCGGCGCCCACCGCCACTGTGGTCAGCAGGGCCGCCAGGCCGGCCATGGCGGCCAGCACCAGTGCACCGGCGGCGGCGACCAGGCCCAGCGCCTCAAGGCCGGTGTGCAGCCAGCCCTCGATATCCAGCACGAACTCCACCTGCAGCGTCGGACCGCCGATGAAGGTGTTATGGCTGCCGGACTTGATATGCGCACCGCAAGTCATCTTGCTGCTCAGTCGCGCCGCCGGCTTGCCGTTGATGTACACCGTGGCGCTGCCTTCGGCGATGGTGACCGGGAAGGGCCAGGGCGGATGCGCGACGGGAAAGCCGCTGCAGGAACTGGACACGTCTTCGCCGGCCCGCATGGCATTGCGCAGATTGACTAAGACGTTGGGACTGCCCCTTATGAGTTCACCGGTGGCGGGTTCGGGCAGATCGAAAATGGTCGACAGTCCCTTCACCAACTGGAACATCGACAGGCCACCGGCGGCGACCGAACCCGCCAGGACCACGGCCGCCAGGCCACCCGTTGCCGCGGTGGCGGCGATGATGGCCGCGCCAATGAGAGCGCCTGCCACCGCACCGGCGAGCATGGCTGCAACTCCGAATCCATGAGCGATTTCGTCGCCCAAACGTGCCGCGGCCTGTACATCCATGCTGAGATTGAGCCTCCGATACGACAAGCATCTTCCCTGGGGCCAGTGGTTGGCCCGGGGCGCGGATTATCAAAGAGTCGCCAGGGCAGGGGCAAGGCCCAAAAAGGCAGTCTGCAGCGAAGGAGGGCGGGAGCTTCACGCGCAAGGTTATTTTTGTGCGACAGTTTTGCATGCTCCGAGTCCGCGGCGAATGTCAGTGGACGGCCCGAGGAATGCCGACTTGTGCGCAGGCCTGGATTTTTACCCCGCTAATGGAAAACCAATGAAACTTCGCCTGATTCATGGATGGATGCTCCTGCTGATGCTGGCTGTCCTGATGCTGGGAGCCCTGACCCCAGTGCTGTCCAACAGCCTCTTGCTGTTGATGGATCGGGCCAACTTCATTCCCGCCGAATCGTCCATCTGGACCTTCGAGCCAACACGGATCAATCAGGGCTCTTCTTCCTATTGGCTGTACGGGGAAGATCGGCACTACTACTTCTATTTTTCTTACACCGAAGATCAGCCTTACCGGCTGATTGCCAAGAACAACCCGTGCCCGGGATTCGATAGGCACGATGTTGGCACCTGGTGTATCCCCTGAAGCCCGGGCCCTGGATTATGCTGCGGGCTCGCGGCGCCCACCGGGCAGGCGCCGGCAGCTGAGGTGGGGCATGGACAGGTTCCAGGAAATGCAGGTATTCGTGTGCGTCGCTCAGGAGCAGGGTTTCGCCGCTGCGGCCCGGCGCCTGAACCTGTCGGCCGCCAGCGTGACCCGGGCCGTTGCCGCGCTTGAGCAGCGCATCGGCACTCAGCTGTTGCTGCGCACCACCCGCCGTGTGCACCTGAGCGATGCCGGGCAACGCTACCTGGAGGATTGCCGACGCATTCTGGCCGAGGTCCAGGATGCCGAGGCCTCGGCCGCCGGCGTCCATGCTCAGCCCCGGGGCCAGTTGACCCTGACGGCGCCGGTGCTGTTCGGCGATCTGTTCGTCACGCCTTTGCTGGTGCGCTACCTGCAACGTTATCCACAGGTGAGCGTCAACGCCCTGCTGCTGGACCGGGTGGCGAACATGGTGGAGGAGGGCATCGATGTGGCGGTGCGCATCGGCGAGCTGGCCGACAGCGGTCAGCACAGTGTCCGTGTCGGCGAGGTGCGCCGGGTGGTGTGCGCCGCGCCGCAGTTCCTGGCGGCCCATGGGCGTCCGCAACACCCCGATGAGCTGCGCCAGGCACCGGTGATCGCGCCCTCGTCCATTGGTCAGACACGCAACTGGCAGTTCAATGACAACGGCCGGGTACTGAGCGTGCGCCCCGAACCGCGGTTGCTGGTCAGCGCCAATCAGGCGGCCATCAGTGCCGCATGCCTGGGCTTGGGTCTGACCCGGGTGCTGTCCTATCAGGTCGCCGACAAGGTGGCGGTGGGGCAGTTGGAAATCGTACTCGAGGCCTTCGAGCTGGCGCCCTTGCCGATTCACGTGGTGTACCAGGGCGGGCGCAAGGCGCCGGCGCGGGTGCGCAGCTTTGTCGACTTCGCCGTGCAGACCCTGCGGCAACACCCCTCGCTCAACCCCTGATCGGCTTTATTGCGCTGGATGAAATGATGGATTGCGATTCCTGGTGATTCTGTTGTTTTTCTCCGGGGATCAAGATAGGGCTCCCAGCGCGGCACTTCGACCGCGCCTCGTTAGCGGAGTCGACCATGTCTCAGCCACCTATCAAGTTCTACAACTTTCCCCGTTCCGGGCATGCCCATCGGGTCGAACTGATGCTGTCCCTGTTGGACCTGCCCAGCGAAACCATCTTTGTCGACCTGGCCAAGGGCGCTCATAAGCAGGCGGACTTCCTCGCCCTCAACGTCTTTGGCCAGGTGCCGGTGATCGATGATCAGGGCGTGGTGCTGGCCGATTCCAACGCCATCCTGGTGTATCTGGCCCAGCGTTATGGCCAGGGCCGCTGGTTGCCCAGCGATCCCGTGGGCGCGGCCCAGGTGCAGCGCTGGCTGTCGGTGGCGGCCGGGCAGATCGCCTTTGGGCCGGCCGCGGCGCGGCTGATCACGGTGTTTGGCGCCTCGTTCAATGCCGAGGAAGTCATCGCCCGGGCCCACGCCCTGCTCAAGATCATGGACCAGGAGCTGGCGAGCCGGCCCTTCCTGGTTGGACAGGAGGCAACCATTGCCGATGTCGCGGGCTACAGCTACATCGCCCACGCCCCGGAAGGCAACGTGTCACTGGAGCCTTACCCCCATGTACGGGCCTGGCTGGCGCGGATCGAGGCGCTGCCCGGTTTTGTCCCCATGCCGTCCACTGCGGCGGGTTTGAAAAGCGCCTGACGGCGGATCCGGCGGAGGCTTGCCCATGAACACCCAATCACCCTGGCATGCCGGCGAACGGCAGCTTCAGACCCTGACCGGGGTGGCCGAGCGCATGCAAGCCTTCGGCGCCAAGGTCATCCGTCCGGCGATGCCCGACCAGCACCGGCAGTTCTACCAGCAACTGCCATTCATCCTGGTGGGGGCGGTGGATGACCAGGGCCATCCCTGGGCGAGCGTGCTGGAAGGTCCACCCGGCTTCGCTCAGGCGCCCCAGGCCGATCTGTTGCGCCTGGACAGCCTGCCCGCCGCCGACGATCCGCTGGTCTTGAGCGAGGGGGCGGCGGTGGGCTTGCTGGGGATCGAGCTGCATACCCGGCGGCGCAACCGCCTCAATGGCCGGATCGGCAACCTGGACCGCGACGGTTTCAGCGTGAACGTGGAGCAGTCCTTCGGCAATTGCCCGCAGTACATCCAGCTGCGCGAGCTGCAGCAGGTGGCCCTGAGCGACCCCGCCAGCCGCCCGGCCCAGCGTCGCCAGGACCTGGACCCGGCGGCCCGGGCACTGATCGCCGCTGCCGACACCTTCTTCGTGGCCAGCTACGTCGACCTGGATGGCCAGCGTTCGGTGGACGTGTCGCACCGTGGCGGGCAGGCGGGGTTTGTCCGGGTCGAGGGCAACTGCCTGACCATTCCCGACTTTGCCGGCAACCTGCACTTCAACACCCTGGGCAACCTGCTGCTCAATCCGCGGGCGGGCTTGTTGTTCATCGATTTTCGCAGCGGCGAGCTGTTGCAGCTCAGCGGGCGCACCGAGCTGATTCTCGACGGGCCGCTGATCGCCGCCTTTCAGGGTGCCGAGCGGGTGTGGCGCTTTTACCCGGAACAAATGATCCGCCGACCGGGCGCCCTGTCCCTGCGCGGCGAGCTGCAGGCCTTCTCCCCCAACAGCCTGCTGACCGGCAACTGGCCCCAGGCCGAGGCCCGGCTGCGGGCGGCGGCCCTGGGTCAGCAATGGCGGCCCCTGCGGGTGACGCGCATCGAGGACGAAAGCCGCAGCATCCGTTCGTTCTACCTGGAGCCGGCCGACACTGCCGGAGCGCCGGGCTTCCTGGCGGGCCAGCACCTGCCGTTGCGGTTGACGATCGATGGCCAGCCGCTGATCCGTACCTACAGCCTGTCCAGTGCGCCTTCCGACGCTTTCCTGCGGATCAGCGTCAAGCGTGAAGGGCGCTTCTCCAGCCATATGCACCGCCAGCTCAAGGTGGGCGATCTGCTGGAGGCGCGGTCGCCCCAGGGCCGCTTCAGCGCCGATCCGCTGGCAACGCGGCCGCTGGTGCTGCTGGCGGCCGGGGTTGGTATCACTCCCTTGCTATCGATGTTGCGGGAGGTGGTGTACCAGGGCCTGCGCACTCGCCGCAGCCGGCCTTGCTGGCTGATCCAGAGTTCGCGCAGTCTCGCCGAGCAACCCTTTGCCGCCGAGCTGCAAGCCCTGCAAGCGCAGGCCGGGGGAGCGTTGCGGGTGCTGCGCCTGCTCAGCCAGCCGGAAGCGCAGGCACGGCCGGGCGTCGACTTCGATCTGGTTGGCCGCCTGCACGTTCAACGGCTACTGGCGCAGCCGGATCTGGACGTCGACAGTGCCGACTTCGTGCTCTGCGGTCCCGGCGCCTTTACTCAGGATCTGTACGACAGCCTGCGGGACCTGGACATCAACGATGAGCAGATCCACGCCGAAACCTTCGGCCCCTCGACCCTGTGCCGCC
Source organism: Pseudomonas sp. BC42 (assembly GCF_021560055.1). Lineage (NCBI taxonomy): Bacteria > Pseudomonadati > Pseudomonadota > Gammaproteobacteria > Pseudomonadales > Pseudomonadaceae > Pseudomonas > Pseudomonas sp. BC42. The sequence continues at coordinate 6,874,923 of NZ_CP091067.1, forward strand.
GGCCCGATCCCCTGGCGCCGGCCTTCGACCAGCCGCCGGCGGCCACCGCCGCTGTGCCGGTGCGTTTCCAGCAGGCGGCCAGAGCGCTGAGCTGGCAGCCCGCCAGCGGCAGCCTGCTGCAACTGGCGGAAAGCGCCGGCCTGCACCGGGAGTTCAGTTGCCGTGGCGGTTCCTGTGGCACCTGCCAGACCCGGCTGATCAGCGGCCAGGTCAGTTATCCACAGGTGCCGGCGTACAAGCCCGAACCCGGTCAGGTGCTGATTTGCTGCGCCGTTCCGGCGGCTGTGGATAACGACGCCGCGCCGTTGATCCTCGACCTGTAGCAGGGCAAAAAAAACTCCTCGCCAGCGATTGCCGCCGGCCCCGGCCCTGCGTAGGCTGGCGCGATCTCAAGGCCGGGCATTGGCCTCGCACCCGGCACTCCAGGGTCTTTTTCGCGTTAAAGGGAATCAACGATTCATGCTCCCCCGGGCCGTTCTCCGTTTCTTTGCCCTGTGGCTCAGTGCCTTGCTGCTCAACGCCTGCGGCAATGACCCTCAGCCGGCGCTGGACCAGCAACTCTACATCTGGCAACGCCAGTGGACCCCGGCCCACGCCGACGCCCTGGCAGGCTCGCGGGCCGACTTTTCCACAGTCCGGGTCCTGGCCCTGCAGGCTTTTCCACAGGCCGGCTGGAGCCGTGCGCGGATCGACGCCGCCTTGCTCAAGCAGGATGGGCGGCCGTTGATCGCGGTGGTGCGTCTCGACGGTCAACTGCCGTCCCTGGATCAGGACGAGATCATCCGTCAGGTCCAGCAACTGCTGGTGGACTGGCAGGAGCAGGGCCTGACTCCGGCCGGGGTCGAGATCGACCACGATGCCGGCAGCGCGCGATTGCCCGCCTACGCCAAGCTGCTTGAGCGCTTGCGGGCTGTACTGCCGAGCCAACTGCCCCTGAGCATCACCGCCTTGCCGGCCTGGCTCGACAGTCGCGAGTTGCCGGGCCTGCTGGCCAAGGTCGACAGCAGCGTGCTCCAGGTGCACGCCGTGAGCGATCCTCGGCAGGGCCTGTTCGATCCACGGCAAGCCGAGCAATGGGCCCGGCGTTGGGCGCGGATCAGCGCCAAACCCTTCTATCTGGCCTTGCCCGCCTACGGTGTCGCGGTGCTCCCCGGGGCCGAGGGCGCGCCCCTGGTGGAAAGCGAGGCGCCGCTGCGGCGGGCTGGAGAGCGTCAGGAACTGATGGCCGACCCCGAGCAATTGAGCCAGCTGGGCCGTGCCCTGCGTGCCGATCCGCCGCCCCATCTGGCCGGTCTGATCTGGTTTCGCCTGCCGCTCAAGGGTGATGTGCGGGCCTGGAGCCTGGAAACCCTGCGGGCGGTGGCCCGGGGCGATGCCCTGAGCGCTGAGCTGGGTATCCGCCTGGAGGAACAACAGGGCGGCCTGTTCGACATCCGCTTGAGCAACGCGGGCAACCTCGACCGGCCGCTGCCTGAACAACTGACCCTGGCCGTTGCCCAATGCGACGGATTCGACGGGCTGGGCGGCTATTCCGCACAGCTGCGCGACGGCCAGCTGCTGTTGACCCGGCAACGCAGCGGCCGTCTGGCCGCAGGCGCCAGCCGCGCCGTGGGCTGGGCCCGCTGTACAAAAATTGACCAA